>CBIFVZ010000022.1:0-47379 GCA_966185765.1 uncultured Enterobacteriaceae bacterium | reverse complement strand
CATCGAGAAGCCGAAGGGCGTCATCGTGCAGTACGGCGGCCAGACCCCGCTGAAACTGGCGCGCGCGCTGGAAGCCGCTGGTGTGCCGGTGATTGGTACCAGCCCGGACGCGATTGACCGTGCGGAAGACCGCGAGCGCTTCCAGCAGGCGGTGGATCGCCTCAAGCTCAAGCAGCCAGCGAACGCTACCGTGACGGCTATCGAACAGGCCGTAGAGAAAGCGAAAGAGATTGGTTATCCGCTGGTGGTACGCCCGTCCTACGTGCTGGGCGGCCGCGCGATGGAAATCGTGTATGACGAAACCGACCTCAAGCGTTATTTCCAGACTGCGGTCAGCGTCTCCAACGACGCGCCGGTGCTGCTGGACCGCTTCCTGGATGATGCGGTGGAAGTTGACGTAGACGCGGTGTGTGACGGCGAAACGGTGCTGATTGGCGGCATCATGGAGCACATCGAGCAGGCGGGCGTGCACTCCGGTGACTCAGCCTGTTCGCTACCGGCTTATACCCTAAGCCAGGCGATTCAGGACGAAATGCGCCAGCAGGTACAGAAACTGGCGCTGGAGCTACAGGTGCGCGGCCTGATGAACGTGCAGTTTGCGGTGAAAGATAATGAGGTGTATCTCATCGAGGTCAACCCACGTGCCGCACGTACCGTGCCGTTTGTCTCCAAAGCTACCGGCCTGCCGCTGGCAAAAGTGGCAGCGCGCGTGATGACCGGCAAGACGCTTGCCGAGCAGGGTTGCACCAAAGAAATCATCCCACCGTACTATTCGGTTAAAGAAGTGGTGCTGCCGTTTAACAAGTTCCCGGGCGTTGACCCGCTGCTGGGGCCGGAAATGCGCTCCACCGGCGAGGTAATGGGCGTCGGCCGCACCTTTGCGGAGGCGTTTGCTAAAGCGCAGCTTGGCAGTAACTCCACCATGAAGAAAAGCGGTCGTGCGCTGCTCTCCGTGCGCGAGGGTGACAAAGAGCGCGTGGTGGATCTGGCCGCTCGTCTCATTAAGCATGGCTATGAGCTGGATGCGACCCACGGCACTGCGATTGTACTGGGTGAGGCGGGCATAAACCCGCGCCTGGTGAATAAAGTGCATGAAGGCCGTCCGCACATTCAGGATCGCATCAAAAACGGTGAGTACAGTTACATCATCAACACCACGGCTGGTCGCCAGGCGATTGAGGATTCACGTGTTATTCGCCGCAGTGCATTGCAGTACAAAGTGCATTATGACACCACGCTCAACGGTGGCTTTGCCACCACGATGGCGCTGGCAGCAGACGCCACCGACAAGGTGACTTCCGTACAGGAAATGCACGCGCAGATTAAAAAATAATCCGCGTTAATAGCGTTGTAAAAGTAACGGCTCCCGCTTGCGGGAGCCGTGAAACGGATGGCAAGCTTCATCCTGTCGCAGACAGGATGGACGACGCCCAATAAAAAAATAAGGAAAATCAATTCATTGATTTTCGACTGTTAACCACAAAGAAGGAAAAACCCCGTTTTTTACTTCTTTGTCAGCAATCTGACGGCTCCCGCTTGTGGGAGCCGTTTTTTTGTCTTCAGAGTGTTCCGGTTTTCGGGCGTAACAGTTTTAACCGCGCTTTCGTTGTCTATAGTGTAATAACGAAGGTAATAAAACAGACGATTAAGGGAGCGCACAATGCGAACGAAACTACTGGTAACGACTTCACTGACCGCACTCGCGCTACTGTTTGTTAGCGGCTGTTCATCCAACCAGACGGTGAGAACCAACGATGGTAAAACCATTGTTACCGACGGCAAGCCGCAGGTGGATGACGATACCGGCCTGGTTTCCTACAAAAATGCGGAAACCGGCAAGACGGAACAGATTAACCGCGACCGGGTTAACTCAATGAGCGAACTTGATAATTAAGCCTTCTCCATGCGGCAGCGTTGCTGCTGCATTTCTTCGCACCACTCTTTGTACCGCGCTGTAAGCCGCCGGATTACTGTCTACACTGTGATGCATAACAACAACGCAGTGAAAGACAGGCGAATCCATGATTCTGATTATTTATGCGCATCCCTATCCGCAGCATTCCCATGCCAACAGGCGGATGATTAAGCTGGCAGAGACGCTTCCGAACATAGAAATCCGCTCTCTCTATGAGCTTTATCCCGACTTCAATATTGATATTACCGCCGAACAGGCAGCGCTTAATCGCGCGAGCCTCGTTGTCTGGCAGCACCCGATGCAGTGGTACAGCGTACCGCCGCTGCTTAAGCTGTGGATGGACAAAGTGCTGGCTCACGGCTGGGCTTATGGCGAAGGCGGCAAAGCGCTGCACGGCAAAAGCGTACTGTGGGCGGTGACCACCGGCGGCGGTGAGCAACATTTTGATATTGGGGATAACCCCGGATTTGCCGTGCTGGGGCAGCCCTTACAGGCGACGGCGCTTTACTGCGGGCTGCGCTGGCTGGAGCCATTTTCCATGCACTGCACGTTTATTTGCGATGACGACACGCTTAACGCTCAGGCGCAGGCATATCAACAGCGGCTGGCCACATGGCAGGAGGTGGCGCATGGATAGTCATAGCCTGATACAAGCGCTTATCTATCTTGGCTCGGCGGCGCTCATTGTACCGATTGCCGTGCGGCTCGGTCTTGGCTCGGTGCTGGGTTACCTCATTGCGGGCTGCATTATCGGACCCTGGGGCCTGCGGCTGGTGACCGATGCGCAGGCTATTTTGCACTTCGCGGAGATTGGCGTGGTGCTGATGCTGTTTGTCATTGGCCTTGAGCTTGACCCGAAGCGTCTGTGGACGCTGCGCGCCTCGGTGTTTGGCGGTGGCGCGTTGCAAATGGTGGCATGTGGGCTGGCATTAGGCCTTTTTTGCGCACTGCTGGGGCTGAGTACGCCAGTGGCGTTACTGATTGGCCTGACGCTGGCGTTGTCGTCCACCGCGATCGCCATGCAGGCGATGAACGAACGTAACCTGACGCTTTCGCCAATGGGGCGCAGTGCCTTTGCGGTATTGCTGTTTCAGGATATCGCCGCGATCCCGCTGGTGGCGATGATCCCCTTGCTGGCAAGCAGCAGTGCCGCCACCACTTATGGCGCTTTTTTCTTTTCGGCACTCAAGGTGGCAGGTGCGCTTGCGTTAGTGGTATTGCTCGGGCGCTATGTCACCCGCCCATTGCTGCGGTTTGTGGCGCGCTCCGGGTTACGTGAAGTGTTCAGCGCCGTGGCGCTGTTTCTGGTGTTTGGCTTTGGGCTGTTGCTGGAAGAGGCCGGGCTGTCGATGGCGATGGGTGCGTTTCTGGCAGGGGTACTGCTGGCAAGTTCCGAATACCGTCATGCGCTGGAAAGCGACATCGAACCGTTCAAAGGCCTGCTGCTGGGGCTGTTTTTTATCGGCGTCGGAATGTCTGTGGATTTTGGCACGCTGGTCGATACGCCGCTGCGGGTCATTACGCTGCTGTTCGGCTTCCTGATAATTAAAACCGTCATGCTGTGGCTGATTGCACGTCCGCTTCGGGTGCCGCGTCGCCAGTGGCGCAGTTTTGCCGTATTACTTGGGCAGGGCAGTGAGTTCGCATTTGTGATTTTTGGCGCGGCCAGCATGGCACAGGTGCTGGATGATGGCTGGACGAAATCACTGACGCTCGCCGTTGCGCTCTCTATGGCCGCCACGCCGCTGTTGTTGGTGCTGCTCTCACGTCTGGAGAAAAATAACAGTGCCGAGGGGCGTGAAGCTGACGAGATTGATACCGAGCAACCCCGGGTTATCGTGGCCGGGTTCGGGCGTTTTGGACAGATTGCCGGGCGTTTATTGCTCTCCAGCGGTGTGAAAATGGTGGTTCTCGATCACGATCCTGACCACATCGAAACACTGCGTAAATTTGGCATGAAGGTGTTTTACGGTGATGCCACGCGTCTTGATTTGCTTGAATCGGCCGGTGCGGCAAAGGCGGAGGTGCTGATTAACGCCATCGACGATCCTGAAACTAACATGCAGCTTACCGGGCTGGTCAAAAGTCACTTTCCTGATTTGCGAATCGTTACCCGCGCGCGCGATGTTGATCACTATATTCGACTGCGCCAGATGGGCATTGAGCATCCTGAACGTGAAACTTTTGAAGGTGCGCTGGTGGCCGGACGGCGGGCGCTGGAGCAACTGGGGCTGGGGAGTTACGAGGCTCGCGAGCGGGCCGATCTGTTCCGCCGTTTCAACCAGCAGATGGTAGAAGAGATGGTGGCTGGTGAAGACAGCACCAAAGCCCGCGCCGCTGCGCTGCGGCGCACCAGCGATATGCTCACTGAAATCATCAGCGAAGACCGCGCCCATCTGGACATTATCCAGCGCCACGGCTGGCAGGGCACAGAGGAAGGCAGGCACAGCGGCGACAAATCTCTCAGTAAACCGTCGCCCTTAGTGGTAGGTGAGTGACGGGAACGCCTGACCGCAAGAGAATAACGGTTGTTTTAGGGTTGATGGGGCGCGTCGCTACGTTGGGCTGAAACGAGGAGCAAGTCATCGCACACGATCGCTGCTCTGGTATGTTTCGCCCGGGTTCCGCGCCCTGCAACAACAGACAGATAGCCCGCTGCCTGTCAGCACTCCTCTGCGGCAAAGGAATGTTCTGTCAGTTGGCAATAGTTTTAATACGCATTATTTGTGTTGTTGTTAATATTCTTAATTCTAAAAAGAAAACAGGGGCTATTTTTAAGAAAATCCTCGAATTTGTTAAATCAGGCAACAAATGACGTGATATCAATCACGTTTTATCAATGGTTTTTTTCTTCCTGCCAGTTTCATTTAGTGATTTTCATCACAAATATTTCCAGACTCCACCGGACATTGTTTTTGGGAATATTCTATAAACCATTAAGATTATTTGGCTTTTGTATCCGTTTTTCATCACATTAACAGTCATTTATCTCGCGATATATCATGCGAAAAAACCTTATTTGTCTCGTCGGTTTTTTTTGCAGAGCATTCTTATTTATTTTTTGGTTTTTTATTCTGATTGCATTGTGTTTTTTATCATTTAAAACTGGGAAATTGCCTTCTCTAATGATTGATAATGTTACCCCGCGCTTGATTAATGGAGGTAATAATCAACGTTGTAAACTTATTAGTGTTTTTGACAAAATTGGCTGCCTGGTGGGGACGATATTCCAATAGCTTGTAATGATTGTTGGCAATCAATCGATCGTTTTAAACGATTATGCGTAATTTGACCCCTCTGGCTAATATTGCCTCGCATGTAAAGGACTGCATACCCCCGGATTAAAGCCATACTGACTTTATATTTCTGGCACATTTATGGATGAAATGAGGTATTAAATGAAATACTGGTTTGTCTGCGACGATATTTACTTTCTGTATGGCTTAATGAAAGTGGCGGAACATCGTTATGCCGAAACGGTTTTTATTAATTTAAACGATGGCTGGCAAAATGTGGTACCTGCTCCCGGTGATGTCGTTGTGTTGGCGGTGAGTGATAATTATATGCGCAGCCGCATGCTGAAAACTCCGCGGATGCTGGCGGCAAAACTTATTATGATAGTGGGAGTACCGCTGGCTAAACGCAATCCCAGCTCTTTTCCCTGCCTGATTTCTAAAGATATCACTGAAGCAGAGATAACCGCCTTACTGGATGCGGCCCCTTATATACCCGTGAGCCGCAAGCTGACGTCACTACGGGCACTCAATATCTTCATTCAGCTTGGCTATGGCAACCCGGTAAAGTCAGTGACCGGCCTGCCAATGCTGACCCCGAAATCTGTTTATCGGATTAAACGTAATATTCTGCAGGAATATGGACTGGCTGATTGTAATTCAGTCGGCGTATTAATTTGCCGGGATATTATCGCAATGAGCCACGCCAGGGCGACTTCTGCGTTTCTACGGTTTTTGTGACGCAATGATGTTATTAGCCCGCCCTGGGCGGGCTGATTGTACTCATTAACGATCCTCACGATTATTTCTGACTTTGCAATGGCGACAGTTTCGTATGCGCCAGGGAACGCTGCGTCTGAATATCGGGTAACCGTTAATGCTTAAATACCTGCAGGACTAACCGGCGGGTGAATGTTATTTATTAAATGGAGTTTTAAAACATGAAAATGAATCGTCTTCTGATGGCCTCGCTGGTTTCTTCTGCTCTGTTCTCTGCTGGGGCAATGGCGGCGGACACCGGCACCATTACCTTTAACGGCGCAATTACCGACTCGACGTGTGATGTAAATGTTGAAGGTCAGGGCGCGGATGCAACCGTAACGCTGCCGACGCGCTCCGCGTCCGCGCTGGCAACGCCGGGTGCCGAAACCGGTAAAACCCAGTTCACTCTGGCGCTGAGCGGTTGCACGGGCACGGCGCTTAACACCGCCAAGGCCTTCTTCCAGGCAGGTAACACCGTTGATAGCGCGACCGGCCGTCTGCTTAACACCGATCTGACAGGCGCGACCAATGTCACTTTGCAGCTGCGCGACGGCCAGGATGACAGTGTGATTAAAGTGGGTGACCAGAACCAGACCGGATCGTCTGCGATTGGCTATGTCGATATCACTTCCGGCTCTGCCAGCCTGCCGTACTTTGTTGAGTACTACGCAGAAGCGGCTGCGACGCCGGGCGTTGTCACCTCGCAAGTTACTTACAGCCTGGACTACCAGTAATGGGTGGATGTTAACGCCATCAGCCTGACCCGGTTGTACTGACGACCAGCGTTATCCTTATGGGGGAGTGTCGCTCCCCCGTTTACACGGAGTGTATATGTCTATCCCTACATCGACATTTTTGTCTGGTTCTGTGCTTTGCATAATGTCCGCACTGTACTGCATGTCAGCACAAGCGGGCGTAGTCATTGACGGAACGCGGGTTATCTACCCGTCAGATGTAAAGGAAATCACCGTCAAGCTGACCAATATGGGTAAGCGTCCGGTGCTGGTTCAGAGCTGGCTTGATAACGGTGATGCTAAAGCCACACCGGATAAGATTGTGACGCCTTTTGTACTGACGCCACCGATTAACCGGGTAGAGGCCGGAAAAGGGCAATCTCTGCGCATCAGCGCGGTTAACGCCTCCGCGCTTCGCCAGGACCGGGAGTCGGTCTGGTGGCTGAACGTGCTGGAGATCCCGGCTAAGCCGGAAAAACACATCGCCGCGCAGGATAACTACCTGCAACTGGCGGTGCGCTCACGCATCAAATTCTTCTACCGCCCGGTAGCGTTAAAGAAACAAAGCCCCCCAGAGGTAGTGAAGCAGCTCACCTGGCGCCAGGGTAGCGATGGGCTGACAGTAACAAACCCAACCCCGTTTTACTTTTCCCTGACGGCGATTACCCAGGGTGGCAAAACGGTCGAGGCTGGCATGGTGTCTCCCCTGGAAAGCCGGACTTATCCTTCTGCCCGGTTTAGCCCGACAAGCAAGATTACCGTGACCTGGATAGACGACTACGGCGCTTCGCGGGAACAGGAGTTTACCGTGGAGTAGCGCGCCCGTCCTGGTAGCGAATTGCCCCGTTTTTATTCACTGATGACCTATTAAAAATATCAGATAACCAGCCTGAGGTTACCATGCAGGGATTTGTGTATCCGGGAAGACGTGCTTTTCTGTCGCTGGCCATTGCTACAGCCGTCTACCTGCCAGCCTCGTCAGCACAGACCGCACCAGAAGTGGTGCAGTTTGACCCATCATTTCTTTCCTTGGGCAGTAGCGTTCCGCTGGATCTCAGGCGTTTTGCTCACGGCGGTGCGGCCTCGCCGGGGACGTTTCGCACCCGAATCTTTCTCAACGAACAGATCCAGACCACCGAAAATATCACTTTTCGTGAGCAGGCAGACCAGACGGTAGCGCCGTGTCTGACGCCAGCACTATTGGCAACGCTTCCTCTTAAGCTGCCGGAAGGGGCGCTCGGCGCTGACGCGAGCGCGTGCGTTGATCTGCAAGCCCTTATTCCACAGGCGCGGGTCGCCTTCGACAGCAGCGATCAATCGCTGATGTTAAGCGTGCCGCAGGTGTATGTTGAGCGCGTACCGCGCGGCTCGGTACCGCCATCGGCCTGGGACAGCGGTGTGCCGGCAGCGCTGCTGGGTTACAGCGCCAGTGCCTACACCAGCGATGGCTATAAGACCAGCTACCGCAGTATGTACAGCGCCATTAACGGTGGGCTTAACCTCGCAGGCTGGTATCTGCGCCACACTGGCAACTGGTCGTGGAATGAAGATACCGGTAGCGACTACCAGAATATCAATACCTACGTGCAGCGGGATATCCCTAAGTTCAAGGGACGCTTCCTCGGCGGGCGCACCAGCACCTCGGGAAGGCTGTTTGATACGCTGCCGTTTACCGGCGTCATGCTCGAAAGCGACGATCGCATGGAGCCGATGTCCCGGCGCGGCTACGCCCCGGAAATTCGCGGCATCGCGCGCACCAATGCCAGGGTTACGGTGCGCCAGAATGACCGGGTAGTGTATGAAACCACCGTCAGCCCTGGCGAGTTTGTGATTGATGATATGTTTCCGACGGGCTATGGCGGTGACCTGGAGGTGACGGTGCGCGAAGCCGATGGCACCGAGCAGCGCTTCAAAGTACCGTTTTCATCGGTCACGCAGCTGCTGCGCCCCGGACAGTCGCGCTATGAGCTGGTTGGCGGCAGGCTGAATGTGCATGCATTGCCTGACGACCCCACGCTTATCCAGGGAACCGTGCAATATGGCCTGACCAACCGCTTCACCGTGTATGGTGGCGTGCAGGGCAGCGAACACTACGCGGCAGGCCAGCTTGGCTCCGGTTTTGCCACGCCACTCGGCGCGTTCAGCTTCGATATCACCCACGCACGGGCGCAGTTGGGTAAACGCTCCACCGATGGCGACAGCTACAGCGGGCAGAGCTATCGCCTGAGTTACAGTAAAAATATTACCCAGACCCAGAGTAACTTCTCGTTGGCGGCATACCGCTTTTCCACGGCGCACTACATGGATTACCTGACCGCGATGCAGACGCGTGACGTGCTGGCGCGGGGCTTTAATAACGACACCATCCGGCGTACCAAAAGCCGCTATACCCTGACGGCAAGCCAGGGGCTGAGCGGCTGGGGACAGCTTTACGTCAGCGCCTCGATACAAAACTACTGGAACGCCCACGGCACCGATAAGCAGTACCAGATTGGCTACAACAATACGTGGCGGCGGGTGACCTGGGGTATCAGCGGGGCGCGCAGCTATGACCAGACCGGGAAAAACCAGGATACCGTGATGCTAACCCTGAGCCTGCCGCTGGGCCGCCAGCCCAACGCCCCGACCGGGCGAATGAACTACACCAGCTACAGCGGTGGACGTAACGCGTGGCAGGCAGGCATGAGCGGTAGCGCAGGGCGTGAGAACCAGATGAGTTACGGCCTGAGTGCATCAACGGCGGATGGCGGTAAGGGCAACAGCGTAGCGGGTAACGGGCAGTACCGCACACCGTGGACCTCGTTGATGGGAAGCTTCAGCGCGGGCAAGCACTACACAACGGCCTCGGCGGGCTTAAGCGGTACCGTCATTGGCCACGGTGGGGGCGTGACCCTGAGTCCGCACCAGGGGGATACTTTTGCCCTGGTAGAAGCGAAAGGGGCCGAAGGGGCGAAGGTGAGCGGCTATTCAGGCGTTTATGTTGACCGGTTTGGTTATGCGGCGGTGCCGTATCTCAATCCTTATCAGATGAATGAAGTCGCCATCGATCTTGCTGGCACCGACAGCGGCGTGGAGCTGGAAAATACGGCGCAAAAAGTAGCACCGCGAGATCTGGCGGTGGTGAAGCTGAGCTACAGCGCGCGGCGCGGCCGCCCGGTGGTAATGACTACAACCTACCGGGGGAAACCGGTGCCGTTTGGCGCAGAAGTGCGCGACGCGGGCGGTAACGTCGTGGGCTATGTTGGCCAGGGCGGGCAGATTTACGCCCGCGTGGAACAGGACAGCGGGACGTTAACCGCCATATGGGGGCGCAGCGGCGACCAGCAGTGTCGGGTAACCTACCGTCTGAGCCCGGTAGAAGAAAGCAAGCGCAGCGCCAGTTTGCAGGAGCTAAATGCGGTGTGCGGTCAGTGAGGGAATGACGATAATGAATCAGAAAATAAGACATGGAATCAGGCTGACGGCGCTGGCGGGGGCGGTATTGCTGAGCGGTGTGATGATGGTGACAGAGGTTCAGGCGACCTGTAGGTTTGTGCCGGGGGAAACGATAGAAGGCCATACAGGCGTAACTCTGGATCCTTCTGTTTTTCCAAGAACTACCGTGTTTCCGTTCAATATTACGCGCTTGACCGGCTCGTCGGAACCGGTAGGCGCAATACTGTATTCCGGGCATGCTTCAATTTATGGTTTGTTTCATGTGGAATGTGATGGTCCTTCACGTAGGTATTATGAGTTTACGGTGGAGAGCGCACCGCTGGGCGTTTGGAATGGCGATATCGGTCAGTACAGTGGGAAAATCTACAATACCGGCATTGACGGTATCGGTTTTGTTGCCCGAGTGAATATTGGCGGTTTCGGTGCAGGCAATGCGGTGCCACTACGGAGTATGGACTCTTCATCTTCAGCACCTACAGGAGGAGCAAGTGGGAGCTTTACATCAATCATATGGTATCAATTTATTAAAACCGGACCTGTCTCTTATGGCGAGATTGACGGTGCGCAGTTGCCCGTTATCAAGGCCACAGAGGAATGGGACGATGGCGTAAAAACCACCTGGCATATCCAGACCATCACTTTTAGCGGCACAGTGTCGGTGAATAAGCCAACCTGCAACGCTACCGAGTCGGACAAAGTGGTCTATATGGGCACCCGTCATCAGCGCGAGTTTACCAGCGTGGGCGATGTCACCGACTGGGTGGACAGCAGCCTGACCATGGTGTGCGATGGGGCCTTTTACGGCCAGGGTGGCTATTTTGCCAAAAGATATGATATTACCGATGGCAAAACAGTAACGGAACGTGACTATCCGGCTCCCAGAGATAATGTCGCCAACACCTGGGCGGTGCGCTTTAGCTCATCCACCGGCCTGATTGACGCCACCCAGGGCATTATCGCCCTCGATAGCAGCAATGGTGATAACGCCAACGGCGTGGGGATTCAGCTTTCTTCCTCCCCGGACGCAGCTGGAATCATGGACCTGACTACCGGCTGGGGCGGCACTATTGATTTAGGCAGCAGCACGTTTCATATCCCCATCTTTGCACGCTATATCCGCACCGGCGATATCACCGCGGGCAGCGCCAACGGTAAGGTAATTTATACCGTTGATTACCAGTGATTTTTTAAAGTAATAACGCGATGGCGGCGCGATAACATGTACCACTATTTAGTGGCTAAAGAAGAATATAGTAAAGAAAACTTTTAAATTAATCATATAAAAAGCGCCATATTTACATTCACCTTGTTAATGTGGCGGCCTTTTTTAGAAAATCCTTAAGTTGGGGTGTATGTCAGGTAAATATTCTGGTGGGGCGCAATCAACCTATATTGTTGTGCTATCTGAATGCGAGTTCAGCTTTATTTCGCTCGAGCATATTCTCGATGACGCTGCCATTGATTGCGATCAACGGAAAAGGGCATTTTCGATCGCGCAGTGCCGCAATATTCTTGAGATTAATATTGATGACGTGAGGTCAAGCGCCAACCCGGTGATTATCGTTACAGGGTATCCTGGCGCTGAATACAGTGCGCTACTGCATAAAACATTTATGAAATACTTCTCAAAAGTGATTTTTCTGACACAGGGGCAGTATGGCGAGGAAGAAAACCTTTATTTTCTTAACATCAGGAATTCGTTGCCTGCATTAAAACAGGCGTTTTCGCGACTGGTTTTTAATCATGACATGCAGGAGCAACCGCAGGGTGAAGATAATGCCCTGTCATCACGCGAGCAATATTTTCTGAAGCTGCTCAGGGAGGGACTGGATACCCGAGCCATCGCAAAAAGTATGAAGGTAAGCATTGCCACGGTTTACAGCTACAGACGGAAAATATGCCATAAGGTCGGGGCCAGGAACCTCCAGGAGATGGTAATACGCCGCAATAACCAAATCCGCCAGCCGGTTCCTCCGCCCGCCTGCGGTGGGCGTCGGGAATCAGTGGCTCAACAGCATTATGTATGACGAAAAGCAATGTGATTTTAATCAGGTTGCTTTTGTCTTTTTGTGCTTTTTTTCCTGGGTTGCAGAATCAACTAAATAATTTATTATCTACCGATGCCAGGAATATCTGTATTGGCAGGTCATGATAATCTTATTTTTTATATCGGTTATTGTGAATGCTGCTGTACGTCTGCGTGTACTCATTTGTTGATAGGTTGTTAATTATATTACCGTCTACGCTATTCTGAAAGAACTGGAGGGAGGGCAAGGTGCGCGCTTTCATCCTGACGCATCACAGATTGCCTCTGTATAAAAGGCTTAAGAATTTCATGATTAAAATATTTAATACGAGCCGATTGCTAATTAAAAAAAATTAGAAGGGCGAATTTTTTTCTGTTAAAAGAAAAACAGGCGATGATGGATTACTGAGCGGGATTAGCGAGAAGCAGGAGAAATACAGACACAGAACAGATATAAAGCCAAAGGGAAAGGGTGTCAGTTTTTATCACGGAGCAGGAAGAATATATGTCATCAGAAATCATGTCTTATGAAAACGCCCGCTCTCCTTTACGAGAGCGTTTCGCGATGGAGCCACCCGGTATTTCCGCTGTTGTGTATGTATTGTCAAAATGCTTCTATGGTTTTCTCGGGGTAAAAAGTATGCTGCGCGCGAGCCGGGTCGGCAACGAGGACGAGGTTGAGGTTTTGTGGTGTCGCAGCACTATTGAAATGGATTACCACAAGCTGCGCCATAGCATCAACCCCGTGGTCGTGGTGGTCAATTACCCTGGAGCCGAGACGAACTGGCTACTTCATCAAACATTAACCATGTATTTCTCAAAGGTTATTTTTCTAAGCCGCGGGCTGGAGAACTCAGACGGGACTTTTTATCACCTGAGCGTAAATAATGACCTTGCGACGATAGAGGCAAATTTAGCCGGGCTTATCTTTTGCACAGTAACGAATAAAAAAGACCGCGACGAGGAAAATTACGCTGCTTCAGCGGGGTTTACCTCCAGAGAGGCGCTGTTTCTTATCCTGATGAAAAAAGGAATGGATGCCAAACGTATTGCCAGAAATATGGATGTCAGCATCTCGACGGTATACAGCTATCGCCGCAGCGTATGTAAGAAAATGGGCGTGAGTAATATTCACGGTATTATCAAGGCGCTTCATAAAAAACAGGCTTATTAATAAACAATAAATATTACGCGTTGCCGGGGGATGAGCCTGCGTCAATGCGATAGCGTTATTGACAATATAATTGTCCGCGTGCGTATTGCGCCGGGCCAGGGGGTTATTATGTAAAAAATAGTAGTTTTTGTTTTTATTGAAAAGGATTGTTTCTCATTTTTATGTTTATCCTGGAGGGATATATGATACCTGGGAAAAGAATAACGCCGCTGGCTATTGCCGTGATGGGGGCACTATCAAACCTGCCTGCTTCGGCAGACACTTTTAATAACGCGTCCGGGGATCTGATTGATTATCAGTACACTGCCGCGTTGCTCGCTATTGGTACCGGTGAGGGTAACAGCGGCAAAGTGGTTATTTCCGCTAACGGTGATGTGACGGCGGATGCATTACAAGTCGGTATCAGTTCCGCTACAGGAGTACTGGATATTATTAACGGCGCCCGGTTAACGGTTCAGGGGACCAGTAATCTTGGGGGATTGCTCCAGTATACTAACAGGGAGAGGATAAACAGCGGTGGTGCGAGCACCATGAATGTTTCTGGTAGCGGAAGTCAGTTTGATACCAGTCAGCTTATTATTGGTGCGAATGGTGGCACCGGGACGCTGAATATCAAGGACGGTGGAAAAGTAAATGTCAGCGGGGCTATTATACTCGCTGAATATGATTATTTATTTTATCAACCCACTAATGCCAGGGGAACGCTGGTGGTCGATGGCGCAGGCAGCGAGCTAAACGTCACTGGGAGTATTGTTGTTGGACAGGCGAACGGGAGCGGACAACCTCATATGTCCCCTGACGGATACGGTGCTTTGCACATCTCTAATGGTGCAAAAGTCCACATTGACCAGGGATTACAGGTTGGTGAGTGGTCGGGTGATGGCTCGGGGGTGATAAGTTCAGAATATAACGTTGTTACTGTGAGCGATGAGGGATCTGTGCTTTCTGCTGCCAAAGGAATATCTGTTGGTTCTAACAGCGATATTTTTGCTTCCATTTTAAGTGAACAACCTGAAAGTTATATCTTTGTTACAAATGGTGCAACTCTTTCTGCACCTGCACTGCATATAACGTATGGTGGACTCGTTATTGGTGGTACGCCGGGGACTTTTTGGGGCTGGGATATTACTCGTGCGGGTAATATTAATGTTGATGATATTTATTTTTATAAAAAAAACGCTGATGTGCCCTGGAATGATGCATCATTAAATATACGCCACAATGAGGATGATTATCAACTAAAAAGTAATCTTCACGGTGAGGGTAATATTCAATCTCAAACAGGCACCACCACATTTTCGGGAGATAATACAGCTTTTATTGGTAATCTTTATATCAGTGATGGCAGCGCCATTAATGTTACGGAACAGAAAAACCTGGGTAATGCCTGGATTCGTTTGTACTCAGGATGGTATGCCACTGATGACGGCGGTCGCCTTAATATCAATGCCAGCCAGGACTGGGAATGGGTTAACCAACTGAGCGGGACCTGGGAGGATGACGACGGCAATCTGATGGGCGGCACGGTCGCGGTGAATACCAACGGTCATCGGTTCTCATTTACCTCTGGCGATATTACCGGCGACTTTTCTGGCACGCTGGCGCTTGGCAATACGCAGTTCTCCTTAGACGGCGTCAATACCGCCGCCCTGTCACAAATGCTGCTACGGGCGGGCGACCAGAGCGTGATTACGCTCGGGGAAGGTCAACAGACCATTGACCGCTTTGCGTTTGACGGAGGTACGGTGATTTTTGGCGACGTGGCTCCGGGCAAAACCGTTGCGGATAATTCGTTGCACACCACCGCTCGTTTGGATCTCTCCGGCACCGGCCAGGTGCAGGTTAACCTGACCGACGTGACCAATAATACACCCACGGTATCGCCGGATACGCCATTACTGGCTCAGGATGATGGCAACGCGCTGATTCAACTTGCCAGCAGCGATGATAAGGTCATCGGCAGCGGCGGCAACCTGACGCTCACCGACAGCAGCGGTAACGCGATTTCCAGCGCCGTGGTGTCCGACATTGTGCAAAACGGCGTCGTGGCGGCGCGTGGGACGTACGACTATCGCCTCACCAGCGGCACAGACGGCGATGGCCTGTATATCAACTACGGCCTGAAGGGCATTGCGCTGCTGACCGCCGGGAGCGAGGCGCTGGTACTGGACGCCGCGGGCGGTAGCGGCAACGCCGCCGATCTCAGCGCGCAGGTCACTGGCAGCGGCTCCCTGGCCGTGACCGGGCAGCCCGGCGAGGTGGTGTCGTTGTCAAACAGCGCCAACGACTATACCGGTATAACGGATATTCGCAGCGGTACGCTGGCGATGTTTAACAGCCGGGTGCTGGGTAATACCGCACAGCTTAAGGTTGCCGGTGAGGCGGGTTTTAATATGAATGGTCATGCGCAGACCGTGGGTAGTCTGAGCGCGGCGGCAGGCTCGGTGGTTGACCTTAACGGCGGCGAGCTGACGCTGGCACAGGGGGGAAGTGCTGCGGGCACGCTGGCAGGTGACGGGCATCTGGTTGTGGCAGGCGGGACATTGGCGGTCAGCGGTGCTAATACGCAGTTCAGCGCCCGGACCACCGTTGCCGAAGGCGCCGCTGCCGAGTTGGATCATACGCAGGGCCTTGGTAATGGGGATATCCACCTTGCCGGGACGCTCACCCTGGGTGGCGCTGAGGGCATACTTGCCAACAACATAAGCCAGAAGGGCCAGCTGGCGCTGACGGGCAGCCAGGTGACGCTTGCTGGTGACAATGCTGGCTTCGCCGGGCACTTCAACGTTGACGCAGGTTCCTCGCTGACCGCTGGTTCAGCAGACCAACTGGGGCAGGCGGCGATCCACAACGACGGTACGCTGACGCTTAATAGCGCCGGAGACTGGACGGTGTCAAACGTGATTCAGGGCGCGGGCAATCTGGTGAAAACCGGTGCCGGAAGTGCCACACTCACCGCCGACAGCGCCGGGCTGACCGGTGATACCGACATTCAGCAGGGCAACCTGACGCTTGGGAGCGTGCAGGCGCCGGTAACCCTGGCAAGCCGCAGCGTCACGGTTGGGGAAAGCGGCCAGTTGTCCGGTTTCGGCAGCGTACAGGGTGATATAGAAAACCGTGGCACGCTGCTCGTGGGCGGTGACAAGCCGTCAACAACACCCGCGCTTTTCTCCGTTGGCGGATCTGTGCAAAACAGTGGCCGGATGTCATTGTCGGGCGGCACGCAATCTGTCGGAAACCAGCTGATAATTGAAGGCGACTATACGGGCAACGGTGGCTCGCTGCACCTCAACACCGCTCTGGGCGACGATAGCTCTGCTACCGACAGGTTGATTGTTAAAGGCAATACCTCGGGCACGACATCGGTCAGCGTGACGAACGCGGGCGGCAGCGGGGCGCAGACGTTGAACGGTATTGAAATTATTACCATTGAAGGCCGCTCTGATGGCGAGTTTACCCAGAACGGCAGGATTGTCGCCGGAGCCTATGACTACACGCTGGTGCGTGGACAGGCGACCCATGCGGGTAACTGGTATCTTACCAGTGATATCACAGGTGGAGGCAGCGTTGAGCAGCCGGACGATAACAGCAAACCTGACACCGGTAGCAAGCCCGGTAAAGAAAGTGCTATACGCCCGGAGGCAGGCAGCTATGCAGAGAGCCTTGCCGCCGCCAATACGATGTTCCTGTCACGGCGTTACGATCGTCAGGGACAAACGTTGTATATCAACCCGGTAACCGGCGAGCAGGAAGACACCAGCCTGTGGCTGCGTAACGTGGGCAGTCACAGCCGTTCACATAGCGGTAACGGGCAGCTGAAAACCACCGGTAACCGCTATGTTGTACAGATGGGAGGCTCTCTGGCGTCGGGCAGCTATACCGGTCACGATCGCTGGAACATTGGGGCGATGGCCGGTTATGGCCACCAGAACAGTACAACGCGCTCAATGGTGAATGCCAACAATACTAAAGGCAACGTTAGCGGTTACAGCGTTGGAGTATATGGCACCTGGAACGCCGATGAGGCATCCGGCTACGGGCCTTACGTTGACGGCTGGCTTCAGTACAGCTGGTTTAATAACACCGTGAAGGGGAATGATATTGGCAGTGAAAGCTGGGATAGCTCAGGGTTCACGGCATCGCTTGAAGCAGGCTATATGTGGTCGCTGGGCCGCTTCACCGGTAGCCGTGGCTCGCAGATGGAATGGCTGATTCAGCCGCAGGCGCAGGTAGTGTGGATGGGGGTTAAAGCAGACGACCACCGTGAAGCCAACGGCACTGCGGTTAAAGGCAAAGGGGATGGCAATATCCAGACACGTCTCGGTTTCAGAACGCTGCTGCGAGGCCACCATGCGGCTGATGAAGGTAAGTCACGCCAGTTCCAGCCTTATACTGAGCTGAACTGGATCCACAATACCAGAGCGTTTGGCACACAGCTAAACGGCGTTACGGTGAACCGGCAGGGCACCAGAAATGTGGCTGAGCTGAAACTAGGAGTGGAAGGCCAGATTAACAGGAAGCTGTCGGTATGGGCAAATATTGGCGAGCAGATTGGTGATAAGGGCTACAATGAAACCACTGGTATGCTTGGTGTAAAATATAACTTCTAAAACAAGCCGGGAGGCGCAAGGCCTCCCGGTTTTTTACCAGCCCGGAAACAACCCGCTTATTCGCTGTTGCTGTTTTATTTGATTAATAAATAAAAATCCCTTTCACGTCAGGTCTCCTTTTCTCTTTGTTATTATTCTTTTTGTTGTTTTTTTTCTGGATGGCATTGTGCGTAATATATATTTAATGATGGCTCCGGTCACAGAGCTTTATCAGAGGTTTTACAACGCAGAGTAATTAATGGGGTAACGTTATAAATGATAAAAAAGAGTTGCCTGATAATTTTTTATTTCTGCTAGCGCGGTTTTATGACGTGAGCATTTTGCATATTGTATGACAATGTGAGGTAATCATGAAGGTAATGTTGATTAGCAACGATCATCTCATGTCTTCAGGGATAAAACATTATCTGGAGATGAGAGGGTTTGATATGGATGTGTATTATGAACCCTATAAAGGAAAGCAGGCCCTGCTGAATACACAATATGATTGCGTGGTGATTGGTGGTAATCTTACCCTCGCAGTACGCTGTGAATATATTAAAAAGTTTAAGCTGTTGATTCCCGATATTCCCATCCTGACTATCAGTATGCCAGACTCGCTGTTGCAGACGCTGGAAGTCATTGACGCGGGTGCTGATGGTAATATCTGGTTGCCTGTCAATCTTGAAGAACTGGATGCCAGGCTCAGAGCGCTCATTCGCCACAAAGAATATTATGCTCCTGCAACGCTGATCTGTAACAGCCTGGTGCTTAATCTGGCGGAACGTAAGGTTTATCAGCAAGGAGAGGAGGTCGAACTCACTGGCCAGCAGATTTTACTGCTGGAGGTGCTGATGCGCCATAAAAATCGTGTGGTGCCTAAAGCAATTATGCGAAGAAAATTAGCAGCAAGTTACAGTCATTTAAATGACAATAGTGTTGCGCTACAAATGCATTTTTTGAGAAAAAAACTGGGCAGTGAAATAATAAAAACCGTGCGTGGGGTGGGATATGTGATTGAGTGTAATTAATGCTGGTGGAAATAAAGTGTAAACCAGCAGGCTTTGGAGGCGTCTTAACAGGGGGCAGGGCGGCGTAAGGCGAGCGGTGGAACGCGTAAATCAATTCTCCTGTTATGCTCGGGGTGTTTTTAAATTAATATTTATTTCGGTGGCAATAAATATTGTATTTGCCGGGTTGGCTGTGCCTTGTTAATTTTCATTTGTTTTATCAGTTTTTTCATGTGCGGTATGTTTTTCGGTGTGTTCGAGTAATTATTCCCTCAGATATTCAGGGGGTGAATATTCGGTTTCTGACGTGCCGCAAGATAATGAAAAGAACCCTGCCACTTTTATAAGAATTATTTCATCAGGAGATGACAATGTTAGTTAATGACGAAACGTCTCGTCCCCCCTTGACGCGAGATACGCGGCTTCCCGAGTGCATGATGCATCATATGACTCAATTCACGCCTGGGGGCTCTGCACTAACCCGGCAAACAGCGTCAACACCGGTAAAGCTGGATTTTATTATGCAGCCGCAGGAGCAAAGTAACTGGTGCTGGTCTGCGGTAGCGGTATCCCTGGGAAATTATTACAAGACCGGCAGCTGGACCCAGTGTGGCGTGGCGAGCGCACAGCTTGACAGGGAATGCTGCAAACAGCCGCGGCCCTGTGATGTGCCCAGCACCCTGGACAGCGCGCTGAAAATTACCCGAACTTTCTCAGAAATGGTGCTGACCCGGCTTCAGCCAGACGCGGTTGAACGGCAAATTAACATAGGGCGACCCGTTGGTTTACGCTGCGCCTGGAACGGTGGCGGTGCGCATTTCATGGCGATTTATGGTTATGACAACAGCTATATTATGGTCGCGGATTCTATTTATGGTTATTCACTGAATTTTATTTACGCTTTTCCCGTGCTTTATAACGGCGGCGGCACCTGGACGCACAGTTATTTCACCTGTAATACGCTGGAGAACGCATCATGACGATTATTTTTCCTGCGGCGCCTGCCGGAAGTGAAGATAGTATTCGCCCGGCGCTGGAAGTGGCACTTACCTCCCGTGCGTTTAGTATGCAACGCGAATTGCCTCGCGCCGCAAGCGCACATTTTTCACTTTCCCCTGCCTGGCAGGGTTATTTCCTGACGCTTGACTCACTGCTGGCAGGGGCCGGGCCGGACAACGCCATCGCGGGCAACTGGCATCGACTGGTGTTTATCAATGGCGAAGCGGTGATGGATGCCCAGCTTGTTGACCAGGATGATACGTTGACGTTTTCATCGCTGAACATTGGGCCGGTCGCGCCCGCGACGGTTAACGCGCTCCGGCAGGCAGAAAACAGCGCTTTGCTGGATGATGACGATTATGAGATGCGTTTACTGTCGGTAGCGGCCTTACATCTGGTTGCCGTCTGGTTGCACGGTACGCAAAAGGATGTGTTCATTCCCATTGCGCCCACGCCAGCGTCGCTGCGACCGGTGCAGGTAACGGACTGGTCAGGATTGTCGAAGGTGTTGATACCGGCTGCCCGGCTAGTGAAAAAAAGTCTTGATGCCGACGCATCCGGCAGAAGAGGAGGCTAACGGTTGCTTTGCATAAACAAAGCGGACGTAACGCCGATTATTGTCCGCCCTGCGGGCGAACGCAGGGCGGGTGAATGAGAGTGGTGTTTAATAGTGATGGATCTCAGCTCAGCGCCACTTTCACGCCCAGGGCAATCAGCACGCCACCCAGCAGCTTATCGACAATCTTTTGTGCTTTCGCCAGCCCTTTGCGCACTGGTTCACTTTGAATCAGCAGCACCAGCAGTGGCCACCACAATACGGAAAGTCCCACAATAACCGCGGCATACCAGAGTTTTTCACCTAAGCCTGAGTCCACGCTCAGCACCTGGGTGAACATCGCAAGAAAGAACAGGGTTGCTTTTGGATTGAGCAGATTGCACAGATAACCCTGCATAAAGGCTTTTTTCAGCGAGGTTTGCTGCTGTGTATACTGGTTAACATCCATTTTGCTGTCGCCGCGAGAAAAGAGCGCGTGCAGTCCAACCCACACCAGATAAGCTGCCCCGGCATATTTCAGTAACCCAAACAGCCACGGTGTGGTGGTAATGACCACGGCAAGCCCTGCTACGCAGTAGCTCATATGCGTCATGACGCCACAAACCACACCAACACTCGTCATCAGGGCTGCTGCACGCGGATAGCGGGCTGCATTTTTGATCACCAGGAAGAAGTCCGGGCCAGGTGAAATCATGCCCAGAGTGGCGATAGTTGCGATAAAAAAGGTGGTTTCCAGCATGGCGAAACGCCCATAAAAGAGACAATGGCGTCACTATACCCGCTTGCTGACAAAGCGTGTAGTACGGATCATGGCTTTTATTTACGCGCCGTTGCAATTACTTTACGCGTAACAATCAGCGGTCCCGTTATACTGTCTGCCATGCTATCCAGATGCTGTCGGATAACGGCAGTAAAAATTGGTCGGCAGACAGTCGACGCCAGATTATGCTTTCCGTATAGTGGCGACAATTTTCATCCCCTGAGATTTTTCACATGATCAGTCTGATTGCTGCACTGGCGGCAGATCGCGTTATTGGTATGGAAAACGCCATGCCGTGGAATTTACCGGCGGATCTCGCCTGGTTTAAACGTAATACGCTTAACAAACCGGTCATTATGGGACGCCTGACCTGGGAATCTATTGGCCGTCCGCTCCCGGACAGGAAGAATATTGTTATCAGCCGTCATCCAGGGACGGATGAACGTGTCACCTGGGTGAGTTCGGTTGACGACGCTATTGCAGCCGGTGGCGATGTGGGAGAGATTATGGTGATTGGCGGTGGCCGCATCTATGAGCAATTCCTGCCGCTGGCCCAGCGCCTCTATCTGACGCACATAGATGTTGAGGTAGAAGGCGATACGCACTTCCCCGAATACGAGCCGGATGAATGGCAGCCGGTGTTCAGCGAGTTTCGCGACGCGGACGAGAACAATTCACACGGTTGTTTTTTTGAAATCCTGGAGCGACGCGAGTAAAAGCGAGCAATCAAAAGGAGGCCTTAGCCTCCTTTGAGACTGATGATAAACCTCATCCTGTCTCAGACAGAGTGAATGACACCCAATAAAAAATAGGGAAAATCAATTCATTGATTTTCGTCTGCTAACCACAAAGAAGAAAAAACCACGTTTTTTCCTTCTTTGTCAGCAATCTGAAAGGAGGCATTAGCCTCCTTTTTCACATCAGTGGTTATGTATAAAAGCGTTACGAAGCCACCGCCGCCGTTTCGTCATCATTGTTGCTCTGGCGATGTGAGGCCTGGGTAAATACAGCCTTATCTTCCCAGCGCAGGCAGGTGAGTGTGCCGCCCCAGCAACAGCCGGTATCAAGCGCATAAACACCTTCAGGTGTTCCTTTACCTTCAAGCGAAGCCCAGTGGCCAAATACAATACTGTAGGCCTGTGACACCGGACCGGGGATGGCAAACCAGGGTTTGAGCGGGGCCGGGGCATTTTCCGGCGTATCCTTACAGTACATATCCAGTTGCCCGTTCGGGAAGCAGTAGCGCATGCGCGTCAGGGCATTCGTGATAAAGCGCAGGCGTGCCAGCCCGGTCAGCTCTTCACTCCAGTTGTTTGGCATATCGCCATACATGGCATCCAGGAACAGCGGATAGCTGTCGCTGGACAGTACCGCTTCTACGTCACGAGCGCAGTTGACAGCTGTCGGCAAATCCCACTGGGGCGTAATCCCGGCGTGGGCCATTACCAGCTTTTTCTCTTCATCGACCTGCAACAAAGGCTGGCGGCGCAGCCAGTTAAGCAGTTCGTCGGCATCGGGTGCCTCGAGCAGTGCGCTAACGCGATCTTTGGGTTTGTTACGGCTGATGCCCGCATAGACCGCCAGCAAATGTAGATCGTGATTGCCGAGCACGATGCGTACCGCATCACCGAGGTTGCGCACAAAACGGAGTACATCCAGAGAACCGGGACCGCGCGCTACCAGATCGCCAGTCAGCCACAGCGTGTCCTTGCCAGGCGTAAACTCAACCTGCTTTAACAGTGCGAGCAGTTCATCGTAACAGCCGTGAACGTCGCCAATCAGGTATGTCGACATGTGATTATCAGTGAATGAGAATGGGAACAGCCAGTCGGAAGACCGGAATATCAAGGCGGAACGGGCGACCTTGCTCGTCGATCATTTCATAATGACCCTGCATGGTGCCCAGCGGCGTTTCAATGACGGCACCGCTGGTATACTGGTAGTCATCGCCAGGTTCAATATGTGGCTGGGCGCCAACAACGCCCTCGCCCTGAACCTCAGTTTCACGCCCGTTACCGTTGGTAATAAGCCAGTAGCGGCCCAGTAACTGGACCGAACAGTGCCCCAGATTGCGAATGGTTACGGTATAGGCGAAGACATAGCGTTCCTCATCGGGAGCCGACTGGGATTCGATGTAAACGCTCTGTACCTGCACACAAACACGGGGCGTATCTGACATGGCTCAGCTCTCCTTCGGTAGCGGATTCTCTGCCAGATGGTTTGCCATCAGGCAGTACTGCGCCACGGATACGTTTTCTGCACGCAGCGCGGGATCGATACCCAATTCTGTCAGCACTTCTGGGCTGAACAGATTCCCCAGGCTGTTACGAATCGTTTTGCGGCGCTGGTTAAAGGCTTCGGTTGTCAGTCTGCTCAGAATACGCAGCTCTTTTACCTGATGCGGTAATTGCGCATGCGGAACCAGGCGCACAACAGCCGAATCAACCTTCGGCGGCGGCGTAAAGGAGCCTGGCGGCACTTCCAGTACCGGAATTACCTGGCAATAGTACTGTGCCATCACGCTTAAGCGGCCATAGGCTTTGCTGTTTGGGCCAGCCACCAGGCGATTGACCACCTCTTTTTGCAGCATAAAGTGCATGTCCTTTATGGCATCAGTATAGCTAAACAGGTGGAACATCAGCGGCGTGGAAATATTATACGGCAGGTTGCCAAACACGCGCAGCGGCTGGCCTTCCTGGCGGGAAAGCTCGCCGAAGTCCATTGTCATGGCATCCTGCTGATAAATGGTTAGCTTAGGGCCAAGAAACGGATGCGTTTTCAGGCGTGCGGCCAGATCGCGGTCGAGTTCGATGACGGTCAGCTTGTCGAGGCGTTCGCCCACGGGTTCGGTCAGTGCCGCCAGACCCGGGCCGATTTCAACCAGCGCTTCGCCTTTTTGCGGGTTAATCGCACTGACGATGCTGTCGATAATGAACGGGTCATTGAGAAAGTTTTGCCCGAAGCGTTTGCGGGCGAGGTGGCCCTGGTGAACTCGATTATTCATTGACTGTTAAAAATCATTTTCGTGGCGAGATTAAGCGCCGTAATAAAACTGCCGACATCGGCGGTCCCCTGACCCGCAAGTTCAAGAGCGGTACCGTGGTCAACCGATGTGCGAATGAAAGGCAGGCCAAGCGTAATATTCACCGCACGGCCAAAGCCCTGGTATTTTAGCACGGGAAGTCCCTGATCGTGGTACATCGCCAGCACGGCATCGGCACTTTCAAGATATTTCGGCTGGAACAGGGTATCTGCAGGCAGCGGACCCGTGAGATGCATACCGCCAGCGCGCATTTCGTTAAGCACGGGAATGATGGTATCCATTTCCTCAGTACCCATATGGCCGCTCTCACCAGCATGTGGATTGAGGCCGCTGACCAGAATATGCGGGCGAGTGATACCAAATTTGGTCTGCAAATCGTGATGTAAAATAGCCAGTACCTGGCGCAACAAGGCAGGCGTGATGGCATCCGCTACCGCCCTTAGTGGCAGGTGCGTAGTCGCGAGCGCCACGCGAAGCTCTTCTGTTGCCAGCATCATCACCACTTTCGTACTGCCTGAGCGGGCTTCAAAGAACTCCGTATGGCCGGTAAATGCCACGCCAGCGTCGTTGATAATGCCTTTGTGCACCGGGCCGGTCACCACCGCAGCAAACTCACCGCTGAGGCAGCCGTCGCAGGCGCGAGCCAGCGTGTCGACAACATAGTTGCCGTTACGCGCATCGAGTTTGCCGGGTGTAACTGGCGCATGTAACGCCACGGGCAGAACGGTCAGTGTGCCTGCGCGCTGTGGGCGGGCAGGGAGATGCGGTTGCCAGGGAAGAAACTCAAGGGTGTGACCGAGCAGCGCCGCTCGCTCGGCCAACAGTGTCTCAGAAGCACAAACGACCAGCTCAACGGGCCAGTCGTGTTGTGCAAGCGCAATAACCAGGTCTGGGCCAATCCCGGCGGGTTCGCCGGGAGTGATGACCACACGGGGAGTATTAGCCATTGCCGTCCAGGATTTTTACGTAAGCGCTGGCGCGTTGCTCCTGCATCCAGGTTTGCGCTTCTTCAGCGAACTTACGGTTGAACAGCATGCGATAGGCGCGATCTTTTTGCGCGGCATCGGTCTTATCCACCTTACGGGTGTCCAGCAGCTCAATTAGGTGCCAGCCAAAAGTGGAATGAACTGGCGCGCTCAGCTGGCCTTTGTTCAGGCGCATCAGCGCATCACGGAACGCCGGATCGTAGATATCCGGCATCGACCAACCCAGATCGCCACCCTGGTTAGCAGAGCCAGGATCCTGTGAGAACTCTTTCGCCGCTTCGGCAAAGGTGGTTTTGCCGCTACGGATATCAGACGCAATCTCTTCAAGCTTCAGGCGCGCCTGCTGATCGGTCATGATAGGCGACGGCTTAAGCAGAATGTGGCGCGCTTTGACTTCCGTAACGGAAATGTTCTGTGACTCACCACGCATGTCGTTAACCTTCAGAATATGAAAGCCAACGCCAGAGCGGATAGGGCCGATAACATCGCCTTTTTTCGCGGTGGTCAGTGCCTGGGCGAAAATGCCCGGTAGTTCCTGAATACGGCCCCAGCCCATCTGGCCGCCTTTAAGCGCGGACTGATCGGCAGAGTAGGTGATAGCCAGTTTGCCAAAGTCTTCACCGCTGCGTGCACGCTCAACGATGGAGGTCGCCTGAGCGCCTGCTTCATTAACCTGAGAAGCGGTCGGGTTTTGCGGCAGCGGCAGCAGGATGTGGCTCAGATTAAGCTCGGTACTGGCGTCGTTCTGGTTAGAGACCTGTTTTGCCAGCTGTTCAACTTCTTGCGGCAAAATGGTGACGCGGCGGCGCACTTCGCTGTTACGCACCTCTGAAATGATCATCTCTTTGCGAATCTGGCTGCGATAAGCCGGATAGTTGATCCCTTCGTAGGCCAGGCGGCTGCGCATCTGATCTAAAGACATGTTGTTTTGTGCAGCGATATCGGCGATGGCTTTATCAAGCTGTTCGTCGCTGATATTAACGCCGCCCTTCTGGCCCATCTGCAGAATGACCTGATCGACAATCAGGCGCTCCAGAATCTGATGGCGCAGCGTGTTATCGTCCGGAAGCTGCTGGCCGGTCTGCATGGCATTCAGTTTTACAGACTGCATCAGGCCGTTAACGTCGCTTTCAAGCACAACGCCGTTATTCACTACAGCGGCGACCTTATCAACAACTTGTGGGGCGGCGAAGGAGGTATTCGCTACCAGAGCGATACCGAGAAGCAGCGTTCTCCAGTTCTTCATACACTTTCCATTTCTGATTAAACCGCATAGCGGATTTATTTTTAACATCACATTATAGCGAGTTCTGGTACGGCAGAATGTTCGAGCGCAGCATACGCTGCGTGCCCAGGCCGTAGTTGGAACTCAGGCCGCGCAGCTCGATATTGAAACCAATTCTTTCGTCAAACGCGCTCTTATTATTTTCCCAACCGTTGAGCTTACGCTCGTAACCGACGCGGATAGCGTAACAGCAGGAGTTATACTGTACACCCACCATCTGGTCGGCTGGCTGATGGGCATTAGTGTCGTAATAATACGCACCCACTAATGACCACCGGTCGACAACCGGCCAGCTTGCGGTGACGCCCACCTGAGAAATCCCCTCTTTATAGCGCGCAGAGGAAGAGAAAGACGGCAGTGTAGCGCGAATATATTCCGGACTGGCGTAGCGGTAGTTCAGCTGCATCAGTCGGTCAGCATCTTTACGGTATTCCACAACGCCGCTGGCGGTAGAAACGTTACTCAGACGCGTATCATATTGCACCCCACCGCGCAGACCCCAGCGATCGGTGATGCGCCAGTAGGTGTCGCCTGCCCAGGCAATCGCCCCGGTTTTCTTGTCTTTTTCCCAGTTGATATTGTCATCACCGGTACGGGATTCGGTGAAATAGTAGATTTGACCCACAGAAACGTTAAAACGTTCAATGGCAGCATCATCATAAACGCGAGAAGTAACACCGGTAGTGAGCTGGTTTGCCGAGGCGATACGGTCCAGGCCACCGTAAGCGCGGTCACGGAACAGGCCGGTATAATCAGACTGCAGGAATGAAGAGTCGTAGTTGTTAATATTGCTCTGATTACGGTATGGCACATACAGGTACTGTGCGCGTGGCTCCAGCGTCTGGGTATAGCCCTGTGACCAGTCCATATCACGCTCAAATACCAGCTTACCGTCCATCTTGAACTGCGGCATTACGCGGTCAACGCTGTCTTCAAGCTTGGCTGCCGCCGCGCTGGTCGTGGCATTATTACGCACGTAGTAACGATAGCGGTCCAGATTGTTCTGCTGGTAGTGGGTCGCCATGACTTTCATTTCGGTATTCAGGCTACCCCAGCCATTGGACATCGGCAGGCTGAGCGTAGGCTCAATGTGGAGACGCGTTGCTTCCGGATAGTTGTCGTTAACGTTAGTAAAACGCACCGCCTGGGCATACAGATGGCTGTCAAACGGACCCAGGTCATTGAGGTAATAATTCAGATCCAGCTGCGGCTCGGCGCGATAGGAGTTACGGTTACGCTGTGTGTCGAACACCTGGAACTGCTTGCTGGACACGGTGGCGTCGAAGTTCTGATTCGCGTAGCCGACGCTGAATTTCTGCGTAGCGTAACCGTCAGTACTGTCGCCATAGACGGAATCGAAATCATTGAAGTAATACGGGTCGCTGACTTTGGTGTAGTTAGCGTTAAAACGCCATACTTTGTCCATCACCCCGGCATGACGCCAGAAGAACAGCCAGCGACGATCGCGGTTCTCATTGGGGTGATCTTGCGTGTACTGATCGTCAGACCCCAGGTAATCAAACGCGATAGTACCGGCACCTGGCGTGGTCAGATAGCGGAACTCATTTTGCCACTGTACGCCACCGCGCTGCTGGTAATAGTGCGGTGTAATAGTCGCATCGAAGTTAGGCGCGATGTTCCAGTAGTAAGGAATAGTGAATTCCATACCACTGCTGCGACTGTATTTAGCATTCGGGATAAGAAAGCCAGAACGGCGCTTATCGCCCACCGGCAATTGCAGATAGGGGCTGTAGAAAACCGGCACCGGGCCGATTTTAAAACGCGCGTTCCAGATTTCGGCAACCTGCTCTTCGCGGTCATGAATCACTTCACTACCGACCACGCTCCAGGTATTGGTGCCAGGCAGGCAGGAGGTAAAGGTGCCGTTTTCCAGAATAGTGTAGCGGTTCTCGCCACGCTGCTTCATGACGTCTGCCGTGCCGCGACCCTGGCGACCAACCATCTGATAGTCACCCTGCCAGACGTTGGTGTCTTTGGTATTCAGATTGGACCAGGCTTTCGGACCTTTCAGAATGACCTGATTATCGTCGTAATGCACATTACCCAACGCGTCGACCGTGCGAACCGGGTCGGCCTGACCTGCCACCTGTTTTTGATGCAGCTGAACTTCGTCGGCCTGCAGGCGGCTGTTGCCCTGTTCGATATCAACGTTACCGCTAAATACGGCGCGCTCCGGATAATCGCCTTTGGCGTTCTCGGCGTTGATAGTCACAGGCAACTGGTTAGCATCGCCCTGTACCAGAGGACGATTGTAGCTGGGTACGCCGAGCATACACTGCGAGGCGAGGTCGGCAGCCATCCCTTGTTGGCTATAAATCGCTGAACCAATCAGAGTGGCCAGCAAGGTGGGAATACGTTTTTTCATACGTTTTTTTCGTTGTTCCGTCATCAGTGGCTACGCATCGGCAAACGACCAGAGACTAACTTACTCGGTAGCTGCACGCCAGCTTTACGGCCTAAATAATTCAGGCAGCTGGAGCAGGATTTTGTTGCTTACGCGTCCATTTTCAGGCGCAGGGCGTACATCTCGTGCCGGAATTGCGCCGGGTCGTTATGCAGCGTTCAGAATGACGGGTATGATAATGCAAATTCTGTCAGTCGGCATGACGATTTGGGGAGTATATGCAGTATTTGGGAAAAGTGATTGGCGTAGGCATGGCGTTATTCATGGGCGGCGGCTTCTGGGGCGTGGTTGCCGGGCTTATTATCGGCCATATGTTTGACCGCGCGCGCGCGCGTCGCACCACGTGGTTTGCCGGGCAACAGCAGCGTCAGGCGATATTTTTTGCCACCACCTTTGAGGTGATGGGCCATCTGACCAAATCAAAAGGGCGTGTGACCGAGACCGATATTCAGCTCGCGTCACGGTTCATGGACCAGATGCAACTGCACGGTGAGTCACGTACTGCGGCCCAGCAGGCGTTTCGCACCGGTAAGCAAAACGGCTATCCACTGCGCGAGAAGATGCGTCAGCTGCGCAGCGTCTGTTTTGGCCGCTTTGATTTGATTAGGATGTTTCTGGAAATACAGGTCCGTGCTGCACTGTCAGACGGTTCGCTACATCCCAACGAACGTGATGTGTTGTTGGTGATCGGTGAAGAGTTGGGCATTTCCCCGGCGCAGTTTGAGCACTTTATTCGCATGATGCAGGGCGGCGCCTCGTTTGGCGATGCAGGTGGACAGGGGGGCTATAGCCACGGCAGCGCGCAGGCGCAGCGTGGCCCCACGCTTGCAGATGCCTGCGATGTGCTCGGCGTGAATCCCAATGATGACCAGGCCACCATTAAGCGCGCGTACCGCAAGCTTATGAGTGAACATCATCCTGATAAGCTGGTTGCCAAAGGTCTGCCGCCGGAGATGATTGAAATGGCAAAGCAGAAAACGCAGGAAATTCAGAAGGCATGGGAGCTGATAAAAGAGCAAAAGGGTTTTAAGTAAATGCGGACTTTTACGCATTGCGCGCGTATTTTCTGATAAAGGGGCGAAAAGCCCCTTTTTGGTATCTGAATGGCGCTAAAGCACTGTGGTTGTCAGACCATTAAAGACGGGGCAACCAACCGTGATGATGTGCGGCAAGACAATATGCAATCGTCGTTAGTTGCCCTTTGAGATATCAGGCCAGACTAAAAATCTACGGGCGCTTTAAAGGTCATACAGTTCCCAAACTGCGGATGAGTAATCGTCAGCGTCCAGGCATGCAGTAACAGCCGTGGTGCCATTGCCAGCACCTCAGGCGTGGCATAAAACCTGTCCCCTAAAATGGGGTGTCCCAGCGCCTGCATATGCACGCGCAACTGATGCGAGCGCCCGGTAATCGGTTTGAGAAGCATGCGCGCCGTGTTGTCTGGCGCGTACTCCAGCACTTGATACTCGGTCTGTGCCGGTTTGCCGGTTTCATAGCACACCTTCTGCTTAGGCCGATTAGGCCAGTCGCAAATCAGCGGTAAATCTACCAGCCCTTCGGCCTTCGCCGGATGACCGCCTACCCGCGCCAGGTACTGCTTCTTCGGCTCACGTTCGCGAAACTGGCGCTTCAGCTCGCGCTCAGCCTGTTTGGTGAGCGCGACGACAATCACGCCGCTGGTGGCCATATCAAGGCGGTGTACCGACTCCGCCTGCGGGTAGTCGCGCTGGATGCGTGTCATCACGCTGTCCTTGTGCTCCTCAAGCCGCCCAGGCACGGACAGCAGGCCGCTCGGCTTATTGACCACCATAATATGGTCATCCTGATACAGCATGACCAGCCACGGCTCCTGCGGCGGATTGTACGCCTCCATCATACGGCCTCCGGTTACTGGTGCGTCACGACTATCGGGCGTAGCGCATCCAGGCGCCAGCTTGCCTGTTCCAGGGCTTCAAGCACCTGCTGGCGGTTGCTTTCAATCGCGCTCAGTTCGTCGTCACGGATGTTCGGATTCACCGCTTTAAGCGCTTCAAGACGTGAGTATTCAGCGCTCAGTTTCTCATCCGCTTCGTCACGCGCGGCTTTAATCAGCGCCTGCGCTTCTTCCTGTACCTGGCTTTCTGCCTGTTGCAGCAGCTGGTGTACGTCTTGCTGAATAGCGTTAACCAGCTTGCTACCGGTATGGCGATTCACCGCGCTCAGCTGGCGGTTAAAGCTTTCAAACTCCACCTGAGCTGAGAGGTTGACGCCGTTTTTGTCCATCAGCATACGTACCGGTGTTGGCGGCAGGAAACGGTTAAGCTGCAAATACTTCGGCGCTTTGGCTTCCACCACGTACACCAGCTCCAGCAGCAACGTACCGACCGGCAGGGCTTTGTTTTTCAAAAGCGACATCGCACTGCTGCCGGTATCGCCGGAAAGAATCAGATCCAGCCCGTTGCGAATCAGCGGATGCTCCCAGGTAACAAACTGCGCGTCTTCACGCGACAGCGCCACGTCGCGGTTAAAGGTGATGGTGCAGCCGTCTTCCGGCAGGCCCGGAAAGTCTGGTACCAGCATATGATCTGACGGCGTGAGCACGATCATGTGCTCGCCGCGATCGTCCTGGTTGATCCCGATGATGTCAAACAGGTTCATCGCAAAGTTGACCAACGCCGTGTCGTTGTCCTGCGCGGCAATCTCGTCGGCCAGCCCCTGTGCTTTTTCGCCACCGTTGGAGTTAATTTCCAGCAGGCGATCGCGGCCCTGTTCTAGCTGGGCTTTCAGCGCATCGTGCTTTTTACGGCTGGTGGCAATCAGTTCGTCAAAACCGTCGGCATTCTCCGGATTGGCTAGGTAGTTGGTCAGCGGTTCACGCACCTCATCATAAATGGTGCGCCCGGTTGGGCAGGTATGTTCAAAGGCGTCGAGACCTTCGTGATACCAGCGCACCAGCACCGACTGCGCGGTTTTCTCAAGATACGGTACGTGTATCTGGATATCATGGGCCTGGCCGATGCGGTCCAGACGACCGATGCGCTGCTCCAGCAGGTCAGGGTTGAGCGGCAGGTCGAACATAATAAGATGGCTGGCAAACTGGAAGTTACGGCCTTCAGAGCCAATTTCCGAGCACAGTAATACCTGGGCGCCGGTGTCTTCCTCGGCAAACCAGGCGGCGGCGCGGTCGCGTTCGATAATCGACATGCCTTCATGGAACACCGCGGCACGAATGCCTTCACGCTCACGCAATACCTGCTCGAGCTGTAGCGCTGTATCGGCGCGGGCGCAAATCACCAGCACCTTCTGCGAACGGTGACTGGTCAGCCAACCCATCAACCACTCAACTCGCGGGTCAAAGTTCCACCAGGTGCCGGTGTCACCTTCAAATTCCTGGTAAATTTGCTCAGGGTAGAGCATGTCGCGTGCGCGGTCTTCAGCCGATTTACGCGCCCCCATGATGCCGGAAACCTTAATGGCAGTCTGGTACTGGGTGGGCAGTGGTAAACGGATTGTGTGCAATTCACGTTGCGGGAAGCCTTTTACACCGTTACGGGTGTTACGAAACAGCACGCGGCTGGTGCCGTGGCGGTCCAGCAGCATGGTAATCAGCTCCTGGCGTGCGGCCTCGCTGCCCTCACGCTCGCTGTTCGCGGTTTGCAGCAGCGGTTCAATGTCCTGCTCGCCAATCAGCTCGCTTAAGGTATTGAGTTCATCGTTGCTCAGGCGGTTGCCTGCCAGCAGCAGTGCCACGGCATCTGCCACCGGGCGGTAATTTTTTTGTTCTTCAACAAACTGAGCAAAGTCGTGAAAGCGGTTCGGGTCGAGCAGGCGCAGGCGCGCGAAATGGCTCTCCATCCCTAACTGCTCCGGCGTTGCGGTTAGCAGCAGTACGCCCGGCGTGTGGCTGGCAATTTGTTCGATGGCCTGATATTCACGACTCGGCGCATCCTCACTCCAGACCAGGTGATGCGCCTCGTCCACCACCAGCAGATCCCACTGGGCATCGCTCAGGTGCTCCAGGCGCTGCTTGCTGCGGCGCACGAAATCGAGCGAACAAATCACCAGTTGCTCGGTATCAAACGGGTTATCGGATTCGTGCTGGGCCTCGGCGTAGCGGTCATCATCAAACAGGGCAAAACGCAGATTGAAGCGGCGCAGCATTTCGACCAGCCACTGGTGTTGCAGGGTTTCCGGCACCACGATCAGCACGCGCTCGGCGGCGCCTGACAGCAGTTGCTGGTGAATTATCATCCCGGCTTCAATGGTTTTACCCAGGCCGACTTCGTCAGCCAGCAGCACGCGCGGCGCATGGCGGCGGCCCACATCGCGGGCGATATGCAACTGGTGGGGAATAAGGTTGGTACGCATCCCGCGCAGGCCGCTCCACGGCTGGCGATATTGCTCGCTCTGGTATTTACGGGCGCGATAGCGCAGCGCAAATCGGTCCATCCTGTCAAGCTGACCGGCAAACAGCCTGTCCTGGGGCTTACTGAACACGAGTTTGCTGTCGAGCAGCACTTCGCGCAGCTGTACGCCGCTTTCCTGAGTGTCTTCACGGGTGCCGGTATAGGTCAGCAGCCCGTTTTGTTCCTGAACATCTTCTACCTTGAGCAGCCAGCCGTCGTGGCTGGTAATGACATCGCCTGGGTTAAACATTACGCGAGTGATAGGGGCGTCGCTTCTGGCGTAAAGACGATTTTCACCGATGGCAGGAAAGAGCAGTGTGACCGTGCGGGCGTCCATCGCCACGACGGTGCCGAGTCCGAGTTCACTTTCCGTATCGCTGATCCAGCGCTGTCCAAGAGTAAATGGCATATCTATTGGGCTCTGTTTATCTGAAATTTGCAGGCAATCATCCCGTCATAAATGCTGTTGCATCAGCATATTATTCAGGGCGGAGTTCACCCCACGCACGTGGTGCGGTGGGCGTATAAAATTGGGTTCAATAAAAAGGAAAGGGCGCTATGGTACTGGAAGGTAACGCATTCGTCACCTGTCAAAATAACCCTAATTGCCCTGTTACCAGTGTAGCAAAATCCCCCTCGACAAAAGGCAGGATGCCTTGCGCCACAGGCTCCAGCTGGCGCGTCAGATAGTGCTCATAGTCTATGGGCGAGCGCAAATAATCCAGTGGCTCCGGCCCGGAGGTGGTCCAGAGGTATTTAATACTGCCCCGGTTCTGGTAACGCATGGGGCGACCCAGACGCTGGTTTTCCTCATCGGCCAGACGCGCGGCACGCACGTGTGGCGGCACGTTGCGCTGGTATTCGGCGAGCGGGCGGCGCAGCTGTTTGCGATAGACCAGCTTATCGTCAAGTTCACCGGCCATCAGGCTGGCGACCGTTTCACGGGCATAGTCTTCCCACGGCTCGTTGCGAAAAATGCGCTGGTACAGCTCCTGCTGAAACTGTTGCGCCAGCGGTGTCCAGTCGGTACGCACCGTTTCCAGCCCTTTAAATACCATGCGCTCGCGACCGTCTTCGCGAATCATCCCCGCATAGCGCTTTTTACTGCCGGTTTCTGCACCGCGAATAGTGGGCATCAAAAAGCGACAAAAATGGGTCTCAAACTCCAGCTCCAGTGCGCTCTCAAGATTCCACTCCTCACGCAGATGCGCGTGCCACCACTGGTTGACGTGCACCACCAGCTGCTGACCAATCGCGCTGGCGCTGGCTTCATCGTGGGCCTTTTTCAGCCAGACAAAGGTGGAGTCGGTATCGCCATAAATCACCTCAAAGCCTTGTGCTTCTATCAGTTCGCGGGTCTTACGCATGATAGCGTGGCCGCGCATGGTAATAGAGGAGGCAAGACGCGGATCGAAAAAACGGCACGCGCTGGTGCCCAGCACGCCATAAAAGGCGTTCATGATGATTTTCAGCGCCTGTGACAGCGGCTTGTTGTTATGTTGTTTAGCGGCTTCGCGCCCCTGCCAGATATCCGTCACAATCGCGGGTAAGCAGTGTTTGTCACGTGAGAACCAGGCGTCAAGAAAGCCCGGCACGCTGTGGGTGTTATCGGGTTGCGCCATGCCTTCGGCCAGCCCAACCGGGTCGATAAGAAAGGTGCGGATGATGGATGGATACAGACTTTTATAATCCAGCACCAGCACCGAGTCGTACAGGCCAGGACGTGAGTCCATCACAAAGCCGCCGGGACTGGCCTGGGGCGCGACTGAGCCGAGGTTAGGGGCAACAAAACCGCTGCGGTGCATACGCGGGAAATAAAGGTGACCAAAAGAGGCAACCGAGCCGCCGTGGCGGTCAGCAGGCAGGCCGTTCACCGTCGCGCGCTCCAGCAAAAACGGCATGATTTCTGTTTTGTGGAAAATGCGCGTCACCAGCTCGCAGTCTTTAAGGTTATAGACGGCAAGCGCGGGCTTATCTTCGTTAAAGCGCCGTTCGATTTCCCCCATGCGGTGCCACGGATCGTCAATGGACTTACCTTCACCGAGCAATTCCTGCGACACCGCTTCCAGCGAAAAGGAGGAGAAGTTCCAGAAGGCCGATTTCAGCGCCTCTATGCCATCAACGATAAGCCGCCCGTGAGCCTGGGCAAAAAACACGCCGGGTTTAAAGCCATGTTCGCGCCACTCGATTGCCGTGCCGCCACGCCCCAGGCGTAGCGGAACACCATAGCGTTCGGCGTGCTTTTGCAAAACGCGCAGGTCGAACTGCACCAGGTTCCAGCCGATAAGCACATCCGGGTCATGTCGGGCGAACCAGTCATTGAGTTTTTCCAGCAGCTGCGGGCGGCTGGTAACGTATTCAAGATGAAAATCCACCGTGTAATCCGATGGCGTTTCAGGACCAAGCATGTACACCGTGCGCTCACCACAGCCTTCAAGGCCGATGCAGTAGAGTTCGCCGTGGCGGCTGGTTTCGATATCAAGCGAGACCCATTTCAGCGCCGGACGGTACTGCGGGGCAGGCTTCATACGTGCGTTTATCAGCGCGCCGTTATATGCCTCGCCCTGCACCAGCACCGGTGCGTTGATAAAGCGTTCCATCAGGTAGCGCTCTGGTGGGCGAATGTCCGCCTCGTAAACGGTGACGCCACCGTCACGCAGCTTCTTTTCAATGCGCATCAGCGTGCGGTGCTGACGGGTATACAGGCCGCATACCGGCTGGCGGGAGAAGTCGGCAAGCGCAAGCGGCGTAAGGCGCCAGTCGCGCTCATCGGCCAGCAGACGCTCGGCCTGTGCCTGCTGCTGCTGGGGGATAAAGGCGACCGACTCCTGAGGCGCCAGCGTGACGCGCAGCGGGCCGGCATCGGTTGCCAGCCAGAATTCCACTTCGGTACCCTGCGGAGAATCCCGCCAGTGTCGGGTTAATAAAAAACCCTGCCGTGTTTGCGTCACGCTCTGTTCCTGCTGCAAAATTTGAGCGCTAAGTATAGCCCGATTCTTTCTCTGGTGCTGGGGTTTTATACAGTTGTGGCGCTGGTGTCAGAGTCTGCGTGGGTGTTATTCAGCGCAACCGGACTCAGTTTTTTAGCGCAATGACCGGATAGTGCCCTGAGATAACCGGGCGACAGAGGATCTTATAGCCGTCCTGATCAAAACCCGGCGGTGTGCGCTTGAGCCGAGAGAGGTGTTCAAGCGAGTCTACTGAACCGAGATAAAACCAGTGGTCGATGATATGAATTTGGGTTTGGTGCTCGCCTTCTTCCACCAGGCCGACCGCACCTTTCCAGGGCCAGCAGACCACGCGCACGCTCTCCAGGGCGTCCAGCAATCTGGCGTGATGCGCGTCTTTACTCTCTTTACCACAACAGGCACCGGCGCAGCGCCCGAGCGCGCTGCGAAAGCAGGCGCGTCCGGCGTTAAGCTTCTCAAGCCCCAGCAGGCCGTGACACAGGTGATGCTCATCCGCCAGGTGTTTAAGCGTTTCCAGTGCACTGTGGCGGCTACGGTAAAGGCCAAACAGATCCGGTGTGGTAGAGAAATCCAGATCCTTTGCGTGCACCACCTGCGGTTGTGCGCCGCTAAGGCGCAGTGAGCACAGCTGGCGGTTTTTGCGCAGGCGTTTGTTAAACAGCGGTTGGCGGGTTTTGATGAGCTGGGCCTCCAGCAGCAGCGCGCCCAGTTCACCTGCGGTGGGTATCCATTCAATACGCTGCGCCTGGCGCAGCATTTTGGCCTCGGCAGTGGTGCGAAAATGCGACATCACCCGCGCGCGCAGATTGACGCTTTTGCCAATATAAAGCGGCATGGATTCGCTTTCACCGTGAAAGATATACACGCCCGGACGAGCGGGAATATCTGCGAGCCACGGGCGCAGGTGTTCGGGGTATTCGTAGATATCTGCCGGGTTAAGCTCCGGGCCGTAAAGACGTACTGCTCTGACCAATTCGGCCTCCTGATGCTGGTTATGCATACAGTCTATCAGCCGGTTTGGTTAATTTCCAGCCGCCTTGTTGTCGTGGTCCGAGAGCCACGGATGAAAGAGCCTGTACCCGGTGTAGTAGAAGGTTTCTCTGGCAAGGAAACGTAATCGTGCGCTCAGGCTGCGATAGCGGCTTTGTGTGGCCGGAGCAGGTAAGGCGCGTATACCGGCATCTTCGGCGATACGCACGGCGCGTTTCATGTGTAAAGGATCGCTGACGATGAGCGCGCTGCGTAGCTGGTGCTGTTGCATCAGCAGATGGGCATTGCGGAGATTTTCGCGTGTCACCCGCGAGTGCGGTTCGATAAGGATATCGGCAGCCGGGACGCCGGAGGCTGCAACGTAGCGACTGGCAATCGCGGCGTCAGAAAGCACCATCCCGGGGCTAACGCCGCCGGTCAGGATGATTTTGCCGATAAAACCCGCCTGATATAGCGCGATGGCGCGATCGAGCCGCCCCTGGAAAACCGGGGAGGGGGCGTTTGCCCGAACACCTGCGCCGGGCACAATGGCGCAGTCTGCCGGGCGGCTCATGTCAAGTTGTGCATAGCGCCAGATAGCGATGGCGTTACAGGTAAAGAGAATAGCGGCAGCAAGAAGGCACAGCGCCAGTCCACGGCACAGGAGATTCCATTTCATGGGCAAATCATACTGCCTCTGGCAGGATAAGGGCAATGCGAAGGCATCAGGCCTTCGCACAATGGTTATTGCCCGTAATAGGCCTTTGCCCCATGCTTGCGCAGGTAATGTTTATCGAGCAGTGTTTGCTGCATAGCGGGCAGCTCAGGCGCCAGCTGGCGGCAGAAAATGCCCATATAGGCCACTTCTTCGAGCACGATAGCGTTATGCACCGCGTCATGCGCGTCTTTGCCCCAGGCAAACGGGCCGTGGGAGTGCACCAGCACACCGGGCATTTGGGCTGGGTCGATGTCGCGGCTCTGGAAGGCATCAACAATCACTGCACCGGTTTCCCATTCGTAATCACCGTCAATCTCCGCATCGGTCATTTTACGCGTGCAGGGGATTTCACCGTAGAAATAATCAGCGTGAGTGGTGCCGGTTGCCGGGATGGCCTGCCCTGCCTGCGCCCAGACAGTGGCGTGGCGCGAGTGGGTGTGCACGATGCCGCCAATGGCGGCAAAGCGTTGATACAGCAGGCGGTGAGTGGGCGTGTCTGACGATGGCTTCTTGTTGCCTTCAACCACCTCGCCGGTCTCAAGGCTTACCACCACCATATCGTCAGCACACATTGCACTGTACTCAACGCCGGAAGGTTTGATGACCAGTACGCCGCGCTCTCGGTCTACGGCACTGACGTTGCCCCAGGTCAGGGTGACCAGGTTGTGCTCAGGAAGCGCCAGATTAGCCTTGAGCACCTGGCGTTTTAACTCATCGTACATGTTGCCTCCAGGTGAGGCCGAACCGGTACAGAACCGGTCCGACAGCGGTTAGCGTTTGAAGTGGTAATAGACGTCGTTCCAGCGCAGCGCGTCTTTAAACGCCGGCAGCGTGGTGTCGTTGTCGATAACCGCAAGTTCTACATCGTGCAGCTCTGCAAAAAGGCGCATATCGGCAAGTGTTAGCGCATGGCTGAACACCGTGTGGTGTGCGCCACCGGCCATAATCCATGCTTCGCTGGCAGTGGGGAGATCGGGCTGTGCTTTCCAGAGCGCGTTAGCGACAGGCAGTTTCGGCAGTTGGTGCGCGGCTTCGACGGTATCCACGCAGTTCACCAGCAGGCGGAAGCGGTCGCCCAAATCAATCAGGCTGGCGTTAATCGCCGGGCCAGTTTTGGTGGAGAAAATCAGGCGCGCCGGGTCATCTTTGCCGCCAATGCCGAGATACTGAACGTCAAGAATGGGTTTTTCGCTGGTGGCGATAGTCGGGCACACCTCCAGCATGTGCGAGCCGAGCACCAGGTCATTGCCTGCTTCGAAGTTGTAGGTGTAGTCCTCCATAAAGGAGGTGCCGCCTTCGAGGCCTGTGGACATCACTTTCATGATGCGCAGCAGCGCCGCCGTCTTCCAGTCGCCTTCGCCGGCAAAGCCATAGCCCTGCTGCATCAGGCGCTGTACCGCAAGGCCCGGTAGTTGTTTCAGGCCGTGCAGGTCTTCAAAGGTGGTGGTAAAAGCGTGGAAACCGCCGTCCTGTAAAAAGCGCTTCATGCCAAGCTCAATGCGCGCTGCGTCAATAACATTCTGGCGCTTGTCGCCGCCAACCTGGGCGGCGGTGGTCAGGCGGTAGCTGCTTTCGTATTCATCCACCAGTGCGTTGATATCGCCGTGGCTTACGGCGTTGACCACCTCAACCAGGTCGCCTACCGCCCAGGTGTTAACGGAAAAACCGAATTTAATCTGTGCGGCGACCTTATCGCCTTCTGTTACCGCCACTTCACGCATATTGTCGCCAAAGCGCGCGACTTTAAGCTGCCGGGTATCCTGTTTAGACACCGCCTGGCGCATCCACGCACCGATGCGCTTGTGCGCCTGCGGGTCCTGCCAGTGGCCGGTCACGACGCTGTGCTGCTGGCGCATGCGCGCACCGATAAAGCCGAACTCACGCCCGCCGTGTGCGGTCTGGTTCAGGTTCATAAAGTCCATGTCGATATCGCCCCACGGGATGTGGGCGTTGAACTGGGTGTGGAACTGCAGTAACGGTTTGTTGAGTATGCTCAAGCCGTTGATCCACATTTTGGACGGTGAGAAAGTGTGCAGCCATACGACGAGGCCTGCGCACTGGTCGCTGTGGCTGGCGTCGCGGCAGATAGCGGTGATTTCGTCCGGGCGAGTGCCGAGCGGTTTGAGTACCAGTTTGCACGGCAGGCGCGCGTCGCTGTTAAGGGTATTAACGACCTGCTGTGCGTGCTGGTTGACCTGGCGCAGCGTGTCTTCGCCATACAGATGCTGGCTACCGATAACAAACCATACTTCATACTGGCTGAAAATCGTCGTCATTGTTGTGTCCTTAATGGATGAGTGCCGTCTGGCCGGGTACTGCGGCAGACTTTGGGGCAGAAACGGGGAGATAGTGCGGTTCAAGGCTGGCGGCCAACTGCTGATAGCGGTGATAAAGCTGTTCAAAGTGTGCTGCGCGCTGCACATCCGGCATCAATGTGCGCTCAACACGGCTTGCCATCACCTGCTGGGCCTGTGGAATATCGGCGTGAACGCCTGCGGCTACGGCGGCAAAAATAGCGGCACCGAGCGCACAACACTGATCGGAGGCAACGACCTGTAGCGGTCGGTTCAGCACATCGCTACAGACCTGCATGATGGTCGGGTTTTTACGCGCAATACCGCCAAGCGCCATCACGTGATGCACCGGAATGCCCTGTTCAGTGAAGCACTCCATAATGGCGCGCGCGCCAAAAGCGGTGGCGGCAATCAGTCCGCCGAACAGCGCTGGTGCATCGGTCGCGAGATTCACATCAGCAATCACGCCTTTAAGCCGCTGGTTAGCAAAGGGTGTGCGGCGACCGTTAAACCAGTCGAGCACCACCGGCAGATGGGCGAGCGACGGGTTTTGCGCCCAGGCGGCGCTGAGTTCAGGAATAAGCTGCTGGCGTGCGGCGTTCAGCGTCTCGCGAAGCGCGGGCTGCTGGTGGGCGAGTTGTTCCAGCGGCCAACTAAGCAGGCGGCTGAACCAGGCGTAAATATCGCCAAACGCCGATTGCCCGGCTTCAAGCCCAATAACGCCAGGCAAGACGCTGCCGTCCACCTGGCCACAGATGCCTTTTATCGCCCGTTCGCCAACGCTTGCGGCATCGGCCGTCAGAATGTCGCAGGTGGAGGTGCCAATGACTTTAACCAGCGTATTGGTCTGTGCGCCTGCCCCCACGGCCCCCATATGACAGTCAAACGCACCGCCGGAAATCACCACGCTTTCAGGCAGACCGAGCCGCTGCGCCCACTCGGGACACAGATGGCCTACCGGAACGTCGGCAGTCCAGGTGTCCTGAAACAGGGGACAGGGAAGGCTGCGGTTGATAACCGGGTCGAGGCTGTCAAAGAAGCTTGCAGGCGGCAATCCGCCCCAGCTTTCATGCCACAGTGATTTATGGCCCGCCGCGCAGCGCCCACGGCGCAACTCCTGCGGGCGTGTGGTCGCTGACAGCAGCGCGGGCACCCAGTCGCATAATTCCACCCAGGAAACGGCGGCCTGTGCCACTTGCGTGTCGCGGCGCGTGATATGCAGGATTTTGGCCCAGAACCACTCGCTGGAATAAATTCCGCCAATATAGCGTGAATAGTCCACGCTGCCGGGCTGGTGACACAGGCGGGTGATGGCCTCGGCCTCTTCCACCGCAGTGTGGTCTTTCCACAAAATGAACATGGCGTTGGGGTTGTCAGCGAACTCCGGGCGCAGCGCCAGCACATTGCCGTCGGCATCAATGGGGGCTGGCGTGGAGCCGGTGCTGTCCACACCAATCCCCACGACACTGGCTCGCTGGGCGGGTGAAAGCTGTGCGAGTGCGCTTTTTATTGCCCGTTCCATTGACTCAATATAATCGAGCGGATGGTGGCGAAACTGGTTACGGGCGGCGTCACAATAGCGTGCGTCGCGCCAGCGCGGATACCACTCCACGCCGCTTGCCAGTTCCTGGCCGCTGGCACAGTCCACTGCCAGCGCGCGTACCGAGTCGCTACCAAAATCAAGGCCCAGCGCTATAGCCATGTTGTTACTCCTGGGGTTAGTCGTTGATGGGAGAACAGTAGGTTTTGGCGCGAGAGAAGCGTCAGGGCAGGTTGGCTTATTTTATGGATAATATTGCTGTCAGTCGGTGAAGTGTGACGCCACGCAAATATTGAATGTGGACATTTCTGCCACAGTTATAGACACTCTTGCCGTAGCCGTTTGGTGGCTGTATTTGCATCTGAACCGCTACCATGCGGGCTGGCGCTCAGGTTTTACCTGGCGTGCAGTGTGCCAGGTGGGTAAACGGAATAACCCGGTGTGATATGGATAATCGGTTTCCTTAATGGCTTTCTGGAGTGAGGCTTATCATGGCTGAAACGCAAAATGATCCGCTGCTGCCGGGCTATTCGTTTAATGCACATCTGGTAGCTGGGTTAACGCCCATAGAGGCTGAAGGGCCGCTCGATTTTTTCATCGACCGTCCGTTGGGGATGAAGGGCTATATCCTGAATATGACGGTACGCGGCGAGGGTGTAATCAATAATCAGGGGCAGCAATTTGTCTGTCGCCCGGGCGATATGCTGTTGTTCCCTCCGGGCGAAGTGCATCACTATGGCCGCCACTCGGACAATCGCGAGTGGTATCACCAGTGGGTGTACTTCCGCCCGCGCGCGTACTGGTACGAGTGGTTGAACTGGCCGCCCATCTTTGCACAAACCGGTTTTTACCGCCCGGATGACGAGCATCAGGCGCAGTTTTCAGCGTTATTTCAGCAGATGATTGACGCCGGTCAGTCTGCCGGGCGCTACGCGGAACTTCTGGCGATTAACCTGCTGGAGCAACTGCTGCTAAGGCGTATGTCGGCTATCAGCGAATCACAAAAAGCGCCGCTGGATAATCGGGTGCGCGATGCCTGCCAGTTCATTACCGACAGACTCGCCGATGCGCATTTTGATATTGCCAGCGTGGCGCAGCACGTGTGCCTGTCGCCGTCGCGTCTGTCGCATCTGTTTCGCCAGCAACTTGGCGTGAGCGTGTTGAGCTGGCGTGAGGATCAGCGCATCAGCCAGGCTAAATTGCTGTTGAGCACGACGCGCCTGCCGATTGCCAGCGTCGGGCGTAATGTTGGCTTTGAAGACCAGCTCTATTTTTCGCGCGTATTTAAAAAATGTACCGGAGCCAGCCCCAGTGAGTTCCGGGCCGGTTGTGAAATGATGTCGCAGGCGCAATAAATCCGGAGTGCGCCGCCTTGACGGCTGGCGGGCCAGCGATGAGAATTCTCGCATTGCCCCGAGAGCGGATAGCGTATGCAAGATTTTGTTGAGCACTTTATTACCCAGTCCACTACCTATGCGCTGATTGCGGTATGGCTGGTTGCGTTTCTGGAGTCACTGGCGCTGGTGGGGCTGCTGATGCCTGGCACCGTGTTTATGGCAGCTCTGGGCGCGTTGATTGGCAGCGGGCAGATAGGGCTGTACCAGGCCTGGCTTGTAGGGACGTTGGGCTGCCTGGTGGCAGACTGGATCTCGTTCTGGCTGGGCTGGCGCTTTAAAAAACCGTTGCACAACTGGTCATTTTTGAAGAAGCAAAAAGCCTGGCTGGATAAAACCGAGTACGCGTTGCATAAGCACAGCATGTTTACCATCCTTGTCGGGCGTTTTATCGGCCCTACGCGCCCGCTGGTGCCAATGGTGGCGGGGATGCTGGATTTGCCGGTGCGTAAGTTTATTCTTCCCAATATTATCGGCTGTATTTTCTGGCCGCCGTTTTACTTTTTGCCCGGCATTCTTGCAGGTGCGGCGATTGATATCCCTTCTGGTGAGAACAGCCGTGGCTTCATCTGGCTGCTGGCGACAGCGGCGGTGCTGCTGTGGGTCGCAGGGTGGCTGTGCTGGCGCTGGTGGCGCAGCGGCACGGCTGCGAAGGACGGCCTGACGCGTTGGCTGCCGCGTGCACGTCTGCACTGGCTGGCACCCGTTGTGAGTGTGATAGCGATAGCCGTTCTGGTCATGACGCTACGCCACCCGCTGATGCCGGTGTATGGCGGGATTTTGTGGAAGGTGTTTGGCGGGGCGTAACAGGTTTTAGCCGCTAGCCTGCCTTAATTCCCAGCAAGGCAGAGGCGCTGGCGTCCCCGCTGAGAAGCTGTTGCGTGTCGCCGTCCCAGGCGATGCGTCCGTCCACTACCACCAGACTGCGTGGGGCAATTCTCGCGGCGTCTTCTGTGCTGTGCGACACCATCAGTAACGTAATGTGCCGTGTGCGGCAGATGTCATCCAGTAGTGAGAGCATTTCCTGGCGCAGCGCCGGGTCGAGGGCGGAAAATGGCTCGTCAAGTAGCAGCAACGGACGCTGACGTACCAGACAACGGGCCAGCGCCGCACGCTGGCGCTGGCCGCCGGAAAGCTCGCCGGGTAGCCGGTCCATCAATGCGCCCATCGCCATCTGTTCGGCAATGGCGTTGACCTCTTCTTTCTGTGCCGCGCTCAGGCGCAATCCCGGATCCAGCCCCAGCCCGATGTTTTGCCGCACGCTTAAGTGGGCGAACAGGTTATTTTCCTGAAACAACATGGAAACTGGTCGCGCGGAGGGGGGCGTGTGGGTGTGATCGACGCCATCGAGGCGGACAGTGCCGCTTTCTGGTGTGAGAAACCCGGCAATCAGGCTTAACAGCGTGCTCTTACCCGCACCGCTGGGGCCAAGAATGGCAAGCCGCTCTCCACGCTCGGCGTGAAAGCTAAAGCGCATTGGCAGGTGCTCGTAAAGCCAGGTGGTATCAGTCAGCGTCAGCATGGCGTCCGGGAAGTTTCTCCATCAGGGTAAACAGAACAAAGCAGAGCAGCAGGAGCAGCAGCGCGGTAGCGGCGCCGTCGGCGCTGCGGTAAGCGCCGGTTTGCTGATAAAGCAGGAACGGCAGTGTGCGGAAATCTTCGCTGCCAAACAGCGCCACTACGCCAAAATCCCCAATCGATAGCACGCAGGCGAAGGCCAGTGCCTGACTAAGTGGACGGCGCAACGCGCGTAATTCAATGACTCGCAGGCGGTTAAACCCACGGATATCAAGTGACTGGCACAGCGGCCCATAGCGCGAAGCCAGATCGCGCATGGGGTTCTCCAGCACTTTGAGCGCGTAAGGAATCGCCATAAGCGCATTGGTGAAAATAACAATACCGTCTGCCGATTGTGGCAGGCCGACGCTGTTATTGAGCAGGAGAAAGAAGCCGGTTGCCAGCACAATACCGGGCATGGCGAGGATAATCATGCCGCTCATTTCCAGCGCCTGTCCGGCAAGCGTTCTCTGGCGCAGGCGCAGCTCGCGCGAACTCCACAGCAGCATCATCGTGAGCGCGACACACAGTAGCCCGGCGGCGATAGCGATGCGCAGCGACGTCCAGACGGCCTGCCACAGCACGGGCTGGCGTAGCTGATGCAGCAGCGCGCCACTCAACCCATCCACCACTACTGCCAACAGCGGGGGTAGCATCAGCAGTAGCATAAGCATGATGAGCACAGCATCGCTCAGTCGGCTCACGCGGCTGTCTTGCGGGTCGCGCCAGCTGTGGACCAGCGACGTGCCGGGCGCGATGGCTTTGCTCAGGCGTTGGCTCAGCAGCACCAGACCGAGGCAGCATATCATCTGGATAATGGCGAGTAGTGCTGCGCGGGCGGGATCGTAGTCGTAACTCAGCGCCTGCCAGATAGCCAGTTCGATGGTGGTCGCGCGCGGCCCCCCGCCGAGCGACAGCACGGTCGCAAAGCTTGCAAAGCAGAGCATAAAAATCAGCGCACCGGTCGGAAACAGCTGGCGGCGCAGCCACGGCCATTCCACCAGCCGGAAGAAATCGCGACCGCGCATACCGAGCTGTGCAGCCAGCTGGCGCTGCTCGGTTGGGATGTTTTCCAGCGCCTGCAACAGCAGGCGGGTTGCCATTGGCAGGTTGAAGAACAGATGTGCCAGCAGAATGCCCTGCAAGCCATAAGGTGAAAAGCGCCACTCCAGTCCCATGAACGTGCAGAGTTGAGCCAGCCATCCCTGGCGACCGTAAACCGAGAGGATACCAAACACGGCCACCAGCACCGGCAATACCAGCGTCATGGCACATAGGCGCAGCAACAGCGTGCGGCCTGCAAAACGGCGGCGGTACAACGCACGCGCCAGAAAGATGGCGGGCAGCACGGAAAACAGTGCGGAGAGAAACGCCTGCCAGAAAGAGAAGCGCACCACATGCCAGAGATAGCTGTCATGCCAGATTTGGGCCAGGTCGATGGCGGGCGCGCTCCACCACAGCGCCAGTACCGCTGCCAGCGCAACACACAGCACCAGAGCGGCGGTAAGCAGCCCTGGTGCCAGCCAGCCGGGAATCAGCGGCTGACGGCGTTCAGCCACGTGTTAATCCAGCTGCTGCGCCCCTGGGCGACCTGCTCAGGGGGAAATTGCAGGGTGGCGGCGGGTTTAACCAGCGTCTCGAAGCCCGCTGGCAGCGCGGTGTTGATAGCAGGATACATCCAGTTACCGGTAGCAATGGTGTTCTGGAAGTCCGGCGAAATCATGAATTGTAAAAACTGTCGGGCCAGTTCGGGTTGTTTGCTGTTCTTCAGACGTGCTGCGACTTCCACCTGTAAATAGTGGCCTTCGCTAAAACCGGCGGCGGCGAGATTATCTTTGTGTTCTTCAATCAACGTGTACGCTGGCGACGTGGTATAGCTCAGCACTAGGTCGCTTTCGCCCTTCATAAATAAGCCCCAGGCTTCGCTCCAGCCTTTGGTAACGGTGACCGTTTTCTTCGCCAGTTTTTGCCACGCCTCGGGCGCCTGCTCGCCGTAGACTTTCTGCATCCACAGCATCAGGCCAAGCCCAGGTGTGCTGGTGCGCGGGTCCTGGTAAATCACGCGCCATTGATTATCGCTTTCTACCAGCTCCTTGAGGCTTTTGGGTGGGTTTTTCAGTTTATTTTTATCGTACACGAAGGCGAACCAACCGTAGTCAAAAGGAATAAACGTGGCGTTTTGCCAGCCACCGGGCACGGCGAGTGTGGCTGTATCAATATCCGCAGGCGCAAACAGGCCTGTTTGTGTTGCAGCCTGGACCAGGTTGTTATCAAGCCCGAGCACGACATCAGCCTTGCTGTTTTTGCCTTCCATACGCAGGCGGTTAAGCAGCGATACGCCGTCTTCCAGCGCTACATACTTAAGCTCACAGCTGCACTGCGCTTCAAACGCTTTTTTTACCGCAGGACCCGGCCCCCAGTCGGCGGCAAATGAGTCGTAGGTATAAACCGTCAGCTGGGGTTTGGCGAAAGCTGGCAGGGCAAACAGCGCCAGCAGGGGGAGGAGTTTCTTCAGCACGTTGCGCTCCATCTGGAGAGTTAAGCATGAAGGCAAAGGTGAGAGGTGACCTCAAATCCCTTCGCCGGCGTTATCCGGATCAGGTTCGACGGGTATTATCTCA
>CBIFVZ010000021.1:0-47855 GCA_966185765.1 uncultured Enterobacteriaceae bacterium | reverse complement strand
AAATATAACAGGGAGATGAAATGATTGTCGGCAATATCAATGCCCCTCTGCACTGGTTGCCCGTCTATTTGCGGGAAGCCATAGAGGAGTGTAAACCTTACATCACGGATGACAATTTTACGGGACGCCATAGCATCGATGGCGATCGTTTGTATGTGCAGGTATCAGAGGATATGACGGAGCCCAGGGAAGCGAGGCTGGCGGAATATCACGTGCACTATCTCGACATTCACATTGTGCTACGCGGCTGCGAAGGCATGGTGTTCAGCTGTTATCCCGGTGGGCGAGCGGACAACGACTGGCTGGTTGAAAATGATATTGCCTTCCAGGCCGAAGGGCGGCGGGAGAAGATGCTGGTGTTGGATGAGGGCGATTTTGTCATCTTCTGGCCTGGTGAGGTGCATAAGCCACTTTGCGCCGTGGGTGAACCGGCGCGGCTACGCAAGGCTATTATCAAGTTGTGGGTGAAGTAATTCAGATATCCTCTCCCCGCCGGGAGAGGACGCTGGCTCAGACCTGCGGCACCAGGGTGGCGACCATCACCGCCTTGATGGTATGCATGCGGTTTTCTGCTTGAGAGAATACAATGCTGTGAGCGGATTCAAACACCTCATCCGTCACTTCCATGCCGTTTTCCAGGCCATATTCCTGCGCCATTTGTTTGCCAACGGTGGTCTGCTCGTCGTGAAACGCGGGCAGGCAGTGCAGGAATTTCACCTCAGGATTGCCGGTCAGCGCGAGCATGGCGCTGTTGACCTGATAAGGACGCAACAACGCAATACGCTCTGCCCATTTGTCTTTGGCTTCGCCCATTGAGACCCAGACGTCAGTATAAATAAAGTCAGCGCCTTTAACGCCTTGTGCAATATCTTCGCAAAGTGTAATACGCCCGCCGGTCTTTTCGGCCAGCGCGCGACATTCGCTAACCAACGCTTCGTCAGGCCAGCAGGCCTGCGGTGCCACCAGGCGTAAATCAAGGCCGGTTAGCGCGGCGGCTTCCAGCATCGAATTGCCCATATTGTTGCGAGCATCACCGACGTAGGCAAGCGTCATCTCGCTAAAGCTTTTACCCGGCAGGTGTTCCTGCATGGTAAGCAGGTCCGCCAGCAGTTGGGTGGGGTGATATTCGTTAGTCAGGCCATTCCAGACCGGCACGCCAGCGAATTGTGCCAGTGTTTCAACAATCTCCTGTCCGTGACCACGATACTGAATGCCATCATATATGTGGCCCAACACGCGCGCGGTATCTTTAATGGACTCTTTATGACCAATCTGGCTGCCGCTGGGGCCGAGGTACGTGACGCGAGCGCCCTGGTCAAATGCGGCAACTTCGAAAGAGCATCGTGTACGCGTTGAGTCTTTTTCGAAGATGAGCGCAATATTTTTCCCGGTGAGGTGCTGCACTTCGTTGCCCTGTTTTTTCTCTTTCTTCAGGCGCGCCGCGAGGGTAAGTAACCCGGCTATCTGGGTGGGCGTAAAATCCAGTAATTTCAGGAAATGGTGCTGGAACATCGACATGCTGACCTCTCATAGCAAAAGCTAATTATTGAATTAAAATTCAATCTATCTGTATGAATATTCATTTTCAACCCCATGATAAATCTTTTTCTTCGGAAGGTGGTGACAATCACGGGCGTGTGTGAAAATAACGGTATCTGCCACTCACTGAGGACCACGCTATGGCAAACCCGGAATTACTGGAAGAGCAGCGCGAAGAAACGCGGCTGATTATTGAAGAACTTCTCGATGATGGCAGCGATCCAGATGCGCTGTATACCATTGAGCACCATTTCTCGGCAGATGATTTTGAAACACTGGAAAAACTGGCCGTAGAAGTCTTTAAACTGGGTTATGAAGTCACCGATGCTGAAGAGCTGGAAGTGGAAGAGGGCGATACCGTTATCTGTTGCGACGCGCTCAGTGAATGTGCGCTTAATGCCGAGCTTATTGACGCGCAGGTCGAGCAACTGATGAATGTGGCGGAAAAATACGGCGTAGAGTATGACGGCTGGGGCACCTACTTCGAAGACGGCGAAGATGGTGAGGATGACGACTACGTTGATGAAGATGACGACGGCGTGCGCCATTAAGCCGTCATAGTGTTGATATGCGGCGACGCCCGTCGCCGCATTTAAGGAAAGCGTGATGACCCACCAGGAGATTCTTGTTCCCGTTCTCAGTTTTTTACCCTGCGCGACGCCAGCTGCCTGGATTGAACAGGCCAGACGCCCGGAAAATCTGCCATTGCTACTTACCGACCATATGATATGCGAGCTGAAGGCGGCCCAGACGGCCATGCTGCTGATTCGTAAATACGTGGCCGATAAAGCGGGTGCGCAGACGTTGCTTGAGTGGCTGGAGCCTTACGAAGCGTTCACCTTTCGCGGTGGGCCGGAGCCGGACATTGCCGCGCTTAATAAGCGCATTGGCAAAAATGCTATGCCGCAAACGGACTCCCCGTGGGGACAGGCGTTGATTGACAGCATGGTACTGCTTATCAAAGAAGAACTGCACCACTTCTTACAGGTACGCGAGATGATGATTGCCCGCGACATTCCCTATGTAAAAATTACCGCCAGCCGTTACGCCCGTGGCCTGTTGCGTGAAGTGCGCACCTTTGAGCCTGCGGCGCTGGTCGATAAACTCATCTGTGGTGCCTACATAGAAGCCCGTTCCTGCGAGCGTTTTGCCGCGCTGGCGCCCTATCTCGACGTGCCGCTGGAGAAATTTTACATCTCGCTGCTGCGCTCTGAAGCGCGCCATTATCAGGATTATCTGGCGTTGGCCCAGCAGATTTCCCCTGAGGATATAACGCCACGCGTACGCGCTATTGGCGAGGCCGAGGCTGAGCTTATTCTGTCTCCTGACGCTGAATTTCGTTTTCACAGCGGTGTTCCGACATAAATACCCTAAAATTAGCACGGCGGGTGGTGTTCTCCCGCTGCTGCATTGAGGGAGTAGCATGAACTGGCTGTACCTTATTCTTGCTTTTTATATCGTTGCTGCGCTGTTTATTGTGCTGGTATTAGTGCGTAAAAAACGCTGGCCCTGGGCGCTGGCGGTGCTGGTCGCGGCTTTTGTACTCTGGAGGTTGCTGGACGTGCCGCGTTTTTTGCCTCCAGGCAGCGGTGGTGAGGTGCAAAGTGAGCTGGCGGCGTTTGATGTAGAAATCTCGCATCTGCCAGTATTACAGGTAATACGTGAGCAGGAGCCAGCGTTATTTAACCAACTGCGCAAACAGGCGCTGGGGCTGGAGCAGGCGGGCCGCAGTAGCGCACAGATAATGGCGGCACTGCAGCCGCAGATTACCGCTTTGCAGGTTAAGCGCCTGCAAAGTGCGCCGGATGCCAGCGTTATCCGCTATATGCAGACCAACATGCAGCAAACGGTGCTCATGCAAAAAGAGAGCGATGATGCCTGTTTTCGTTTTCTGTTTCCGGCAGTGCGGGGCGGCGTGAATGCCAGCGATATTTTGCCCGAGGAGGTCATCACCGGGCGTATGCAGCTTGATGCGCAAATGATGCGTGCGGCGGTCGGGCCGGACAGCCATACCATGACGGATGACGAGCGCGCGCAGGCGCAACAGGATTTTCTGCCAGTGTTACAGGCGCTGGTGAATGAGTATGGCCGCGATGTGGAATTGATTTCAAAACCACAGCAAGCGCAGACGCTACAGCAGGAAGGCAGGGTGTGCAAAATTGTGCAATCTTTGTGGCGGCGGGTGCTGGCGTTACCGGCACCCAAAGCGGCGTCAATTATTCGTCTGTCGGTGGCACTCGAGGAGGAGAATACGCCGCGCCGCGCTAAAGCACCTTAAGCATTCGTACTTCACAATCAACGTGCCCGGTATTGCCAAGCGGCGCGGAAATATGCGCAAAACCCAAACGCTCATAGAGTGCAATGGCCTGCTTAAGCGAAGCCGTCGTCTCCAGATAGCAGCGGCGAAAACCCTGCTTGCGGGCAAATGCCATTGCGGTGAGCGCCAGCGCCTTCGCCTGACCCTGCCCGCGCGCCTGCGCGAGAAAATACATCTTCTGCAATTCACAAATATCCGGCTCGCCGCCGGGCAGGGGCGCGATACCGCCGCCTGTGACCTCTCCCGCTTGTTCTACCACCCAATAGGCATGACCTGGTTGGCTATAGGTTTCATAAAGCGTATCAAGGTTAGGGTCGGCTACGGTATAGCCCTTATCTGCGCTAAGGCCAAACTCGGCGGAGACCTGGCGAATAATACGGGCGATGACAGGGTTGTCGGTTTTTTGTATTCGACGCAGTTCAGGAGAGGGAATGTGAACATTTCTCATATAAATAACTCTGATGATACCAGTGCCTCTTTAATATCACTGAGCATGGACAGAAGGCAAGAGCGTCATAAAATAGACAAAGCAACATGTATTATTGTTACGGAATATGCTTAAATGCTCGGGCAGGATTGGTATTGTTTTTTTGAACAAAGGATATGTCATGGACGCTTCACACAGCACAACGTCACACCCGAATAAAAATAATGCTTTTGTTTTTCATGGCAAAAGTGGAGAGTATTTTTCAATATGGCTGGTTAATATCTTACTCTCTATTATTACGCTGGGTGTATATTCAGCCTGGGCGACAGTGCGTAACAAACGCTATTTTTATGGTAATCTTGAGCTGGATGGCGACAGATTTGATTATCATGCTCGTCCGGTGCAAATTTTGTTAGGGCGCATGTTGGTTATTTTCTCCCTCATCGTTACTTATGTTCTACTTATTATTCTCCCCCCGGTAGGGGCTGCACTATTAATTGTTTTTGCATTGCTTCTCCCCTGGATAATCATTCGTAGCTGGCGCTTTGATGCTATTATGAGTAGCTATCGTGGTGTGCGTTTTAACTATGAATGCCGTACAGGGCGGGCTTACTGGGTACTGTTAGGTTTCCCGCTGGTGACTGTGGTTGGCCTGGTGGTATTATATTCTCTGATAAATTCGCTGCTCCTCTTTTCATTCAGGGAATTCATGGTAGTTATGGTTCTGTCAGGAACAGTCCTGATATTCGCACTTATCGGTGCGCTGATCGCCTTTAGCGGAATTGCAACGGCAATGCGTTATGATCTGTATGTCAATAATATGTATTTTGGCAATCAGAAATTTACGGCGGTATTAAGCAAGAAAAAATTTGTGAAAATGGCCCTGGTCTCTTCATTAATTTTTGTACCGTTTGTCGTGTTAATTTTTGCCATGATTCTTATATCGTTTGGCTCATTATTGGCTGCCCCTGAAGATATCGCGATGCTGGCCGCCACTAACATGTTCTTGTTTTCAAGCGTTTATCTACTATTGCTCGTCGCAGCTCTGTGTGTTGCTTGCTATCTTTTTGTCGCGCAACGTAATTATCTTTTCTCACAAACCACATTGTGTGATGGGCAGATAGCGTTGCGTTCTTCAATGCGGGGTGGCGCTTACCTTGGCCTGGTTATCACCAATACGTTATTGGTTATCTTCACACTGGGACTTGGCTCACCGGCAGCCCATATTCGCCACGCCCGTTATGTGGCAGAGCACACGCATGTGGAAGGCGATATGACCCTGGCGTCTGTCAAAGCCCATTCGGATAGCGCCGGTGTCGCCGTGGCCGAAGAAATGGTTCAGGCCCTGGATTTGAACCTGGGAATATAAGGCATGATCGTCTGTGAGGGGCATTACCAACCTCCGGGACGGGCACAACGTACACCAGCATCGTTGCAGCTTGGCACGATGCTGGTATTACAAAGCGGTGAGCAGAAACACCTGTTTACCAGAGAGGACATCCGGGTTTCTGACGCGCTTGGTACCATTCCGCTTTTTATTACTTTTCCTGATGGAGGACGCTTTGTACCTGCCCGGGATGAGCTTTTCCGTGAGTGGTATTTTAGCCAGCGCAAGCCGGGTTTTGTGCACCGTCTGGAACGTAACTTGTTCGGCGTCGTCGTTGCCTTATTCCTTAGTGTGTTTTCAGCCGCCTTCTGGTATTACGGCGCGTTGCCGTGGCTGAGCCAGGTCATTGCGCGCCACATACCTGTGCCAGCAGAACAGCGGCTTGGCGAATACATTTTGCGGGTGTTGGAAGCAGACAATAGTTTTCAGGCATCGACTTTGCCGCTTGCGCGTCAGCAGACGCTGGAGGCACTATTCCAACAAACGTTGCCCAATGCACTACGCCAGGACAGCAGTGCTGTAAAACTTAAGCTGGTACGCAGCCAGTTGGGCGCCAATGCCTTTATGCTGCCCGACGGAACACTGGTATTGAGCGATGAACTGGTGGCGTTGGCAAAAAGCGACGATGCTATCGCGGCCGTCATGCTGCATGAAATGGGACACCATTATCATCGGCATGGTATGCAAATGCTGGTGCGCTCCTCGCTGACCACGTTATTACTGATGTGGATGATGGGAGACGTCAGCGGAATAGGCGATACACTGCTACAGTCTGCGGCGTTTCTGGATCAGATGCAGTTCTCGCGCAGTATGGAACGTGAGGCGGATCGATTTGCGGTAGCAGGCATGCGTCAGCAACGGCGCTCTCTTGAGGCGATGATTCAGATTTTCCAGGCGCTGGAAATTAACGCGAAGAAAACGCCGGATGAGGGGGGACTGGACTGGTTAAGTACACATCCTGCTATGAATGAGCGTCTTGAGATGCTGCGTGCAGAAGCGGGGCGTTTATAGCCCGAGACGCTGCTTATCAGGTATAAAAAAGGCCGGTTACCCGGCCTCAGATTGCTGACAAAGCAGGAAAAAACGGGGTTTTTCCTGCTTTGTGGTGAGCAGACGAAAATCAATGAATTGATTTTCCTTATTTTTTATTGGGTGTCCATCCATCCTGTCTGTGACAGGATGCGGTTTGTCATCAGTCTCAGGCCGGTTACCCGGCCTTTGCATATTGCGTTCACTTACAGCGCGGCGATAGTAGCCTGCTGTTCAATAAGTTTAGCTTTGGCATCATGAAAGCCCTGTAGTCTTTCACGCTCTTTGGCGACCACCTCTTGCGGCGCACGCGCCACAAAACCTTCATTGCTAAGCTTGCCTTCAATTTTACCGATCTCAATCTCGACTTTTCCGATCTCTTTGCTCAGTCGCTCAAGCTCGGCGGCTTTGTCTACCAGACCTGCCATCGGGATGAGCAGCTCGGCGCCATCAACGATTTTCGCAACTGAGACCGGGCCTTTGTCGTCGGCAGCCAGCACGGTGATGCTCTCAAGACGCGCCAGCGTTTGCAGGAAACTCTGGTTTGCGCTCACGCGACGCTGAACCTCAGCGGTGGCGCCGCGCAGCAGCAGTGTGAGCGGTTTACCCGGAGAGATGTTCATCTCAGCGCGGATGTTACGCACGGCGACGATCGCCTGCTTGAGCCACTCGGTGTCTACTGTTGCCGCATCGTCTTCCATCGCTGCATCATAAGCCGGGAACGGCTGAAGCATGATAGTGTCGGCGCTGATACCTTTAATTGCCTTCACGCGCTGCCAGATGGTCTCAGTGATAAACGGAATAATCGGGTGTGCCAGGCGCAGCAGCGCTTCCAGCACCGTTACCAGCGTGTTGCGGGTGCCACGTAGTTCGGCTTCGCTACCGCCGTTCATCACCGGCTTAGTCAGCTCCAGATACCAGTCGCAGAACTGGTTCCAGGTAAACTCGTACAGGATGCCAGCGGCGATATCAAAGCGATAGGTGTCCAGCGCTTCACGGTAGGCCTTCACGGTGCGGTTGAATTCCGCCAGGATCCAGCGGTCCGCCAGCGACAAGGTCATCTCGCCACCGTTGAAGCCGCAGTCCTGGTCTTCGGTGTTCATCAGCACAAAGCGGCTGGCGTTCCACAGTTTGTTACAGAAGTTACGGTAGCCCTCAAGGCGCTTCATATCCCAGTTGATGTCGCGACCGGTAGAGGCCAGCGCCGCCAGGGTAAAGCGCAGGGCGTCGGTGCCGTGCGGCTCAATACCGTTGGGGAACTGCTTCTCGGTGCGCTTGCGGATTTTCTCCGCCAGCTGCGGCTGCATCATGTTACCGGTGCGTTTTTCCAGCAGGTCAGCCAGCGAGATACCGTCCACCATATCCAGCGGATCGATAACATTGCCCTTGGACTTGGACATCTTCTGGCCTTCGTCATCGCGAATCAGGCCGGTCATATACACGGTCTTAAACGGCACCTGCGGCTTACCGTCTTCGTCTTTGATGAAGTGCATGGTCATCATGATCATGCGCGCAATCCAGAAGAAAATGATGTCAAAGCCGCTCACCAGCACGCTGGTTGGGTGGAAGGTCTTCAGCGCGTCGGTGTTTTCCGGCCAGCCGAGCGTGGAGAAGGTCCACAGCGCAGAGGAGAACCAGGTATCCAGCACGTCTTCGTCCTGGCTTAACGCGACATCAGCCGGGATGTTGTTTTCTTTACGCACTTCTTCTTCGCTGCGGCCAACGAACACGTTGCCCTGCTCGTCATACCATGCCGGAATGCGGTGGCCCCACCACAGCTGGCGAGAGATACACCAGTCCTGAATGTCGCGCATCCAGGAGAAGTACATGTTCTCATACTGCTTCGGTACAAACTGAATGTCGCCGTTTTCTACCGCTTCAATCGCCGGTTTCGCCAGCGGTGCTACGCGCACGTACCACTGGTCGGTGAGCATTGGCTCAATCACCACGCCACCGCGATCGCCATACGGCACGGTCAGATCGTGTGGTTTGATTTCTTCCAGCACGCCCAGTTCATCAACAGCAGCCACAATCGCTTTACGTGCGGCAAAGCGCTCAAGGCTGCGGAATTGCGCCGGGATCTCATCGCTGTAAACATCGGATTCAACACCGTTGGTGTCGAACACCTGGGCGCTTTCACGGATATCACCGTCAAAGGTCAAAATGTTAATCATCGGCAGCGCGTGACGTTTGCCGACTTCATAGTCGTTAAAATCGTGCGCCGGGGTGATTTTCACGCAGCCGGTGCCTTTTTCCATGTCGGCGTGCTCGTCGCCCACAATCGGAATACGGCGGTTAACCAGCGGCAGCACCACAAACTTACCAATAAGGTCTTTGTAGCGCGGATCTTCCGGGTTCACCGCCACACCGGTATCGCCCAGCAGGGTTTCCGGGCGCGTGGTCGCAACCACCAGATAATCTTTACCATCCGCGGTTTTCGCACCGTCAGCCAGCGGGTAGCGGATATGCCACATGGAGCCTTTCGACTCACGGTTTTCCACTTCGAGGTCAGAAATCGCCGTGCGCAATTTCGGGTCCCAGTTAACAAGGCGTTTACCACGGTAAATCAGGTCTTCTTTGTGCAGGCGAACAAACACTTCTTTCACCGCGTTAGACAGGCCTTCATCCATCGTGAAGCGCTCACGCTCCCAGTCTACCGAGTTGCCGAGGCGGCGCATCTGGCGGGTAATGGTGCCGCCGGATTCTGCCTTCCACTGCCAGATTTTGTCGATGAAAGCATCGCGGCCGTAGTCATGGCGGGTTTTGCCTTCTTCAGCGGCAATTTTGCGCTCCACCACCATTTGTGTTGCGATACCCGCGTGGTCGGTACCCGCCTGCCAGAGCGTGTTCTTGCCCTGCATGCGCTGGTAGCGAATCATGGTATCCATGATGGTTTGCTGGAACGCATGACCCATATGCAGGCTGCCGGTCACGTTCGGCGGCGGGATCATGATGCAGAAGCTTTCCTGGGTGGTGTCGCCGTTGGGTTTGAAGTAGCCCTGCTGTTCCCAGTGCTCATAGAGCGGCTGTTCAATATCTTGTGGGTTATATGTCTTTTCCATTTCTGCTATTCGTTACGGGGCCGCCCAGGTGGCCGTGGTCAGATGAAAACCAGCCACGCGATACGCCTTATAGCGCTCGCGTGCCAGCGGTTTCAGGGATTCGTCATGAGGGACAAAGTCTATCACTTCATGGAAAGCGGTGGCAAAATCCGCAAACTGCGGCAGCAGGCAAATCAGCAGGTCGCGCGGGCTACTGCCGCGTTTGCCAGGCCAGGCCAACTCGACCGGCGCACCGGCGCGCGGCCCTTCGCCTGCCAGATTGTGTGGCACAAAGCTGTGCGGGTCCCGCGCCCACAGTGCTTCGTCAAGCCGGATGGCCTGTTGCTCGTCCTCGCAGGCTATAAGAATGCGTTTGCCGTTACGCCAACGTTCTGCGGCAAGCTCGCACGTCAGTCGCTCCACCGCGTTGAGGCCGTCGGCGGCGGTGTCGTTGTCCAGGAGATAGAACGTTGCGTTTTTCATGGCTCAGGTTCTTTGAATGCGACTGCGGCACAGGCCGCACGGGAAACACAAACTTTAACATAAAACGGCGACGCTTTCGCGCCGCCGTTTTAGACGGATGACAAACCTCATCCTGTCGCAGACAGGCTGGATGACACCCAATAAAAAATAAGGAAAATCAATTTATTGATTTTCGCCTGTTCACCACAAAGCAGGAAAAACCCCGTTTTTCCTGCTTTGTCAGCAATCTGAAACGGCGACGCTTTCGCGCCGCCGTTTAGTGCAAGCTGTGGTGAGAAGCCGGTTACTCTTCGCCGTTCATACCGGCACGGTTGAGCAGGAACTGCGAGAGCATCGCCACCGGGCGACCGGTCGCCCCTTTGGCCTTGCCGGAGCGCCACGCGGTTCCGGCAATATCCAGGTGCGCCCATACGTATTTACGGGTAAAGCGTGACAGGAAACAGCCTGCGGTAATTGCGCCACCTGGGCGCCCACCAATATTCGCCATATCGGCAAAATTGGATTCGAGCTGCTCCTGGAACTCATCGCCAAGCGGCAGACGCCAGGCGCGGTCGCCGGACTGTTCTGAAGCGCCAATCAGCTCATGCGCCAGCGGATTATGGTTTGCCATAAGTCCCGTGATGTGATGGCCCAGCGCAATCACACAGGCGCCAGTCAGCGTAGCGATGTCGATAACCACTTCTGGATCAAAACGCTCAACGTAGGTCAACACATCACACAGCACCAGGCGGCCTTCCGCGTCGGTGTTAAGCACTTCCACGGTCTGCCCTGACATGGTGGTCAGCACATCGCCCGGACGATAGGCACGCCCGCCAGGCATGTTTTCACAGCCTGCCAGCACGCCCACCACATTGAGCGGGAGCTGCAGCTCGGCGACCATGCGCATGACCCCGTACACTGCCGCCGCACCGCACATGTCATACTTCATTTCATCCATCTCAGCCGCAGGCTTAATGGAAATACCGCCGGAGTCGAAGGTCAGGCCTTTGCCAACCAGTACGATAGGGCGCGCGTCCGGGTCGCTGCTGCCCCGGTATTCAATTACTGACATCAACGATTCGTTCTGGGAGCCGTGGCCCACCGCCAGATAGGCGTTCATACCCAGCTCTTTCATCTGCTGTTCGCCAATCACGCGAGTAACGGTGTTCTGGCTGTAAGCGTCCGCCAGCTGGCGCGCCTGAGAGGCGAGATAAGCGGCGTTACAAATATTCGGTGGCATGTTGCCGAGATCTTTTGCCGCGCGAATCCCGGCGGCAATCGCAAGGCCGTGCTGAATAGCGCGCTCGCCGCTGGTCAATTCGCGACGCGTTGGCACGTTAAACACCATTTTACGCAGCGGGCGACGCGGCTCGGCACGATTGGTTTTCAGCTGATCGAAGCTGTAAAGCGTCTCTTTCGCGGTTTCTACTGCCTGGCGTACTTTCCAGTAGGTGTTGCGCCCTTTGACGTGCAGTTCCGTCAGGAAGCAAACGGCTTCCATTGAACCGGTGTCGTTAAGGGTATTGATGGTTTTCTGAATTACCTGCTTATACTGACGTTCGTCAAGCTCACGCTCTTTACCGCAGCCAATGAGCAGAATACGCTCAGAGAGCACGTTCGGGACGTGGTGCAACAGTAAGGTCTGGCCTGCTTTACCTTCCAGCTCACCGCGGCGTAGCAGCGCGCTGATATAACCGTCGCTGATTTTATCGAGTTGTTCGGCAATCGGGGACAGGCGACGCGGCTCAAATACCCCTACAACGATGCAGGCGCTGCGCTGTTTTTCCGGGCTTCCGCTCTTTACACTGAACTCCATGAACTACGCTCCTGAATCTTAAAGACAACAATGACGGCTGCGATTAGAATTGGCAGCTTAATTAAACTCTTGTCCGCTGATGCGCTGACTTCGTGTTAATCTTACGCATACTGTTACCGGGTTTCGGCCCATCGGCTTGTTTAACCGAAGCGACCAATCGCTGAGTATAGTAATCTTAGCGGTGTTTTCGACGATTCAAGAGAATAAATGACGTTTAAGCGTTAAAACAAGCGATTTTCCTGCAAAAAGACTCGTTTTCACAGGCGTATTTAATGTGATAATCATAAGATATCTCGTCCGGGAGACGCTCAAAAGCCAACTGGCGATCCTGTTCATCCTGCTGCTCATCTTCTTTTGCCAGAAGCTGGTCAGGATACTGGGTGCAGCGGTTGACGGAGAGATACCCACCAATCTGGTTTTGTCATTACTGGGCCTCGGTGTGCCGGAAATGGCGCAGCTCATTTTACCGCTCAGCCTGTTTCTTGGCCTGCTGATGACGTTTGGTAAGCTTTATACTGAAAGTGAAATTACCGTCATGCACGCCTGCGGCCTGAGCCGTGCGGTGCTGATTAAGGCGGCGATGATCCTGGCGTTGTTTACCGGTGTACTGGCGCTGGTAAACGTGATGTGGGCCAGTCCGTGGTCGTCGCGCCATCAGGACGAAGTGCTGGCAGAAGCCAAAGCGAACCCCGGCCTGGCGGCACTGGCACAGGGCCAGTTCCAGCAGTCAACGGACGGCAACTCGGTGCTGTTTATTGAAAGCGTGGAAGGCAGCCGCTTTCAGGATGTCTTTCTTGCCCAGCTGCGCCCGAAAGGCAGCGCGCGCCCTTCAGTGGTGGTGGCGGACTCCGGTCAAATCTCCGTTCGTAAAGACGGCTCGCAGGTCGTGACGCTCAATAAAGGTACTCGTTTTGAAGGGACCGCGCTGCTGCGCGACTTCCGCATTACCGATTTCCAGGACTACCAGGCGGTGGTCGGTCACCAGACAGTGGCGCTGGACCCTAACGATACCGACCAGATGGAACTGCACGCGCTGTGGTCAACGGCTAATGCCAGCGATCTGGCCAGAGCTGAGCTGCACTGGCGTATTACGCTGGTGTTTGCTGTCTTCGTGATGGCGCTGATGGTGGTGCCGCTTAGCGTGGTGAACCCGCGCCAGGGGCGTGTGCTCTCCATGCTGCCTGCCATGCTGCTCTATCTCATTTTCTTCCTGCTGCAAACCTCCATTAAGTCAAACGGTGGTAAGGGCAAGCTGGATCCGGTGCTGTGGATATGGGTGGTTAACCTGTCTTACCTGGCGCTGGCGGTACTGCTCAACGTCTGGGATACGGTGCCGATGCGTAAACTTCGCGCCCGCTTTGGGCAAAGAGGAGCCGTCTAATGTTCGGTTTTGGCGTACTCGATCGCTATATCGGGAAGACCATTTTTAACACCATCATGATGACGTTGTTCATGCTGGTGTCGCTTTCGGCCATTATCAAATTTGTCGACGAGCTTAAACGTGCCGGGAAGGGGGCCTATACCGCGCTGGGTGCAGGGACTTACACCTTACTTAGCATTCCGAAGGACATCCAGATTTTCTTCCCGATGGCGGCGTTGCTTGGCGCGTTGCTGGGGCTGGGAATGCTGGCCCAGCGCAGCGAGCTGGTGGTAATGCAGGCCTCAGGCTTTACCCGTATGCAGGTTGCGGGTTCGGTCATGAAAACGGCTATTCCGCTGGTGCTACTGACAATGGCGATTGGTGAATGGGTGGCACCTGCGGGCGAACAGATGGCGCGTAACTATCGTGCGCAGATGATTTATGGCGGCTCGCTACTGTCAACCCAGCAAGGGCTGTGGGCGAAAGACGGCCATAACTTTGTTTATATTGAGCGCGTAAAGGCCAATAACGAGCTGGCTGGCATCAGTATTTACAGCTTTACCCCCGAGCGTCGTCTTGAAACTGTGCGTTACGCGGCGTCGGCAAAGTTTGATACTAAAGCCAAAGTGTGGAAACTGTCGCAGGTGGATGAGTCTGACCTGCGCGACAGTAAGCAAATCACCGGTAAGCAGACCGTGACCGGCACCTGGAAGACCAACCTGACGCCGGATAAGCTTGGTGTTGTGGCGCTCGACCCGGATGCGCTGTCTATCAGCGGCCTGCACAACTACGTGAAATACCTGAAGTCGAGCGGGCAGGACTCCGGGCGCTATCAGCTTAATATGTGGAGTAAGGTGTTCCAGCCCGTGTCAGTGGCGGTAATGATGCTGATGGCGCTGTCGTTTATCTTTGGGCCACTGCGCAGCGTGCCGATGGGCGTGCGTGTGGTTACCGGGATAAGCTTCGGTTTTCTGTTCTACGTGCTGGATCAGATTTTTGGGCCGCTGAGTCTGGTCTACAACATTCCGCCGCTCGTCGGCGCGCTGTTACCCAGCGCCAGTTTTCTGCTTATCAGTTTGTGGTTACTGACCCACCGTGCGTAATCAGCGCATTAAAAAAACCGGCCTCAGGGCCGGTTTTTACGTCTTGATTACGTCAGTGACGCATATTGCGCAGTGCTTTACGCACCAGCCGCCACGTGCTCCACAGACCTACACCGCGTTTGCCCCAGCGCAGTAAAAAGCGCGGGTGTCGTACGCTCCACAGCGCAACCAGGCTGCTGCCTGCAATTGCCCAGGTACGCATGTTGAGAAACGTATTCCAGCCACGGTCCAGTCGCGAGGTAGCATTACGCCAGTCGCGACAGCCTGCGTTAAGATCGAGCCGCTGCTGCTGGATTTCGCTTAGCAGGTCCGCGGTACGGTGTGCCCGCTCCTGACGGCTACTCACTTTTATCCTCCAGCAGCTCCCTGTCGTTTTTCAGTTCGCGACGCGTGTGGCGTAAAAGTGTCGTACGTTTCGCTTTGCGCAGTGTCCAGACGCCGAGTATCAGCGCCAGAAGCAACAGCGTTGCCGTCGTACCCAGCATCACCATAAGGCGGTACTGAGGATCGACGGCCCAGATAATCAACACCATCAGACTCATTAGTCCAAAAGCGGTGAAAATCATCGTCAACCCAAGCATCAGCATTATCTGGAGGAGGTTCGCTTTCTCCTCCTCCAGCTCAACCACCGCCAGTCGCAGGCGGGTTTCCACCATCTGAATCAGAATAGTGAGGATTCGCTGCCCGATGCCCAGGACGCTTTTGCCGGGACCTTCGTGTTGGCGGTTAGCGGCCATAACTTAACGGCGCGCCAGCAGAACGCCCAGGACGACGCCCACGGCAGCACCAATACCAATGCCGGTCCACGGGTTATCGTGGACATACTCATCGGCTCTGGCTGCGGCTTCCCGCGTCTGGCGCGCAATCGCATCGCTGGTCTCACCCAGACGCTGACGGCTGTCCTTGAGCGCGCGCTGCGCTTTAGAGCGCAGTTTATCCAGTTCTTCTTTGGATTTATCGCCGGAGTTGCTGAGCACTTCTTCCAGTGTATCCGCGAGAGATTTCAGCTCATCACGTAAAGCATCGGTATCTTTTGCCATTGTTATTTTCTCCTGCTGGGTTAAGGGCCCTGCGTTAGTAGCGTTGGGCTTCTAGCGCTTTTAATTGCTGTTCTTCTATAGCAAGCTTGCGCTCGCGTTTAGCAATCTTGCTTGCATCGCCTTTGGCCTGTGCTTCGGCCAGGTCCTGGCGGCGTTCAGCAACCTCTTCGCGTTTTTCCGCAATTTTTTTCTGGTGTTCGGCTACCAGGTCCGCATCGTTACAGTTGCTGCGCACTTCCTGCAGCGCTTTTTCCAGCCCGGCAACTTCATTACTGTTGCTGTGTTTTTGAGCAAAAAAGAGCCGGGTTTCAATGCTTTTCGCTTTTTGCTCACAAAGAGTCGTTGCAGCCTGCGCGGCGGCGGAAAGAGAAAAGATTGCGATTGCCAGAGCGATACGGTTTTTCATACGAGAACTTCCTTTTGTGTTTACGGCGCAAATGGCCGTATTTTCCAGTGATTGTCCGGCGTCATGAGATGCCAGATACCGTTAAGCATAGCCGATTCGGATAAAAACCCAAAAGAGACTGAAACATTTAAGGAAAAGGGCGCGTTATCCGAGGTGGTTGCGCTCGTTGCGCAGGCGATCGCGCTCACTGCGCAGGTGGGAGATGAAAAAAAAGACGGCGCTGTCGTCTTCACTCTGGGCAATGATGTAGCCCTGTGGGAGGGTGCGGTTAAGCACTTCGCGTGCAGCATTGCTCTGGGCGCTGGAGTCAAATTTAATCACCAACCCATTGCCCTGAGGCGTAATACTTTTGAAAGGGATACCGTTGGCATCAAGATGGTGCCAGACGAAGAAACCGTCCGGGGAACTGACTCCCGCCCGCGTAGCGCGGATTTCCAGCGTCGATTCCGGGCGTTGCAGGACCGTCCAGGCCAGCAACGCAGTTAGCGCCACAAGCGCTGTCAGAAGGGTATTACGCAGGATGTGCGGAAAGCGCATGATGCTCATTATCCCCGGTTCGCGTGTTTCTTTTTCCACAATACCACCAGCGAACCAACCAGGCCAAAGACCAGCAGGCACACCGGAAGCAGCATCAGTCCGGCCATTAATTCATCTTCGTACTTAAGGAAGACCGGTGTTTTACCCAGCACGTAACCCAGCGTGGTCAGAATCAAAATCCACAGCAGGCCGCTCATCCAGTTAAAAAACTGAAAGCGCGTGTTACTCAGGCCAGAGATCCCAGCGATGGTCGGCAGCAGCGTACGAACAAACGCAATAAAACGGGCAATCAGGAGTGCGGACAAACCGTGTTTATGGAACAGATGGTGCGCGCGCTGGTGATAATGGGCCGGAAGATGCGACAGCCATTTTTGCACGGTTCGCGTATTACCCAGCCAGCGCCCCTGAATATAGCTTAACCAGCAGCCCAGGCTTGCGGCAATCGTCAGCAAAATCACGGTCTGCGGGAAGCCCAGTGCGCCTTTAGAAATCAGTACGCCAACCAGAACCAGCAGGCTATCGCCCGGCAGGAAGGCAGCAGGCAGCAGGCCGTTTTCAAGAAACAGGATCATGAACAGCACAAAGTACAGCATCCCAATCATGGCGGGATTGGCGAGCGTTTCAAAATCCTGGCTCCAAAGAGCGCTAAGCAGTTGCGTCAAAAGTTCCATTCATTTTTCCTGGGTACATCGGGTAAACCAACCGCAGGGCGCGGTGAAACAGGGGATAATGCGGCTACCGATATGTCACTTTGTTGATCCACGGCAAGCCGTAATATTGGGTACGCCAACCGGGCTGGTGATGAACCAGATGCCCGGTTCAGGGAGAACTACCAGTAATGCATCTAATTGTAACAAAGCTCTACGGCATGCGTCACAATAATTGTGATCTGTTGCTTAATGATTTTGCTTGTGCGCCGGGCTGGAGGCGAGGCTATTTACATACACTGACACTACACATGGTTTACTGACCTGTTGAAGGGGCGTTGGTTATGTGCTCTCGCTTCGGGAACAAACCGCCCCACCAGGATTTTGGTACACAAAAAGCGGTCAGTACTACACGCGAAATCGTCTCTGGTTTGGGTAAACAACGGTTGCTGGAGGGGGCGGTTGCGGCCTGGCAGGCGTAAGCAAGGAGCCTTACCCTCCGGGGCGATGGGGATTGTGATGGTGACTCGCGTTATTCACGGTGCGTGAATCGACATATTCATGGCGCTTTTGCGACTACAGCGCACGTTTGCTGAGCGCACTTTTCACTAACAGCGACGACTATCACCTGCACATAAAACGCTAACCACAGAGTCTCACTATTGCCAATAAAAACGCCCCTGCAAAAGCGGGGGCGGGATAAATGGTTTTAGCGTTGGCTGTTAGCTGCGAACGGCGGTCTTCGCCAGGCGATCTTCTTCGGCCTGGCACACGGCAGCGGTGAACAGCACGTCGGTGGAGGAGTTAAGTGCGGTTTCGCAGGAGTCCTGCAACACGCCGATGATAAAGCCTACAGCAACCACCTGCATGGCGATTTCATTGGGGATACCGAACATACTGCACGCCAGCGGAATCAGCAGCAGTGAACCGCCCGCTACACCAGAGGCGCCGCAGGCGCACAGAGCCGCGACCACACTCAGCAGCAGCGCCGTTGGCAGATCGACCGGCACGCCCAGCGTGTGTACCGCAGCCAGCGTCAGCACGGTGATAGTGATGGCGGCTCCTGCCATGTTGATGGTCGCGCCCAGCGGGATGGAGACCGAATAGGTATCCGGGTCCAGCTTCATCTTCTCGCACATGTTCATATTCACCGGGATATTGGCGGCTGAACTGCGGGTAAAGAATGCGGTTACGCCGCTTTCACGCAGGCACATCAGCACCAGCGGATACGGGTTGCGGCGAATCTGCCACCATACCAGCAAAGGGTTAATTACCAGAGCTACCACCAGCATGCAGCCGATAAGCACCACCAGCAACTGGAAATATCCCAGCAGTGTGCGAAAGCCGGTTTCAGCAAGGGTGGAGGCCACCAGGCCAAAGATACCGACTGGCGCGAAACGTATCACCACTTTGACGAGGAAAGTCACCGCAGCTGAGAAATCATTGACCACGTTTTTGGTGGATTCATTGGCGTGGCGCAATGCAAAACCAAGCCCGACGGCCCAGACCAGAATACCAATATAATTGGCGTTGATGAGCGCGTGGAACGGGTTGGCAACCGTGCTCAGGAGCAGCCCTTTCATCACCTCCACAATGCCGGAAGGCGGTGTAATGTCGGTCGCACCTGTCACCAGGCTCAACGTGGAGGGGAAGGCAAAACTGAATACCACGGCGGTGAGTGCCGCAGAGAAGGTCCCGAACAGATAAAGTACCAGAATCGGGCGGATATTGGTTTTTTGCCCCTGACGATGGTTAGCAATAGACGCCATCACCAGCATCAGAACCAGCACCGGTGCGACTGCCTTGAGCGCGCCCACAAACAGCGTCCCGAGCAGACCAACGGCAAGTGCCGCATCTTTTGAGACCAGTGCGAGCAAAATACCCAGCACCAGGCCGATGAGGATTTGTTTAACCAGACTACCGCGCGCAAGACGCGCAAGCAGCCGGTGAGAAGAGCGTTGCTGTGTTGTCATTCCTGGCTCCTGTCATTCCTGTTATTGGCCGATGCGACATTCCTTGCCGCATTCGTTTTAACTTATGTATATAGGTGTAAGAAAACGTGTTTGCCTTTTGAGTATATGGAAATGTGCGCCAGCGAAAAGATCAGAGCGTGTAATTTATTCCAAAAAGTGTTTTATTTAACCCTGTATTTACCAAAAATACACAATCGGGTGCAATTTGTGCGCTAACCGGGCAAAAGAAAGGGGCGTTTAACGCCCCTTGAGACTGATGCCTTACCTCACTCTGACTCAGACAGGGTGAATGACACCCAATAAAAAATAAGGAAAATCAATTCATTGATTTTCGCCTGCTAACCACAAAGAAGGAAAAACCACGTTTTTTCCTTCTTTGTCAGCAATCTGAAGGGGCGTTTAACGCCCCTTAGTGCTTACTGCTGGTTATTTTTTGCGTCGTTACGCTTATTCACCCAGGCGTTAATGAGCAGCGTCAGCGTCAGAATCCCGCCAACAACACCCAGAGAAACCCCGATAGGGATATGGTAGAACTCCACAATCAGCATCTTGATACCGATAAACACCAGAATTACCGACAGGCCGTATTTGAGCATACTGAAGCGTTCTGCCACACCTGCCAGCAGGAAGTACATGGCGCGCAGTCCGAGGATGGCGAACAGGTTAGAGGTCAGTACAATAAACGGATCGGTAGTGACGGCAAAGATAGCCGGGATACTGTCCACAGCGAAGATAATGTCGCTAATCTCCACCAGAATCAGGACCAGCAGCAGTGGTGTGGCATAAAGCAGGCCGTTTTTGCGGGTAAAGAAACGCTCGTTTTCGATGCGGTCCGTCATGCGCAGGTGGTTGCGGATCCAGCGAACCATTGGTTTGTCGCCAATCCCTTCGCCGTCATCGTCGCCCACAAACGCCATCTTGATACCCGTAAACAGCAAAAATGCGCCAAACACGTACAGCAGCCACTCAAACTGCGAAATCAGCCAGCTACCGGCAAAAATCATAATCGTGCGCAGCACAATCGCGCCCAGCACGCCGTATACCAGCACCCGACGCTGCAGAGCAGCAGGGACGGCAAAATAGCTAAACAACATCAGCCAGACAAAGACGTTATCGACCGCCAGGGCCTTTTCAATGAGATAACCCGTGAGGAACGCCAGCGCCTGCGGGTCCGCAACGGCACGGCCTTGTGTGGTCGCCAGATACCACCAGAAGGCGGCGTTAAACAAAAGTGAAAGACTGACCCAGACCAGCGACCATACCGCTGCCTGTTTCATCGACATGGCGTGACTGCCGCGTCGTCCCTGAAGAAAAAGATCGATGGCCAGCATAATGACCACGACGACGGCAAAACCACCCCACAGTAGAGGAGTACCGACAGTATTCATAAACAGCTTCCTGTGAAAACAAAAACGGCTAACGCGGAAGGCGCCAGCCGTTTTGCTGTGCTGCAAGCAAACCTCGCCTTCCGGCAAGGTCTCACTTACAACACGGATTCAGATTCTGTCCGCATTGCCCGGTGACCGGAAGCGTGAGCTTCGTAATGACGATCGGCCGGCAGATGAAGTTACTCCCCTTTGCCGTAACAAAATATGTCAGGCTTTGCGAACGGTCAAGAGGGGGCATTACTCATTTTTCCTTATTTACACAGTGTGGCTGGCGTACACGTCATCAGCGGGGAATGTCACGCCCGTCTGGCGGCGGATCTCCGTTAACAGTTTTGCCGTACTGCGGCTTACCGAAAGACCTGGATGGTTCACCTCGCCTGCCGCCACCAGCCGGGCAAACACCTCGGCTTCATAGAGCATGGTATTAATATGCTGTGGCTGACTGAGATCCTGCATTTTGCCGCCACGTGGCACAAAGGCGATACGCTGGCACTCGGCGATTTTTTCAATCACCAGTGCGCCTTCCTCACCCTGGATTTCGCTTGCAATGACGCTGTCGCTGACTTTCGAGTGCATCAGCGTCACGTCGAAATCACCATAATGGAGCGTCACCACGCCATGCGCGTCCACGCCGCTTGCCAGCAGGCTGGCGGTGGCCTGCACTGCGTGCGGCTCGCCCCAGAGCGCTATCGCCGAGGCAAGGCAGTAGAAGCCAATATCCATTATGGAGCCGTTGGAGAAAGCCGGATTAAAGGTGTTCGGGTTTTCACCATCAAGATAGCGCTGGTAGCGTGAGGAATACTGACAGTAGTTAAGCAGCGCTTTGCGCAGTTTGCCCACTTTGGGCAGTGCCTGTTGCAGGACAAGGAAATTAGGCAGGCTTGCGGTTTTGAAGGCCTCAAACAGCACCACCTGATGCTCCCTTGCCAGCGCAATGGCACGTTCAACTTCCTCAAGGTTTGAGGCCAGGGGCTTTTCGCAAATGACGTGTTTTTTGTGGCGCAGAAACAGGCTGGTCTGGGCGAAGTGCAGCGAATTGGGGCTGGCGATATAGACCGCGTCAACGTCATCGCATTCGGCAAGTGCTGCAAGCGATGTGAACTGGTGCTCAACCGGATAGTCACTGGCAAAAGCCTGCGCCTGTTCGGCGGTGCGAGAGTAGACGGCGGTGAGTCGGTATTTGCCGGTCTCATGAGCGGCATCGACAAACTGGCGGGTTATCCAGTTCGTGCCAACAACAGCGAAACGTATCATAAGCGAGTGCGTTCTCCATGCCGGGTATCAACGACAGCGTAGCAGGTCAGCCGCGCAACACCAACGCGCGCGGCGACCTTCACTCAGGCGACGCGGTTGTGAATGCTGCCGGCAAACCAGCCTGCCAGATTAGCGTTCAGGCCCGCTTCCAGGTTTTTGAGGCTCTTCTGGCTGGCCCAACCTACATGCGGCGTAATAATAAGGCCGGGTACCTCACCGGCCAGCAGCGGTGTCGGTGCTCGCGGGGGTTCTTCTGCCAGCACGTCCAGCGCGGCACCGCCAAGCTGCCCGCTTTTTAGCGCATCGGCCAGCGCAGCATCATCAATCAGGCCGCCACGAGCGGTGTTAATCAGCAGTGCGCCTGGCTTCATGCGGGCAAACTGTTCGGCGTTAAAAAGCCGCTGGGTTTGTGTTGAAAGCGGGCAGTGCAGCGTCAGAATGTCGCTTTGTGCCAGTACCTCGTCAAAAGGCAGGTAGCCCTCGCGCACCTGTGCGGCACCTTTTCGCTCGGCAAACAGCACCTTCATACCCAGCGCGCTTGCCTTACGTGCCACTGCGCTGCCGATATCGCCTTTGCCGATAATGCCAAGCGTTGCACCTTCAATATCTTCAATCGGGCTGCCGTGAATACAAAAGTGCGGTGCGCTACGCCAGTCAGCCAGTGCGCGCTGGTGGTATTCCACCAGATGGCGGCGCAAGGCAAATATGTAGCCAATAACTGCTTCGGCGACGCTTATGGTGGAGTAGCCTGGCACATTACTGACCGCAATACCGTGCTCGCAGCAATAGTTTACGTCTACGCAGTCAAAGCCGGTGGCCGCCACGCAGATATAACGCAGCTGCGGCAGGGCTTTTAGCACATCGGCATGCAGTTTAACTTTGTTGGTAATGGCAATATCCGCGCCTTGTAGCGCGTTGAGCACGTCGTCTGGGCGGGTGTCGCCACGCCAGACCCATTCATCGCACCAGTCAGGCTGGGTAAGGGGGAAGGGTAAGGTATCACCGTCGAGTGTCACTATTTTCATTATGCTTCTCAGGGTTACAGGAAAGTCACCCTACTAAAGCACAAAACAGCCGGTGGGGAAAAGGTGGTCAGGCGTTACTGCCTGCACTTAGTGCGCGGTGCTGGAGCCATAAACGCGTGTCGAACTCCAGCTGATGGTATTGCGGCTCCATATGGCAGCACAGCTGGTAAAAGGCTTTGTTGTGATCTTTTTCTTTGAGGTGCGCCAGTTCGTGAACCACTATCATACGTAAAAATGCTTCTGGCGCGTCACGAAACACCGTGGCAACGCGGATTTCGGCTTTTGCCTTGAGCTTACCGCCCTGTACGCGGGAAATTGCCGTGTGCAGGCCCAGAGCGTGTTTCATCACCTTAATTTTATTGTCGTACGCGACTTTGTTGACCGGCGGAGCGCTGCGCATATAGCGGTTTTTCAGCGCCTGCGTGTAGTCCCATAGCGCGCTGTCGCTGGTGATGTTATGGCTTTGCGGGTAGCGTTTGGCCAGCACGTCACCGAGCTTTTGTTGCTCAATCAGCGCCCGGACCTGCACCAGCAGCGTCTCCGGGTAGCCCTGTAAATAAGTAAGAGTTGTCATCGCCGCCTGAAAAAAAGGTTTACTGTTGTGCGTAATTAAGGGATAAAACGCGCGAATTTTAGCACCCCGGAGGGCCAATGAGCCAGTTTGAAACAGGCGGACGCACGCTGGAGTTACAGCGTTTCCCCGTGACCAATGATGAGTCACCGCTACAGGCGTGGGACGCGGCGGATGAATACCTGCTATCGCAGGTGGGCGAGACGCAGGGGCTGACGCTCATTTTTAACGATGCCTTTGGCGCACTGGCCTGTGCGCTGGCTGACCGCCAGCCGGTGAGCATTGGCGACTCATTTATGGCCCAGCAGGCGACACGCCATAACCTGGAGCTTAACGGTTATGAAGAAAATCAGGTCACATTGCTCGACAGCCTGACGCCGCTACCTGCCGCACCGGCGCTGGTACTGATTAAAATCCCTAAACAGCTGGCGCTGCTGGAGCAGCAGCTGCGCGATTTACGCAAAGTGGTCACGCCACAAACGCGCATTATTGCTGGCGCGAAAGCACGTGATATTCACAACTCAACACTGGCGCTGTTTGAGCGTATTCTTGGGCCAACCACCACGACGCTCGCCTGGAAAAAGGCACGCCTGATTAACTGTACGTTCAGCAATCCTCTGCTCGAAGAGGCGCCTGCAACGCAAAGCTGGGCGCTTGATGGTACAGGCTGGACGATTCATAACCATGCCAACGTGTTCTCGCGCACCGGACTGGATATCGGTGCGCGCTTTTTCATGCAGCATCTGCCGCAAAATCTCGACGGGGAGTTGGTGGATCTTGGCTGTGGTAACGGGGTTATCGGCATGATGCTACTGGCACAAAACCCGCAGGCGCGGGTGGCGTTTGTGGATGAATCGCCGATGGCGGTGGCGTCGAGTCAGATGAATGTAGAAGTAAACCTGCCGCAGGACCTGGCGCGCTGTCGTTTTGAGGTCAACAATGCGCTCAGTGGCGATGAGTTCGACCGCTACGACGCTGTGCTGTGTAATCCGCCGTTTCACCAGCAGCATGCCATAACCGATAACGTGGCCTGGCAGATGTTCCACGACGCGAAACGCAGCCTCAAATACGGTGGCGAATTGCGTATTGTGGGCAACCGCCATCTCGACTATTACCGCAAACTACGTAAGATTTTTGGCAACTGCGAGACACTGGCAACCAACAATAAGTTTGTGGTGTTAAAAGCGGTGAAAACGCGTAAACAGCGTTGAAAAAGGGGCCGTTGCCCTGATGCTGGTCACGTAAGGGAATGAGGCTTGATAATTCGAGCCTTCAATGAAGTAAAACAGTGCTGAAACCACTGATTGCTTCATTTTCCTTGTAAGCATAATGATGAATTTATATTCATTTAAATGCTTAAGTGACGGACATCAGGCCGCTGGCCCCTTTTTGTGTGTGACGAGGCTACATTCCTAACGCCAGTTTCGTGCCCTGCGCAATAGCGCGGCGTGCATCCAGTTCCAGCGCCACGTCACAGCCGCCAATAAGATGCACAGGGCGCTCCTGACCGAGCAACGAGGCCAGATCGCGCTTAGGCTCCTGCCCGGCGCAAATCACCACATTATCCACCGCCAGCAGTTGTTCCTCACCGCTGATTCGTACATGCAGGCCAGCATCATCAATCTTCAGGTACTCCACGCTGCCGGTCATTTTCACCCCGCGTGAGAGCAGCGTGGTGCGATGGATCCAGCCCGTGGTTTTCCCGAGGTTTTCACCGGGTTTGCCGTCTTTACGCTGCAACATAACGATTTCACGCGGGCTGTGTTCGGGTTGTGCGCCGCCGGGTAACAAGCCACCAGGATGAGCAAGCTCGGTGTCGATGCCCCATTCGGCACAAAACGCAGCAATGTCCTGACTGGTGGGCGCACCGGGTTGGCTCAGGTACATCGCAGTATCAAAGCCAATGCCGCCGCAGCCAATAATCGCCACGCGCTGGCCGACGGGTTTTTTATCACGTAACACGTCCAGATAGCTCAGTACGCTATGGTGCGTAATGCCCTCAATTGCGGGCATACGCGGCTCGATACCGCAGGCGAGAATAACCTCATCAAAACCCGTGAGGTCCGCAGGCGTGACCGTATGGCCCAGGCGCTGCGTGGCACCCAGTTTTTTAAGCATGGTGCGATAATAGCGCAGCGTTTCGTTAAACTCTTCTTTACCGGGGATTTGGCGGGCAATATTGAATTGGCCGCCAATGACGGGGTTGGCATCAAACAACGTCACACGATGGCCGCGTTGCAGTGCCGTGACGGTAAACGCCAGTCCGGCCGGACCGGCTCCCACCACCGCCAGATTTTTGCGGGCAGTTGCAGGAGTGAGTGGCATTTTCGTTTCATGGCAGGCGAACGGGTTGACCAGGCAGGAGGTGACTTTGCCTGCAAATATCTGGTCAAGGCAGGCCTGGTTACAGCCGATACAGGTATTAATTTCCTCTTCACGCCCGCTGGCGGCTTTGCTCACCAGCTCTGCATCTGCCAGAAACGGGCGCGCCATTGACACCATATCGGCATCTCCCGCAGCCAACACCGCCTCCGCCACGGCCGGGTCGTTGATACGGTTAGTGGTGATAAGCGGCAGGTCGATAAGCCCTTTCAGTTTACGTGTCACCCAGCTGAAGGCGGCGCGGGGAACCGGGGTGGCGATGGTTGGAATACGCGCTTCGTGCCAGCCAATGCCGGTATTGATGAGCGTTGCACCGGCGCCCTCAATGGCTTTTGCCAGCGCCAGCGTCTCCTCAAAGCTGGACCCGCCCTCCACTAAATCCAGTAATGACAGACGGTAAATGATAATAAAGTCATCGCCCACACGCTTGCGTACTGCACGCACCACATGCACGGCAAAACGCCTGCGGTTTTCCGCGCTACCGCCCCAGCGGTCGTCGCGTTGATTGGTGCGCGCAGCGAGGAACTGATTAATCAGATAGCCTTCTGAGCCCATGATCTCCACACCGTCGTAGCCCGCTTCCCGGGCAAGCGCCGCACACTGGGCGAAGTCATCAATGAGCGTGAGGATCTCGCCTTCGCTCAGCGCGTGCGGTGTAAAGCGGTTGATCGGCGCACGCAGCGCCGACGGGGCGACCAGGCCTGGCTGATAACTGTAGCGCCCGGTGTGAAGAATTTGCAGCGCGATTTTACCGCCAGCCTGGTGTACGGCTTCGGTTACCGGGCGGTGGTGTTCTATCTGCTCTGGCCGGTTCAGTACGGCACCACCTGCGATAGCCACGCCGGAAGGCGAGGGGGCAATACCGCCTGTGACAATCAGTGCCACGCCGTGGCGTGCGCGTTCGGCGTAAAAGGCGGCCAGGCGCGCCACGCCATCAGGGTGTTCTTCCAGGCCTGTGTGCATGGAGCCCATCAGGACGCGGTTTTTCAGGCGAGTAAAGCCCAGATCGAGCGGGGCGAATAGCGACGGGTAGCTCATAGTGTCTTCCGAATGATTGTTATGATGAGTGGTCGGATGAGTTCACTGTAGCCGTAAGCGTGCAAGATGGCGCGGCCTGAGCTAAAGATTGTGATGGATTTCACGTGACAACGCCCCGGCGGATCGGGGCGGTGTCAGCTGGCGCATTGTGGTAGTGGAAAAACTTAATCCAGCTGCGCCAGCTCCAGCGCGGCTCTGTCGATAATAGCGACGATCTTTTTGATCTTCGCATCGCTGATGTCGTTCTGATTTACGTTAAGATCCAGCACGGCTTTGAAGTTGTCCAGCGCGCGCTTCATCTGCGGATTTTTACGCAGTTGCAGGCCCACAGCGCGCGATTTCATGCGCTGGCGGATATGCTCCAGATGTTCCTGGCTTTCTTCCAGCCAGCGTCGGCCTTCATCGGTAATCGCCAGTTGTTTACGTGCGCCTTCGCCTTCGTCGCTGATAGTAATCATCCCGTGCTCCTGAAGCATATCCAGCGTCGGGTAAATCACTCCGGGACTGGGTGCATAGTGGCCACCGGTTTGCTCTTCTATGGCTTTAATCAGTTCATAGCCGTGGCTTTCGCCCTTTGCCAGAATATCCAGCACCACAAGACGCAACTCGCCGTGCCCAAAGAAGCGCGGGCGTCTGCTGTGACGGCCACTGTTAGCGTGTTCGTTTTCCTGTGCAAAACCGTGGCCTTTGCCGCCCGGGCCGCGCATGGCGTCATCACGTCCCTGAAAAAAACCGCTGCTGAAACGGTGAGGTTTATTGTGCATCGTGTTACTTCTGCATTAATTAGATATATCTATTTATATCTTATTGCTGATATTTAGCAAGCATGGTCGTAAGGGCAATTATCATTGTACTGACAGATAACGTGTTATTTTTGCATTTTGCGTTCTGTGCGGGTGAGCAGGTTTCCTGTTAAAAAAGCGTTGCATCATTTTTGATTAGCAATCATTATCATCTGCACAATAACTTTAGATATATCTGTTTAACATCAATAACGCATAACGCTTGTATAAACCACGGCAGGCCAACTGGTATAGAGGTAGGGCATAACCGTGTGGGGCTTTTGAAAACAAGATGGTGTAAACGGTATTCCTGCACTGTTGCCGCCAGCCGATTATGGTTTCACTTTGACGGGTACAGCCTGCCCGCAAGCGCAGACAGGGCAGCGTTGCGTGCACATTGCACATCCGCTTGTGCCGGAAATGAGTGAATGGCTTAACCCGATAATCGCTTTTCACCGTCCAGTGCCTGATGAGAACAGCGGTATAAGACTCCATTAACAGAGAGACTTACGATGACGATGGCAGAACATAAAGATAGCTATCCGCGCCGTGTGCGCAACGAGCTGCGCTTTCGCGAGCTGACGGTGCTTAACAGCGAGTTGATTGCGCCGGGGTTCCAGCGCGTGACCGTTGGCGGCCCGGATCTGGAGGGATTTAGCTCCCCAGGCTTCGACGACCACATCAAGCTATTCTTTCCTGACGATCCGGCACGTTTTCAGCCGCCGCAGGCAACCGAGGACGGCATTGTCTGGCACAACGATGAGCGCCCGCCGTCACGTGATTATACGCCGTTGTTTGATGCTGAACGCCAGGTGCTGTATATCGATTTTTATATTCATGATGGCGGTGTTGCCAGCAACTGGGCGCAGCAGGTGCGACCTGGCGATAAACTTTTTACCGGTGGCCCACGCGGCTCGCTGATTGTGCCTCACCATTACAGCTGGCAGCTATACGTGTGTGATGAAACCGGAATGCCCGCGCTGCGCCGCAGGCTCGAAGCCTTAGAAGCGGCAGGTTTTGCCGGGCAGCTTACGGCCCTCGTTACTATCAGGGATGCTGCCAGTAAAGCTTATCTGGCACATCTGGAGGCGTTTAATATTGAGTGGGTGACTGGCGGCGACGAGGCGGCGATTGCCGGGCGTCTGGCAACGCTGGTTGTCCCGCAGCAGGATTATTTCCTGTGGCTCACCGGTGAGGGCAAAGTGGTGAAACGCCTGAGCGCGCGTTTTGAAACGCCGCAGATTGAGCCGCAGCTTTTGCGTGCCGTGGCGTACTGGCATGAGAAGGACGCATAAGCGTTTTTTCTCAGCCAGAAACCTTTCCCTGTGTCTTTGACGGGGGAAGGAAACATGAGCGTGCGTTCACTATAAGCCTGCCAGAAAATCAAGCTTCGTTGTCGGTGAACGTGTTGAGGGGACTTTCCCATCCTTACGTTCACCTGACAGCCCCTGGACCCTGCCAGGAAATCGCTGCTTTGCGGTACGCTCTCTTCCCGGCCCTCAGCCTGCGGTTGGCTCAACTCGCCATCCTGTTTATCCGGCCCATGCCCGGGCCTCGCCCTTTTGGGGCCAGCGAGGGTGTCGCTGGTCGTTTCGTTGTCGTGATTTTGCCCTTTAGCTCACCACCAGCACGTACCACAGCCACGAAAACGGCATGACAAGGAACAGCCCCGGCAGCATGTTCGCTACCGGGAACAGCTTGATATTACAGATGCGCAGACCCGTCGCAATCATGATAAGCCCGCCTGCACAGGAGAAGTCAGCCATCATATCCGGCGTGGTCAGCGGCAGGATGTAGCCTGCGAGCATCGCCAGCGCTACCTGGATAATCATCAGAGGAATACCCACCGTTGCCACCGAGTAGCCGAGCATGGTGGCAAAAATTACGGCAGTAAACAGATCCAGCACGGTCTTAATATAAAGAATGGACGGGTCACCAGTCATGCCTTCGTGCATGGCACCAAAAATACCGGTGCCGCTGGCGCAAAACAGCACCATAATCGCCACGAATTTTTCGGTAAATGCCTCGTGGCTGATGCCTTCTACCGCAGGCAGATAGCGGTTTACCCACCCGCGCGTGGAGCCAGCTATTTTACCTATGCCCTTTTCCAGGTAACACAGCTCGCCAGTCACGGCACCGATTATCATTGCCAGCACCACGGCGGGCATAAATTTCACTTTAATGACCAGGTTTATCCCCAGTCCGACCGAGCATAGCCCGAAGGTCATCGGGAGTGCGGTTTTCACACGTTCAGGCAGTCTACTGCCGACCATCGCGCCGACAATACCGCCAAAAATAACCGCAGCCCCGTTTATATATGGACCGATTAGCATGTCTCTTTCCTGTTACTTTCCCTGAGAGTGGGGTAAGCCCCAAAAATCCATCATCGCAAAGTGTACCATTGGGTTCGTGGTGACAAGGTTTAATTATTTGCTCTTCTGCATGCGTGTGCCTTCGCGACAGAGGGGATGCGTTCGCATTAAACCCAGACTGCGCGAGTACAAGCGCGACGAAGTAAATGACAATTTTACGAGCGTAGGGATAGCCGCCGGACTCTGAATGGGAAGTTTTTATGTTACCGCAGGGTTTTTGTCGTAGAGGTGGAAACGCCGGGTAGGTCTTACATTCAGGGGGAGAGACAGGAGTAAGGTTGTTTGTTAGCGTCGTATGGATTGAGCAGGTCAGCTTTCGTACGTCAGGCGATAAGACGAGGTTTCGTTGAAGTGGCGGGCAAAGAATTCCAGCAGCAGGCGCATTTTTTCCGGCATAAAGCGGCGCTGCGGATAGACAGCATAGACGTTATGCACAGGCAGATGGTAACCGGGTAGCAATGGCACCAGCCTGCCGTCTGCCAGCGCTGGACCCACGATAAATTTCGGCATCTGACACACGCCCATGCCAGCCAGTAGCGCTTCGTAGAGCACTTCGCTGTTGTTGACCTGATAATTACCGCGCGGAATAAAGCGCTCGGGTCCGTTTGGCCCGGTAAAACTCCACGCCGCACCGCCGCGAAAATACGAATAGAACAGGCAGTTATGCTGCTGCAAATCTTCCAGCGATTGAGGCTCACCGTATCGTCGCACATAGTCTGGTGAGGCGCACAGCACGCTGGTGCAGGGTGAGAGTGGACGAGCAATCAGTGAGGAATCACTGAGCTGGCCGATGCGAATACCCATATCAAAGCCTTCACCCACCAGGTCGACCATTCGGTCGTCCATCGACATATGCACTTCTATTTGCGGATTTTCCTGTAGAAACCGGGGCATCAGCGGAGCGATATGCAGCCGTCCAAACACCATTGGCACGGTGATACGCAGTAACCCCTGTGCCTGGTCCTGCATACGGGAAATGGCATCTTCGCCTTCTTTAGCCAGTTGGCTTGCAGCACGTACGTATTCGTAATACTTCACGCCCGCTTCAGTCAGGCTAAGTTTGCGGGTGGTGCGGTTTAGCAGACGGATACCGAGATCGTCTTCGAACTGACTGATGCGCTTGCTGACCGCTGACTTGGTAATGGACAGTTTTTTGGCAGCGGCAGAGAAGCTGCCCGTTTCAACGACCGCGATGAAGAACGGGATAGTTGCGAAATTATCCATTATTTTGTCAACGCCTCGTAAACAATGTGTTTCTTACAACCCTGGTTATACCCCATTTGGTTTTTTTTTAGAATAGAAACCCTTATGTAAAGGAGCCAGAGTTTATGCGTACCCAGAGCAGTATTTTGCTGATGGCGGTAGGAGCGGGTGTGTTGCTGACAGCAATGATCACGACCAACAGTTATCTTGCCACCTGGAACTCTCCGCTGATTGCCTCCTGGTTTGCCCACGGGTCGGGTGCGATTGTTGCCTGGATGCTACTAATGGTAAAGCTACGCCCGTCCCAGGCCGCGCCAACGTCTGCGCCTGACAACAAACCGCCTCTGTGGAGCTATCTTGGTGGGATCCCGGGTGCGCTTACCGTGCTGCTGGCAGCGGTTGCGGTTAACAGCCCGCTGGCACTGGCAGGCACGCTGGGGTTGATGCTTACCGGACAGATCCTGTTTGGGCTGGTCTCCGATTTACGTGGCTGGTTTGGTGTTATCAAATGCCGTTTTAGCACGCTCGATTTGCTCTCCGTTGCCCTCATCCTGTGTGGCAGCGCCATTCTCATTATTTACAGATAATCTCATGCTTATTTATATCGCCATCGCACTGGTTAACGGCATCTGTATCAGCCTGAGCCGCTCGGTTAACGGGCGTCTTAGTATGGAGCGTAACGCCTTTTATGCTTCCCTGTGGAACCACATCATCGGTTTTCTTTTTTTAACGCTGGTGATCCTGGTAATGAGCGGAGGGTTCTCTGCATTTCAATTCAATGCGCCCTGGTTTGCCTATATTGGTGGTGCTATCGGCGCGTTGTTTGTGGCTATCAACAGCTACATTTTGCCACGTACCGGTTCGACACAGGCGGCGATGCTCATCATCAGCGGCCAGATGATTTCCGGCGTTGTCATCGATCAGATCCTTCATCCAGGTAACACCCTGTGGGCCAGGGTTGCGGGCGTGTTGGTGATTATTGCGGGTATTTGGGTTTCAAAAGTCTCAGCCATGAAAAAAGCTGGCGTGAAAGTGGTGCTCTGGCCCGCGCTGCCCGGTAAGAAAACAAGGCTGAAGCACTAACACGCCATTGTGGATGCGCTCGTACCGTGAGCCTCAATAATAATGTCACTACGCAATGCAGGCAGGTCACTATGAATAAAGTCGCAAAATTAAAGGCCATCTTTAAAAGCCTGAAAATGGAGCTTTTGCCAGGTGTTCACGACGAGCAATCAGCGCACGTGGCTGAACAGGATGGTTTCAAGGGTGTCTGGGTATCGGTAGCTGAACAGGTTCACAGCGGTATGAACGTTCCAGACTGGCTCAATATTATCGATCAGGTAGGCAGTCTGAGCAGAAGCATGAATATTCCCTGTTTGCTGGATATTGGCAAAGGGGTTGGCGAGCTGAAAAACACGGTTGAACATCTGTGCCGCCTGGGTATTGCTGGCGTATGCATTGAAGATGGTGTCGAGCCAGGCAAACCCTGGAGTCTGGCAGCCGTTAATGAAACATGTGAGCAGATGCGCGCGGCTAAGGCCGTCGCAGGCAACGCTATTTTTCTGGTTGCCCGCTGCGGAGCACTGGCGAGCGGCAGAGGCATGCAGGAAACGCTCGATCGCTGCTATGCCTTGCAAAAAGCGGGGGCCGACGCGGTACTGCTGCATTCTGAAAAGGCCCACGGCCTGGAGATTGCCGAGTTTATGTATCGCTGGCGGGGCATTGTGCCGGTAGCCATCATTTCCAGCCAGTATACCAGCGTGCCGTCTCAGGTATTTGATAACGCGGGTGTCGCCGTAGCCATTCGCGCAACACGTAGCCTGGTCACCACGCCGACCGACCCGGATAAGTCGGGTTGGCTGCACGTTGAAGCCCGTCATGAAGGCGGCTTCGAGCAGGATATTCCGCCACTGGATACTGTACTGCTGCGTATGGTGCGTGAAGATGCGGAGAACCGTTACCAGCCAGGCTAAATCGACTTTCACAGCACATCAGGATTTGCGGAAAAGAATGTCCGTAGCCGGGATATTGTGATTCCGGCATACCAGGGAACAGTTTCCTTACGCAGGGGAGAGGTTATGTCAGTTATCTATTCTGGCATTTCGGGTGAAGAGCTTGCGCAACAGAGTATTATTGTACGCAATCCGTGGAATGACGATGTTATTGCTGAGATTTCAATCGACAGCCGAGAGCGTGTGCAGCAAAAGTTGAGTGTAGCCTGGGGCTTCCGGGCAGGACTCAGCCGTAAGGCGCGCAGAGAGGTGCTTTCCCGCGCCAGAATATTGTTACGTCAGCGCAAAATGGTGCTGGCAAGACTTGCCAGTACGGAGTCCGGGCTGAGTTTGCAGGACACGCTCAGGGAAGTGGACAATGTATGTACCCAGCTTGGCGTCGCGGCTGATGCAGCACTGTTTAGCGCTGATGCGACTGGCTCTTACAGGGATACCAGTCTGCCCGACAGTCCGCAGGTGCTGAACCTGAGCAGTGCGTTAAACGGTGTTATCGCCGCGATGACGTCTTTCAACCACCCGCTCAGCCAGGTGCTGGACAAAGTCGCGCTGGCCATCGCTACCAACAACCGTATCGTTTTAAAACCCTCTTCCAAGACCCCGCTGTGCGCCAGAGCACTACACGCGCTGCTGGTGGAAGCCGGTATGCCAGAGCAGATGTTTACCCTGGTGAACTGTGCCGACTCGTTATTTGCGGACATTGCAGCGCAACACCACGGCGTGGATGTGGTTTCGTTTAGCGGCAGCCGAGCGGCGGCACGTGAAATCGTTTTTCGCGTGCCCGCACAGCGGCTGGTCATGGATACCAGCAGCAGCACTGCACTTATTGTCTGTGCCGATGCAGATGTGAAAGCGGCGGCCAGTTTTGCGGCCCGTGGCGCGTTTTCTCATTCAGGGCAGGGTTTTGGTGCCGTGAAATGGATTCTGGTTGAGCGGTGTTGTCATGATGAATTTGTACGTCATTTAGTTAATGAGGCTTGCCAGTGGCGCAGCGGCGATCCGCTGGATCCGCAGGTCAGAATTGGGACCATGATTGATGCGGCAAGTGCAGCTGAAATCGAACAGCGCATTGCCATCTCGCTGGCGCTGGGGGCAAGTTGTGTGACAGGTAACCAGCGTCATGGCGCGTCGCTGTCCGCCACGGTATTAACCCGCGTCACGCCCGATATGCCGGTAGTCACCCGCGAAACCTTTGGCCCCGTAGCACCGGTTATGGCATTTACCCACGTTGAAGATGCCATTGAGCTTGCCAGTAATACGCGCCCGGGACTGAACGCCTCATTAATCACGCAGGATGAGACATTAATTTCGCGTTTTCCTGGCGTGCTGGCATGCGCCAGTCGACTGGTCCCATCAACTTACTCTCACCTACCGTTTTAGTCGCCTTTGGGCGACTGAAACAGGCCTGTGCTTTGTATTATATATCCACCCCAGTATTCATTTGCTGCATAAATATCCTTTCTTATTACCTTTTTTTCATTATTTCTATGAGGCTAATTCAGATTTAAAGATAGTGCATTTTTTATTTTCAGGCTTTTTCTTAAATAATTGTGGAGTATTTTTTGATTGAGTTTTCCTCATAATTAACATTAATTGTCATTATAAATGAATAACTCTGTTTCATTACAGTGGGTTATCCAATATTGTCAACAAAATGGAAACTAATTTTTTCCGTTATGCAGGCTGGTAAAACTAATTCAATCATTTAACATTCACCGCGAAATTAATTAATACACTGCTGTAAACGAAGGAAATAATGTGCCGCATATTAATGTTAAGCACTTCCCGTCATTAACGGATGGGCAGCGCGATCGTCTTTCTTATTTATTTGTTGAGGCAATTAAAGACGTCATTCAATGCCCGCAGGGTGCTGTTTCTGTCGCCTTTGAACCGGTTGCGCCAGAAATGTGGATGACGGAGGTTTATCAGAATGAAATTCTGGGAAGGAAAGACATTACACATACCTTTCCTGATTATAATGCGAACGAAGAGGCAATGTGAAAATGGTAAAATACGCAAATAGTGATTTATTAAAATATAGTGAAGAAGTACTGGATGCACTTAATTCCGGTAAGCCGGTTGTGGCACTGGAATCTACCGTTATTTCTCACGGTCTTCCTTATCCGGAAAATGCAGCAACGGCTATGAAAATAGAACAGGCCGTGCGTAATGAAGGTGCTGTTCCTGCCACTATTGGTATTGAGAACGGCAAATTCGTGATTGGTATGACTGAGCAGGACATTGACAGATTTGCCAGCGTTAAAGGCATTCCTAAAACCACCAGCCGTGATATCCCGGTCATTCTGGCGCGTCGTGGTATGGGGGCGACGACGGTGGCGTCCTCCATTGTGGCGGCCGATCTGGCGGGTATTGCTTTTTTTGCCTCTGCGGGCATTGGCGGTGTACATCGCGGTGGCGAAAAAAGCATGGATATTTCTGCCGATCTGATTCAGTTCACTCGCTCAAAAGTGGCGGTGGTCTGTGCCGGTGCTAAAAGCATTCTCGATCTTGGTCTGACGCTGGAATACCTCGAAACCCAGTGCGTGCCGCTGGTGTCCTGGCAATCTGATGATTTCCCGGCGTTCTACTGCGAAAGCAGTGGTTATCGCAGCCCGCACCGTATTGATGATGCGATGGAAGTGGCGAGCGTGATTGAGCACCACTGGCGTCTGGGCAACCGTAGCTCGGTGCTGATTACGGCGCCCATCGACAAAGAAAACGCCATTGATAAAGACGAGGTAGAGGTGATTATTCAGGCCGCCGCTGAGCAGGCCGAGCGTGAAGGGGTGCGCGGACCCGGTGCGACACCTTATCTGATGCGTGCTGTGGCAAAAGCCACCGAGGGGCGCACCGTGAAGGCCAACATGTCCGTGCTTATCAGCAATGCGGCAGTTGGCGCCCGTCTGGCCGTCGCCCATGCGGCATGGCTGAAAAAGGGGGGCTGAGATGAGCAAGGTTCTGGCGATATTCGATCTCGACGGCACGCTGGTGGATACGCCGTCCGGTATTGTGCGCGCCTTTAGCAGCGTGCTGCGGGCAAACGGGCTGGCAGCGGTGGATGAACAGGCTATCCGCAACACTATTGGTCTGCCGCTGGAGGTGGCGTTCACCGCGCTGATGGGTATGGCAAAAGATGACCCGCGCATTCCGGGACTGGTGCTGGCCTATCAACAGGCCTTTCGTGAGCAGGTATTGCCGGTTGCCCCTGAACTGGTGTTTCCTGGTGTGATTGATGGCCTTACCCGGTTACGCGAGCGGGGTGTGGTACTGACTATTGCCACCAGCAAAGTGTCGAAAAGTGCGCTGGCACTGTTGGAAGCCGCCGGTTTGCTGCCCTTTTTTGCCCGCGTGCTGGGTGCTGATGATGTGAAGAACCCGAAACCGCACCCGGAAATGGCGCTCACGCTGATGGAGGCTTTCCACACGCCTGCGGCACTGACCTGCATGGTGGGCGACACTACGCATGACTTGCTTATGGCGCGTCAGGCCGCTATTCACGGTTTGGGGGTGGCCTGGGGTGTTCACAGCCGCGAGCAGCTTGCACAACTGGATCCTGTGCAAATTGCCACCCACTTTGATCAAACCGTTGACGCCATTCTAGCGCTGCAACCGCAACAGGCGCTGACGGCCTGATTGTTTCTGACTGGCGAGCGCGCTCGGTGCTCGCCTTCTTATCGGAGTAAATACCATGAATACCGTTATCTCTGCCTCAGAGAGGATGGCTGACGTCTGTCAAAACCGCCGCGAGCGCATTGACGCGCTGCTGGCGGATGCCTCGCATCACATCGAATTTAATGGCCATTTGTCCAACCACAATAAGCACGCGGTAGTGGCGCTGGCCGGGCTGAATGCCAGCACCGGGCGTATTGAGGAGTACTACCGACAGTATGTCCAGGAAACGACGTATGGCTATGGTCTGGAGCCAAAACGCCCGTCGCGCGTAACCGTTACCCGTGAGAACTGTTTGTCGCTTTTGGGTCAGCGCACCAGCTTCTCCAGCCTGTGTGATTTTTTTGATGGCGAAATTGCTCGCAATGGGCTTAAAGCCGTGCTGGCCGAATGGATGCCTGCGCTTATTCCCGGTTGGGTAGGCGCGTTTACGCACGCGACGATTCACCTGGGGTGGGGGCTGGATTACGGCCATCCGCGCATGATAACCGAAGGGCTGGCCTACATGGTGTTCTCGTGGGTTTCCTGCCATCCCCAGCGCCAGCGCACAAGCGACCTGGTATGCGGGAATAACGCCATTGAATCCCTGATTGCGGTAGCTGACATGCTGGAGCAGGACCCGGTGGCGTTCCAGTCCTGGGCCACCCGGGTGCAAAACGGCGAGATTGCGCCGAAGAAGGCGCAGTGCCACCCGGAGCTTAAGCGCTCAGGTCTGCAATACCGCATTGCGATGGCGTTGGCAGAAGGCCACCCGTTAATGGATGCCGTGCCGGGCTGGCTGATAAGCGAGCCGCTGGAAGACATCTGGCTACAACTGCACTACTGCGTCGCCATTATCTATCTTGCTCGTCCCGGCGATTTTGTGAATCTGCATCTGATTACGTCGCTGCACGCTATGGAGGAAATCGCCGCGCAGCTGCCGCAGACCCAGCAACGTAGCGTCGCGCGCTGCTTCTGGCAGGGCATGATGGGTGTGCTGTTCTCCGGGGGCGATGTCCCGGCGAGTGCCACTTTTGCCGAACTGCATGCGCGCTGGCAGGGGGTGGCGGACAACGCCGAGGCGTCGGACATTCGTGCCAACTGGCAGACGGTTATTGATGCCGCTATTGCCGAGGCGGAGGAGCACAACCCGAAACTGGTCTACGTGGCGCAGAAGCTGTGGCACAGAACGGGCTATCAGTCCGTTTACCGCGCGGCGGCCAATTGCTTTACCACCACGCCGGAACTGCCACCAAGCTTTGAGGAGCTTGAAGCGGACCGGGGTATGTAACCGTCGTTAACCCTCATTTTTCATCCCTTTGCGCTATCAACAGGCAGGAACCTGGCAATGATCATGACTCCATCTCATAACGATTATCAGCGAGTGATTTACGGTTTTAATCAGACGGACGTTCCGTTTGCACAACACAGCTCATTAACCTCACTTCTGGCGGCACACACAGAGGCGATGCCCGACGCTACAGCGGTCATTTTTGGCGAGCAAACCCTGAGCCGCCAACAACTGTGGACACAGGCACACGCTGTTGGCGCGTGTATCAATACGTTTTCTCAGGAACAGGACAGCTGCATTGGGTTATTTGTTGACCCGTCGCTGACGCTGATGTACGGCGCGTGGGGCATTCTGCTGTCTGGCAATGGCTATCTGCCGCTGTCGCCGGAATATCCCGAAGACCGTCTGCGTTACATGCTCGAAGACAGCGCCACTAAGGTGGTATTTACTCAGAAGCATTTACGCGAACGTCTGGAGCAACTGGCACCGCCTGGGGTACGTATTATTGATGAGTGTGACGTGGCAGCGTTTATCGGGCAACGCGTTGCATCGCAGGTGAAAGCCGACAACCTGGCTTATGTTATTTACACCTCCGGCAGCACCGGTAAGCCTAAAGGTGTACTGATCGAGCAGCGCAGTGTGGTTAACCAGATGCAGTGGCTGCAAGCCGAATACGGCCTTAGCGAGCGCACGCGTATTCTGCAAAAAACACCCATGAGTTTTGATGCCGCGCAGTGGGAGATTCTGGCACCGTGCTGCGGCGCGACGGTAGTGATGGGGGAGCCGGGCATTTACAAAGACCCGCCGCGCCTGATTGCCGCGATTCGCCGCCACCAGGTGACAACCCTTCAGTGTGTACCAACCCTGCTACAGGCGATTCTCGACGACGACGATGTGCTGCAGTGTGCCAGCCTGACTCAAATTTTCAGCGGCGGCGAAGCGTTACATAAACGCCTGGCGAGCCTGTGTCTTGAGACACTGCCGGACTGCCAACTGGTGAATCTCTACGGCCCGACCGAGTGCACCATCAACAGTTCGGCATGGACGGTAACGGCCGAATCGCTTGCGCTGGAACCGGACGTGGTTTCTATTGGCCGCCCGGTTTATAACACACGCTATTACATTCTTGATGACGTCCTACAGCCGGTGGCACCGGGTGAAACTGGTGAGCTGTACATTGGTGGCGTGGGGCTGGCGCGTGGTTATCTGCACCGTCCAGAGCTGACAGCGGAGCGTTTTCTGGTTAACCCGTTTATGGATGTCCCGCAGGCGCGCATTTATAAAACCGGCGACCTGGCACGCTGGGGCGAGCAGGGGCAGGTCTTTTATGTCGGACGTGCTGACAACCAGGTGAAGCTGCGTGGGTATCGCATTGAGCTTGATGAAATTCGCTCGGCTATCGAAACCCATCCGTGGGTGCGCCACGCGGCGGCAGTAGTAAAAAACGATCCGCACACCGGCTACCAGAACCTGATTGCCTTTGTGGAGTTAAATGACAAGGAGGCGGCGTTGATGGACCAGGGCCGTGCCGACAGCCATCATCAGTCCAAAGCCAACAAAGCGCAGGTCTATATGCAACTGTCGAACCCTGGCTGTCGTGACGAACGTGCCGCAGAGCGCATCATCAAGCTGCCAGGCGAGCAGGACACTGCGGCGCAGCGAGCGCTGGCCTTTGGCCGTAAAACGTATCGTCATTATGAAGGTGGTGCGGTGCTGGCGCAGGATATCCTGGCGTTACTGGCGGAGCCTGTGCAGCATGCCGAGGCACGTGCGCTGACGTCACTGACGTTAACCGAGTTGGGCGAGCTGTTGCGCTATTTTGGGCGCTTTACCAGCGACGAGCGTATCTTGCCAAAATATACCTGGGCTTCGCCGGGGGCGCTGTATGCCACCCAGCTGTATCTGGAGCTGGTGGGCATTGCCGGTATTGCGTCTGGCATTTATTACTATCATCCCCTTAAACACCAGCTGGTGCGCTGTGCGGATGCAATGGCGCATGCCGGAGCGTATTTTGGCTGTCACTTTATTGGCAAAAAAGCGGCCATTGAGCCTATCTATAAAAACAACATTGAGGAAGTGCTCAACTTTGAAGCCGGGCATATGCAGGGCGTTCTGGATGAGGTGTTGCCAGGCTTTGGCCTGGGCATTGCCGCCCAGGCGTTGCGCCCGGAGGTGAAAGCGCAGCTTGATGTCGCAAGCGAAGATTACTACCTCACCAGCTGTTGTATCGACAGCTTCAGCCAGCGTGAAGCCCTGGCCGTAGATGTGCTGGTGCAGGCCATGCCGGGGAAAATAGCCGATTTGCCGGGCGGTATGTACCGCTACCGTGACGGCGCACTGGAGCCGTTGTGTGAGACGATGATTGAAAAGAAACATGTGATTGCCATTAACCAGGCCGTGTATGACAGCGCTTCTTTTGGTATTGCGCTTCTGAGTCAGGGGCGGCGCGGTTGGGCAGAATATGTGATGTTGGGTCGTCAGTTACAGCGCCTGCAAAGTAATGATTTGTTGATGGGGCTGATGTCTTCCGGTTACAGCTCAGAAACGGGCAACGATCTGCCCACCGCACGCGTGTTATATAAGCTGCTGGGCGAACAGTGTGGGGCATCTTACTTCTGCGTTGGTGGACGTATTTCGCTTGCCCAGAAATTGAGTGAAGGCATGAAGGAAGACAGCGTGCACATGCGAGGACCGACGGAAATACTGCGTGACGACCTTGAAAGTTTCCTGCCAGTCTACATGCTACCCAATAAAATTCTGGTGCTGGACAAACTGCCGCAAACGGCTAACGGCAAAATCGATCTTAAACAACTGGCGGCACGCGATATAGAGCTGGTACGCAAGGCTATCGTGGAGCCACGTAATGAGACGGAAAGCCGTATCGCCCGCATCTGGGAAGAAAAACTCAAGCGCCCACAGTTTTCAGTGGACGATAATTTCTTTGAAGTGGGCGGTAATTCGCTGATTGCGGTCGCGATGATCGCGGCCATCAATAAACAACTGGGCTGCCGGTTGCCGGTACAGGCGATTTTCTCTGCACCCACCATTGAGAAGCTGGCGATACAGGCCCAGACACAGGCGCAAAGCGTCTCCCGGTTGATTCCATTACAGCCGCGCGGGCGCCAGTCGCCGGTGTTTTGCTGGCCGGGACTCGGCGGTTATTGCATGAATTTGCGTACGCTGGCGCGTGAGACACAGCGACCTTTCTTCGGTATCCAGGCCAGTGGTATTAACCCCGGCGAGCAGATTGACAGCACAATTAACGCGATGGCGGCGCGGGATATTGGTCTGATTAAACAGCAGCAGCCGCACGGGCCATACACGCTCTGGGGTTACTCGTTTGGCGCTCGCGTGGCGTTTGAAGCTGCCTGGCAGCTTGAGCAGGCCGGAGAAACGGTTGATGCGCTTGTCCTGATTGCGCCGGGTTCACCGAAGGTGCGCCAGCAGCAGGCGGCGTTGCATTCGCATGAGGCGCGCTACGATAATCCAGCGTATCTGACCATTCTGTTTTCAGTGTTTATGGGCAGTATTACGCATCCGCTGCTGGAGGATTGCCTGAATGAGGCCCAGGACCGCGAGTTATTCATCGACTTTATCGCCCGCCACCATCAGGCGCTGGTACGCGAGCAGATTGCGCGTATTACCGATATTGTGAGCCAGACGTTTGAATTCACCTACAGCTTCCACGAGCTGAACCAGCGGCGGATTCAGGCACCAGTGACGGTGATTAAGGCCGAGGGCGATGATTATTCGTTTATTGAAGGCAGTGAGTGCTTTTCAGTGCAACCACCAACGGTTGTGACGCTCAGGGCCGACCATTATCAGTTGCTTAAAGAAAGCCACATTGATGAGCTGGTCAAGGCACTGGAAGGTGACGTGGTTGCACACGAGGAAACAGAAGCAACACCGTAATTACCGGATATTGAACCGGTAGCGATACCGCCGGTTTTAGCGACAGGCAAGGCCCAAAACGCGTTTTTGGGCCTTGTTATTGATAGAAGACATCGACTCACGCAGTGAGCATTTGCGGCGGTTTACTCGATTAACCCGCGCACCTTATGCTTTTGCGCTTACTTCACTTCGCGCCACAGCGTAGCGGAATCGCTCGCGCCCGGCGCCCAGCCTTCAACATACGCGGTATGGGTTTGCAGACAGACCCAGTTTTTACCGTTATGGGAAACGATATCACCGGCCTGGTAGGTGGCACGCAGCGTCCACTGTGGGTAAGCACCCGGTTCTCCACCTGGCTGTGTCATCACTGGCAGGGTGTTGCTCGGCTCAGAGAGCTTGCCCTTAATATCCTCGGCGATCACCACATAGCGGTAAGCGGTTGCGGCGGACAGGCCGGAGTCAGTATAAGTGAGCTGAGAAGGCGCGACCTCATTGAGGTAATTGCCATCGCGGTAAACACGGTATCCCTTGAGCGCATAGGTTGAGGTTGAAGCGGTCCACATCAGGGTGGCAGATGTAGCCGTCACATCAACTTCACGCAGATTGCCCGGCGCGCAAACAAATGAGTTTTCTTCGCCTGAATCGGCGAGTGTACGCACGACAAGTGCGGCGCTGCGTGCAGATTCATTGTTAGCGGCATCCACGGCGCTGACGGCATATTCAAAAGTGCTGTCAGACGGCAGGTTGATGTCGATGAACTGCGTGGCAGTGGTGCTGTTCACTACCTGATCGTCGCGATAAATCACAAAACGTACCGCCGGGACAGGCGTTGCGGAGTGTGCCCACTGTAAAGCGATGCTGTTCTGCGTCTGAGACGTTGAGGTCAGCTTTGTGGGCGCCGCAGGCTGCTGCGGGGGCGTTGTACCTTCCACAAGGCTGCCGTAGCGGTTAATGAACTCCCAGTTGTAAGGACGGCCATCGCGGTCAAAGCCCGCATCCCAGTTAACGGACCAGGTCATCAGGCCTTTAATCGGCAGGCCAGCGGCGGTCAGTCGGTCAAGCGCACTGAACACGTCTTGTGGGTTGATAACATAGCCAGTGGCAGCGGCGTCGTTATTGGTCGGCAGGCCAATGACGAATTTATCGTGAGGGATTTTGGTATACCCGCGTGTACCGGTGGTCAGGCTTTCAGTGAGGTAGTAAAGGAAGTTAGCCTTTTGCGCATCATTATTTTGCGCCAGCCAGCCAATATTTGCTACGTCAACACCGTCACCGCCCTGGTTATAGAACTGCGGGGCGATGAAGTCATAATAACCCTCAAGGGCGGTAATATACGGAATATAGGCACCGGTAGCAGTCAGGTACGGGAATTCCGGTGCCATGCTGATAATAAAGTTTTTACCCTGCTGGCGATAGTGCTCTTTAACGCGGATGAGTGCAGCAGGAATGACCTGTCGGTTTTGCGCTGCGGTAATTGCCGACTGTTCAAGGTCAATATCCAGGCCATCAAACGCATAACGATCGGTAAGTTCAATAATACGTTCAACGAACGCATTTTCCTGATGAGATTGCAATTCAATATGGGCATCCGCGCCTCCAAGTGAAATGAGAACCTTACGGCCCTGGGTATGCAGAACGTCAATCTGGCGACGGAACTCTGCATCACTGTATTTATACGGTTTAAAATCAGGAATAGGATCGCTACTGCCACCGTCGACTTTCATAAAAGCGACGGCAACAATATTGTACTGAACCGGAATATCGGTGAGCGGCATTTCGCTAAAACGACCGCCTTTATAGCCCTGACCCGAAGTGGCAACCCAGTTGTGCCAGAAACCCATTACAATTTTGCTATTATCGGCCTGAGAGCTGACGGTGTTTTTTTCTAAAGACATAAATTCTCCAGTGGTAATGTTTTGTTAAAATAGTTATTCCGTGTGGCAAAGGTACGGACAATTTACGTGATGCGTAAATCTTCCGTTTCTGCTGTGCCGTTTGTGCAGATAAATAGTGATTTATATTTTTTTGCAGGACAATGTTAAGTTTTATTATGTCAGCAATATAAAGTGAGGTGAAAATGCGTGCAGTGATGTGTGGCGTTTATTAAAGTGAATACGGAATAGAGTTGATGGTGACGGCAGAAATAATAAGGTACAGCTGGCGTGTCTGCTGCGCTTTAAAAATAATGCCTCAGGAGAAGGGTTGGTGGACAGGTATGTTACTCTGGGGAGGGTTGTGTATTTATTTAACAGGATAAGTGTGAATGTGTTTATAATAAACAGGTGATGTTAAGTCGTTAGTTCATAATATCATGAGTCGGTTGAGAGATGCTGAGCTGCTAAAGTGAGGAATAACGCTGTTGAACAAGAAGATTAACCCTGGAAGATTTCTACGGGCTTATGACGCGTTGCAGTGCTCCAGACTGGACTGGCAAGGCGTCCTCTTTGAATAATGCCTTACTGCGCTGTGCAGTTGGCGATATTTTTATCAAATAAGATAATCTTTCAACGTCAGTCTTTCATGGTTTGATGCAGGCGCTTCTTTAAAGCGCATACGGGGATTTAACTGCGCACGACCTTCTGCATAGCATCCATGCCGACGCACATATAGCCGTGTGGATCATTGTCGTCTGTGCATAACCCAGCGTTCTACCACGCTGGCAAAGGCGGTTAGCACGCCGTTTTTTTGATATGTATAACGTTCAGGCTGATCAGGTGTGTTGGATTACAGTGTGTGGGGTGAGCAAAAATAAAGCTATCAGGCCGGTACATCGTGCAACTTTACATCCATGACATGACGGGCAGGTTAGCGATATTCTTCCTTGTTAACCAGTGAGAACGATGACCTTAGCTCGTCACTGAAAACGTTTACGTTACTGCTCGATTTTTTCACACAGACACCGGTTTCTAACGGGCTACAGCGTGATGGTATTCTCTTTTCAGTGTAAAAGCGCAACCCCGGGTGATGGCGTATAAATTACTTGTGGCAAAAAAAGAGTCAGATGATTTCTCATCTAACTCCTTGTTTTATTTGGTGGCCCCTGCTGGGTTTGAACCAGCGACCAGGCGATTATGAGTCATAAAATCGGCATGTTTCTAATCGTCCGTCATTGACGCTTATTGTATTTTTTATTGTCAATAATCAATTGGTTATGATGTTATTTTCGTTTCTGATTGGTTCTCTCATCTCCTCATTGTACTATCATTACCTGACCCAAAATGGGCATCGGGTCCGGTAACGCTTATCCTTAGAAAGGTAACCTCATGGCCGCTAATCTTACCGAGACAGCTATACGTGGATTGAAGATAAAAAGCACGTCGCACTACTAAAGAACTGGTGCATGGTTACGTTAATAAGATGAAGCTCGACAATAAGTGGACCTGGGTCGATGTACTGAAGCGTTGTGAAAAAGTGGGCTATTCAGTCATTCCTCGCGAGACCAAAGCGAAAGATGTCATGCCCTTACAGATCAAAACGATCTTGTCAGGCATTATCCAGCGTGATGCGGTGGTCTATGCAAACCGAATTCGTTCCTATCTGATGGCGGCATTCAACTATGGGCTTAAAGCCGATAACGATCCGATGAATACCAGCGTGGGCATTACGTTCGGGCTTGGAGTTAATCCGGTATCGGCTATACCTAAGCAGCCCTCGGCGGAGAAAGTGGGTGATACATGGTTAACGCTTGAAGAGCTACGTTTTGTCATGGAACAGTTCGCTGGGGCAACCAACGGTGAGCGCCCGGTACGTACCGATAGCCTGGCCCGTTCCATCATGTATTTCCTTGCTTTTAATCCTGAGTTTAAAGTTTTCACGGCGCGAGATTTACGCCGGACCTGTAAAACGCTGATAGGAGAGGCGGGGATCAGCAAAGAGATCCGTGACCGCATTCAGAATCACGCTTTAAATGACGTCAACCCGAAACACTATGAACGCTATGATTATCTGACTGAAAAGCGCAGGGCGCTTGAGATCTGGGAAGATCGGGTTAATAACTATCAACGGCAGCAGGAAAATAACGTTGTTAACTTGTTTGGGCAGAGGTAAGAGCTTGTCAAAATATGAGCTTAATTCTGCAGAAGAGCGGTATCAGCCGGGTTCTGGAGACTTAGTGCTGGCTAATAAGCTGGGAATCATTGATGAACAGGAAATGGAGGCGCTGGAGTCTGGCTTGCTTTTGATGCTTTATGAACAGTTATTTATCGAAGGCCAGCCGCCTGCTGCGCTGGCTTTAGAACATATCAGCGGCTGGCATCGTCAATGGCTGGGGAATGTGTACGACTGGGCAGGGAGGCTACGTAACGCTAATCTGACTAAGGATGGTTTTCAGTTTGCGGCTGCCGACAGGATTCCTATGCTTCTTGATGGTTTCGAGAAGCAGTTTCTTTCTCGGTCTGGAGAGCTTAAATCCCTGGCTCGTCTGGAGCTGGTAAGTTATCTGGCTGAATGCCATGTGGAGTTTATTTTGATCCACCCATTCAGAGAAGGTAATGGGCGTCTTTCGCGACTGCTTTGCGATGTGCTGTCGGTTCTGGCAGGGAAGGGCTTACTGGATTACAGCCTGTGGGATGAGCACAAGGCATTTTACTTCAAGGCAATACAGGCAGGCGTGTCAGGGAACTACAGCCCTATGATACAACTGGTGAGCGATATATTGTCAGACTAGCGGGCGAGGCCAACGGCTTTCGCCAGTGCCTGATTGTGCTTAAGTTGCTGCTCAATTTTTTGCACAGAAACACCGGTTTCGATCGCGCTTGAGCTGGCGACGGCACGGTAGATTTGAGTCTTGGTGATCTGAGTATGTGCTGTTTTTTTTGTCATGGTGAAGGCCTCGTTTTGTTGCTCTGATTCTAGAGTGGATAGGGGCAGCCCGCAAGGCTGCTATCAATGACCCTGACCCATTACCTGACCCAAATTGCATCCAAAAAAAAGAGTCAGATGATTTTTCATCTAACTCCTTGTTTTATTTGGTGGCCCCTGCTGGGTTTGAACCAGCGACCAATCGATTATGAGTCGACTGCTCTAACCGCTGAGCTAAGGGGCCTGTGGCGGAGGATTATAAAGTAACTCGCCGTCCCAATCCAGCACTCAGATTTGCGGATGCTGTTTTTCTAACCAACGGATTGCAAAGGCTTTATACTCTCTTCAGCGTTGTTCAGGAGAGACACCATGATAGAGGACATTCTTGAGCCGGGTTTACGGGTAGTTTTTTGTGGCATTAACCCAGGTAAATCATCGGCGCATACCGGTTTTCACTTCGCTCACCCCGGCAACCGTTTCTGGAAAGTCATTCATCTGGCAGGGTTTACCGAGCGTCAGTTAAGACCCGAAGAGGAGCGCGAACTGCTGGATACCCGCTGTGGCATTACCATGCTGGTAGCTCGACCCACGGTGCAGGCAAGCGAAGTGAAGCGTGAGGAGTTGCGCAGCGGAGGCCGGGAGCTTATCGTGAAAATGGAAGCCTACCAACCAACCGCGCTGGCTATTCTGGGCAAACAGGCTTACGAGCAGGCGCTTGGCGTGCGTGGCGTCAAGTGGGGCAGGCAGCCACAGAGTATTGGTCAGACGCAGATTTGGGTGCTGCCAAATCCCAGCGGCTTAAATCGCGCGTCTCTGGACGAGCTGGTGGCGGCTTATCATGAACTGGACGAGGCGCTCGGTGCGACAGGACGCTGAACAGGGCGCACTAACGGCAGAAATCAGCATAATGTCTGTTGGACAGGAAGGTCAGTGTTTCTCAGTACTAAAAAAAAGCCTCTCATCATGAGAGGCTTGTTTACAGACAGCAGATTAATCGTCCAGGAAGCTGCGCAGGACTTCAGAACGGCTCGGGTGGCGCAATTTACGCAGTGCCTTTGCCTCAATCTGACGGATACGTTCGCGGGTTACGTCGAACTGTTTACCCACTTCTTCCAGC
>CBIFVZ010000020.1:0-48247 GCA_966185765.1 uncultured Enterobacteriaceae bacterium | reverse complement strand
AGCGGTTAAAAATAATACGCCACAGGTTCTTATTCATTTGGTTTCATCCCTGAATATGTCTCGCCAGATACTGACGTGCGCGTAAATCGTTGCGTTTAAAACGTATTGTGCGCGTTTAAATGTCGCTCATTCCCTGAACGCGCGAATTATGCCTGCGCGCGTAAAAAAATAAATAACCAGAGGATTGTTCAGAAGAAAAGAAATAAAAAAGACGCCATCACCGGAAGAACTATGGCGTCTTTTGTAACCGGTAGCGCAGTAGACTAATGTATAAATATTTCTTATCACACAGTCTTTCTGGCGCCTGGAAGCCCCAGGGTTGACGTGATGCCATTCGCGCCAGTGAACCCGCAATCCGTTGCCCGAGCCTCGCTCACCACATTGCTTAGCGCTGTCCCCTATAACCGTACCGGATCAATATGCCAGATGCGCTTTGCATACTCCTCAATGGTGCGGTCAGAGGAAAAATACCCCATGTTGGCAATATTATGCATCGCACTCGCAGTCCACAGTTCTGGCTGGCGATACAGCTCGTCCACCCGGTCCTGGCAATCCACATAGCTGCGATAATCCGCCAGCACCTGATAATGATCGCCAAAGTTAAGCAGCGAATCCACCAGGTCGCGGTAGCGCCCCGGTTCACTGGCGTTAAAGACACCGGTGCCTATCTGGGTTAACGCCTGGCGTAACTCCTCGTCCTTGTCATAAAACTCACGTGGGTTATAGCCGCGCTTGCGCAGGGCTTCTACCTGCTCTGCCGTGTTGCCAAAAATAAAGAAATTATCCTCGCCCACGTGCTCGCGCATTTCCACGTTTGCGCCGTCAAGCGTGCCGATAGTCAGCGCACCGTTAAGGGCAAATTTCATATTACTGGTCCCGGACGCCTCAGTGCCCGCAAGCGAAATCTGCTCGGAGAGATCAGCGGCCGGAATAATAAGCTGCGCCAGACTGACGCTGTAGTTGGGAATAAACACCACCTTCAGCCGATCCTTAATCTGCGGGTCGTGGTTGACCACGTCCGCCACGTCATTAATCAGGTGAATAATGTGTTTAGCCATGTAATACGCCGAGGCGGCCTTACCGGCAAACACCACCACGCGCGGCACCCAGTCGGCGTCTGGCTCGGCCTTAATGCGGTTGTAGCGCGTTATCACATGCAGCACATTCATCAGCTGGCGCTTGTATTCATGAATGCGCTTAATCTGCACATCAAAGAGCGCACTGGCGTTGACGACCACGTCCATATGAACAGCAATCCAGGTTGCCAGCCGCTGCTTGTTTTCAAGCTTGGCCTCGCGCACCGCCTCATTCACCGTCGGGTAATCAATATGCTGCTTCAGTTCATTCAAGTGGCTGAGATCGGTGCGCCAGTTGTGGCCGATGTTCTCATCAAGCACGTTCGACAGCGCGGGGTTGGCAAGCGCCAGCCAGCGGCGCGGCGTAACGCCATTGGTCACATTGCAAAAGCGCGTCGGGAAAATACGCGCAAAATCAGCAAACAGCGACTGTACCATCAGGTTTGAATGCAGTTCCGACACGCCGTTCACCTTATGACTCACCACCACCGCGAGCCACGCCATGCGCACCTGGCGTCCATTACCTTCGTCAATAATCGATGCGCGACTGAGCAGATCAATGTCGTTTGGATATTGCTCCTGTAACGTCTTCAGGAAGAAGTCATTAATTTCAAAGATAATCTGCAAATGGCGCGGCAGGATTTTGCCAAGCATATCCACAGGCCAGGTCTCAAGCGCTTCGCTCATCAGCGTGTGATTGGTGTAGGAAAACACCTGGCAGGCCACATCAAACGCATCATCCCAGCTGAACTTATGCTCATCAATCAACAACCGCATCAGCTCAGGTATCGACAGCACCGGGTGGGTGTCGTTAAGGTGAATGGCAATTTTGTCTGCCAGATTGTCATAGGTTTTATGCAGCAAATAATGGCGGTGCAGGATGTCCTGTACGGTCGCAGACACCAGGAAATATTCCTGACGTAAACGCAGCTCGCGCCCGGAATAGGTGGAGTCGTCGGGATACAGCACGCGCGAGACGTTCTCGGAGTGGTTTTTGTCTTCTACCGCAGCAAAATAGTCGCCCTGGTTAAACTTACCGAGGTTTATCTCGCTGCTCGCCTGCGCACGCCACAGCCTTAAGGTATTGGTGGCATCGGTGTCATAGCCGGGGATAATTTGGTCGTGGGCAACGGCGATGACTTCTTCGGTTTCCAGCCAGCGGGTTTTCTTGCCTTCAAGTTGTACACGCCCGCCAAAGCGCACCTTGTAGCGCGTGTTGTAGCGTTCAAACTCCCACGGGTTACCGTACTCCAGCCAGTAATCCGGCGACTCTTTCTGACGTCCGTCGACAATGTTCTGGCGAAACATGCCGTACTCGTAGCGAATGCCGTAACCGCGCCCCGGTAGCTGCAGGGCTGCCAGCGAGTCCAGGAAACAGGCCGCAAGACGCCCCAGCCCACCGTTGCCAAGACCGGGGTCGTTTTCTTCATCAATCAGCTCTTCCAGGTCCAGTCCCATCGCTTCCAGCGCGCTTTTCACATCGTCGTAAATCCCCAGCGACAGCAGCGCGTTACTGAGCGTGCGACCAATCAGGAACTCCATCGACAGGTAATACACCTGACGCACTTCCTGCGACAGCTGCGCCCGGTTTGAGCGCAGCCAGCGCTCCACCATGCGATCGCGCACCGCAAACAGCGTGGCGTTAAGCCACTCGTGTTTATTGGCAATGGCCGGGTCTTTACCGAGAGTGAACATCAGTTTATAGGCGATAGAGTTCTTCAGTGCCTCAACACTGAGCGTGGGTGACGCATAACTGAAAGGTGCGTTCATAGCGGTGATTCCTGGATGGTTACAACAAGCGTTGATAAAGATCGCGGTAGGACTGCGCCGCAATCTGCCAGCTAAAATCCATGCTCATCGCCTGACGCTGCACAAAACGCCACAGCGACGGACGGGACCACAACACGAAAGCCCGCCTGATGGCACGCAGCAGCGACCAGGCGTTACTGTCTTCAAAAGCAAAACCGCTGGCTACGCCGTCGGCCAGGTTTTCCAGCGAGCTGTCCGATACCGTATCAGCAAGGCCACCGGTGCGCCGCACCAGCGGCAATGTGCCGTACTTCAGACCGTACAACTGGGTTAACCCACACGGTTCAAAGCGGCTGGGCACCAGAATCACATCGGCCCCGCCCATAATGCGGTGCGAAAATGCCTCGTGATAGCCAATCTGCACCCCCACCTGACCGGGATTATCCGCCGCAGCGGCCAGAAAACCTTCCTGCAACACCGCGTCACCGGCCCCCAGCAGCACCAGCTGGCCGCCCTGCTCGAGCAATCCCGGCAGCGCTTCCAGCACCAGGTCCAGCCCTTTCTGGCTGGTAAGGCGACTGACTACGGCAAATAGCGGCGCTTTCTCATTCACCTTAAGCCCCATTGACACCTGCAACTGGCGCTTGTTCTCGGCCTTGTCTTCCAGCGTGTCGCGGGTATAGCGCGACGCGAGCAGCAGGTCGTGCGCCGGGTCCCAGATGTTCTCATCCACGCCGTTAAGAATGCCGGAGAGCCGCCCTTCGTGGTGACGCTGGCTTAGCAGCCCTTCCAGCCCGTAGCCGTACTGCGGCTGGGTGATTTCCCGTGCGTAAGTGGGACTGACGGCAGTGATATGATCGGCATAAAACAACCCGGCCTTGAGAAACGAAATCTGACCATGAAACTCCAGCCCGTGCATGTTGTAGAACGACCACGGCAGCCCAATGTCATTCATGTGGTGTGCATAAAACTGGCCCTTATAAGCCAGATTATGAACGGTAAAGACCGAACGCGCCGGATGACCGCGTGCGGCAAGGTAGGCTGGTGCCAGACCCGCATGCCAGTCGTGCGCATGCACAATCTCGGGTCGCCAGTACGGGTCCAGCCCGCAGGCCATTTCACAACCCACCCAGCCAAGCAGCGCAAAGCGCAGCACATTGTCTGCGTAAGCGTGCTGGTGCGTATCATGATAAGGGCTGCCGGGGCGCTCATAGAGATGTGGCGCATCAATCAGGTAGATGCCCACGCCGTTAAAATGCCCATACAGCAGCGTCATGGTGCCGGCAAAGGTCTCGCGCTGCGCCACCTGGCGGGCATCGGCAATGCCGCGTCGCACGTCAGGAAACGCGGGCAGCAATACGCGTGCATCCACACCGCAGGCAATCTGTGCTGCCGGTAAGGCGCCAATAACATCCGCCAGGCCGCCCGTTTTTAGCAGCGGAAACAGTTCTGAACAAACATGTAAAACCCGCATTCTCGCTCCCGTTAAACACACGCCGTCTTCGGCGTGACGACAGTCACTCAGCGCGCTTCACTGCGCGCATACAGCCAAGTGTTCACTATGGTTCCAGCCTGGCGAGCATTTCCCGGGTCACCAGCACAATGCCCTCTTCGGAGCGGTAAAAACGACGCGCATCCTCCTGCGCGTTTTCGCCTATTACCATGCCTTCTGGCAGCACGCAGGCTCGGTCAATCACACAGCGGCGCAGACGACAGGAACGGCCAATGTTGACGTCCGGTAACAGTACCGACGAGTCAATATTGCAAAACGAGTTCACCCGCACGCGCGGGAACAGCACCGACTGCACCACCACCGAGCCGGAAATAATGCAGCCACCGGACACCAGCGAGTTGAGCGTCATGCCGTGGCTGCCGGAGCGGTCCTGTACAAATTTGGCAGGCGGCAGCGATTCCATATGGGTACGAATCGGCCAGCGCTGGTCATACATATCCAGCTCCGGCGTGACTGAGGCCAGGTCGAGATTGGCTTTCCAGTAAGCATCCAGCGTCCCCACGTCGCGCCAGTAGACCGGCGAATCCGGGTCCGACTGCACGCAGGACAACGGGAACGGATGGGCAAACGCCTCACCGGCCTGTGTGACTCGCGGCAGAATGTCTTTGCCAAAATCGTGGCTGGAGTTCGGGTCTGTATCATCGTCCTCCAGCAGCGCGTAGAGATAATCAGCATCAAACACGTAAATGCCCATGCTCGCCAGCGCCTGTGTCGGATCGTCCGGCATCGACGGTGGATGTGCCGGTTTCTCGACAAAATCGACAATGCGATCTTCTTCATCTACCGCTATCACGCCAAAGGCCGAGGCGTCACTTATCGGCACCGGCAAACAGGCAACCGTGCAGCGCGCGCCCTTTTTCACGTGGTCAATAAGCATGCGCGAATAGTCCTGCTTGTAGATGTGATCGCCTGCCAGAATGACGATGAAATCCGCGCGGTAACGGCGAATGATGTCGAGATTCTGCGTCACGGCATCTGCCGTGCCGCGATACCAGGTCTCGCCATGCACCCGCTGCTGTGCGGGCAGCAGGTCAACAAATTCGTTCATATCTTCTTTGAACAACGACCAGCCGCGCTGGATGTGCTGCACCAGCGTGTGTGACTGGTACTGGGTGATAACGCCAATGCGGCGAATCCCCGAGTTAATGCAGTTGGAGAGTGCGAAATCAATAATGCGAAACTTGCCGCCAAAGTGCACGGCAGGTTTCGCGCGGGTGGCGGTGAGGTCTTTTAAGCGCGTACCGCGCCCCCCCGCCAGAATCAGCGCCACCGAACGGCCCGGTAACTGGCGCGCCAGCATGATTTCATCGTCCTTTTCGAGCCTGACCATAATCGCTCCTTACGACTTACGAAAGACGCACGCGCCGTGCGCAGGCCCCTGCCATACCGCCATGACAACCGGGTTATCATCCCCGGCAAAAGGGGGAACCGCACGCCATTCCCCCGCTGGTAATGTGATTTCAACGACCTCTGTACTGGCGTTAAGCGCAATCAGCCAACGCCCGCTGAGCAGAATTTGCATCACCGGCACGCCGTGCTGCCAGTCATCACCCGTAAGGGGCTGACCTTGCAGGTTAAGCCACTGAACGTTGCCATCCCCTTCCTGCCACCAGCCGTCGGCGGTAAGTGCCGGGATCTGGCGGCGCAGGTGAATCAACTGCGCGGTAAAGTGGGTTAAACCTGGATTAGCCTGCGACCAGTCAAGCCAGGTCAGGGCGTTATCCTGACAATAGGCATTATTGTTGCCATGCTGGCTGTGACCGTGCTCGTCACCTGCCAACAGCATCGGCGTACCCTGCGATAACAGTAACGTGGTCAACAGCGCATGGGCGCTGGCGCGACGCCGCTCAATAATGGATAGCGTGGTCGTGGGTCCTTCCACACCGTGGTTGTCGCTAAAATTGCTGTTGGTGCCGTCGCGGTTCTCTTCGCCGTTGGCCTCGTTGTGCTTGTCGTTGAAGCTGACGCAATCGCGTAACGTGAAGCCATCGTGAGCGGTAACAAAGTTGATGGACGCGCTCGGTCTGCGTCCATCGTGGGCAAAGATATCGCTTGAGGCGGCAAAGCGGCACGCCAGTTCACCGCGCGAAGCCGAACGCTGAAGCCAGAAGCGGCGCGTACCGTCGCGAAAATGATCGTTCCACTCGGCAAAGGGCCGCGGAAAATTGCCAACCTGGTAACCGCCCGGGCCAATATCCCACGGCTCAGCAATCAGTTTGACCTGCGAGAGCACCGGGTCCTGAGCAATGGCGTCAAACAGCGGCGCGTCGCGGCGAAAATCCGGCGTGCGCCCCATGACGCTCGCCAGATCAAAGCGAAAACCGTCAACGTGACAACGCTGTACCCACCAGCGCAGCGCGTTGAGAGCCAGACGAACACCCGCAGGCAGATTCAGGTTGACGGTGTTACCGCAGCCGGTCCAGTTCTGGTAATCGCCATTGTCCTGCAACCAGTAGTAGCTGCGGTTATCAATGCCGCGTAATGAGACCGTCGGGCCTTCAAGATCCAGCTCCGCCGTATGGTTAAGCACGATATCCAGAATGACCTCAATGCCAGCGCGGTGCAGCGCTTTGACGGCATCGCGAAACTCATTGAGCGCCACCAGCGGGTCGCCGCTGACGCTGTAGCGCGGTTCCAGCGCACCAAACACCAGCGGGTTGTAGCCCCAGTAATTAGAAAGCCCCAGCTGGTGCAAACGTGGTTCACTGCTAAAGCGCGACACCGGCAGCAGCTCCAGCGCGCTAATGCCCAGACGTTTGAAGTAATCAATCATCAAAGGGTGAGCGAGCGCTCCCCAGGTTCCCCGCAGCGCCTGGGGCAGTTGCGGGTGAAGCAGGGTTAAACCCCGCACGTGCGCTTCGTAAATCACCGTCTCGCCCCACGGCGTGCGTGGCGGCTTATCATCCTGCCAGTTATAGTTGTCGGCCACCACAATGCACTTTGGCATCACAGGCGCACTGTCGTGCGGGTCGGGTGTATCAACGCCGCCGTGCAGCAGCGGACCATCAACCTCGCCGCCTTCCACCGCGCGTGCGCAGGGGTCCAGCAGCAGCTTGGCCGGGTTAAAGCGGTGGCCCTGCGCAGGGCGCCACGGGCCATGCACCCGATAGCCGTAGCGCAACCCGGGGCGTGCACCAGGCAGGTAACCATGCCAGATATCACCACTGCGTGCAGGCAACGTGTGGCGCGTTTCGTTGCCTTCGGCGTCAAACAGGCACAGTTCTACCTGTTCTGCGTGCGCGGAGAACAGCGTGAAATTTACGCCGTTACCGTCGTACCACGCACCATCGGGGGTGTCTTGTCCTGACATCAGTTGCATGATTCACCTTCCCGCATCAACCAGAGGGTGGAGAGCGGCGGCAGCGTAAGGCACAACGAGTGCTCACGCCCGTGGCTTGCGACCGCCTCACTGTCAACGCGCCCACTGTTGCCCGCATTACTGCCGTGGTAATGCCCGGAGTCGGTATTCACTATCTCGCGCCAGCGCCCGGGCTGGTTGATACCAAAACGGTATTCGTAACGCGGTACAGGGGTAAAATTGCTGGCAACAATGATTTCGTTGCCCTCGGCGTCGCGGCGCACAAACACAAATACCGAGCGGGCCTTGTCATCAACCACCAGCCATTCAAAGCCGTACGGGTCAAAATCAAGCTGGTGCAGCGCTTTGTGGTGGCGATAGCTCGCGTTCAGGTCACGCACCAGTCGCTGCACGCCGTGGTGCCAGTTGTCGCCGCCTTCCAGCAGGTGCCAGTCAAGGCTGGTATCGTGATTCCACTCACGTCCCTGAGCAAACTCGTTGCCCATAAACAGCAGTTTCTTACCCGGAAAGGCCCACATCCAGCCGTAATAGGCGCGCAGGCTGGCAAACCGCTGCCATGCATCGCCCGGCATGCGGTCGAGAAGCGATTTTTTTCCGTGCACCACTTCGTCATGCGAGAGCGGCAGCACAAAGTTCTCGGTGTAGTTGTAGAGCATGCCAAAGGTCAGTTTGTCGTGGTGATACTGGCGGTACACCGGGTCGAGCTTCATGTAGTCCAGCGTGTCGTGCATCCAGCCGAGGTTCCACTTAAACCAGAAACCCAGCCCGCCCATCGACGGCGGGCGCGAGACACCGGCGAAATCGGTGGACTCTTCGGCCATCGTGACCGCCCCCTGAACCTGCTCACCGATGATGCGGTTGGTTTCGCGCAAGAACGAAACCGCTTCCAGGTTCTCACGCCCGCCGTGAGCGTTAGGAAGCCACTCGCCCTCTTCGCGGCTGTAATCGCGATAGATCATCGACGCCACCGCATCCACGCGCAGGGCATCAATCCCGAAACGTTCCATCCAGTACAGCGCGTTGCCAATCAGGTAGTTGCGAACCTCATTGCGGCCATAGTTATAAATCAGCGTATTCCAGTCCTGGTGAAAGCCCTCACGCGGATCGCTGTGCTCATAGAGCGGCGTGCCGTCAAAACGCGCCAGACCAAAATCATCCGACGGGAAATGGCCCGGCACCCAGTCGAGGATAACGTTAAGCCCGGCGGCGTGGGCCGCGCTGATAAAATAGCGGAACTCATCGCGCGTGCCGAAACGCCGCGTGGGCGCGTACAGACCCAGCGGCTGATAGCCCCAGCTGCCGTCAAACGGATGTTCACTCACCGGCAGCAGCTCAATATGGGTAAAGCCCATATCTTTAACGTAAGGGATGAGCTGCTCTGCCAGCTCGCGGTAGCTGAGCCAGAAGTTGTTGTCGCTGTGGCGACGCCAGGAGCCAAGATGGACTTCGTAAATGGAAATAGGGGCGTCAAGCTGATTGGCGCGCTGGCGTGCCGGGCACGGCGCAACCTTATCCGGCAAGCCGCAGATAAGTGAGGCAGTATCCGGGCGCATCTCGGCCTCAAAGGCATAAGGATCGGCCTTGATACGCAGCTCACCGTGGGCGTCAATCATCTCAAATTTATACAGCTGTCCGGGCCAGGCGGCGGGTACAAACAACTCCCAGATGCCGCTTTCACGCAGCAGACGCATAGGGTGGCGACGGCCATCCCAGTAGTTAAACTGACCCACCACCGACACGCGTTGCGCGTTGGGCGCCCAGACGGCGAAACGCGTACCGGACACACCATCGAGCGTGGCCGCGTGCGCACCAAGCACTTCCCACGGACGCAGGTGCGTCCCTTCCGACAACAGCCAGCTGTCCAGCTCGGGCAGTAGTCGGCCAAAGCGGTAAGGGTCGTCAATCAGGTTTTGTTGGCCGTGCCAGAGCACCGCCAGCTGGTAGCGAAACGGCGTTTTGCGCCGCGGCAGTACGGCGCTGAAAAAACCGCGCGAATCCAGGCATTCAAGCTTGCCGACCTTACGCCCGTTTTTGGACTCAATCACCCACACCTCAGTGGCGTCAGGCAATAACGCACGTACCTCAAGACCCTGATCGGTGCTGTGCATACCCAGCACCGAGAAAGGGTCGGCAAAGTGACCAGCAATAAGCGCATCAATAATGTCTTTATGTGCACGAACAGACATGCGGAACCATCCTGTTTTTATGGGCGCTCGCCGCCAGCGCGCGCGATGCGCGTGCGGCAAACGTCACCGGAGTTGGGCTATGCGGGTTCGTGCGAAGAACGCGTGTTGTGCAAAAAGGCACGTTCCTGCGTGCTTCACCCTCTGAAAAGCATAGTCAACGGTTGGCAACTGCCGGGTTAAAAACAGGTTTTCTTTAATAAAAATTAATCCTGGACAAAACCTGAACAAAAAAAGGAGCCTTTCGGCTCCTTAATATCAGAAATGAGACTTAAGCCAGGTGTCGCAACATACGGCGCAGCGGCTCGGCCGCACCCCACAGCAGTTGGTCGCCCACGGTAAAGGCGCTGAGATATTCAGGCCCCATGTTGAGCTTGCGCAGGCGTCCGACCGGCGTAGTCAGCGTGCCGGTAACAGCAGCCGGGGTAAGCTCACGCATGGTCAGTTCGCGATCGTTAGGCACCACCTTCACCCACTCGTTGTGGGCCGCCAGCAGTTGCTCAACGCTTGCCAGCGACACATCTTTTTTAAGCTTAAGCGTAAACGCCTGGCTGTGGCAGCGCAGCGCGCCAACGCGCACGCACAGGCCATCTACCACAATCGGCTGCGTGGTCGCGAGGATTTTGTTGGTCTCGGCCTGGCCTTTCCATTCCTCACGGCTCTGACCGTTGTCGAGCTGCTTATCAATCCACGGAATCAGGCTACCGGCCAGCGGTACGCCGAAGTTGTCCGCAGGCAACGTACCGCTACGAGTAAGCTCGGTAACGTTGCGCTCAATATCAAGAATGGCGGACGCCGGGTCCTGAAGCTCCCGGGCAACGCTTGTGTGCAACATGCCCATCTGCACCAGCAGTTCACGCATATGGCGCGCGCCGCCGCCGGATGCCGCCTGGTAAGTCGCAACCGATACCCAGTCGACCAGGTCTTCTGCAAACAGGCCGCCCAGCGACATCAGCATCAGGCTTACGGTACAGTTGCCGCCAACAAACGTTTTGACGCCACGGTTGAGCGCGGCATCAATCACATGCTGGTTCACCGGGTCGAGAATGATGACCGCATCCTCTTTCATGCGCAACGACGACGCCGCGTCAATCCAGTAACCCTGCCAGCCGCTTTCACGCAGCTTCGGGTAGATATCGTTGGTATAATCGCCGCCCTGGCAGGTTACGATAATATCCAGCGCCCTGAGCGCCTCAATATCGTAAGCGTCCTGCAACGTGCCGTTATGGCCGCCCACCGTAGGTGCCGCCTGGCCATGCTGAGAAGTAGAGAAAAAGACAGGGCGGATGGCGTCAAAGTCACGCTCCTGCGTCATGCGCTGCATCAGCACGGAGCCAACCATGCCACGCCAACCGATAAAACCAACATTTTTCATAGCGAGTAATCCTGAGAGGTTTTGTGTTCTGTGCGTCCCAGCGGGGTAACTGGTAGTCTTCCAACATACAAAATGTGGCTAAAGTCGCAAGTTAAATTAATCAATGATCGTTGTGCCATTAGAAACGGCGCTAATTCTCGGGGTGTTGACTGTTATGAGTGACATTATTTCTGCGGCGGTGCTACTGATACTGATTATGGACCCACTGGGCAATTTGCCGATTTTTATGTCGGTGCTAAAGCACACCGAGCCGAAGCGGCGGCGGATAATTATGATCCGCGAGCTGCTCATCGCCCTGCTGCTGATGCTAATTTTTCTGTTTGCCGGTGAAAAAATCCTCGCCTTCCTCAATCTGCGAGCGGAAACGGTGTCGATTTCCGGCGGTATCATTTTGTTTTTGATTGCCATTCGCATGATTTTCCCCAGCCATGAAGGCAACGCCAGCGGGTTACCGGCGGGCGAAGAGCCGTTTATTGTGCCGCTGGCTATCCCGCTGGTTGCAGGCCCAACGCTGCTCGCCACCCTCATGCTGCTCTCACACCAGTATCCAGGACAGATGGGGTCACTGGTGATTGCGCTGCTGATTGCCTGGGGCGGCACGGTAGCTATTCTGTTGCAGTCCTCGTTGTTCCTACGCCTGCTCGGTGAAAAGGGCGTAAACGCGCTGGAACGCCTGATGGGTCTCATTCTGGTGATGCTGGCAACGCAGATGTTCCTGGACGGGATTCGGGCGTGGATGCGGGGTTAACAGACTCCGCCACAGGCGCAGCGACATACTGCTGCGCCTTCTTATTTATTATGGCGGTTTGATAATGCCACTGATCTCTAAAATAAAGGATATTTCACTCAATCATTATTTAATGCTCAAGGGAAATATCATCTCTTATGACGATAAAACAGACGGAACAATAAGAACAATCCAAAAAAAATCTTTGTTATGATAACGGTCAGTCATTATCCCGCGCCCTTCTTCGCATGTTTACTAAGTTCATAGACGGAATCTACGACGCTTTGCAAGGTATCTGCAATCAAAGTTCACTTTTAAATATTCAGAAGGTAAATCAGTTAACTATTTGAGTGACAAATGATTACTAGCAAACTTCATTCCCCGAAACATCAGCCAAACAATAACCTGCCGCCACTTCATCATTACAACACCGACAATTACCAGAGTGGCGACATTGATATGTTCAACATTATCGCAACACTCGCTAAAAATAAAAAAACGATTGTCTCCGCAACGTTAATTTCGATATTAATTGCTTTTTTATTTACACTGTTCATGCCAAAAGCGTGGACCAGCGAAAGCACCATCACACCAGCAGAGGATATTCAGTGGCAGGAGTTGAATAAAAAAATCTCTGACGCGGAGGCTCTGGAAATTGAGCCAAACCTCAATCAGAAAGATGTGTTTAATTCTTTTATTAAAAAATTCAAATCTAAAGATGAAATAGAAAACTTCCTTTTAGCAAATGAATATGTCCATCGAAAAATAACAGATAAAAAACTGGATGCAGATAAAACATATAATTTACTTTCTTCCCTCGCCAGTAATATGTATTCCGAAGACAGCCGACAGAATAAACGAAACGCCTCCGATCTGTTCACAGCCTGGACGCTTAAGTTCACCGCTGACTCACCAGATGATGCAAAAGCATTATTGAAAAATTATATCGACCATATCTCTGGCATGGTTGTTGCTGAAACACTCAGCAATTTAAATGCCAAAATAAAAAACAAGAGCCAGTTTGAAAAAAAACGCTTAGAAATAGATCAGGCAAAATTAGAAAACATCCTGGCAGCGAAAGCGCAAGGGATTAATGACGTGTTAAACTCGCATGCCATATCTGCAAAACCGGGTGACAATGCGCATCACGCCCCCGGCGATAACGTTCCTTCAACACTACTACAGAACGTTGATGCAATATCTAATAAGTTGCAAATAGAAAGCGCAATAACTGATATAGCTTTAATCAATAATGATATTTTAAACCGTACATTCATTATCCAAAAGCTGGATGAACTGAACGTTGATAACATCACATTTCAACCTTTTAAATATCAGGCGACGCCTTCGCAGCCCATCACGCACAATGGCCCCCAAAAGCCCCTGATTGTCATGCTTTTTGCCCTGTCAGGTTTCGCGTTATCCTGTGCGGTCGTTTTATTTCGCGACGCACTCGCGTCGCGCCAGCATAAGGCTCTCTGACCGGCTCTGAGGTAAATCCGGCATCACCGACAATGATGCCGTTTATAGAATAGACTTGCGTGTATTCACTCTGCCGGTGCACATCGACCTGTCGTGTGCTTATAAATGGCAGACATAAAAAATGCCGACTGACGTCGGCATTCAGATTGCTGACAAAGAAGGAAAAACGTGGTTTTTCCTTCTTTGTGGTGAGCAGGCGAAAATCAATGAATTGATTTTCCTTATTTTTTATTGGGTGTCATTCACCCTGTCTGAGACAGGATGAGGTAAGGCATCAGTCTCAATGCCGACTGACGTCGGCATTTTTATTACCACAAGATAACACCATTACGACAGCAGGCTAAACGCCATCATCCCCACCAGCGCACCCACGGTACCGAGGAGGGTTTCCATCATCGTCCAGGTTTTCAGGGTCTGGCCTTCTGTCGCGCCGGTAAATTTACCAAACAACCAGAAGCCCGCGTCGTTGACATGGCTCACGACAATCGAGCCTCCGGCGATACAGACAGACAGCGCAGCCATCTGCGCGCCGCTGTAGTTAAGGTTCTCAATCACCGGCATCACCAGACCGACCGCAGTCAGGCAGGCAACCGTGGCGGAACCCTGAATGATGCGCACCGCCGCCGCCAGCACAAAGCACGTCAGCGCAATCGGCAGACCCATTCCGGTAAGCGCCTCTCCCAGCGCCGGGCCGACGCCGGAATCGACCAGCACCTGCTTGAACACGCCGCCTGCACCAATCACCAGCAGAATAATCCCCGCCGGTTGTAGCGCGTGACCGCAGATTTCCATCACGCGGTCTTTCGCCATACCCTGACGCATCGCCAGGCCGTATATCGCGACCAGACACGCCACCAGGATGGCGGTGAACGGATGGCCGATAAACTCCAGCCACTGGTAGAGCGAAGAACCTTCCGTGGTAAAGCGTGCGGCGATTGTTTTCATCCCTACCAACACCAGCGGCAGCAGAATCAGCGACAGGCTAAAACCAAACGACGGCAACTTGCCCTCACCTAAGTGCGGCTCGGTAATATCCTGCGGAATGTGCAGTTCAACGTGACGGCTGATAAAGCTACCAAACAGCGGTCCGGCTATCAGCATTCCCGGAATAGCAGCACACAGGCCAATGAGGATCATCCAGCCAAAATCGGCGTGCATCTGGGAGGCCAGCAGCATTGGCGCTGGCCCTGGCACCAGAAACGCCGCCGCTGCCGCCACACCGGCAAACAACGGAATGACCAGCTTCACCAGATTAGTACCAGTGTGGCGCGCCATAGAGAACGCCACGCTAATCAGCAGCACAATCGCCACTTCAAAGAACAGCGGCAGCGCGCAAATAAGCCCGGCCAGGCCAATGGCATAATGGGCACGGTTATGCCCGAAGGATTTCAGCATCTTCACTGCAATCTGATCGACAGCACCGGTTTCGTGCAGGATCTTGCCGAACATGGCACCGAGTGCCACCACCACAGCCAGAAAGCCGAGCGTACCGCCCATGCCTTTTTCCATCGTCTCGGCGATTTTATCCAGCGGCATGCCGGAGAAAATACCTGCGCCAATAGACACCACCATCAAAGCAACAAAGGCGTGCATACGCGCCTTCATCACTAAAAACAACAGGAGCAATACCGATCCCACTGCCGTTAAAACTAACGTTAACGTACTCAAAACATTGCCTTATTTTTATTTGTTTTCGATAAGTGCAATGGTACTGGCCACAACGCCCTCGAGGGGTTGATCGATATCGACGACCAGTACATCGCGCTCGTCCGCGCCAGGTTCTTCCAGCGTATCAAACTGGGTCACCAGCATTTGCGGCTTAAAGAAATGGCCTTTGCGCGCCTGCAAACGACCGGCAATCAGCTCGAAATCCCCTTTCAGGTAGATGAAAGACAGATTCGCGTTGCCGTCACGCAACAGGTCACGGTAGCTTTTTTTCAGGGCGGAACAGACAATCAGCGACACTTTATTCGTGCGCTGCATGGCAAACGCAGCGTCATTAAGCGCCTTAAGCCACGGTGTGCGGTCTTCGTCGTTCAGCGGCTGACCGGAAGACATTTTGATGATGTTGCAACGCGGGTGCAGAAAATCACCGTCTAAGAAGGCGGCGCCCAGCGTGTGCGCCACTTCGCTGGCAACAGCGGATTTACCGCTGCCGGAAACGCCCATCAGGACATAAACGTGGTGATCGTGATTGGTAGTGCTCATAAAGGTAACTCCGACAGGCACGAAATAATAAACCAGGGAAAATATTCACTTCCCGCAGCAATGTTACGGGTAACTGTTATCGGTAACATTGTCCGACTCGTCAGACCAGGAAGCAATAATCCGCCCTAATTTGAGCCGATAAGTGTGAAGCCCGTCATAAAAAGTGTCTTAAATAGACCCACCTGGAGAAAGGGTAAATCCCAGGTCGAGCATTTTCGGCGTAATGGTTTCACCGCGTATCCTGGCCAGCAGGCGCTCTGCGCCAATGCGCCCCATGCGCTCACGCGGCGTCAGCACACTCGCCAGTTTTGGCTCCATCACCTGGCCGATGTCGTGGCCGTGGAAGCCAGCAATCGCCATATCATCGGGGATACGTAAACCCAGACGGCGGCATTCAAAGGCGGCGCCTACCGCAAGGTCATCGTTAGTACAGAAGATACCGTTAAGCTGCGGATACTCGCGCCGTGCCTGACGAAACAGCTCAATACCTGACGAATACGACGATGACTGCTCGGCCATCACGCTGTAAGGCGTGAGACCCGCATCGCGCATGGCCTGCTCATAGCCCTGCTGTTTCATAATGGTACGTTCATCCAGGCGCGCGCCCAGGTAAGCGACATTTTGCCTGCCACATTTCAGAATAGCGGCGGTCATCTGGCGGGCGGCCTCAAAGTTATCAAAGCCCACGGCAATATCGAGGCACGGGGAGACGCTGTCCATTAGCTCTACCACCGGAATACCTGCCACCTCAATCATTTTGAGCGTGCGCGGTGTATGGGTGCGTTCAGAAAGAATCAAACCGTCGATATTCCACGACAGCATCGACTCAAGACGCTCCTCTTCCAGATCCGGTTTATAGCCATAGTGCGCCAACATGGTCTGGTAGCCGTAAGTATCCAGCACGCTTTCAACACCGCGCAATACTTCGGCAAAAACCTGGTTGGTTAACGACGGCAACAACACACCAATGGCACGGCTGGTGGCGTTGGAGAGGATATCCGGCGCGCGGTTGGGAATGTAGCCCAGCTCGTCGAGCGCGGCGGCAATTCTTGAGCGCAATGCAACCGATACCTGCTCGGGGTTACGCAAAAAACGGCTGACCGTCATTTTTGTGACGCCTACTTTGTCAGCAACATCCTGAAGTACCGGTCTTTTCTTTTTCATCGTCCTTAAGCGCTTACACTGTGATTATCGCCCCAGTGTAGCATGGACACGGCTCAACCTTCCCCTGTTAAGGAGAAGGTTGAGGACCGTCACTGCGCAATAAGCGTCCATAGCTGGCTTATCGCGCATAGCGCTTAGACCGGCGGCAGATCAAACAGCAGCACTTCACTGGCCGTATCGGCGTGAATCGAAATCGCCTGCTCGTCCCAGATAGCCAGACCGTCACTGGTGGTGGCTTTGGTGCCGTTAATGGATACCTCCCCTTTCACCACCTGAATCCACACGCGGCGGTTAGCGGCAATCGGATAAACCGACTGTTCGTCTTTCGCCAGCGCCCAGCGCGATAGCTCCATATCCTGATAGACCTTCAGGGAACCATCACGGGCATCCGGCGACAGTACCAGCTGGCGGCCCTGCGGTGCATCAAAGCGACGCTGCTCGTAGCGCGGCGTGATACCGGTTTTTTCCGGGATAATCCAGATCTGGTACAGGCGCAGCGGTTTGTCTGCATCCGGGTTGTATTCTGAATGGCGCACCCCGGTCCCGGCGCTCATTATCTGGAATTCCCCCGCTGGCACCTGCTCTTTATTGCCCATACTGTCCTGGTGCTCTACCGCCCCTTCCAGAACATAGGTCAAAATTTCCATGTCTTTATGTGGATGGGTACCAAAGCCCTGGCCTGCATCAATTACGTCTTCATTAATTACGCGCAGTGCGGAGAAGCCCATAAAGTTCGGGTCGTAATAGTCAGCAAAAGAGAACGTATGCCAGCTGTCGAGCCAGCCGTGGTTAGCATGGCCGCGATCGTGAGCTTTGCGTAAGAAAATCATGATGTACCCCCTCGTTTTGTCGATAGATATAGTGTGGACCCGCAGCAGCCAGGATGATAGGGGGTGGAAATTGACGCCTCTGTTCAAAAAATATGAATAACCGTAATCAGGGCTGATACAGGGGAAAAGGGCGGAAGTCGGCAAAATACGCCTGTAGAGATTCAATTTTGCTGATGAGTTTCTGGCCGATAAAAAAAAGCCAGCGCAAGGCTGGCTAAAATAATACTGGAAGCAATGTGAGCAATGTCGTGCTTTCAGGTTTGCACCGCGGGGGTCGCCCCTGAATGCATGGCAATAATAATCATTATCATTCGCATGTGTCCAGTTCTTTTTTAAAAAAATGCAGTTGATTTCGTGGAAAAAGTCAATGATGTTTAAAGGGTTTATCTGACTCATTGAGGAAAAGGCATGAAAAGCCTGGTTATCCGGCATGCGCAGCCCGGCGATGCCGATGCGCTTTACCGCATTAATGCCGCGCAGGAGGTTTATCCGGACACGCTACAGTTGCCGCATCCCTCGCCGCTGCTGTGGCAGGAGCGGCTGGCGCAAAATCTGCCGGGGCTGCACCAGTTAGTGGCGTGCGATGAAGGTAACGTCGTGGGGCACCTGACGCTGGAAGTAGAGCAGCGCCCGCGTCGCAGCCATGTGGCGACCTTTGGTCTGAGCGTTGCACCGCAACACCAGGGCCAGGGCGTGGCGACAGCCCTGATGCATGAGATGATTAACCTGTGCGACAACTGGCTGCGGGTGGAGCGCATTGAGCTGACCGTTTATGCCGATAACGCTGCCGCCGTGGGGTTGTATCGCAGGTTTGGCTTTGAGGTGGAAGGCACAGCTCCCCACTACGCGCTACGTAACGGCGAATATGTAGACGCGCTTTATATGGCACGCATCAAGCGGCTACGTTGAACCCGGCAGCGTACTGCCGGATTTTTATGCCGTTAATAGCCTGCCGTTAAATCGCCCGGCGTGCGCGGGTCCGATGCCCCGGTCAGTCCGCCGTCCGGCGCAATCATAATGCTTTGCGTACTGCCCATCGCCGCCTCCACGCTGACCTTATAGCCCTTCTCCTGTAGCAGTTTTCGCGTATCCGGGCTGAAGCCTTTTTCCAGGCGCAGCGTATCCGGCAGCCACTGGTGATGAAAGCGCGGCGCGCTGCTGGCTTCGGCCACGTTCATGCCAAAATCAACGGTATTAAGCACCATTTGTAGTACGGTCGTGATAATACGGCTGCCGCCTGGGCTACCCGTCACCAGCCAGGTTTTCCCCTCTTTCACCACAATAGTGGGCGACATTGACGACAAGGGGCGTTTACCCGGGCCAACCGCATTAGCCTCACCGCCCACCAGCCCGTAAACGTTAGGTGTTCCGGGTTTGGCCGAGAAATCGTCCATCTCGTTATTCATCAAAATCCCGGTATTGCCCGCGACAATACCGCTACCAAAGGTGGTATTAAGCGTGTAAGTCACCGCTACCGCGTTACCGTCTTTGTCTACCACGGAAAAATGGGTGGTCTGGTCACTCTCATAAGGGGCAAGGTTACCGGGTTTTATCTGCGCCGACGGACGTGCTTTATTGATATCAATCTGCCGGGCCAGAGATTGCGCGTAGGCTTTGCTGGTAAGTGAACGCCACGGCACCATCACAAAATCCGGGTCACCAAGAAACTGCGAGCGATCCGCGTAGGCGTATTTCTCGGCCTCTGCCACCAGCGTCATGGCATCGGCGCTGCCAAAGCCGTATTTCGCCAGGTCGAAATTTTCAAGGATATTGAGGATCTGCACGATATGAATGCCGCCTGACGACGGTGGCGGCATTGAATACACCCGGTAGCCGCGATAGTCACCGCTAATGGGCGTGCGCTCCAGCGCTTTGTAGCGAGCGAGATCGGTCTTATCAACCAGCCCGCCGTTTGCCGCCATCTCGGCGGCGATTTGCTCGGCAATCGCGCCTTTATAGAACGCATCCGGACCCTGTTCAGCTATCAGCGCCAGGCTTTTTGCCAGGTTCGCCTGCACCAGCCGCTCGCCTTTTGCCAGCGGCTGACCGTTCTTCCAGAAAATGGCTTTACTGTTGGCATGCTGTGGTAAGACTTCGCTGCCGTACTGGCGCAGGTCATCGGCCAGCGCATCATCCACAATAAACCCTTCTTGCGCCAGCGTAATGGCAGGCATCATCACGGTACGCAACGGTAGCGTGCCGTATTTCTCCAGCGCCAGGGCAAAGCCCGCAACGGTGCCAGGCGTGCCGGATGCCAGATGCGACGTGAGCGACTTTTTGCTGTCGGCATTGCCCTGCGCATCAAGGAACATATCGCGCGTGGCACGCGCGGGTGCCATTTCACGAAAATCGATCGCTACCGTTTTGCCCGCGCCGGTGCGCAGCAGCATAAATCCACCGCCGCCGAGGTTACCCGCCTGAGGGTGGGTGACCGCCAGCGCAAAACCCACCGCCACCGCCGCATCCACCGCATTGCCGCCGCGCTTAAGTACCTCTACGCCCACCCGCGTGGCGGTGGCATCGACCGAGGCCACCATGCCATTTTGCGCACGCACCGGGTGGAAGACATCCTCTTCTACGCCATAAGACACCGGCGGTGCTGCCATAAGCTGGAAACTCGCTACCAACATCGTGCCAATAACCCACTGCTTAACCATTGTTTTTCTCCTGCCTGGTTTTGCGTTTAAGCCTGGCCTGGAACCGTCAAAAAAGCATCACGCTGGCAAAAAGCGAGTAAACTTAAGAGATGCTCTACAGGAGGATACAATGATGAAAACAATACTTATGGTCATGGCTGCGCTGTTGCCGCTCGGCGCCCTTGCTCAGCCGCTCACGCCACAACAGCAGCAACAAAGCAACGACGCCCGCATGATAAACCCCAGCCAACAGCGCCAGCAGCAGGAGATGCAGCTTAAGCAGAGCCAGCAACAAAGTATGCTCAGGCAGAGCGTGCAGAACCAGCAACAGCGTCAGCAGCAGAGCCTGCAAAACCAGATTCAGAGCAACAATAATCTGATTCAGAATTCACAGCCGGGAAAGCTACTACCCCGCGGTGAGCAACCTCTGCCAAATACTGATGGCGGGATGCTGAACGGCGGGGGAAGCAGTGGCCAGCAACATATGCTGCAAGAGAAGGTAAATGGGGACATGTTGCGGCCCACGGGTGGTACACTGACGGTGGGGCAGTAGTGGTTTGTGGTGAGGTTGAGGGCGGCGGAATATTCCGTTCACATTAAGCCCACCGACTAATGAACTTTATTCGCGGTGAACGGGTAAAGGAGCGCTCCCACGCGCTCCTTTACCATGCGCTAAGTAATCGCCGCTTCGCCGATTTCAGCGAGGTCAACAACCCCACACTGTAAGCCTGCGCTCTTTAAAAGTAATGGTGAGCGCTGTCAGTCAGATCTGATATGTCATAAATGCAAAAACATGCGCGGCTATGGCAAAACTGGCTTGACCTCAGGCGCCGAAATCCGGGCCAATCACGTCGATGCGGTCGGTGCAGATAATGTCTACACCGAGATCCAGCAGCTCCTGGGCGCGGGCAGGTTTGTTGACCGTGTAGGCCAGGATGCGCAACCCCTCGTCTTTGATTGCCGCGATACGCTCGGGCGTCAGCAGACGGTGGTTAAGGTGTAGCGCCACGCACTCAAGTTCGCGCGTCAGTTCGCGCCAGTCCTCACGCCACTCATCAAGCAGCAGCCCGCGCGGCAATTCTGGTACGGTGCGCTTTGCTGCCGCCAGCGCCGGTATTTCAAAGGAAGATAACAGCGGTGCAGGCATGCCCTGCCACAGCGTACGGGCGGCCAGCGCCACGGCCACGCCGGTTTCGTCGTCGGTACCGGTAGTGGGTTTGATTTCGATATTCGCCTGCATTGCGTAGCGGTGACAGCGCTCGGCCACTTCGCTTAACAATGCCGGGCGCTCGCCTTTGAACTCGCGGCCAAACCAGCTCCCTGCGTCCACGCCGCTTAACTGCTGCCACGTCAGCTCGCCCGCCACACCCCAGCCGTTGCTGGTGCGCTCGAGTGTGTCGTCGTGCAGCAGGAACGGCTGACCGTCTTTAGACAGCTTCACATCAAATTCAATCATCTTGTGGCCATAGCGGGCGCCGGTATCAATCGCGACCAGCGTGTTTTCCGGGGCCAGCTTGCCGCCACCGCGATGGGCGGCGATCCTGGGATAATTCCACTGCTTCACAAACGTTTTCCCGAATCCATATCAAAAAAGTGCAGGCAGTCCGGCTGCCAACCAAGCCACAGCGTGCTGCCCTGCGCCGGGCGCCGGGCGTGCGGCAATCTCACCACCAGCTTCTGCCCGCCCCAACGGCCGTGTGCCAGATTATCAGCACCGAGCATTTCCAGCGTCTCAAGCGTAAGCGGCACGCCGCCATCGGCCTGTGAGCTTAGCGCAATATGCTCAGGGCGGATACCCAGCGTCACCTTGCGCCCGGCCAGACGCCAGGCCTGCACCGGTAGCGAAATTCCCTCCAGCTCAAAGCGCGTACCGTCATTACTGACGCGTCCATCCAGCAGGTTCATGGCCGGTGAGCCGATAAAGCTTGCCACAAAACGGCTGGCGGGACGTTCATACACCTCAACCGGCGTGCCAATCTGTTCCGCCACGCCTTTGTTCATGACCATTACGCGCTGCGCCAGCGTCATCGCTTCCACCTGGTCGTGGGTCACATACAAACTGGTGGTTTGCAGACGCTTGTGCAGTTGCTGTAGCTCAAGGCGCATCTGCACGCGCAGTTTGGCGTCGAGGTTAGAGAGCGGCTCGTCAAATAAAAACAGCGCCGGATCGCGCACAATGGCGCGCCCCATCGCCACACGCTGGCGCTGACCGCCGGATAATTCACGCGGACGGCGCGTGAGGAGATCTTCCAGCTCCAGTATGCGTGCCGCTTCACGCACTTTCTCGGCAATGTGTGCCTTGCCCATGCCGCGGATTTTCAGCCCCCATGCCATGTTCTCTTCCACACTCATATGCGGATAAAGCGCGTAATTCTGAAACACCATCGCGATGCCGCGCGCCTTTGGCTCAAGCTCGGTGACGCGCTGGCGGTTAATCCAGATATCGCCGCTGCTCACACGCTCCAGCCCGGCAACCATACGCAATAACGTCGATTTGCCGCAGCCGGACGGGCCAACCATCACAATAAATTCGCCGTCTGCCACATCCACATTCAGCGGCGCTATCACCTGTTTTTTGCCGTCCCAGCTTTTGGTGACCGCCTGTAATTTGAGTTCTGCCATGTTATTTCTCACTGTCGACCAGACCGCGCACAAAGGCGCGCTGCATCACAAATACAATCACTACCGGCGGGATAAGCGTGAGCAGCATCGCCGCCATCACCAGATTCCAGCGCGTGCTGCCTTCTGCGAGCGCAATCATGCCCTTAATGCCCGCGACCGCGGTGCCCATATCTGCATCCGTAATAATCAGCAGCGGCCACAGGTACTGGTTCCAGCCGTAGATAAAGGTGATGACAAACAGCGCCGCAATGTTGGTTTTAGAGAGCGGCAGCACGATGTCACGAAAAAAGCGCAGCGGTGAGGCGCCATCAATGCGCGCTGCTTCCATCAGCTCGTCCGGCAGCGTCATAAAGAACTGACGGAACAGAAAGGTTGCGGTGGCAGAGGCCATCAGCGGCAACGTCAGCCCTGTATAGCCATCGAGCATGTCGAGCTTCGCCACCACGTCTACCGTCGGGAAAATACGCACTTCCACCGGCAGCATTAGCGTGATGAAAATCATCCAGAAACACAGATTGCGCAGCGGGAAGCGGAACCAGACGATGGCGAATGCGGAGAGAATCGACACGGCGATTTTGCCAACGGTAATGCCAAGCGCCATTACGAAGCTGTTGAACAGCAGGCGGCTGAACGGGGCGCTGTTCGGCCCCACGCCCTGTTGCCAGATGGTACTCAGGTTGTGCCACAGTTCACCACCGGGCATTAGCGTCATGGGAGTGGAAAACACCGCCTTATCGTCGAGCGTGGCCGCCACAAAGGCGACCCACAGCGGGAACAGGATGGCGGCAATGCCAGTAATCAGCATCAGGTGGCTGAAAAAAGTCAGCCCGCGTCGGTTTTCAATCACTGGTAGCGCACCTTACTTTCGACGTAGCGAAACTGTACTGCCGTCAACCCTATCACCAGCACCATCAATACTACCGACTGCGCCGCAGACGCTGACAGATCGAGTCCGGCAAAGCCTTCGCGATAAATTTTGTAGATAAGGGTGGTGGTGGCCTGTACCGGCCCACCGGCGGTGGCGGCATCAATCACTGGGAAGGTGTCGAAGAAGGCATACACCAGGTTCACCACCAGCAGGAAAAAGCTCACTGGCGCAATCAGCGGCAGCGAGAGGCAGAAAAAGCGCCGCACCGGCCCCGCGCCGTCGATAGCGGCAGCCTCCACCAGCGAGCGTGGAATAGACTGGAGCGAGGCGTAAAAGAACAGAAAGTTGTAGCTGATTTGCTTCCACACTGAGGCAAACACCACAAGGAACATCGCCTGCCCGCTATTCTGGGCGTGATTCCAGTGATACCCCATCATCTCTAACCCGTAAGCCACCAGGCCACGACCGGGGTTAAACAGGAAAATCCACAGCACGGCGGCCACCGCAGGCGCCACCGCATAGGGCAGTAGCAACAGGGTTTGATAAATGCGGCTACCGCGCACCACATGATCGACCAGGGCGGCAAAAAACAGCGAGACCAGCAGGCCAAAGCCTGCCACCAGCGCGCTGAAAATCAGCGTGGTGCGAAACGCGCCCAGGTAGTAGGGGTCCTGAAACAGCGCGGAAAAGTTATCCAGCCCCGTGAACTGGCTGGAAAGGCCAAACGGGTCGACGGTTTGCAGTGAATACCACAGCGCCTGACCGGCGGGCCACAGGAAAAAGATAACGGTAATCGCCAACTGCGGCAGCAACAGCACATAAGGCAGCAGGCCTGCGCGAAATACCGGGCGAGCGCTGGACATGAAACGTGACTCCTCAGCCTGCCACACAGGTTCTGACGTGCGACAGGGTTAGACATGTTGGCCGCACCGGGTATGGCGCGGCCATCAACCGGCCTCCCTTACGGCATGGGAGGCATAGCATTAACGTTGCGTGGATTTTTCAAACCGGCGCAGCAGTGGGTTCCCGCGTTTCACCGTGCTATCAAGCGCCTGCTGCGGCGTTTTGCTCCCGTTCCACACCGACTCCAGCTCTTCATCAACGATGGTGCGAATCTGCGGCATGTTCCCCAGGCGCAGGCCTTTAGTGAAGGCTAACGGCGGCTTGTTAAGCATCTGGCGGGTAGCGATGTCGGCCCCCGGATTTTTGTCATAGAAGCCCTGCTCACGCGTGAGCTTATACGCCGCCGAGGTTACTGGCAGATAGCCGGTTTTCTGATGCCACTCGGCGGCATTTTTCGGCTCTGCCAGGAATGCCAGGAACTTCGCCACGCCCTTGTTCGTTGCCTCGTCTTTGCCCTTCATCACCCACAGACTGGCCCCGCCGATAATGGCGTTTTGCGGTGCGCCCTTCACATCGGCGTCATATGGCATCATACCGACGCCGTAGTTGAATTTTGCATACTGGCGGATGCTGGCAAGCGAGCCGGAAGAGGCCGTCGTCATAGCACAGGCACCGCTGTAGAACTTCTCGGTGGACTCATCCTTGCGCCCGAAGTAGCTGAAATCGCCTTTCTTATTCATCGCTTCAAGCAGGGCGATATGGTTAACCTGCTGTGGCTTATTAAATTCCAGCACGGCGTCGGTGCCGTCAAAGCCGTTATTACGGCTGGCAAACGCCAGGCCGTTCCAGGCGCTGAAGTTTTCAAGCTGTATCCATCCCTGCCAGCCGCTGGCGTAACCGCAGCTCATGCCCGCGGCACGAAGCCGCGCGCTGTAACTCGCCAGTTCCTGCCAGGTTTTTGGCGGTTGTTCAGGATCAAGGCCTGCTTTTTTGAAAGCGTCTTTGTTGTAATACAGCACCGGCGTGGAACTGTTAAACGGCATAGACAGCAAATGGCCACTTTTCGCGTCGGTGTAATAGCCTGCAACCGTTGGCACAAACTGCGACTCGTCAAACGTCATGCCTGCTTTCTGAAACACTTCATAGACCGGTTCGATAGCGCCGGAAGCCATCATGGTGGCTGTACCGACTTCATAAACCTGTAACAACGCGGGCGCGTTGCCGGTACGGAATGCCGCAATACCCGCCGCCAGGCTCTGTTCATAGTTGCCTTTGTAGACCGGTACAATTTTGTAATCCGCGTTCGCCTGGTTAAATCTGTCGGCGAGCGAGGCGACTTCAACACCGAGTTCGCCTTCCATTGAGTGCCAGAACGGAATTGTTGTCACGGCAAGCGCCTGACCCGATAAAGCCAGCCCCAGCGCCAGTCCAGCTGCGGTAAGTCGTAATGAAGCGGTCATTTGCTATCTCTCTGATTATGATGCGCGAAAACACGCGTTTTATGCTCGCGGCTAAACATGACATGCGCGAATGACAGAAAAATAACGTTCTGGTGACAAAAAAATGACAACAAGATGAAGGAAGCAGAAAGGCAGCTCGCCCGCCACCTGAGACAGGGAGACAGGCGGGCCTGGCGGCAACAGCGATATTTCCCGGGTATTGGCACAGAAATGATCGTGCGTTTTTACGCGCCCAGAAATCGACGGGTGGTAACCTCATCACACCATCAATATGGCTTCTGGTACACGCCTCTGAACCCTCACCGTTACTGTCGCTTAGCTGTCCGCAGGCATTAAAAGCACACTGGCGACATAAACGTAGCTGGCACAGATTTTATTCATCATTCAATAATCAGTCTGTCAAAATCCCGACTCGTTCAAACGTGGGGATACTGCCCTCGCTGAAAAGTCAGCGTTTATAAGACCTCTTTTATACGCTAAGGTAAAAATGTATCGTCAGGCCAGGGTACGTATGGCCTCAAAAAAATAATCTTCTGTCAGTACAACGTTATTTACTGCTGGATGCCTCGCACGCGACAAAATCCACCCCTGCGGGCTTCGGTTACCACGCTGCATATAAAGAGAGTATTTATGACGCTGAGATTTAAAAAGTGAAAATATACTGTACTTTTTCGGGGAGGCAGACGGGTTATTAATCACTAACGCCAGGCGCCCCTTAAAACCCGGTCCGTAAAGACTCCTCGGTAGCAGCTTTGCACTTTTTGCCCCGTTCTTCAGAACAATATTGCCAATTCTGTAGCGTTGTAACGGTGAACTGGTGCCCAGCATACGCCCAATGGATCGATCATAAAGCTCGGCTTCCCAGACTATGACTTCAATTCCCGACCCGTCAAGCCAATGCTGAATTTGCTGAGAAAGTGCAGCGGTTCTGGCCTGAAACTGCCTGATATCTTCTTTGATTCGCTCCTCATAAGATCGTTGTGATTCATTGTTCCTGATGACATTTTCAAAAAAAACATCCTTTGCCGACATGTCTGAACTCCATGACAAGCTGTATTACCTTACAGCAACTCAAGTGAAATACTTAAGATCCGTGAAAATAGTGAGTCCTGAAATTTGCAACTTATTTTGTAAAACATCAATCTCCGAATGTCCTGAAATTTGCCGGGAAACACTTTTTGACAGCCTGGTAGCGCCCCTCTCTCGTTTATGAAAAGCCTGCGTCCCTAAGTCAGATACCGCTTCGGATAAAATAAGGTGATCTCCATCACTATGAATATTTCAGAATTGTCCTTTTATACCGGAAAAATATTACCGTCAGAATGCGGCGATAAAACCTGGATTAATGCCAGGTGTATATTTGCTTATGCGCCAGCCCCCTCCTTACAGTAAGGACGAGATTGGGATAAAGAGCCATAATGAAATGAGGTGATATCACTGTGTGATATTGTTCAAACAGTAACACTCGCCGCTTTCAGAGAGCACAAGAATAACAGCGATATGAAGAAAGCCTGGCACCGCAGCCGCCTGAAAAGAAAAGCCGTCACGCTTTTTGAATACCTCCTGCCCGTAGGGGGATGCCAGCCAGAGACGGACTGGCATCATAACCCTTGCTCATTACGACATAATCAGCCCGCCGTCGACGTTAATCGTCTGGCCGGTAATGTAGCGCGCGTCGTCAGAAGCCAGGAACGCCACCAGGCCCGCCACGTCTTCCGGCTGACCTGCGCGCTTAAGCGGGATACCTTCCACCCACTCGGCCATCAGCTCGCCTTTACCGTAACGCTTTTTATCGCTACTGAGGATCTCGCCCCACACCCGGTCGTTATAGTCCCACATCTCGCTTTCGATAATGCCCGGACAGAAGGCGTTCACCGTGATGTTCCAGGGCGCCAGCTCATGGGCCAGGCTCTGGGTAATGCCAATCACCCCCATTTTGCTCGCGGCGTAGTGCGGTGTATAGATAAAACCCTGGCGTCCCTGGCCGGATGAGGTGTTAATCAGGCAGCCGCCGTTTTGTTTCACCATGTATTTCGCCGCTTCACGACAGCACAGCCACACACCGGTGGTATTCACCGCCAGCACTTTCTCGAAGTCCGCTTTCGGCATCTTATCGAAGTAATCAATGGTGATAACGCCCGCGTTCTGAATAGACACGTCAATACGCCCAAAGCGTGCCGCCGCCTGCTCGTAAAGCCCCTGCACCTGGGCTTCATCGGTTACGTCCACTTGCAGCGGCAGGATCGCCGCGCCGTAGCGCCCTTTGAGGGTTTCGGCAGTTTCAAACACGCGTTCTGCGTTGGACACCATCACCAGGTTTGCGCCATCTCTGGCAAAACGCTCAGCGATACCTGCGCCAATACCGCGGCACGCGCCGGTAATGACAACCGTTTTTCCGTGAAAATTACGCTGCATTGCTTTCTCCTTTAGCCCGCCTCGCCCGTGTCCGGCGGGCAACGTTCAGTGGGATGCTTTCCAGTGGGTGCGGGCTACCGCCTCGCGCCAGCCGCGATAATCGTTCTGTAGCTGCGCATGGCGCACCATATCCGGCTGCCAGAGTTCGTGTTCGGGCAGCAGCGGGAGCAGACCGTTATCGTCTAAGCCGCTCAATACCTTGCGTGCCAAAAGGCCCGCCCCCAACGCCGAGAGTTCAGCAGTGGTGCTGCGTGCGACCGGGCAACCGAGCAGGTCGGCCTGGAACTGCATCAGCCAGTGGTTACGCGTCGGCCCACCGTCCACCATCAGCGTGTTGAGGTGAAAATCCGGGTGCTGCTTCATGGCCTCAATGACATCGGCAATCTGGTAGGCAATAGCCTCCAGCGCCGCGCGCACCAGGTGCGCCGGCCCACTGCCACGGCTTAAGCCGCAAATGGTGCCGCGCGCTTTATCGTCCCACCAGGGCGCGCCGGAGCCGGTGAGCGCAGGCACAAAATATACGCCTTCGGTCGAGGGAACCGAGTCCGGCAGGCTTTGCAGTAGCGCCACGCGCTGCACGTCGCTCAGCATGCTGATGCCGGTTGCCTGGAGCATCCACGCCAGCCCGTCGCCGGTATGCGGAATGTTGCCCTCAAGCCCGTACACCGCACGGTGGCCGTCATGCCATGCAACCGTGGTGGCGAGCTGCGTGATGCGGGTATCGGGTGTTGGCAACGGCGCCATGACCGAGGAGCCGGTGCCGTAGGTGGCCTTAATGCCGCCCGCGCGGCCCAGCCCGTGGCCGTAAAGGGCGGCGTGAGAGTCGCCAACCATTGCCAGAATCGGGATGCCGTTGGCAATGCCGTCTACACCTTTGGTGACACCAAAACGCCAGGCCGACGGGCAAATCTCCGGCAGCGACGCACGCGGGATGCCAAACAGCGCCAGCATGGTGTCGTCCCACTGTCGCGTTTGCAGGTTCAGAAGCTGGGTGCGGGCGGCGTTGGAGTAGTCGCAGCGGAACTGCTCGCCGCCGGTCAGATGCCATAACAGCCAGGCGTCAATGGTGCCGAGGCAGATTTCACCGCGTGCGGCGCGCTCGTGACCCTGCGGCGTGTTATCCAGCAGCCAGCGCATTTTTGAGGCAGAAAAGAGCGGCGCAACAGGCAAACCGGTGGTGGAACGAATGATATCGTCCTGCCTGTCGCGCCGAAGCTGTTCACAAAAAGGAGCCGAACGCGAGCACTGCCAGGTGAGCGCGGGCGACAGCGGCCTGCCGCTCTCACGCGCCCAGCCAATGGCGGTTTCACGCTGGTTGCTGATAGCCAGCGCCGCTACGCGCGCCTGGCCCACCTCGTTAATCACCTGGCGCAGCACGTCAAACGAGCCTGCCAGCAGCGCATCACCGTCCTGCTCCACCCAACCGGGCTGCGGCGTGGCAAGCGACAGCGCCTGAGAGGCCTGCGCCACCACGCGGCCCTGGGCGTCTATCGCTACAGCTTTTACATTGCTGGTGCCCTCATCGAGCGCAACGATAAGCTCCTTATCCATGACTGACCTCCGAAAGGGGCGTAACGGCCTGTTTCTTTTCATGTCTGCGCAGCAATATCACCTTGTTTTGCAGGCGCTGCTGGAACTGATCGATGACCACTGCGGTCACAATCACCACGCCTTTAATCACCATCTGCCAGAAGTCGCTCACGCCCATCATCACCATGCCGTCGGCAAGGAACACAATGACAAACGCGCCAATGATGGAGCCAGAGACGCGCCCGCGTCCGCCCGCCAGCGCCGTGCCGCCAAGCACCGTGGCCCCGATAGCGTCCATTTCGAACATGTTGCCGGTCATCGGGTGTGCGGTTTGCAGCTGGGAAGCCACAATCAGCCCTACCAGCGCGGCGCACAGGCCGGAGAAGGCGTAAACAAAGATTTTGACGTTAACAATCGGCACACCCGCCAGCCTTGCCGCCGACTCGTTGCCGCCAATGGCGTAGATGTAGCGGCCAAGCGGGGTTTTGCGCGTCAGCCACAGGCCGAGCAGTAAAAAGCCAACCATCAGCCAGATGGGAATGTAGACGCCAAGCAGCGTGCCGGAGCCGAGCCACGAAAACCCGGTATTACCGAGCGCCTCGGCGCCATTGAGGTTGGCGTAGGTGCTGCCGTCGTTATAAAGCAACGCCGCGCCTCGGGCGACATACATCATGCCGAGCGTACAGATAAACGGCGCAACGCCAAGACGGGTGATGACCGCACCGTTGATAAAACCAATCACAATACCGACCAGCGCGACAGCGATAATCACTTCCGGCACGTTGAGAAACAGCACATTGCCGCCCCACAGCGGTACACCGCTGGTGAGCAGCGCGCCTGCCACCATGCCGCAGATACCCGCGACCGCACCCACGGAGAGGTCAATGCCGCCGGTGAGGATAACCAGCGTCATGCCAATCGCCAGCAGGCCGGTAATCGCCACATGCTGGGTCATAATCAGCAGGTTAGAGGCGGTGAGAAAGTTCGGCACCATCACGCTGAAAAAGCCAATCACAATCAGCAGCGCGATAAAGGTGCGCGCTTTCAGCAGGGTCATATAGAGCATATATTTCTGGTTCATTATTCACTCCAGCCGGTTATTCCAGGGGCGTTGAGGCGCTGATCAGTTTTTCACGCGTGACGTCGGCGCGCGGCAGGTCGGCGGTAATGCGACCGTCGGCCATCACCAGCACGCGATCGGCAAGCGCCATCACCTCATCAAGCTCGGATGAGGAGAACATCACCGCCAGCCCCTGCCCGGCCATCTGGCCAATCAGGTGATACACGTCGGTTTTGGCCCCCACGTCGATGCCGCGCGTCGGCTCGTCGAGCAGCACCACCTCCGGTTTTGTCATCAGCGCTTTACCGAGCACCACTTTTTGCTGGTTGCCGCCGCTAAGCGAGGTGATGGGCAACTCGCTGTCACTCACCTTAATTGCCAGCCGGTCAATCATGCTCTGCACGCTCTCACGCTCTTTTTTCTCGCGCAGCCATGACCACGAGCGCCAGAAGCCGCGCAAACTGAAGTCAGAGAGCGTCATGTTGGCTTTAATCGACATCATCTGCACCACGCCTTCGCCCTGACGGTCTTCCGGCACCAGCGTGATGCCTTGCTTAAGCCGCTGCTGAAAACTGTGTTTTTCAACCGCGCAGCCGTTGAGCGCCACACGCCCGCCCTGGCACGGCATCAGCCCGGTCAGGCCTTTAAACAGCTCGGTGCGCCCGGCACCCAGCAGGCCGTAAATGCCAATCACCTCACCCTTGCGTAAGGTGAAGGTCACGTCATTAAGACGGTAGCCGCCGTTCTGGTGCAGCGCGGTCAGCCCCTGCACCTCCAGCACCGTGTCGCCCAGGGTGGCGCCCCGGTAGTCAAAGTGCTTTTTCTTGTCGCCCACCATCTGCTCGATGATCCACGGCACGCTGGCCTCAGCGACCTCGCGCTCGCAGATAAAACGCCCGTCGCGAAAGATGGTGATGTGGTCACCAATCTCCATTAACTCTTCGAGGCGATGGGAAATGTAGATAATGGTCACGCCGCGCTTTTTAAGTTGCGCGATGACCCGGAACAGCACTTTGACTTCCGACTGGCTCAGCGCCGAGGTCGGCTCATCCATAATCAGCACGCGGGTGTCTTTGGAGAGCGCGCGGGCAATTTCCACTAACTGCTGATGGCCGATACCCAGTTCGCCGAGCGGTGTCAGCGGGTCAACGTCCAGCTCCAGACGCTCCAGCAGCGCTTTCGCCAGCTCATACTGGTACTTTTCGTTGATGCGCCCGCGCTGAAAGAACTCGTTGGCAATGAAGATGTTGTCCATCACGCTCATGTTCGGGAACAGGTTCAGCTCCTGGAAAATGATGCTGATACCGTGTTTTTCCGCCTGATGGGTGGAGCCAAGCGTAACCGGCTGGCCGTCGAGCAAAATCTCGCCGGACGACGGTGTTTCCACCCCGGCGAGCATTTTCATCATGGTGGATTTACCCGCGCCGTTTTCACCAATCAGCACGTTCACTTTGTTGCGGTAAACGCGATAATCGACGCTATCCAGCGCCGTCACGCCGGGATAAAGGCGCGATACGCTGCGGGTTTCGATAATCACATCGTGCGAGGCCGTCGCGGGCAAAATCTGGGCGCTCTGGCTCATTCTGCCCCTCCCTGCGTGCGCGTTATTTTCGCAGGCGTCACATCCGGCACTTTCGATGGGATATCCCAGGCGCTAAAGACGCCTTCGACCGTGACCGTCTCGCCGGGCTGCGGATTGAAGGCCTTCATCATGGCCGCCGCCTGTTCGTTAATTGAACGGCTGTAGTTGCCAAACAGCACCTGGTCGTTGAAGTCCTGGTAGCCCACACCTTTATAACCGTCGCGCAGCGCGGTGCCGCGAATGGTCGGCCCGAGTTGTACCACCACGCTTTCGCCACGGCTGTCTTTGATAATGACTTTGCCGCTGCGCGAGGCGGTATCCACTTTTTCGACCGTACCGCTCACGCGCACGGCAAACACGCACGGATTCTCTTCCTGAGAACGCCAGCCGTACTGTTGACAGGCACTGTCAAAATCGCTGGCCGCGTTAAGCTGGCGCATCAGCTCATCTGCCGCACGCGCCTCACCTGCAATCTGCGGCACAATGTTTTGCTGCCAGGTCTGGTCGATGTTCGCCATGTGCGGATTAGGTGGATTTTTTAAATCCGCCAGCTCCTGGGTCGAGACGATACGGCAACCGCCCAGCGCCGGTATCAGCAAAACCAGCGCCAGCCAGAGTGGTCTGGACATATTTCCCTCCTTGTGCGCCCTGTCACGGGCGCGAGCGCGTTAATCTCAGGACTTGAAGTTGAAGTCCTGTACCTTGTCAGCGTTGTCCTGGTTAACCAGAATGCCGCGGAACATCACGCGCTGTTTAGCGGGCTTTGCGCCCTTCTGGAGGTAGTTGTCGAGGTCGGTTACGCCCTGAGCGGCAATGGCCTGCGCCTGGAGCATGACGGTAGCCTTAAGCGCCCCGGCTTTTACTGCGTCGCGCTCGTCGTTGCTGCCGTCAATGCCGACCACAATCACATCATCGCGGCCTGCGGCCTTAAGCGCGGCAATCGCGCCCAGCGCAACCGGGCCGTTGCCGCAAATCACGCCCTTCACGTCCGGGTGTGCCTGGAGAATGCTGTCCATGATGCGCTTGCCGTCAATCAGCGTGCCTTTGGCATCCTGGCGCGCCACGCTCACCATGTCCGGGTACTGGTCAATCACCTGGTGAAAGGATTTGGAGCGCGTCACGCAGTTGTTGTCGGCAAGATTACACGTCAGCTCGGCGTATTTACCTTTCTCGCCCATGCTCTCCACAAACACGTTCGCCACTTCAGAGCCTGCCTGGAAGTTATTGTGGGTTATCTGCACCAGGGCTACGTCATCCACCGGAATTTCGCGGTTAATCAGCACCACCGGGATACCGGCCTGCTGCGCTTTTTTGATGGCCGCGACGCTTGCCGTCGAGTCGGCGTTATCAAGGATGATGCCCTGTACTTTTTTACCAATGGCGGCATCAATGAGTTCGTTTTGCTTTTTCACATCTTCGCTGTGGGACAGCACGCTGGTCTTGTAACCCAGCGCCTGCGCTTTTTCGGTGGCGCCTTTGGCCTCGGAGGCGTAATACGGGTTATCAAGGGAGTTCACCATAATCAGGATGGTGCCCTTGTCGGCGGCGTGCGCGGTGAAGGAAAAAGCACAGGCAGCGGCTACGGTTAACAGGTTTAAACGCAATGTCATAATGATGTTCTCTCTGTCTTCCCCTGTGGGGATTGTTATTGTCGGGTACAGCGAAACAGCATAATTACCTGGGGTTTGCAGGCCGCGCCAGGCGGCCAAAAGCGCGGCTTACCAGATGGTAAAACCGCCGTCTATCATCAGGTCCGCGCCGGTTATCATGTCGCTGCCGTTACCGGCAAAAAACAGCACAGCGGCGGCGATTTCGTCGGTATAGGCAAAGCGGCCCAGCGGAATGAGTGTTTTCATCGCCTCGCCCTTTTCGCCGCGCCAGGCCTTTTCGCCCATTGGCGTAAGCACCACGGTGGGCGAGAGCGTGTTGACGTTAATGCGGTGCGGCGCGAACTCTTTGGCCATGACTTTGGTCATGCCGAGCAGGCCCGCTTTGGCTGAGGTGTAGGCCACGTGGTTATCAATGGCGATGGAGGCCGCCTGGGAGGCGATGTTGATAATCTTGCCGCCGCGCCCGGCTTTGATCATGCGCCTGGCCGCCGCCTGCGAGCACAGGAACGGCCCGGTGAGGTTGATCGCAATCTGCTTATTCCACTCGGCAAATTCCGTTTCCAGCACCGGTTGCAGCATCACATAGCCCGCACAGTTCACCAGGATATCAATCTGGCCGTAGTGCGCCTCAACCTGGAAGAAGGCTTTCTCGACCGAATCCGGGTCTGCTACATCGCATTGCACAAACAGCACGCGCGCAGGGTCGAACTGCTCTGCCACCTCCAGCGCTTTTTCGCGCTCGAAGGGCGGGTACAACAGCGCCAGCTTCGCCCCCTTCTCCAGTAGCATGTCGTTGCTCGCCATCGCAATGCCACCCAACCCGCCGGTGACCACCGCTACCTTGCCGGATAAATCCCCGGCAGTGTCCACGCCGTAGCGCAAATTCACGTCGTATTCGTTACTCATCGTTAACTCCTTACGCAAAAACGCCCTGTGCCGCCTGCTCAAGCGTGTGGCGCAGCCCTGCGGCATCAATATTGAACTGGCGACGCAGCGCCTTACGGCTGCTGCTGTGGGTAAATTCGTACGGCGGAACGCCAAGCGCCGTAAAACGCTGGCTAAGGCGCTGCTGGTGCAGAATTTCACCAATGATGCTGGCAAGGCCACCGCTAATGACGTGTTCTTCCATCGAGATCACATGCGAATGTGCGGTTATGAGATTACGCACCGCCTCCACATCCAGCGGCCACAGCGATGGCAGTGAAACGACAGTGACGTTCGGTAAATCCGCCGCCAGCGCTTCGTGCACAATCGTGCCCAGGCAGAACACCACGGTGTCTTTCCCCTGCTGCACCACGTGCGGCTTGCCCGGCGTAAAGCGCCAGTCCGGGCCGTGCAGGTCTGGCACTTTGTCGCTGTCCATACGGATATACACCGGGCCGCGATGGGCGATGGCGTGTTGTGTCACCGCACGCGCCTGGGCAGCGTCTGCCGGGGCAAAGACCTGCAAATTGCCAAAGGTGCGGGCGATGGCGATATCGTTCATGCAGTGGTGGGTGGCACCGAGTGGCCCGTAAGCAAACCCGGCGTTCAGACCGAGCATTTTGACGTTGGTATCGGTGTAGCAAACGTCGTTTTTCACCTGCTCGTTAGCGCGTGCCAGCAAAAACGGCGCGGCGTTGGCGGTAAATACCGTGCTGCCGCTCAACGCCAGGCCTGCGGCAATGCCGACCATGTTCTGCTCGGCAATACCCACGTTGACCACGCGCTCAGGAAACGCCTTCTCAAATGGCGCGATTTTGGACGTTGAGGTGGAGTCTGCCACCACAACATGAAGATTGGCTCCGGCCTGCTGGGCCTCAAGCAGGGTTGCGATAACCGCATCACGTAAGTCTTGCATGATTAATCCTCCAGTTCCGCCAGCGCCTGGGCGAGTTGTTCATCGTTGGGCACCAGATGATGCCAGGCCGGAACGTTCGCCATAAACGAAATACCGTGGCCTTTTTCGGTACTGGCAAGAATGACGCGTGGCTTACCGGTTGACGGTGCGTTCACCGCACTGACGATAGAGATGGGACAGTGTCCGTCGCACTCGAGCACCTCAAAGCCAAAGGCCTGCCACTTGTCGGCGAGCGGCTCCAGCGGCATGATGGACTCGGTTTTACCTGCCAGTTGCAGGCGGTTGCGATCGACAATGGCAATCAGGTTATCAAGCTGAAATTTGCTCGCAGACATCGCCGCCTCCCAGTTGGAGCCTTCCGCCAGTTCACCATCACCCAGCAGCACAAAAGCGCGACGGTGCCCGCGCCCGGCAAGTTTATTGCCCAGCGCAAGCCCCACCGCAATCGGTAAGCCGTGGCCAAGCCCGCCGGAGTTAATCTCGACCAGCTCCGGCAGCTTCTGGTGCACCGGGTGGCCTGCGAGCAGCGTGTCGTCGCCCATGTACTGACTCAGTACCTCAGGATCAAGCAGTCCCATCGCCGCTGCGCTGCAATAAAACCCGCCCGCGCCGTGGCCTTTGGACAGGATGAAGCGGTCCTGGTCCGGGCGCGCCTGGCCGCGGTCCATCACCGCCATGTAGAGCGTGCAGAGAATATCGATTTCGGAAAGATCGGCACCGGTATGGCCTTTGCCCGCCCGGTGGTTCATCTGCAACACATAGCGCCGGGCCTGTCGCGCCGTCTGTTTTATCGCCTGTACGTCCACACTTACCTCCAGATCGTAACGATCGTGATGACAAAAACGCTATCGATCGCTTTCATTTGATTTTCGATCGAAAATGTATAGCGTTTGTTTAACGGATTCTGTGGCATTGATCAAATATAAAACAAAAGGTATTCGAAATTATGTTGTCGCAGAATGCTGTTTTCCTGTGCAACTGCCTTGTGCCAGTCTTTGGCGCTATCTGGCTGAAAAAATGCAAAAAATGGCTAAAATACCGTACAGCCTGCGAGTAAACTCGCATTCACTGACAACGAGCGCTACACTGCGTGGCTGAGCAGAAGGTGGGGCAACGCGTTCAATACCAGGAGCATTTCGATTGAAAACCAGGAACGAGCAGCTGGCGGATATGCAACAGCGCAGAGATAAGATTCTTGAGATGATCCGTGAAGACGGCACCGTGACCGTGAAGCATCTGACGCAAACGTTTGATCTCACCGAAGCGACGATCCGTACCGATCTGCGTGAATTACAAAAACAAGGATTTGTACAACGCTATTACGGCGGGGCCACGCTTGTCACGGGTAAGCAAAACACCGGTGCGCTGCTGCTTGAGCGTCAGATCAATCTGGAAGAGAAAGACGCCATCGGACGACTGGCAGCAGCGCAGATTGAAAACGGTGACGCGGTGATTTTCGATTCCGGCACCACCACCACCGCCATTGTTAACCACCTGTCCCACATTCATCGCCTGTCAGTGACAACCAACGCGGTTAACATTGCGCTAAAACTCGGCGGCGAGCCGGGCATTAACATCCTGCTCACGGGCGGTACGTTTAAGTTCCCGACGCTTTCCACCTCCGGCGAAAAAGCGGCGAGCTTTTTTGAAAACGTGCTGGCGGAAAAACTTTTCCTCGCCACCGCCGCTATCTCGCCGCGCATGGGCTTAAGCTTTCCAAGCGAAACCGATATCAATGTGAAAAGCGCCATGATCCGCTCGGCAAAAACGGTGTATGTGGTGGCGGACTCCAGCAAGATTGATAAGGTGTCGATGTTCGCCCTGCCGTGCGACTGGAGCGACATCCACTATCTGATTACCGACAACGGGATTAGTAGCGAAGCGGTGAAGGCATTTGAGAAGCTGGGCGTCACGGTGCTGGTGGCAAGTTAAGCGACGTGGTGGCCCGCGATAGCGCCCGCCCGAAGGTAATAACAGAATCACCTGTCGTGCCAAACCCGATACTGAATCACTCACGTTTGCGTTGCAGGCAGGATAAGGCCTTTATCCTTTCTTTTTTCAACGTCGGTGACCGACCAGCGGCGGCGCTTCGCTTTGCCGGGACGTGGGGCAAGCAGGCGCCATACCCACATGCCCTCGGTGAAAGGTTAATCTCCCTGTCCCCCCCTTTATGACCGCCAGATGGCGTACCTGAACCGGCGTCGCCTGAAAGGATCATCAGTCTGGCGGCGGCACATTACCCCTGGCCATGCTTTCCTGGGATAAACGCCAGAAATCATGCCCCGCTGGATATTGATATATACGTAAAGCAAACTCGCCAGCAACTGCCGTGATGTACTCGAATATCGTGGATTGCGTATCTTCATAGTCCCTCCACGCCGTGGAAGAGGTAAAACAGTAGATTTCCAGCGGGATGCCGGATGGCGTAGGTTTCAGGGTTCGTACCACAATATACATGTCTTTAATAATGTCAGGGCGGTCGGCGAGCCAGGACATAAGGTAGTGGCGAAACAACGTCAGGTTCGTCAGCCCATTGTCGACAAACCAACGATTGGCCACACCGGTTGGGTCACGGCCATCCAGCAGTTTCGCTAACGGCTCACTGACCCCGCGTATTGCCAGCATGGGAAGAAGCATCTCCTGAGAGAGAAAGTTAACCGAGTGCTGATCGATATCGATACTGCGCATAATCCTGCGCGCACCGGATGAAAACATGGCCTGCCAGTTGGTATAGGTCTCCGTAAGGAAATTTTTTGTCGGTATTCTTGAGATGGTATTGTCCCAGTTACGGATGGTGATGGTGTGAAGCGCAATATCAATCACCTCACCACTTAAATTCTTGTCTGGCATTTCAATCCAGTCCCCGAGCTGCAGAACGTCGTTTGACGAAAGCTGGACGTTAGCGACCAGGGATAGCAGGGTGTGTTGAAACACAAACATCAACACAGCCGCCACCGCACCAAGACTGGAGATGATAATCGCCGGTGATTTGTTCGACATCACGGCGAGGATCATTATCGCGGCGATGACGTGGACGAGTATTTTCCCTATCTGGATATAACCTTTAATAGAGTGGTTTTTTCGCCGGGTTTTGCGCAGATAAGAGCTGTTAACAATATCCAGCATTTCATTGAAAAAGACCGACAGAAAGACAAAAAACAAAATCCCGCAGACCGTATTAATCGCCGTGACCAGGGAGGCTGGCATATTCGGCATAAATTGCAGAACGTAATAAACGATAATAACCGGGATAAAATTTGAGAGTTTTTCGGCAATACGTCGGTCTTTCTCAAGCGGCACATCCTGTTTATGGCTGGCAAAGAAGGCTTTGCGCACCACTTTTATCAATAAGAATTTGCACAGGAGATGCGCGAACATACCGGAAACAACCAGCAAAATAATGTTAAAACCCACAGCAAGAGCCGGGTTGCTTTCAAGAAAGGTGAATAAATGATTCATGTACACCATATTTTGTTGCCTGGATAAGTCAATCGGCCTGGATAATATCTTACAGGTATACCTGAGTCTTTTCGCTTTGTAACATGACATGTCACAGGTGGCTGGAATTACGTCCCTTCAAAAGAGCGGTTATCACTGTTCTGCCGGGAAGTGTAGTCAGTTTAGCGTACATCTGGGTTTTCAGGGCGAGGATAGCCAGAATCTCCAACACCGCAGGTGTGAGCACCATCGTCATTATCCGCCACAGAATGACCTGCCTCGCACGAGAAGACGAAGTGTTGACGTTCCCTTCTGCGTTGATGCCAGTCAGCCGCGCTGTGGGCAGCTAAATCGCCCCAGTAGCTATCTTAATAATGACGTCACTGTTGCCCAAATTCATTACCCACCACGATCGTTTCACTAACAGAAAGATGTTCACTGTTTTACTGGCCATTCTCGCTTGCGGCTACCCCTCATCATTAATAATTAACTTAAGCTCCATGCCCAGTCGAATTGCAGACCGGGCATTTCTGACACCCATCTTTTTTGTTATATTCGCCATGTGAAATTTTACGGTTCTGGCCGATATCCCCAGTAACGCAGCGACCTCTGCATAGGTTTTATCCCGACTGACCCAATACAACACTCTATTTTCTTTAGGCGTAAATATGGATTTAGTTTCACCAGGACTGATACTTGCGCCAGGATAATTAGTGGCACCTGACATCACTAAGTTATACATTTGCTCAGTAATATCCAGCAATATCATCTGAAGTTCGGCTTTATTTTCATTAATAATTCCCTGCCTTTTCATTATTTCTTTATCATTAATAATGAAATTTAACAAGGAGACATTATCTAAATAATCATGAACGACGAAAGAAAAGCCATTAACGATATTATATTCCTTTGAAAGCTCGAATATTTTGGATAATATCAACGTCAGGTTTTCATCCCAGGCAAACGGTGTAATACGGCGAAACCCTGTGAGTATTACAGGATCAATAAACTGAAAGTTATTTTCGCGATAGGTTTGCACCCATTCTGGCGGATAATTCGATATAACAAACCATTTTGATGGGTCTTTTTTACTGAATACAGTAAAGGCGTAATCAGACAATCCGAAAGGTTCTAGTTTCCGCTCAATGTAGTCTCGCAAAGTGTCACTCATCACTTTATTTTCATTGAACATGGAGAACATTAATGGCCCTCATTCTTCGATTCCCGTTACAACCCTGTACTTTGGGACAGGGCAACCCTGTCCCCAGAGACAACTTACATTATTTTCAGCGCGCCATATAATCATTTTCAGCCAATTGGGTAAAAAAAACCTGGCACAATAGCCAGGCTGCGAAAAACGCATTTAACACCAGGGAATTCGCTTACCGATTATCAGGTCCGGTAAGTAAACAGCAAATTTTATACCAAAAAGCCCTCAAGGCGTAATGTACATATTACGCCTTTTTGGTGTTTCAACTTTCCCGGTGCTGCAATGCCCTGTTAATACCCATTCGCCTTGCGTTGTCCGCCGGGCTTAGCCTCATCGTCATTCGCTATCAAGCACGGTTAACCAGAAGCCATCACGCTCACCATCACCATTCTCCCGTCTGCGGCATAACACAGGTATCAGCGATTCTCTGTACCTCAGAATATATTCTTGTAAACAACATCAAATAACGGCTTTGGGTTAATAGCGCATTCTGGCAGGGTCACAACCCACTCTGGGTTAACACATAAAAAAGTGCGCCTTATGAGACGCACTTATTAGCATGGCCGTTTTAGCATGTGGCGCAGGCACCGATGCCAGATGTTATCGCCCTTACCTCATCCCCCCAGATACGCACTGCGCACCGCTTCGTTAGCAAGCAGTGCATCCCCCGTGTCCTCCAGTACCACGTGACCGTTTTCCAGCACGTAGCCACGGTCGGCAAGCTTCAGTGCCTGATTGGCGTTTTGCTCAACGAGGAAGATAGTCATGCCGTCGGCACGCAATTGTTCGATGGTGTCGAATATCTGCTGAATGATAATCGGCGCCAGCCCCAGCGAGGGTTCATCCAGCAGCAACAGACGCGGGTTGCTCATCAGCGCACGGCCAATCGCCAGCATCTGCTGCTCACCGCCGGACATGGTGCCAGCGCGCTGCACCCGGCGCTCATGCAGGCGCGGGAACAGATCGTATACCCACGTGATGCGCTCGTGGTACTGATGACGGTCAGTGAAAAATCCCCCCATTGCCAGGTTCTCTTCCACCGTCATGCGTGAAAATACGCGCCGTCCTTCCGGCACAATCGCAACCGCTTCACGCATGATACGCGCGGTGGCCCAGTCGGTAATATTTTTACCATCAAACACTATCGCCCCGTGGGTGGCACGCGGATCGCCGCATAATGTGCCTAGCAGCGTGGTTTTACCCGCACCGTTAGCCCCAATCAGAGTGACAATTTCTCCCTGGTTGATGTACAGGCTCACCTCGTGCAGCGCCTGGATTTTGCCGTAGTGCGCACTCACCCGGTCGAAGGTTAACATCGCATTTCCCATTTATGCTTCTCCCAGATAGGCACGGATAACGTCAGGGTTATTGCGGATTTGCTCCGGCGTGCCGCTGGCAAGCGGCGTACCCTGGTTGACCACATAAATGCGGTCAGAAATGCCCATCACCAGCTTCATATCATGCTCAATGAGTAAAATAGTGGTGCTGTGGTGGTCGCGCAGCTCAACAATCAGCTCGTCCAGCTCTTTGGTTTCGCGCGGGTTCAGACCCGCGGCCGGTTCGTCGAGCATCAGAATTTCTGGCTGCGTGACCATGCAGCGGGCAATCTCCAGTCTGCGCTGCTGGCCGTAGGCTAGGTTGCTGGCCTGGCGGTTAGCGTGCTCTAAAAGCCCGATGCGCTCAAGCCACACCGCCGCGCGGTCCAGTGCTTCCGCCTGGCTGCGGCGAAAGGCCGGGGTTTTCAGAAGCCCGGAAAAGACGCCGGTTTTCATTTGCTTGTGCTGGGCCACCAGCAGGTTTTCAATGACCGTCATTTCACGAAACAGGCGTACATGCTGGAAAGTACGCACCACACCAAGCCGGGCAATCTCCTGCCCGGAAAGACCCGCCAGCTCTTTATCGCGAAACGTAATAGTGCCGCCGCTGGGCTTATAGAAACCGGTCAGGCAGTTAAACACCGTGGTTTTACCGGCGCCATTTGGCCCAATCAGCGAGACGATTTCGCCTGCATTCAACGTCAGTGCAACGTTGTTAACGGCAAGCAGGCCGCCAAAGCGCATCATCAGACCGCTTACCGACAATAATGGCTGACTCATGCCTGCTCTCCTTTTGCATCACCCTTTTTAAGCGCGAGCTGCGGGCGCTTCATCGGTAACAGCCCCTGCGGACGCCAGATCATCATCAATACCATCAGGCCTCCCAGCATCAACATGCTGTATTCATTGAAATCCCGCATCAGTTCGCGCGACACCACCAGCAAAATGGCGGCAAGAATAACCGCGAACTGTGAGCCCATACCGCCGAGTACCACAATGGCGAGCACAAACGCTGACTCGGCAAAGGTGAAAGACTCCGGGCTGACAAAGCCCTGGCGTGCGGCGAACAGCGTTCCGGCAAAACCGGCAAAGGCAGCGCTGATGGTAAATGCGGTGAGCTTGATACGCGTCGGGCTTAAGCCCAACGAGCGGCAGGCGATTTCATCTTCACGCAGCGCTTCCCAGGCGCGGCCCAGCGGCATACGCAGCAGGCGGTTGATCACAAACAGCGTGAAGACCACCAGCAGCAGCGCCACCAGGTAGAGGAAAATGACACGATCGCTCGGATCGTATTTGAGGTTAAAGAAATTGCTGAAGGTATCCCAGCCACCTTCACGGGCAGTACGGCTGAACTCCAGGCCAAACAACGTCGGTTTTGGGATCTGACTGATGCCGTTCGGCCCGCCGGTAATTTCGGTGTTGTTCAAAAGCAGGATACGTACGATCTCACCGAACCCCAGCGTCACAATCGCCAGATAGTCACCGCGCAGGCGCAATACCGGAAAACCAAGCAGGAACCCCGCTGCGGCCGATACCAGGCCCGCCAGCGGCAGGCAGGTCCAGAAACCCAGCCCGTAATAGTGGTTCAGGAGCGCAAAGGTATAAGCACCAATAGCATAGAAGCCCCCGTAACCCAGCACCAGCAGGCCTGAAAGCCCGACCACGACGTTCAGCCCCAGGCCCAGGATGATATAAATCATCGTCAGCGTGGCGATATCCACCGTGCCGCGTGAGACCATGAACGGCCAGGCGACAGCCAGTACCAGCAGCGCAATCAAAAACAGTTTTTGTTTTACCGTGGAGCCATCAATGGCAGGCAGGATAAACGTTGGCCCGCTGACACGCTTGAGGCTGCTTTGCACAAACGGGCGCATTAACTGGAAGAAGAACACCACGGCGGTGCCGATAGCGACCCATTCCCAGCGTACGCTCGCCGCGCTGCCCACCACCAGCTTTGTGCCATCCAGTCCCAGCTGTACGCCCATAAAGACCGCCGCCAGCACGAAGAACATCGCGGCTGAGAACAGCGCGCCGAAAAAATGTATTGGCTTCATACTTTCTCGACCTCCGGACGTCCCAGGATCCCGGTTGGCATTACCAGCAGTACCAGAATCAGCAGGGCAAAGGACACCACGTCTTTGTACTCCGTGCTGAGATAAGCAGACGTCAGCGCCTCGGCCACGCCGAGAATCAACCCGCCCAGCATCGCCCCAGGAATACTACCTATGCCGCCCAGTACCGCAGCGGTAAAGGCCTTCATCCCGGCCATAAAGCCAATATAGGGGTTAATCACGCCATAGAACTGGCCGAGCAGCACGCCCGCCACGGCAGCCATCGCCGCGCCAATCACAAAGGTCAGTGAGATAACGCGGTCGGTGTTAATGCCCAACAGACTCGCCATTTTCAGGTCTTCAGCACAGGCGCGGCAGGCGCGCCCCATGCGCGAATAACGGATAAACAGCGTCAGCGCCAGCATCGCCAGTACCGTCACGCCCCAGATAACCAGCTGCATAGTGGTGATGGAAGCAGAGAAATGGTCGCTGCTGCCTACCACCCACTGGCCGCTGAACAGGCTCGGCAGCGCGATATCGCGCGAGCCTTCAGTAAGGCTGACGTAGTTTTGCAGGAAGATTGACATGCCGATGGCAGAAATCAGGGCAATCAGGCGTTTAGAACTGCGCACCGGCCGGTAGGCCACACGCTCAATGCTCCAGCCATAGGCGCTGGCGATAATGATAGCGCCAATAAAACCCGCGCCCACCAGCAGCCAGCTGGTATCGATGCCCATCATCAGCAGTGCCGCGATAATCATAAATGAGATGTAGCTACCAATCATGTAAACCTCGCCGTGGGCGAAGTTAATCATGCCGATGATGCCGTAGACCATAGTGTAGCCGATGGCAATGAGCGCGTAGGTGCTGCCCAGCGTCACGCCGTTGAACATTTGCTGTAAGAAATAGAGGAATTGTTCAGACATAGGCGACCTTCGTGCGTGAGTGCGACGCCACCGACGTTACGTCGTCAGCATGCCATTGAAGAACCCGGCATTTACGCCCCGTCAGGTCGCCCCATCGGGCAACTGGCCCGGACTGCGTGTCCGGGATTGCTGGTGCCGTACGGGCCGCAGCACGTACTATCGCCTGTATTTTCATCCTCAGAAGACCCCATTAGTGATGTTGATGTTTTTATGTTCACAACGTGCTGTTCTATTTGTGAACAGCCTTATTTTTATCTGATTGATTAACAAGTTACAGTTAATTCAGGCAATTAAATCCGCCATTTCCCTATAATTCAGTCAATTAAGAAGGGATATTATGCTGATTTAAACCCTTAATAAACAAAAAAAGTGCCGCCAACAGAATAATATATTGAAACTATTGGCTATAAAATCACCTCAAATGCAGCCGCTTACGCCAGAAAATAGCCAACCACATGTGCATTAAACTACCCGGAAGGCATTCAACTACGCTATTTAGCTGGAGATGACGTAAAAGAGAAAACGCGACGTCGGAAAACCCGGGTACACTGGAGCCTTATTGCAACTGATCGAGCCAATTATGAAACTGACCATTGTGCGACTGACCCATTTGAGCGAACAGGACATTATCTGTCTTGGGAAGATCTGGCCGGAGTATGAGCCGGCTGCGTTGCAGCTTGACGACAGCCATCGGATTTATGCGGCAAAGTTTAACGACAGGCTGCTTGGCGCGGTGCGTATGACGCTTTCAGGCACCCAGGGCGAGCTGGACTCGCTGCGAGTGCGTGAGATAACGCGCCGGCGCGGCGTGGGGCAGTATCTGCTGGAGGAGCTGATGCGTGATAATCCCGGCGTGAGCGACTGGCGGATGAAGGATGTGGGCGTGGAAGACCGCAGCGTGATGGCCGCGTTTATGCAGGCGCTGGGGTTTCGGGCGCAGACGGACGGATGGCAGAAGCAGTAGCGGTTAGCGGCTTAGTTTGTGGAGTCTTCTGTTCATCTGAAGACCGATTACCGTTGGTGAGATTGGGGAGCGTGGAATGTTCCGTTCACGTTAAGCCCGCCGACTAATGAGACTTTATTCGCGGTGAACGGGTTAAGGAGCGCTCCCGCGCGCTCCTTAACAATCCTCGCGGCCCCGCAATGAAATCGCCGCCTTTCAGGCGGTTCGCGCAGCGCATCCCGTCTGGCTTATCGGGGGCGACGCGAGGCATGATTACTCGGCCCATCCCTGGGCCTCACCCCGTCGGGGCTAACGGTGAAAAAAATCCCGAATAGCGCACAATAAAAAGCCGGGCATTGTTACATCGCCCGGCCTGCTCTTTTTATGCTTTGAAAACCGCTATCGCATTAGCGAAAGGCGGCGTTGGGGTTTTATTTCGCGTCGGTCGCCGTACCGTTAGCGTGCCAGGTGAAGACGCCAAATTCAAAGCCTTTAAGATCGCCTTTTGCATCCCATGACAGCGGTCCCATCACCGTATCAACCGTGTTTGCCTTCAGGTATTTGGCGATTTCAGCCGGATCGTCAGACTGATTAAGACCGGCGGTCAGCGACTGTAATGCAGCGTAAGTAGTCCAGACAAACGCACCGCTCGGATCTTTTTTCTTCGCTTTTATCGCATCCACAATCGGTTTGTTCGCCGGAACCTGATCGTAGTTCTTCGGCTTTGTCACCAGCATCCCTTCAGCGGACTCACCGGCAATGTTAGACAGCGATACGTTAGCCACGCCTTCCGGCCCCATGAACTGGGTTTTCAGGCCTGCGGCACGTGCCTGACGCAGGATCTGGCCCATCTCCGGGTGATAGCCGCCGTAATACACAAAATCGATATTCTCTTTCTTCAGGCGTGCTACCAGCGTCGAGAAGTCTTTTTCTCCGGCAGTGATGCCATCAAAAAACACCACGTTCGCACTGCCTTTCTTCAGGCCATCCTGTACCGCACGCGCCAGACCTTCACCGTACTGCTGCTTATCGTGAATGATGGCAATACGCTGCGGCTTCACGCTCTCAAGAATGTATTTCGCCGCTGTCGGCCCCTGGTCAGAGTCAAGACCGGTAGTACGCAGCACCAGATCGTAACCACGCGCGGTCAGCTCCGGGGCGGTCGCCGCCGGGGTAATCATCAGAATGCCTTCGTCTTCATAAATATCTGAAGCGGGCTGAGTAGAAGAGGAACACAGGTGACCAATCACGTATTTAATGCCGTCATTGACCACTTTGTTGGCCACCGCGACCGCCTGTTTAGGATCGCAGGCGTCGTCATATTTCACGGCGACCAGCTTGTTGCCCTTTATACCGCCTTTGGCATTGATGTCCGCAATCGCCTGGTCAGCGCCCGTGAACTCCTGGTCACCATACTGTGCCACCGGACCAGACATGGCACCCACCACAGCAACTTTAATATCCTGCGCCAGCACCGAACCGCTCATCGCCAGTGCAATACATCCTGCCAGTAAGGCTTTACCCGTCATTTTCATTCTTCCTTTCCCCATTGTGATGGTGATTTGTTTTTATCGTGGCGTTGTGCCTGGAATATTCATCCAATCAGAAGCGCAAAAATGCCGCAAGCCGAATGGAAAACTCCGTTTTAGCTTTAGCAAACAGAGCACTCTGCTAAAACATACGCGATTTCAGCGGAATTGAAATAATAAATTTGTGGCGAAGATAACAGAGCGGGAAATCGGCAATGCTGGCGGCAGCACAGCAGGGAGGGACGGAAATAAAAACACCCCGAGGCCGTAAGGCGCCGGGGTGCATTGCTGACTGCGTAAGAATCAGGCTTCGATAGCCGCGCGCAGTTTTTTCATCGCGTTCTTTTCAAGCTGACGCACGCGTTCTGCGGACACGCCGTAACGGTCGGCCAGCTCCTGTAGCGTGGTCTTGTTGTCCTCATCCAGCCAACGGGCGCGGATGATGTGCTGGCTACGCTCGTCCAGCCCCTGCATGGCAACGGTTAGCTTATCCGCCGCGTGCTCTTCCCAGTTGTCATCTTCAATGCCATCGGCAAAGTTAGACGTTTTATCCTGCAGATAAAGCACGGGCGCCATTGGCTGGCTGTCGCTGGCGTCGTCGTCGTTAGACATATCAAACGTCATGTCCTGGGCCGCCATACGCGACTCCATCTCACGCACGTCTTTACTGGAAACGCCCAGCTCACGGGCCACCATTTCCACTTCATCCTGATTAAACCAGCCCAGACGCTGCTTGGTTTTA
>CBIFVZ010000019.1:0-49081 GCA_966185765.1 uncultured Enterobacteriaceae bacterium | reverse complement strand
GCTAACCACAAAGAAGGAAAAACCACGTTTTTTCCTTCTTTGTCAGCAATCTAAATGCGGGTAATCCCCGCCTTTTTTGTATCTGAGCTGGCAGAAAGGTCGTTTACCGTCAACTATCTATAGGTTGTATTTGCTTCGCTTAAGGAGAATGCTGCAATGTACGATAATCTGAAAAGCCTTGGCATCACCAATCCGCAAGAGATAGACCGCTACAGTCTGCGCCAGGAGGCCAGCAACGACATTCTGAAAATCTATTTTCGCAAAGATAAAGGCGAGTTCTTCGCGAAAAGCGTCAAATTTAAATATCCGCGCCAGCGCAAAACCGTGGTTGCCGACGGGGTTGGCCAGGGCTTCAGAGAAGTGCAGGAAATCAGCCCTAACCTGCGTTACGTGATTGATGAACTGGATCAGATTTGCCAGCGCGAGCGTGGCGAAATTGATCTTAAACGTAAGATCCTGGACGATCTGCGTCATCTCGAAAACGTGGTCACCAACAAAATTAGTGAAATCGAAGCCGATCTGGAAAAACTGACCCGAAAATAATCATCATGCGACGAGAGTAAAAAGTGTCGTGCAGAAACCTTTCGTGTAACGCGTCAGTGCCTCACCAGAAGGGCCGCACCGGCCCTTTTTACGTAATGCTACGGCAACGCTCACCGCTGCTCATCAAGCTGCAACGCGATATACAGCAGTAACCGGTCGTCAAAATGGCTCAGGTTCAACCCCGTCAGTTCCGAGATTCGGTTAAGCCGGTATTCCAGCGTGTTACGGTGAATAAACAATGCCTTTGATGTGGCGAGCGGCTGCACGTTATGGCGAAACCATGCGCTCAGGGTACGCCTGAGCAGACCGTTATTGTCCATCGCCTTCAGTTTTGCCAGCGGTTGCGCCAGCTCGTTGGCCTGCCAGCCACCGCGCAAGCTGTCGAGCAGCACCGGCAGCATTAAATCATGATAATAATAGCTGCGGCTTTCCGGCATGCGCTGCTTACCAACCATCATGGTCGTGCGCGCCGTACGCCATGAACGCGCGATGGCGCCTGGTCCGGTAAAATAATTGCCCAGCGCCACGCGAAAGCGCAAATGCCCGCTCTCCTTCATGCGCCCCAGTAACTGCTCTACGCGACGACGGTGATCGTCAGCATCCCAGCGACCAAACTGGTTGAGCGCCGGTTTCAGCACCACCATTTCGGTGAGCGACACAATCGCAATCAGGTTATTGCGCTCCGGTGTGGTGAGCGCGGTTTGCAGCTGCTGTAGCTCTTCCATCGCACTGTCGACGCCGAGCTGCCCGCTGTCGACCTCAATCACTGCCACCACACGCGGCTGGTTCAAATCAATGCCAAGGCGCTGCGCCCATTCGGTCAGGGCGGGCGTATGCTCCTCAGCCTGAATCAGGTTCATTACCAGCTCTTCACGCAGGCGGCTATCCTGCGCCAGCAGGTGCATCAGGCGCGACTGCTCGAGCATCATTTCGGCGGTCATACACACCAGTTCGCCGTATTTACGCAACGACTCCGGTGGCCCGGTCAGACCAATCACGCCTACTATTTCGCCTTCAAGGCGCAGCGGCAGATTTATCCCCTGGCGCACACCGTGCAGATGGCGGGCCACGGCATCGTCAATGTCGACCACCCGGCCCTGCGCCAGCACCAGCAGCGCCCCTTCGTGCAACTCCCCAATACGCTCTCTGTCACCGCTACCGATAATACGCCCGCGTGCGTCCATCACGTTGATATTGGTATCAATAATCCGCATGGTACGCGCCACAATTTCCTGGGCCATTCGCGTATCCAGATGCCAGCCTGCCATAATATGCTCCTGAAAATTACGCCGACGTACCAGCATAAGTCAGCAGAACGACAACGGCATGGTGCAATTGCACAAGTCCTGGTCAGGAATCCGGGAGTTGTGGGAAACATCACAAAAAAGGGCCGCAAATGCGGCCCTGAAACTGATGCATTACCTCACCCTGTCTCAGACAGGGTGAATGACACCCAATAAAAAATAAGGAAAATCAATTCATTGATTTTCGCCTGCTAACCACAAAGAAGGAAAAACCACGTTTTTTCCTTCTTTGTCAGCAATCTGAGGGCCGCAAATGCGGCCCTTAAAGTAGCTAAGGAAGAGAAAAGTTTACTGCATCAGAAGATAAATCGAGGTATCACCGCGCTGTACGTTTAACGCCAGCACCGACGGTTTGGCGTCGAGGATCTTGCGCAACTCGGCAATATTCTTAACCGGCTGCTGGTTCGCGCCAACGATAATGTCGCCTTTCTTCAGGCCAATACGCGCAGCCTGAGAGTTCGCCTTCACGCTGTTAACCACAACACCTTTATCTTTACCGGCATGGTTACTCATCTCAGCACCATCAATACCGTTAAAGATGCTGGAAGAGTCGACCTGGGTCTGGCTACTCTGTTGCAGTTCGAGGTTAACATTCACCTCTTTACCTTCGCGCAGCAGGCCAAGCGTAAACTTGCTGCCTACCGGCATCGTCCCCACCTGAGCGCGCAGCGCAGCAAAGCTGCTGACTGGTTTGCCGTTGATGGAAACAATCACATCACCGGCTTTGATACCTGCTTTCGCGGCAGAAGAGTTCGGCATGACCTGGCTTACAAAGGCGCCGCGCTGGGCATCTACCTTCATTGCTTTCGCGAGGTCGGAGTTCAGCTCCGTGCCCATAATACCCAGCTCGCCGCGACGAACCTGGCCAAACTCAACCATCTGACCGGTCAGGCTTTTCACCATATTACTTGGGATAGCAAAACCAATGCCGATGTTGCCGCCGTCCGGCGCAAGAATAGCGGTGTTGATACCGATAAGTTCACCGTTGAGGTTAACCAGCGCACCGCCGGAGTTACCACGGTTAATCGCCGCATCGGTCTGGATAAAGTTTTCGTAGTTTTCAACGTTCAGGCCACTGCGGCCAAGGGCGGAAACAATCCCGGAGGTCACGGTCTCACCCAACCCGTACGGGTTACCGATAGCGACCGCGTAATCACCTACGCGCAGCGTGTCGGAATCAGCAAGCTTAATCGCCGTCAGGTTTTTCGGCTCTTTAAGTTCGAGCAGCGCAATATCGGAACGTGGGTCTTTGCCCACCACTTTAGCCTCAAATTTGCGCCCATCGCTCAGTTGCACCTTAATGGTGGTCGCGTTATCCACGACATGGTTATTGGTGACAACATAGCCTTTGGCGGCATCAATAATGACACCGGAGCCAAGCGCTGAAAATTTCTGCTGCTGGTTGCCACCGCCGCCCATGCCACCCTGACACAGCGGTGAGCTCTGGAACGGTGAACCGTCCTGGCAAAACGGTGAATCTTCATTAAAGAACTGCTGTAAATTACGCGGCATGCGGCCTGCATTAACCGTAGTACTCCCTTCTACGTTAATGCTCACCACTGATGGCATCACTTTTTCCAGCATCGGCGCAAGACTTGGCATCTGCTGCGGCGACGTGACGGAAGAAGCGGTCTCAGCGGCGATAGCGGACACCTGGCCCAGCGCCAAACCCAGACTCAGAGCCAGCGCACTCATTGCTAACGTGGTTTTTTTCATCTTTGTATCTCAATTTACCTGTTGGGCAAAAAAACTGTGATATGAACGACATATCAGAGTGATATTTATATCGTGAAGTTCCCTTGCTCATAGCAGGGAAAAAGTAAAAATTTATTGGCGTTCTTTACAAAAGTAAAAATCATTACGTCACCGCCATCAGTCTGCGGTATTCATCCCAGGCATAAAGGTCGGTCATTCCGCTGATATAATCCTGAATAAGACGACAACGGTAATAGAACTCCCACACTTCATAATGCGGGTTGCTTCGAGAAAGTTTATCCACAGCGTCTTTATACGCAAGGCAATGACTGGATGATAATTTGTGATAAAGCCGAGTTTCAATCGGCAAATGCTGCACGCTGTCTTCGCTGACCATTTGCTGGAACTCTGCCAGCGGCAGCATTAAAAGCGGGCTATAGATATCTAACAGACCGCTGATAACGCGGTATCCCTGTAGTTCCAGCTGCTCCACTTCGGGGTGGCTAAACACATGTTGTACAGCCACCTTTTTATACACATCAAGCAAACGGCTGGCCGGATTCTCATCCTCAAGCAGCGCCTGATTAAAACTACCGGCGAAGATTTGGGCAATGTTATCAATAAAGCGCTGTGCCGCATAAGGCACCAGCTTATTGAGCGTATTGACGCGCAAATACATAAAGAACTGGTTTTCAGTGCTGCGTCGCATATTATTGGCACGGGATTTTTCCCAGGCCTCATGCACCACCTGAGAAAAAATATCCCCGGAGCGATGTTCCCCCCAGCGCACATAAAGATGCTGATAGAGTTGTTCCACGGTAAATATATTTTTCTCAACGGCGTCTTCGAGGTCTGCCACGCAATAAGAAATATCGTCTGCCGCTTCCATAATCCAGGTGAGCGGAAAACGACAATACTCGCCTAATTCCAGTTCATGGCGCAATCTCGCGATATAATTCTCTTCAGAAAGATAGAATCCTGGTTTTTTCATTAAATAACGCCAGGATTCCGGCGGCGTCTGTGCGTCCCATGCCGGGCGGGTATATTTCAAAATACAGCCGACCTGCGCCCATGTCAGGTTCAGGCGCAACAGGCTGTGCACCAGGCGAATCCCCTGCGCATTGCCTTCAAAATGGCACAGGTCTTCACGGACCTTGCGGCGCAGGGTATTAAGCGCATCATCACCATCCACCAAACGCAGCGGCACAATGGTGCAGTTCACATCTTCTGCTGTCGCACCATACATATCGCCTGGCCGCAGGCGCTGTTTAAACCAGTCATTAATCGCCGCCTCACCGAAATGACCAAACGGTGGGTTACCGATGTCATGCATCAGGCAGGCCATTTCCACCACGCTTTCAAACGGCCCGGCCAGTTCGTTAAGACCATAGTGTGACAGCAGGTCCTGTTCTTTAAGACGGCTTAGGATCTCGCGCGCGATATAACGCCCCACCTGCTGCACCTCCATTGAGTGCGTCAGGCGTGTGCGCACCGCCGCATTGCGCTCCAGAGGAAACACCTGCGTTTTTTGTTGCAAGCGGCGAATAGCGGGTGAATTAATAATGCGTCCACGGTCGCTTTCGAAAATACGCAGAATTTCATGTTCGCTCTTTTCACCATCAGGGGAGCGGAAACGGCGGTGCCAGTTTATTTTTCTGCGAAAATCGATGTCGCTCATCTTCCCTCCGGTTTATTTTCCTCATCGCCTGCCATGATAGACTATGCCCGTGAATCCAACTATTAGCGAGTAACCCAATATGAAAGTAGGCATCATTGGTGCAATGGAAGAAGAAGTCACGCTGCTGCGCGATAAAATCGACAACCGTCAGACTTTAACACTGGCGGGCTGTGAAATTTACACCGGTACGCTAAACGGCGTAAACGTTGCACTACTGAAATCGGGCATTGGTAAAGTCTCGGCAGCAATGGGTGCCACACTGTTACTGGAGCACTGCAAGCCAGACGTGGTCATTAATACCGGTTCTGCGGGCGGCCTTGCCTCCTCGCTCAAGGTGGGTGATATCGTGGTCTCCAGTGAAGTGCGCTACCACGATGCCGACGTAACGGCTTTTGGCTATGAATACGGTCAGATGGCAGGCTGCCCGGCCGCGTTTATGGCAGACGATACGCTGATTGCCACCGCCACACAGTGCATTAACGAGCTGAATCTGCATGCAGTAAAAGGGCTGGTGGTCAGCGGTGATGCCTTTATTAACGGTGCCGAAAACCTGGCGAAAATCCGCGCCCACTTCCCTCAGGCCATTGCGGTAGAAATGGAAGCAACGGCTATCGGCCATGTTTGTCACAACTATGGCACACCGTTTGTGGTGGTGCGCGCCATTTCCGATGTGGCAGACCAGGAATCTCATTTGAGCTTTGACGAGTTCCTGGCAACGGCAGCAAAGCAGTCAAGCCTGATGGTCGAAACCCTGCTGCAGAAACTGGCGCATGACTAAAGCGCGTGTCACGCGCGCCCTGTGCGCGCTGGCGTTGATGCTCCCGGCGTGGCTCTGTGCCGCGCCGCGTGTCGTGACGCTTTCTCCGGCTAATACCGAACTTGCCTTTGCCGCCGGCATCACGCCCGTGGCGGTCAGCGCCTGGTCCGATTATCCCGATGCGGCAAAACAGCTTGAGCAGGTTGCCAGCTGGCAGGGCATCAACACGGAGCGCATTATCGCGCTCAAGCCTGACCTAGTACTGGCCTGGCGCAGCGGCAACGCCGAACGCCCGGTCAATCAGCTTGAGAAACTGGGAATTGACGTCATCTGGGTAGAGCCGCAGAGCGTGGAGGATATCGCCCACGCGCTGGATACGCTTGCCCAGTGGAGTCCTGAGCCTGCTAAAGCCCATCAGGCGGCATCCACGCTACGAACTCAATGGCAGGCGTTGCAACGCGAGAACGCCACCCGAGCGCGTAAAAAGGTCTTCTTGCAGTTTGGCACTAAACCGCTTTTTACCAGCGGTAAACACTCGATTCAGAACGATGTGCTGAGCGTGTGCGGCGGTGAGAATATCTTTGCCGACAGCGCCGTCGCCTGGCCTCAGGTGAGCCGCGAACAGGTGCTGACCCGAAGACCGCAGGCCATAGTGATTGCCGGTGACGCCCGCAAGGCCGAAAGTGTGAAACAGTTCTGGGGCAGTGCTTTACCCGTTAATGTGATTACGCTTAATGGGGACTGGTTCGAACGCGCCGGACCACGTATTATCCTCGCCGCCCGGCAGCTCTGCGACGCGCTGGCGCAGGTTGATTAACGAGTTGAGGCTACGCGATGCTGGTTTACTGGCTGGATATCTTAGGGACTGCGGTATTTGCGATTTCCGGCGTCTTGCTGGCGGGCAAGCTGCGCATGGATCCTTTCGGTGTACTGGTGCTTGGCGTCGTTACCGCCGTCGGCGGCGGTACGATTCGCGATATGGCACTCGCCAACGGCCCGGTATTCTGGGTCAAAGACCCGACTGATCTTATCGTTGCTATGGTGACCTGCGTGCTCACGCTTGTTCTGGTCCGCCAGCCGCGTCGTTTACCAAAATGGATACTGCCGGTGCTGGATGCCGTGGGTCTTGCGGTCTTTGTCGGCATTGGGGTCAACAAAGCGTTCCTTGCCAATACCGGGCCGATGATTGCCGTGTGCATGGGCGTGCTGACGGGCGTTGGCGGCGGTATTATTCGCGACGTGCTGGCCCGTGAAGTGCCGATGATTCTGCGTACCGAAATCTACGCTACTGCCTGCATTATTGGCGGGCTGGTGCACGTGATTGCCTATCAGTTATTCCACCAACCGCTGGACAAAGCGAGCATGACAGGCATGGCGGTAACGCTCGCGATACGCCTTGCCGCAATCCGCTGGAATCTCAAGCTTCCGGCCTTTGCGCTGGAAGAGCGCCACTGAATCCTTCTGCTCTGCCACAGACATAAAAAAGCCGCGCCCACAGGCACGGCTTTCTTTGCGCAACACATGTGTCAAATGCTGAAGGAAGACCCACAGCCGCAGGTGCTTTTTGCATTCGGGTTGGTCACAACAAAGCGGGAACCTTCCAGCCCTTCTGTGTAATCCACTGAGCCACCCACCAGGTATTGCAGGCTCATCGGGTCGACGACCAGCGCAACGCCCTGCTTCTCAATGGTCATATCGCCGTCGTTAATCTGGTCATCAAAGGTGAAACCATACTGGAAGCCGCTGCAACCACCACCGGTAATATAGACACGCAGTTTAAGCTGCGGATTATCTTCATCTGCAATCAGATTTTTAACTTTACTGGCGGCCGCATCGGTAAACTCCAGCGGCAGTGCTGCTACGTCATCGCTCATTTTTTGCTCCAAACCAGAATCTCAATCGGGCTATAGTGCGCCCGATGGCTCATGTTATTATCCAATACCCTGGTGAATCGTTCAAGTATTCTGCGATTCAGCCTTGCTTTGCGAAGCCTGCTGGCTTGCCAGCGTACGGGCAAGAATGCTGGAATACAGCGGCTTACCGCCCAGAAACTGTGCCAGTAGCGTAGCGCCCAGACAGGTAATAATCATTGGCAAAATAAGCTGATAATTGTCGGTCATCTCCAGCACCAGCACAATACCGGTGAGCGGCGCACGCACCGAGGCGGCAAATAGCGCCCCCATGCCCGCAATAGCAAATGTTCCGGCCTCAAGTTGATAAGCCGGAAACCAGGCCGCACAGGCCATGCCAAAGGCGGTACCCAGCAGCGTACCCAGTGCGAGCATCGGTGCAAAAATCCCCCCCGGTGCGCCGGAAGCAAAGCACAATACGGTCGTCACCACGCGCGCGATGAAGATAAACACCAGTACACCGAGCGCATAGTTCCCGGCAGCCGCGACGGGGATCAGGCTAAAACCGCCGCCTGCCGCTGCAGGCTCTATCAGCCCCAAAACGCCACACAATCCCCCCAGCAGCGCGCCTGTCAGTACCCACTTGTTAATATTGCCACCGTGCAAACGCTGAAACATGTCCTGCGCTTTAAAAATAAGACGGTTAAACAGCGGCCCCAGTACACCAAAAATCATCCCCAGCACCAGATATAACCATAAGGTTTCCAGCGGTGCGTTGCTGAGCTTGCCCACATCAATCACTGCCCCTTCACCGTTAAAGACTCTGAACACCACGCTCGACATAATCACGCCGGTAAACACAGCCTTAATCGAAATCAGGTTATAGCGAAACTGCGGGCGCATCTCTTCAATAATAAATAAAATGCCCGCCAGCGGCGCGTTAAACGCCGCCGACATCCCGGCGGCGGCACCCGTCGCCAGTAGCGTGTGCCGCGCTTCCGGGCTGCGTAAACGCAGCACATCAAGCACCATACGCCCGATATTGCCGCCAATCTGGACCGTTGGCCCTTCACGTCCCAGTACCATACCGCCACCGAGTGTGCCCAGTCCGCCGAAAAACTTCACTGGCAGAACCCGCCACCAGCGCACCGGGCGCAGTTCTTCAAGCGCCCCCTCTATTTCGGGGATGCCGGAACCGCCCGCCTCCGGCGCAAAGCGGCGTACCAGCCAGTAGCCCAGCGCCGCCAGCAGTGCAGAGGCGACAAATGCCAGCGGCCAGGCAAGCCAGACATGGTCAGCCACGCCAGCAATAGCACCCAGTCGCTGGTACTGAACCCAGTTCACGGCTTTTTCAAACGCCACGCCCGCAAGCCCCGCCAGCGTGCCGACCAGCGCGGCCATGAGTAATATCAACAGGGGGGTTTTATCACGATGTAGCAGGCGCTTAATGGCTTCGTTACGCCGCAAGCGTAAAATCTCGCGCGCACCAAAGGACGGTGTTTCAGGATTCATGTCGATTTACATACGGTTATGTCGGGTGTGATGCCTTAAGTCTACGCTCTCACAGGCGTACCGTCTCAGAAAAATACAGGATGGTTTCCTCACCCTGCCTGGTGACGGCTTTGTATCCTACCGCCACAATCCCGTAGAATAGCCACACACTCTCATTCCACGAATCAGGAGCCGATTCATGAGCCAGTCTGAAAACCTGTATGCCGCTGCGCGCGAGCTTATCCCCGGCGGTGTAAACTCTCCGGTTCGCGCCTTCAGCGGCGTGGGCGGTACGCCGCTGTTTATCGAGCGTGCCGATGGCGCGTTTATTTATGATGTCGACGGTAAAGCCTATATCGACTATGTCGGCTCATGGGGTCCGATGGTGCTCGGGCACAATAACGCCACTATCCGCAACGCGGTGATTGATGCCGCCGAACGCGGCCTGAGCTTCGGTGCACCGACTGGCATGGAAGTGAAAATGGCAAAGCTTGTCACCGAGCTTGTACCCTCAATGGACATGGTACGCATGGTGAACTCCGGCACCGAAGCCACAATGAGCGCGATTCGTCTGGCACGCGGCTTCACCGGGCGCGATAAAATCATCAAGTTTGAAGGCTGCTATCACGGTCACGCCGACTGCCTGCTGGTGAAAGCCGGCTCCGGGGCGCTGACACTTGGTCAGCCGAACTCACCGGGCGTACCAGCAGACTTTGCTAAGCACACGCTGACGTGTACGTATAACGATCTCGACTCAGTACGTGCCGCCTTCGAGCAATATCCACAGGACATCGCCTGTATCATCGTTGAACCGGTCGCGGGCAATATGAACTGCATCCCGCCGCAGCCTGAATTCCTGCCGGGCCTGCGTGCCTTATGCGACGAGTTTGGTGCCTTGCTGATTATTGATGAAGTCATGACCGGCTTTCGCGTCGCGCTCGGTGGCGCTCAGGCCTACTACAATGTGACGCCGGATCTTACCTGCCTTGGTAAAATCATCGGCGGCGGCATGCCGGTAGGCGCTTTCGGCGGTCGTCGCGATGTCATGGACGCGCTGGCACCGACCGGCCCGGTATACCAGGCTGGCACGCTCTCCGGTAACCCGGTGGCGATGGCGGCGGGCTATGCCTGCCTGCAACAGGTAGCGCAGCCGGGTGTGCATGAAACGCTGGACAGTCTCACTACGCAGCTCGCCGACGGCCTGCTGGATGCTGCCAGAGAGGCGGGCATACCGCTGGTGGTCAACCACGTTGGCGGCATGTTCGGCCTGTTCTTTACCGATGCTGAGCGCGTAACTCGCTATCAGGATGTGGTCGCCTGCGACACAGAACGCTTTAAGCGCTTCTTCCACCTGATGCTCGACGAAGGTGTTTACCTGGCACCTTCAGCGTTTGAAGCGGGCTTTATGTCCATTGCCCACAGCGAAGAAGACATTAATAACACCATCGATGCCGCACGCCGCGCCTTCGCGAAGCTGTAACTTGACTGCGTAACAAAAAAGGCCGCTGCGATTTACGCAGCGGCCTTTTCTTTTGCCAGAATACAGCGCTAGTTCCCCTGCCTTCTCAGCAGCAACACAAAATACGGTGCGCCGATAAAGGTCGCCAGCAGCCCGGCCGGAATTTGATCCGGGAACAGGAACATACGTCCGCACCAGTCGGCCAGTACCATCAGCGCCCCACCCAACAGGGCGGCAATCACCAGTTGCGGCAGCGCACGACGAAAACCGAGCATACGCGTGATATGCGGCGCCATCAGCCCCACAAAGCTCAGCGGGCCAATAACCAGCGTGGCAGTTGCCGTCAGGGTCGCTGCCAGCAGCAGCAGTACCAGACGCACCGGCGTGAGCGCAATACCCACTCCCCTGGCTGTCGCGCTGCCCAGTGGCAACACCTGTAGCCAGCGCTGGCACAGCGGCGTCAGCGCCAGCAAAACCACCATCACGGCAGCGGTGCGCAGCGCCTGCTCACCGGTCACGCTGTAGGTTGAGCCGGAGATCCACGTCAGCAACGTCGCCATGCGCGGGTCACCGCTGGCTAGCAGCAACATCAACAGCATGCTAAACGCGGTACTGAGCGCCATCCCGGCCAGCAGCATACGCTGGGGTGAAAAACCACCTCGGCCACCGACAACGGTGATAATAAGCAACGTTAACGCCGCACCCAGGCTACCGGCGGGCAGCAGCCAGGCAAAGGCATCGCCCGGTACCAGAAACATCATCACAACCACGCCAAACGCCGCCCCTGAGCTAATGCCCAGCACCTCCGGACTTGCCATACCGTTACCGGTCAGGCGCTGGATAATGCAGCCTGCCACCGCCAGCATCATGCCCGCACTGAGCGCGGCAAGCACACGCGGCCAGCGCCACTGCCACAGCTCACGAAGCCCGCTTCCCGTTGCCCAGCGCCAGCCTTCGGCATCACGACCAAACGTCAGTGCTACCGCGAGCAGTACCAGCAGCAGTCCCAGACCAAGCACACTGTAGACAAGTACATGATGGCGCTCATTGGGCACCTGCACACCCTGCGACATCGACGGTTCACGCGAGGTACGCAGGCGCGGCAACAGCCACAGCAGCAGTGGCGCGCCAATCATTGCCGTGACAGTACCGGTGGAAATCTCGCGCCATACCGTCGTCAGCCAGACGATGAGCTGATCGGAAAGCCAGAGGATGAGCGCCCCGATCATTGCCGCCAGCACCATGCGCGTGAGCAGGCGGCGTGCGCCCAGCATCTTCGCCAGCAGCGGCGCAAACAGGCCTATAAAACCCACAATCCCGACCGCGTTAACCAACAGCGCGCTAATAGCAACGGCAAGCGTGAGCGCCAGTAGTCGCATCAGTGATAACGCCAGCCCCAGGTTACGTGCCACACCGTCATCAAGCCCAATCAGCGTCAACGGACGCAGCATCAGCAGCACCAGTACGACTGCTCCCAGCAGGCGCGGCCACAGTTCGCGCACGACGTGCCAGTCGGTCTGCGTCAGCGAGCCGGTGCTCCACAAAAACACGTTCTGTAACGCATCATGATTGAAAATCACCAGCAGCTGATTGACCGCACCGCAGTACATGCTCATCACAAGACCAGCCAGAATTAACGTGACCGGTGACAGGCGCTTGCCCCAGGCGGCACCAAACACCAGCAGTGCGACCAGACCGGCTCCGGCAAGGGCGGCGAACTGTTGCAGGAACACAGGCAACGTCCACAATGTCGCTACCGTTACACCCAGCTGTGCACCGGTTGCCACGCCAAGTGTGGTGGGTTCTGCCAAAGGGTTACGCAGTACCTGCTGGAACAGCACGCCTGCCAGCCCCAGCCCGACCCCCACCAGCAGCGATATCGCCAGACGCGGTAGTGCGCTGTAGTAGAACAGCATCTCGCTGATATTGTCGATGTCCGGCTGCCGCCACGCCTGGCCCCAGGCCGCTCGCGGTAATAACACCGTCAGGTTATTGAGCGTCAGCAGCAGCGCACCGATAAACAGTGCCGACAGCAGCAGTACGGGCAGCGCAAGGGAACGCGTTTTCATGGTCTGGCCCCCAACGCACCGTCAAGCACGCGGCAGAAATGCATGGCCGACAGGGTCGCCCCGTAGAACCACACCGACTGCACGCGCGTAAAGCGGTTTTCACGCACAAACGGCATGGCCTGCCACAGCGGCATGGCGGCAATCTGGCGCATCAGCGCATCATCACCATGCGCAAAGCACACCACCTGCGCGTTTTTGACTGCCGCCAGCCGTTCAAGGCCCACAACGGCGCTACCCCAGAAATTCACTTCGCCCTGCCAGGCATTCTTGAGACCTAATTCATCCATCACCTGCTGAAACAGGCTGTTTTTGCCGATGATCAGCGCGTGACGCGCATCCATAAGTGACATCAGCAGCAGCGGCTGCCCGTGCCAGGCTGCAAAGCGTGCTTTCATGCTCGCCATAAATTCGTCAAACTGACCGAGGTGAGCACGTGCACGCCGCCCCAGTCCCAGACGCTCACCCAGTGCGGTCAACGATGCACGAGCGCTGGTAAGCGGCTGTGAGCCATCGCTAAAACTCACCCCCATGCCTGGCGCAATGCGTTCTATTTTTTCGGGCTTCGGGCCGTAGCCCGCAGAATAGAGAATCAACGAAGGGTGAAGCTGGCTGAGTAGCTCAAGATTAGGTTCGGTACGCAGCCCCACGTCAATAATGCCGTCCGGTAGCGCCGGTTGCCCAACCCACAGGCGATAGTTGCGGGCATCAGCCACCGCCAGCGGTGCCACACCCAGCGCCAGCAACAGCTCAACCGGTAGCCACTCCAGCGCTACGATGCGGTCAAGCTCAGGAAAACCAGCGCGGCTGATGCCGGGCGTCATCAGCAAAGGCGAAAGCGCTATTGCTGTCAGCAGACGGCGACGCGTTATTGAAGAGTCACACATTGTCGGCCTCACCAGACGAAACTGACCGGCGCACTGCCCGCCGGATGCGGCAAAATGCCCATCTGGATGCCGTAAATCTGCTCCAGCGTCTCGCTGTTCATCATATCTGCCGGTGTACCCTGGGCGATGGTTTCACCGCCGCGCAGCGCCACCATCCAGTCACAGTAGCGCGCCGCCATGTTAATGTCGTGCAGCACAGCAATCACTGTCAGGCCACGCTGCTCGCTCAGGCGGTGAATCAGCGCATGTACTTCTACCTGATGGGCAACGTCCAGCGCCGAGGTCGGTTCGTCAAGCAATAAACAGCGGCTATCCTGAGCTACCAGCATGGCAATCCACGCACGCTGGCGCTCACCGCCAGAGAGGCTATCCACCAGCCTGTGGGCAAACGGTTTCAGGCCAACCAGAGAAATGGCTTCTTCCACCTTTTCCCGGTCCGCTACGCCAAAACGTCCCAGCGCGCCATGCCACGGATAGCGGCCAATCGCTACCAGCTCGCGCACGGTCATGCCCTCGGCCGCAGGCAACTGCTGCGGCAGATAAGCCACCATGCGGGCGAAAGCTTTACTGTTCCAGCTGTCCAGCGGCTGTCCGGCGAGCAGAATCTCGCCTTCAGACGGTTTCTGATGGCGGCCAAGCATTTTCAGTAGCGTCGATTTACCGGAACCGTTATGGCCAATGAGACCGGTGACTTTACCGGCCGGAAAGGTCAAAGAGAGTGAGTGCAGCAGCGTGCGTCCCGGCACGCGAAAGGTGACATTATTGAGGCTAAAGGTGGCCTCCTGAACGCTCGGTTTATCCTGCATAACTCGCCAATGTGTTAAAGGGCACGGCGAACCGTGCCCTGAGAGGAAAGATAAATCAGAAGCGGAATGTCGCGGTTGCAATCACCTGGCGCTCTGCGCCCCAGTAACAGGCGTAGTCACGATAGCAACTGGAGACATAGTCGCGATTAAACAGGTTCGTTACGTTAACACCCACCGATGAACCCGGCAGCCCAACGCGCGCCAGATCGTATTTAACGGTGGCATCGGCAACGGTATAGCTCGGCACGGTAAAGGTCTGCCCCGTATTGCCATAGAAACTCGAGGTGTTGCCAACATAACGAACGCCAGCGCCCATTGTCAGGCCGCTCAGCGCCGTTTCATGGAAGGTGTAATCCATCCACAACGACGCCATATTGCGCGGGATCTCTGCCGGACGTTTATTCTGGTATTTGGTATCTTCGGTGTATTCGGCATCGGTGTAGCTGTAGGCCGCTGTCATATCAATGTTGGCATTCAGCGCCGCTTTCGCTTCCAGCTCAACGCCACGTGACCGAATTTCACCGCCCATGATGCTAAAGTTAACATCGCGCGGATCGGCGGTCAGGTTCTTGTCTTTAGTAATCTGGAACACCGACGCGGTAACGACAATGGGTCTGTCGTTCGGCACAAATTTCACCCCGGCCTCGTACTGCTTGCCGCGTGACGGATCGAACGCGGTGCCTTCCAGCGAGCGCCCGGCGTTTGGCTCAAACGACTCGCTGTAGCTGAAGTACGGGGAGATGCCATTATCAAAGAGATAGTTGATACCGCCGCGCCAGGTAAAGGCTTCATCACGGTTAACGTTATCAGACGTGTCGGCATAGCTGGTTTTGCGGGTATGTACGCTGGATTTGGCAAAATCATAGCGACCGCCAAGCGTCAGCACCCACTGGTTCCACTCAGCCTGGTCCTGTACATACAGGCCCGTCTGCTCTAAACGGTTAACCACCTGGTATTTATCACCGTACGGATAAATAGCAGACGGCGTCACGCCACCGTTATTGAGATTAAGGGGATCGGCATCACCGTACTGGGCATCGACATCGTTGCGGCTACGCAGGTAATCCACACCGGTCAGAAGCTGGTGCGCTACCGGGCCGGTATCAAATTTGCTTTCAAGCTGGGTATCGACGCCGAAATTAGTCAGGTCTTCATCAGAGCGTACATAGCTGCGCTTGAGTATGCCCGGTTGCTCTGTCATGCCAAAGCCGTAGACTGAACGGTACATCGTGTTGACATGGGCATAGCGCAGGTTCTGGCGCACTGTAAAGGTATCATCAAAAGCATGTGCGAAGCTGTAGCCCACCATCTGCTGGCGACGCTGCATTTTGTTGTCCGGATCGCCTTCGTTAAAGTCAGTTGGCAGCTTGTGCGACTGACCATTAGCATCCACATACGGCACCACGGTGCCAGTGCGCGGTAGCCAGCCGTAGTAACCGGCATTCGGATCGCTCTGGAAGTTGCTCAGGAAGGTGAAGTCGGTTTTGTCATCCGGGCGCCAGCTAAAAGAAGGCGCGATAGCATAGCGGTTAGCCTTCACGCTCTCTTGCTGAGCGTTCTGACTGAAAGCCAGGCCGGTTAAACGGTAAGAATAAACACCGTTATCGTCCAGCGCATCGCTGAAATCGAATCCGGTCTGGAACAGGCTGCGGGAACCGGCCTTAAACTGAATTTCGCGCAGCGGTTCAGTGGTCGGACGCTTGCTGACCATTGATATCACGCCGCCGGGGTTACTGTTGCCATAAAGCACCGATACCGGGCCACGAATCAGCTCTGCACGCTCCAGAAAATAAGGGTCCATCGACACTTCAGAGTAGTTATTGCCCTGCAGGCGTAAGCCATCCAGATACTGATTGGTGTTGACCGTTGACGGTGAGGTAAAACCACGGATGGAAACCACGTCGTAGGTGTTAGAACTGCCACGGGTCGCGAAAACGCCAGGCGTGTAGCTTAAGGCTTCTTTCACGGTCTGCGGCTGACGCATGTCCATCTCTTCACGCGTGACGACAGAAATAGACTGCGGAGTTTTCTCAATGGGCGTATCGGTTTTAGTCGCCGTCGCCGTGCGTTTTGCCGCGATGGTCGGGGCCGGCCCCCAGGCGCTTTCCTGCTGGACTGATGCCGCTCCTGCGGTCACGGTAATGGTGTCTTCTTTGGTATTGTCTGCAGCCCAGGCAGATGCAGAAATGCCGCCGAGTGCCGCAGCAATCAGCACGGCAAGACGGCAAACGGAGGCATTGGCCGGCAGGCCAGTGTGTAAACGCGCCATTGTGATTTTCTCTGAATGAGTGGTGTCTGAGAACGTAAACGATAATTATTATTATGGGCGTGGATAATAGGCGAAACGCAGCTCGGTTTTCAAGTACAACCGGGTGCGCCAGAGCCTGTCAGAGCAGGAATCAACCACAGCAACAGCAGGTAATTAATATCTTATTCCCATAAGATCAACCCCGCGTAATGCAACAAAATCTTAAGCAATTCCTTAAATAAAACCAAAGCCCGCAAGAGGTTGCGGGCTTTGGCAATAACGACTCAGCGTCAGCTATCAGTTTGAGCCGAACATATCTTTAATCCAGCCAGCAACACCGTCGCTTTTCTGTTCCTCTGGCTGTTGCTGCTGTTGCGGCGGCTGCTGTGGCTGGTCAGAAGACTGGCTGAACGGATTACGCGCCTCGGCCTGCTGCTGACTCTGCTGGCACAGCCCCTGTGGATTGGTGGTCCACACCGGCAGCTGGCGCAAACCGCCGCTACACTGGAACGTACCTGCTTCATCCACACCGATATCGACAATATCTTCCGGCGCTACCAGGTCCAGCGGTATCGGCGACTGGTTGCTCAGATAGCGCTGGTAAATCGACATTGCCCCACTGGAGCCATACAGGCGCGTCGGCTGGTTGTTGTCACGACCAACCCAGGTGATAACCACCTCTTTACCGTCAATCCCGGCAAACCAGGTATCGACCTGGTTGTTAGTGGTCCCCGTTTTCCCTGCCAGATGCAGTTTCGGGAACTTACCGCCCAGCGCACGGCCGGTGCCGCGCTGCATGACCTGCTGCATGGTATACAGCGTCATGTATGCCGCCTGGGCCGGTACGGCACGCTCTGACTGCGGATAGCTCTGGTAGAGTGCCGTGCCGTCTTCGGCAATCACCGAGCGCAGCGCCGACATCTCAGCACGGTTACCGCCGCTGGCGATGGTCTGGAACGCCTGTGCCACTTCCACCGGCGTCAGGTTCAGCGCACCCAGCAGCATAGCCGGGACCGGCGTTAGCTGGTCCTTCGGCACGCCGAGCTTGATCCAGGTTTCGGTTACCGCAGGCAGCCCCAGTGACAGACCCAGATTAACTGTCGGTACGTTCATCGAGCGCGTCAGTGCGTCCACCAGCATCACCTGACCGCTAAAGCGTCGATCGTCGTTCTGCGGTGACCAGGTTTTGCCGCCCGGTTGCGGAATAGACAGCGGTGCATCGGCAATCCAGGTGTTCAGACGGTATTTATCCGGCTGACTGAGCGCTGTCAGATAGGTCGCGGGTTTGGCGAGTGAACCAATGGAACGGCGCGCCTGCATTGCACGGTTATAACCGGCAAAATCCGGTTTGGCCCCCCCCACCATCGCCCGCACCTCGCCGCTAAAGCGGTCAACCACCACCATCGCGCTTTCAAGGTCGTTGAGTTTGCGCTGCTTCATCAGCGCCGGAATACCTTCACTTACCGCTTTTTCCGCCGCGTCCTGCGCGACCGGGTCAAAGGTGGTGAAGATTTTCACGCCGGACAGATCCTGCACCTTGTCGCCCAGTTTGTCGTGCAACTGCTGGCGTACCATCTGCATAAAAGCTGGCTGCGGTGAAATCACACCACCGCGCGGCTGCACGCCCAGGGGACGGGCGCTCAGCATGTCATACAGCTCCTGGTCGATGATTTTCTGCTGCTGTAGCAGACGCAGTACCAGGTTACGGCGCTCAAGCGCCAGCTTCGGGTTACGCCACGGGTTATACAGCGACGCCCCTTTTACCATCCCTACCAACAGCGCCTGCTGGTCGAGGCTCAGTTCTTCTACCGGGCGACCAAAGTAATAAAGGCTCGCCAGCGGAAAACCGCGAATCTGGTCATCGCCACTCTGACCGAGATACACCTCGTTCAGATACAGCTCCAGAATACGGTCTTTACCGTAGCGTGCGTCCATAATCAGCGCCATGTAGGCTTCATTGGCCTTACGCCACAGCGTGCGCTGGTTAGTGAGAAACAGGTTTTTCACCAGCTGCTGCGTCAGCGTACTGCCGCCCTGTACCGCACGCCCGGCGGTAATATTCGCCAGGAAAGCGCGGCCAATAGAGTACAGGCTGATGCCATCATGCTCATAGAAATGGCGGTCTTCCGTCGCCACCAGCGTATCGACCAGCAAATCCGGGAAACCGGTGCGCGGCACGAACAGACGCTGCTCACCGTTGGGTGAGGAGAGCATGGTTATCAGGCGCGGGTCGAGGCGGAAAAAGCCAAACTCGCGGCCGGTGTCGAGGTTCTTAATGGACTCCAGCCTGTCGTTGCTGAACGTCAGACGTGCGCGAATCTGCCCTTCTTTGCTGTCCGGGAAGTCAAATGGACGGCGCAGCATATCAATATTGTTGCCCTGCACCGTAAACTCGCCCGGTCGCGTCATGCGCGTGACCTGGCGGTACTGGGTTGCCTCCAGCAGCTTCACCATCTCATTTTTGCTGTACGGCATGTCCGGTTCAAGGTTCACCATACGGCCATACACTGCCGCCGGGAGCTGCCAGACTTTGCCATCGATGCGGCTGCGGATTTTCTGATCCAGATAGACGCCATAGGCAACAAAAATCACCAACAGCACAATCAGTAATTTCAACAAAAACCAAAGCCAGCTGCGCTTTTTACGCGGCGTGCGCCCTTTTTTCACCTTACGTGGCATGGGCTCCTCGTCGTCATAGTCATCATCATCGTACTCATCGTCATACTGCTCATCCCTGAGACGACGACGGCGCGCCTTCTCGTTTACCGGACGGCCAGGCCTGCCTTTACGTCCGATAGGTTCGCGGTCATTCCCCGCCATGCTCTTTCTCCACACCAGTTCGTGTTGCAGGGAGCTGATTGTCACTTCCTGCCAGTCTTACGAAAGTAGAAACATCTCAAAATCCCCCGCCCGCGCTACTGATATTTTTTTGTGCGTCGGGTCGGTGCGGCGGCTGACGGATCGTCAGGCCACACGTGTTTCGGGTAACGCCCTTTCATTTCTTTTTGCACGTCGCGATACGCACCGCGCCAGAAGGCGGCGAGATCGCGCGTAATTTGCAGCGGGCGTCGGGCGGGCGACAACAGCTCCAGCACCAGTGGCACCCGGCCACTGGCGATAGCAGGCTGCGTTGCCTCACCAAACATCTCTTGCATCCGCACCGCCAGCACAGGCGGGTTTTCTTCGTCGTAGCGAATAGCAATGCGGCTGCCAGTCGGCACAGTGTAATGCCCAGGCAGCTCACTATCCAGCCGTTGACGCTGTGTCCAGTCGAGCAGGCCATAAAGCGCCTGCGCCAGGTCGATACGCTTAAGCGCCTGTAGTGAACGCACGCCGCTCATCTGCGGCAGCAGCCAGCGCTCGACTGTGTCCAGCAGTGAAGCGTCGTCCACCGCAGGCCACGTATACTCCGGCAGCCAGCGCGCCGCCCACATTAACCTCAGGCGCAGCTGCTCTGCCGCCTCGCTCCACTCCAGCACGCCGAGGCCCTTATCACGAATGCCGTTTAGCATCGCCTGATGCAGTTCCTCATCTGACGGCTTATTGAGTGGCTGGCTTTTCAGCGTCAGTTGCCCCACGCGCCAGCGCCGCCAGGCCTTGAGCGTGCCTTTTTCGTCATCCCACTCCACGCTGTCGCTCTGTGTGAGCAAATCGGGATGACTCGCCACTAATGCGTCAATATCCAGCGGTAGCGCCTGCAATATGCGTGCATCCGGCGAACTGCTTCCCTGAAGCAACAGCGGTGCAATCAGCCACTCATAGCGGGTCAGCGCATCGTCACGCTCAAGCATGGCACCCATACCGTTTGCCAGTTGATAGCGCCCTTCCTGGCCGCGACGCCGGGCAATACGGTCGGCAAAGCCCGTTGCCAGCAGTCCCGCCGCCAGTGAGCTGTCACATTCTCCGCCCTGACTCTCCAGGCGCTGGTTGAGCTGACACACGCGCGCTCGCCAGTTTTCCTGGCGGCGGGACAGCGCGCTGCGCAAATCGCCATCCCCCCCGCGCGGCGGCTCTTCGAGAATGGCGGCAAGCTGCACCGCCGTAGCCTGAGCATCTCGCCCTTTGGCCGCAGCCAGCATGGCCGCCAGCCGAGGCTCCATGCCCAGACGCGCCATCTGATGCCCGCGTGAGGTCAGACGTCCTGCCTCGTCGAGCGCGCCAAGTGTACTCAGAAGTTTATGTGCCGCAGCAAGGTTAGCCGCAGGCGGTACGTCCAGCCAGTGCATCTGCGTGACGTCGTGGCAACCCCACTGAATCAGCTCCAGCAGCAGGCCCGACAGGTCGCTTTGCAGGATTTCCGGTTCGGCCTGAGCAGGCGCGCGCTCTGCCTGCTCTGCGCTGGTCAGGTGCAGGCACACGCCCGCCGCCAGACGCCCGGCACGGCCTGCGCGTTGAATCATTGACGCCTGGCTCACGCGCTGTGTCACCAGCCGCGTAAGGCCTGTGCGTGGGTCTAACTTCGCCACGCGCTCCTGGGCGGCATCCACCACCAGCCGGATACCCTCAATGGTCAGGCTGGTTTCAGCGATATTGGTCGCCAGCACCACTTTGCGCTGACCATCCGGCGCGGGCAAAATGGCCCGTCGCTGCTCCTCAAGCGACAGCGCACCATAAAGCGGGCACAGCACCACGTCGGATGCCACGCGCTCACGCAGTTGTTCCTGTACCCGCAGGATTTCTCCCACGCCCGGTAAAAACAGCAGCAGCGAACCCGCCTCTTCACGCATCAGCTGCGCCGTGGCGATAGCCACGGCCTCATCAAAACGCTGGTGCGTTGACAGCGCCTGAAAACGCCGCACTACCGGCCAACTGCGGCCTTCGGATGTCACCACAGGCGCATCCGGCAGCAGCGCACTCAACCGCGAATTATCGAGCGTTGCCGACATCACGATAATCTGTAAATCGTCACGCAGCCCCTGCTGCACTTCAAGCAACAGCGCCAGGGCAAGATCCGCCTGCAAACTACGCTCGTGAAACTCATCCAGCAGTACCATCGACACGCCGTTCAGCTCCGGATCGCGCTGAATCATGCGTGTGAGAATACCCTCGGTCACCACTTCAATACGCGTATTTGGCCCAACGCGACGCTCAGCACGCATCCGGTAGCCCACGGTCTCGCCAGGCTGCTCACCCAATTGTTCCGCCAGCCGCTGTGCGACGCTGCGGGCCGCCAGTCGCCGTGGCTCCAGCATAATGATGCGCCCTGCGGGATTGCGCGCACGCAGCAAGGCCAGCGGCAGCCAGGTCGATTTGCCCGCACCGGTTGGCGCGTTAAGCAGCACCTGCGGCGCGCTATCGAGCGCCGTCAGCAACGCAGGCAGCACGGCCTCGATGGGTAAAGTGGACACAAACAGCTCCCCAGGGTTAACAATTAAACCGCGACATTGTAGCATCGACTCCGTTTACCACACGTAGCCGCATTGATGTCACAAGCGCTTTTCAGACCAGGTACGTCTGCTTGCTGCGTATTTCCACACTGAGAGACGCCATGCCTGCTACCCGCCGCCTGTTTTTTGCCATCGACGTGCCTGAGAATATCCAGCAACAGCTTGTCGACTGGCGCGCGCAGCATTTTGCCGCTGACGCCGGGCGTCCGGTCGCGGCGGCGAACCTGCATATGACGCTGGCGTTTCTTGGCGAAGTAAGCGCCCAAAAACAACAGGCGCTCTCGGCACTTGCCGAACGCATCCAGCAGCCGGGATTCACGTTAACCCTTGATGATGCCGGGCACTGGCCACGCTCGCGCGTGGTGTGGCTCGGCCCTAAAAGCACACCACGCGGGCTGTTGCAGCTGGCCTCAATGTTGCGCTCGCAGGCGGCACGCAGCGGCTGCGCCCAAATCCCGCAGCCGTTTCACCCGCATATCACGCTATATCGTCAGACTTGCCATAGCGTGCGTTTGCCGCCGCCCGGCTTTCGCTGGCAATGGCAGGTCAGAGAGTTCGTGCTTTACGAGTCGTTATTCGAGCGCGGACGTACGCGCTGTCGCCCACTGGCGCACTGGCCGCTGGGACAATCATCTTAAAGAGAAGGAAAAACATGGAATTCACGCCGGCGCTCCAACCTGCGACGCTGATTAAACGCTATAAGCGCTTTCTTGCCGATGTCATCACGCCCGACGGCCACACGCTGACGCTGCACTGCCCGAATACCGGAGCCATGACGGGCTGCGCCACGCCAGGGGACACCGTGTGGTATTCCACGTCTGCCAGCACCACGCGTAAATATCCTCATACCTGGGAGCTAACGCAGACGCAAAATGGCGACACAATTTGTGTCAATACATTGCGGGCAAATACCGTTGTTAAAGAAGCAATAGGAAAAGGTCTCATTAATCACCTGACCGGATATGAGGAAATACTCAGCGAAGTAAAATATGGCAGCGAACGTAGCCGAATAGATTTTATGTTACAGGCGCAAGGCAGGGTTAACTGCTATATTGAAGTGAAATCAGTCACGCTGGCTGAACAAAATAACGGCTTTTTTCCCGATGCGGTAACTGTGCGCGGGCAAAAGCATTTACGTGAATTAATGAGCGTCGCTCGCGGCGGAGAACGTGCGGTATTGTTATTTGCCGTACTGCATTCTGCTATCGAAAATGTGGCAGCAGCGCGCCATATAGACAGCACATACGCACAATTATTACAGGTTGCGGCACAACACGGCGTGGAAGTCATGGCCTGGAAAGCCCTGGTAAACCCGACTGAAATTAAGCTTATTTCACCACTGCCTGTGGGCCTGTAACACGGTGCGTTATGCCTATTTTCTGAGCCAGCTGCGGCTTAAATACGCTTTTCCTCACAGGCTTGTCAAGGGGAGGATTTAATATAATTGCCATCCGGAAAAGCTTCTGTTATTTATAGCGGCCTGATTTTTCCCCCCTCACATGGGGACCGACAGTGCGTGTTAAGGAGAAGCAACATGCAAGAAGGGCAAAACCGTAAAACATCGTCCCTGAGTATTCTCGCCATCGCTGGGGTGGAGCCGTATCAGGAGAAGCCGGGTGAAGAGTATATGAACGAAGCCCAGCTGGCGCACTTCAGACGCATTCTTGAGGCATGGCGTAATCAGCTGCGGGACGAGGTCGATCGTACCGTGACGCATATGCAGGATGAAGCCGCTAACTTCCCCGACCCGGTTGACCGCGCCGCACAGGAAGAGGAATTCAGCCTCGAACTGCGCAACCGCGATCGCGAACGCAAACTGATCAAAAAGATCGAAAAAACGCTCAAGAAAGTGGAAGACGAAGACTTCGGCTACTGCGAATCCTGTGGGGTCGAAATCGGTATCCGCCGTCTTGAGGCGCGTCCAACAGCCGATCTGTGCATTGATTGCAAAACCCTTGCGGAAATCCGCGAGAAGCAGATGGCCGGTTAATACCGCGCGGCGCTAATCATAAAAAGGCGGGAGCCTCTCCCGCCTTACCTCTTATGCAGCAACATCACTACATTGGGCGTTTTGCTCCTTCTCCATCAGGCGAGCTTCACTTTGGCTCGCTGATCGCTGCCCTTGGCAGCTGGCTCCAGGCGCGTTCCCATGCGGGACGCTGGCTGGTGCGCATTGAAGATATCGACCCTCCCCGCGAAGTCCCCGGTGCCGCCAGCACCATTTTACGCCAGCTTGAACACTACGGCCTGCACTGGGACGGCGATGTGCTGTGGCAGTCAAGCCGCCACGAAGCCTATCGCGAGGCGCTTGCCTGGCTCCATGAGCACGGCCGCAGCTACTACTGTGACTGCACGCGCAAGCGTATTCAGGCGCACGGCGGCTTTTATGACGGCCACTGCCGCGAACGCCACCTCACACCAGAACATACCGCCACGCGGCTTCGTCAGACCGAACCGGTGCTGACCTTTCACGACGCCCTGCGCGGTAAAATCCAGGCGCATGCGGCGCTGGCGCGCGAAGACTTTATTATTCACCGTCGCGACGGTCTGTTTGCGTATAACCTGGCGGTGGTGGTGGACGACCATTTTCAGGGCGTGACGGAAATTGTGCGCGGTGCGGATTTGATTGAACCGACAGTACGCCAGATTACGCTTTACCAGGCTTTTGGCTGGCGTGCGCCGGACTACGTGCATTTGCCGCTGGCTCTTAATGAGCAAGGCGGTAAACTTTCCAAGCAAAACCATGCTCCGGCGCTACCCACAGGCGATCCACGTCCGCTACTGGTGCAGGCGCTGCATTTTCTCAACCAGCCCGTAAGCGAAGGCTGGCGCGACATGACAGCCGATGCGCTGTTAAACGACGCGGTAATCCACTGGTCGCTCGCGAATGTGCCATTGAATCCGGCATTCTCAAACGCGTCACACTGAGATATGATGAGCCGCTTATTTTTTTGTCTGATTAATGATTGACACATCCGAGGTGCACTATTTTTACCCGAGTCGCTAATTTTTGCCGCAAGGTGCTAAACCGCGAAGAGAGCGTGGCCACAGAGCAAACCGCCCAGCCGCACATAACGGTTATCCCGCGCGACAGGCACACTATTTCCCGCAAAGATATCAGCGAAAATGCCCTCAAAGTGCTCTATCGTCTCAATAAAGCAGGCTATGAAGCCTACCTTGTTGGCGGCGGTGTGCGCGACCTGCTGCTGGGGCAAAAGCCTAAAGACTTTGACGTGACGACCAACGCCACGCCGGATCAGGTGCGTAAACTGTTTCGCAACTGCCGCCTGGTGGGCCGCCGTTTCCGTCTGGCCCACATCATGTTTGGACCAGAAATCATTGAAGTCGCCACCTTTCGCGGCCACCATGAAGAGCAGGCTGACCGCCAGCTATCCCAGCGCGGCCAGAACGGCATGTTGCTGCGTGACAACATCTTTGGTTCTATCGAAGAAGATGCCCAGCGTCGCGATTTCACTATCAACAGCCTCTACTACAGCGCCGCCGACTTTACGGTGCGTGACTACGTGGGCGGTCTGAATGATTTGCAGCAAGGCATTATCCGCCTGATTGGTGACCCGGAAACCCGTTATCGCGAAGACCCGGTACGCATGCTGCGTGCGGTACGTTTTGCCGCCAAGCTGAATATGAGCATTTGCCCGGGTTCCGGCGAACCTATTGCGCGCCTGGCAACACTCATTAACGATGTGCCGCCAGCGCGCCTGTTCGAAGAATCCCTGAAGCTCCTGCAGGCTGGTCACGGATTTGAAACCTGGCGCCAGCTGCGTGAATACAACCTGTTGCAGCCGCTGTTCCCGGTGATTACCCGCTATCTGACCGAACGCGGTGATTCCAACATGGAACGCATCATTGCGCAGGTGCTGAAAAACACCGATCACCGCCTGCACAACAACATGCGTGTGAATCCGGCATTCCTGTTTGCCGCACTGTTCTGGTATCCGCAGCTTGAAATGGCCCAGAAGATTACTCAGGAAAGCGGACTTGCCTATTACGACGCCTTTGCGCTGGCTATGAACGAAGTGCTGGACGAAGCCTGCCGTTCTATCGCTATTCCTAAACGCATCACCTCGCTGATTCGTGATATCTGGCAGTTGCAGTTGCGCCTGTCCAAACGCCAGGGCAAACGCGCCTGGAAGCTGATGGAACATCCGAAGTTCCGCGCTGCCTACGATTTGCTGGAGCTACGTGCGCAAACAGAGAACAATCCTGAGCTACAGCGTCTGGCGCAGTGGTGGGGCGAGTTTCAGTCTGCACCACCACCGCGTCAAAAAGAGATGGTTGGTCAGTTGGGTGAAGACCCTGGCAGCCGTCGCCGTCAGCGCCGCCCGCGCCGACGCACACCGAGCAAGCGTGAGGGCAGCGTGTGACGCTGTGCTACATTGCCATCGGCAGCAATCTGGCCTCGCCACTGGCGCAGGCCAATGCTGCGGTGAAGGCGCTGGGCGCACTCCCTGAAAGCCGCCTTATCGCGGTGTCATCCTTTTACCGTACCCCGCCGCTTGGCCCGCAGGATCAACCCGATTACCTGAACGCCGTGGTGGCGCTCCAGACGGCGCTTGCTCCCCACACGCTACTGGACCACACTCAGCGCATTGAGCTGGAGCAAGGGCGCGAGCGCAAAGACAAGCGCTGGGGACCACGTACGCTGGATCTCGATATCCTGCTGTTTGGCAATGACACCCTTAGCACTGAGCGCCTGACGGTGCCACATTACGACATGAAAAATCGCCTGTTTATGCTCTATCCACTGAGCGAAATTGCCCCTGAACTGACATTCCCGGACGGCGAAACGTTACAAAACTGCCTGGCACGTCTGTCAGACAACCCGCCATCTTTATGGTAATTTGCCGCATAATTCACTGACTTAACCGCCGTCATCTCCCACTGCTCGCCATGCAGGCAAACAATGCCAGAATAACCTCAAAATACTGGCATTCAGCTGCCGATTCTTCCAGAATGCGCTCTGTCCGTGGGTGGTAAGCCCGCTTCGCAGAATCTTACCTGCACGCTACTTCACAGGGGATAGCATGAAACCAACCACCATTACCCACCTGCGCCAGCTCAAGCAGCAGAAGAAAAAATTCGCCACGATCACCGCCTACGATTTCAGTTTTGCGAAACTGTTTGCCGATGAAGGCATTGGCGTCATGCTGGTGGGCGATTCACTTGGCATGGCAGTTCTGGGCTACGACTCGACGCTACCGGTCACCGTTGACGATATTGCCTGGTGTACCCGCGCCGTACGTCGTGGCGCTCCAGCCTGCCTGCTGCTGGCTGACCTGCCGTTTATGGCCTACGCCACGCCCGAGCAGGCCTGTGAAAATGCCGCCGCAGTGATGCGTGCTGGCGCCAACATGGTGAAAATCGAAGGGGGTCGCTGGCTGGTGGACACGGTGAAAATGCTCACCGAGCGCGCCGTACCGGTGTGCGGCCATCTGGGTCTGACGCCACAGTCGGTAAATATTTTTGGTGGCTATAAAGTTCAGGGCCGCGGCGACGAAGCGGCTCAGGCGTTGCTGGATGACGCCCTGGCGCTGGAAGCCGCAGGCGCACAGTTGCTGGTACTGGAGTGTGTCCCCGCAGAGCTTGCCACTCGCGTGAGTGACGCGCTGGGTATTCCGGTTATCGGCATTGGCGCCGGTAACGGCACCGACGGCCAGATTCTGGTGATGCACGACGCGCTCGGCATTACCGGCGGCCATATTCCTAAATTTGCGAAAAACTTCCTCGCCGAAGCCGGTGATATCCGCGCGGCCGTGCGCCAGTATATTGCCGAGGTCGAGTCGGGAGCCTATCCGGGCGAAGAACACAGTTTTCACTGACAGGAGAAAGGGTTGTGCTGATTATTGAAACCTTACCGCTATTACGTCAGCAGATTCGCCGCTGGCGTCAGGAAGGCAAACGTATCGCGCTGGTGCCGACAATGGGCAACCTGCACGACGGCCATATGAAACTGGTCGAGACTGCAAAGGCCAGCGCTGACGTGGTCGTCACCAGTATCTTCGTTAACCCGATGCAATTTGACCGGCCCGATGACCTGGCGCGTTATCCGCGCACCCTTCAGGAAGACTGTGAGAAGCTCAACCGCCGTGGTGTGGACGTGGTATTTGCACCGACCGCCCACGAGGTTTATCCGCATGGTATGGAAGACCAGACCTTTGTTGAAGTGCCTGTGTTGTCCAGTATTCTGGAAGGCGTGAGCCGCCCAGGCCATTTTCGCGGCGTGGCAACGGTGGTCAGCAAGCTGTTCAACCTGGTTCAGCCAGACGTGGCATGTTTTGGCGAAAAGGACTTTCAGCAACTGGCGCTGATTCGCAAAATGGTGGCCGATATGGGCTATGACATTGATATTATCGGCGTGCCTACACTGCGTGCGAAAGACGGTCTGGCGCTCAGTTCACGCAACGGTTATCTCACCAGCGATCAGCGTAAGATTGCGCCAGGGCTGCATAAAGTGATGCAGAGCGTGGCGCAGAAGCTGGCCGACGGTGCACGCGATATTGACGAGCTTATCGCTATCGCCGAACAGGAACTCAATGAAAAAGGCTTTCGCGCTGATGACCTGCAAATTCGCGATGCCGACACGCTGCAAGCGCTTAATGCCAACAGCCAGCGCGCCGTCGTGCTGGTTGCGGCCTGGCTTGGCCAGGCACGTCTTATTGACAATGTGCAGGTGACACTTGAGCGCTAGACAGCGCATAAAAAAGCGGCAATACTGCCGCCAGAATACCTCGGAAACGGACGTTGCGTCCGTTTCACGGCAACTGAGAGTAGGGTTTTCGCTATGATTCGTACAATGCTGCAAGGCAAACTTCACCGGGTAAAAGTCACACTGGCCGACCTTCACTACGAAGGCTCCTGCGCCATCGATCAGGATTTCCTTGATGCGGCCGGGATTCTGGAATACGAAGCTATCGACATTTACAACGTCACCAACGGCAAGCGTTTTTCCACCTACGCCATTGCTGGCGAGCGTGGTTCAAAAATTATTTCCGTAAACGGTGCCGCAGCCCACTGCGCCAGCGTGGGTGACATCCTGATTATCGCAAGCTATGTCACCATGCCAGACAGTGAAGCACGTAACTGGCAGCCGAAAGTGGCCTATTTTGACGGCGACAACGAGATGAAACGTCTCGCCAAAGCCGTGCCCGTCCAGGTCGCCTGACCGCCCTTACCTGCCAGCCGCTACCCCTGCGGCTGGTTGGTAATAAGTCGCGCCATTGTCTCAAGCGAATCGGTTCGCAAAACATACAGCCGCTTAAGCGCAAACGGATTATCCCCCGGCTTCACCTTACCCCGCACTGTGGTGACCGCCAGATGAAACCCCGCCGCCTGTGCCGCCTGCATGGCTCGCGCATTGTAGCCACCAAACGGGTACGAGAGATACCAGACGTGAGGGGTGAACTGCTGGAGGGCGCGCCGTGAACGCCGGAAGTCATACAACACATTGTGCTCGCTTCGGCTCAGCAACACCGGTCTCCTGGCAGCATCAACACGGTGCAGGAAGTGCGTATGGGACTGAAGACTGAACACGTCCTGAATGTCCTGGAGTTCCGAGAGGCTCATAAACTGTAGTCGCGTTGGGTCCCAGCGCTGCGGCCAGCGTTTGATACGTGATGAGATGATAAACGCGGTTGCCTTAAAACCATGTTGCCGCAGTACCGGCCAGCCATAGCGCCACACCGACTTCAGCCCATCATCAAAGGTAATGGCCACTGCCCGTCCCGGCAGGTTAATGCGGTTATGGAGATAGTCCTCAAGCTGACTGAGCGTGAGCGTGGTATATCCCTGATCACTTAGCCAGGCCATCTGGTTACTGAAAGCCCGCACCGAGGTCGTGGTGGAGGTGTGGCGAAAACGTGTGTTCTCGTCGTCACGCAAAATATGATGGTACGTCAGTACCGGCACCCCGTTGTCTTCCTGCGCATCCAGCCCACTTACCCAGGCCAGGCGCTCGCCAATACGAATCTGAAACCAGGTCTGATTAAGCCGGTCTTTAAGCCTGCTGGAAACCGGGTAGCGTAGATTATCCGCCAGTGTCCCCACGCGTTCGCTTTTCACATCTGGCGCGCTGTACACTGGCGTTGCCTTTATTGTGACCAGGTTCTGGTTACTGAGTGGTTTGTTCAAATCACCTAACCGGTCCTCCACTCGCCGCTTACCCTGCACGTCGGTTAAACGACTGCGTTCGATAAAGCCGGTAGCGTTACCAAAGCGGAATTCATAATAATCTGATGACACCGGCACCACCGCCAGCAATTGCCCGGCTTCAATATTACCGACAAAGACAACCTTATCTGCCACCTGTGCCTGCACGGGCGCAGTGGTCTTCACCTGCATATAACGTGTGGCGAGAGAATTTTCATTGAGCAAATCAGCCTGTGCGCTGGCGCAGAACAGCGCGAAAAAGACGACACCACGAAGGAGGTATGAAAACATAGTGAGGGTAAACGACAAAACCAGGGAGCCTTTATTCTGGCAGATGCCCGCAGGAGCGCAACCGTGCGCAAAGCGGTAATGGCGCTTTGCGCACGGTTCTATACAAACCGCCGCTAAAAGAACGCGCACGCGCGGGTCATAAGCCAGACCGCCGCGTGCGCGTATTATTCTTAAACCAGGCGCTCAGCTACGCAGCCCACGCCCGCGCTGTATCAGATACCAGCACAGCGTATAAAAGACCACGATAAACACCACCAGCACCCCCACCGTCAACGTCAGGGGGACATCGCTTACGCCGAGAAAACCAAAGCGAAAGCCACTAATCATATACACGACAGGATTGAGCTTTGACAGCGCCTGCCAGAACGGCGGCAGCAGCGTCAGCGAATAGAATACGCCACCGAGATAGGTCAACGGCGTGAGCACAAATGTGGGAATCAGGCTGATGTCATCAAACGTTTTCGCAAACACGGCGTTCAACAGCCCGGCAAGAGAGAACAGCACCGCGGTGAGCAGCAACGTCAGCGCAACAAACAGCCATGAATGCACCTGAAACGGCACAAACAGCAGCGAAATCACAGTCACCATGATGCCAACGCACACCCCGCGTGCCACGCCACCGCCGACGTAACCGGCGATTATCACGTGAGTCGGCACCGGGGCCACCAGCAGCTCTTCAATATTGCGCTGGAATTTGGCGCTGAAGAACGATGAGGCAACGTTGGCGTAAGCATTGGTAATCACCGCCATCATAATCAGGCCGGGCACGATAAACTGCATATAGCTAAAGCCGTGCATTTCACCGATGCGAGAACCAATCAGGTTACCGAAGATAATGAAGTACAACGTCATGGTGATAACGGGCGGCACCAGCGTTTGCACCCAGATACGCATGAAGCGGTGAATCTCTTTCGCCCAGATACTTTTCAGGGCAATCCAGTAAAGCTGCATCATGCCAGCTCTCCTTTTTTCTCATGCACCAGCGTGACAAACAGCTCTTCCAGGCGGTTAGCTTTGTTACGCATACTCAAGACCTGAATCCCCTGCGCACTCAACTGGCCGAACAGGCTGTTAATCCCCTGCTCACGCAACACTTCCACTTCAAGCGTGGAGGTATCAAGCAGTCGGTACTGGTAGCCGTCAAGTTTCGGCAACGGACTTTTCGCCGCCAGATCGAGAATGAAGGTTTCGGACTTAAGCTTGGACAGCAACGCCTTCATGGAGGTGTTTTCCACCAGCTCGCCGTGCTGAATAATGCCGATATTACGACACAGCATTTCGGCTTCTTCCAGGTAGTGCGTAGTGAGAATAATCGTGGTACCTCGGTCATTAAGCTCTTTGAGGAAGGTCCACATTGAACGGCGCAGTTCAATATCCACGCCCGCGGTCGGTTCGTCGAGAATCAGCAGTTTTGGCTCATGCATCAACGCACGGGCAATCATCAGGCGTCGCTTCATCCCGCCGGAGAGCATACGCGCGCGTTCGTTACGCTTGCCCCACAAATCAAGCTGATTGAGGTATTTCTCGCTACGCTCCAGCGCTTCACGCTTTGGCACACCGTAATAGCCCGCCTGATTAACGACAATCTGCGCCACCGTTTCAAACGGGTTAAAGTTAAACTCCTGCGGCACCAGCCCAAGCTGACGCTTGGCATTGACCACGTCTTTATCCAGCGAGTAGCCAAAGACACGAACATTACCCGCACTTTTATTCACCAGCGAGCTGATAATGCCAATTGTGGTGGATTTCCCTGCGCCATTTGGTCCGAGCAAGGCGTAAAAATCACCGGCCTCTACCTGCAAATCAATGCCACGTAGCGCCTGAACGCCGCCGGGGTAGGTTTTGGTCAGTTTCTCCAGTTCCAGTGCATATGTCATAGATAATGAGTAGCCTTTTAGTTATCACTCTGTGCCCTGAACGCATCTTTCAATACAAGGCGGCAGCCCCAGAAATACAGGAGGCCGACGTATTTTAGCACCGACACCGGGCTACCAGTGTTAGCCGAAGAATGCATAGCAGGTTTAAAAAAAAGTTGAGTTGCCCTATATTACCCCAACGCACTAATTCGGTTACAGGTTGTTAACCACTCATGAAAGATATCGAAACACTCATCAGCAATAACAAAGTCTGGTCTAAACTGCTGGTGGAAGAGGATCCCGGCTTCTTTGAGCAGCTGGCGCAGGCACAAAAGCCGCGCTTTCTATGGATTGGTTGTTCCGACAGTCGCGTTCCTGCTGAACGCCTGACGGGCCTGGAGCCGGGTGAACTGTTTGTGCATCGTAATGTGGCAAACCTGGTCATTCACACCGATCTTAACTGTCTGTCTGTGGTGCAGTACGCGGTTGACGTACTGGAAGTAGAGCACATCATTATCTGCGGCCACTACGGCTGCGGCGGTGTACAGGCTGCGGTCACCAACCCTGAGCTTGGCCTGATTAACAACTGGCTGCTGCACATTCGCGACATCTGGTTTAAGCACAGCACGCTGCTGGGCGAGCTGCCGCAGGAGCAACGAATGGATACGCTGTGCGAGCTTAACGTGATGGAGCAGGTATACAACCTGGGTCACTCCACGATTATGCAATCAGCGTGGAAACGCGGTCAGAAGGTGAGCGTGCACGGTTGGGTTTACGGTATTCATGACGGCCTGTTGCGCGACCTGGATGTCACTGCCACCAGCCGCGAAACGCTGGAGCAGCAATACCGCAACGGCATGTCCAACCTCAAACGTGTGCATCACAACCACAAATAAGAAAAGGGGGCTAAGCCCCCTTTTTCACATCCGTTAATTTATTCGTCCAGCAGAATCACTTTGCCTACGTAAGGCAGATGGCGATAGCGCTGGGCGTAGTCAATACCGTAACCCACCACAAATTCGTCAGGAATCGTGAAGCCGACGAACTCCACATTCACGTCAACTTCGCGACGCTCCGGTTTATCAAGCAGCGTACAGATAGCCAGTGATTTTGGCTCACGCAGGCGCAGGATCTCGCGCACACGGCTAAGCGTATTACCGGAGTCGATAATATCTTCAACAATAAGCACATCCTTACCACGAATGTCTTCATCCAGATCCTTGAGGATTTTCACATCACGGGTCGTCGACATACCGCTGCCGTAGCTGGAGGCGGTCATAAAGTCGACTTCATGACTCACCTGAACTTCACGGCACAGATCCGCCATGAACATAAAAGATCCGCGCAGCAGTCCCACCAGCACCATATCGCTGCCGCTGTCGCGATAGCGTTCGGTGATTTCTTTGCCCAGTTCTGCAATGCGTGCTTTGATGTCCGCTTCAGGGATCATCACTTCTACAGTATGTTTCATTCTCTGGTATCTCACTGATGATTATCAGCTATTTCACGCTTTTTGACTCAACAGCGCTGGTTTCCGGCCCGTTGCGACAAGCGTGAGAACAACGAAAGCACGCGAGTATAGCAGTATCGGCCTCAGGAATAAAAAAGCCTGACACCCTTCGAAAGCAATGCATTCACGATATCCACTTTAGTCGTAAACCTGTTAACGCTGCTTTTTTGCAGAATAAAATAGGTCACATCAAAAAATTAATATGCTCGTTAAAATGCCAAAATCCATACTATTAACAAGGCATTAGCGAAGCGGCTGGTCGTAAAGGATAAAAACAGCATACAAACGTTTATTTTGCGATTGCCCGCTTCTTCCTTCTTTATGCTCACCAAAGCTCTTTTTGTGACAAAGCTCACACTTGTTAATAACTATAATTAGTTGCTACTAAAAAACACTGAGTGTAATGAATAATGGAAAGTAAAAAACTGCAGTCACGCGTCATTGTGGCGCTTTCAGCGCTATTTGCGCTGCTGACAGGACTCTATCTTCTGGTGGGCGGTATCTGGCTCGTCGCCGTTGGCGGCTCGTGGTATTACCCGCTGGCCGGTATCGTAATGTTAATTACTGCCTGGCTGCTGTGGCGCAGACGTGCCGCCGCGCTCTGGCTTTATGCCGCGCTGCTGTTGTGCACCATGCTGTGGGGCATCTGGGAAGTTGGCTTCGACTTCTGGGCGCTTACGCCGCGCTGCGACGTGCTGGTGTTCTTTGGTGTCTGGCTGCTGCTGCCGTTTGTCTGGCGCAAACTTACTCCGGCGCGCGCCGCCGTGCCTTCACTGCTGATGTCACTGCTGATTACCGCCGCTATCCTGGTATGGGCGGGTTTTAACGATCCGCAGGAAATCAACGGCACGCTGCCCACTGACGTTACTGCCAGCACAGCCGCAGAGGGCATTGCTGACGCTGACTGGCCTGCCTACGCGCGCACCCAGGAAGGCCAGCGTTTCTCACCGCTTAAGCAAATTACAGCGGATAACGTTCACAAACTGAAAGAAGCCTGGGTCTTCCGCACAGGCGATCTGCGTTTACCGACCGATCCGGGTGAAATCACTAACGAAGTGACCCCAATTAAAGTGGGCGACACGCTGTATCTGTGCACCGCACACCAGCGTCTGTTTGCGCTTGATGCCGCTACCGGTAAAGAGAAATGGCACTTTGATCCGCAGTTGAAAACCGATCCGTCGTTCCAGCATGTGACCTGTCGCGGCGTGTCTTATCACGAAATGCGTGCAGATAATGCAAACGCAGACGTCGCGGCAGCATGCCCGCGCCGCATTATTCTGCCGGTGAATGATGGCCGCCTGTTTGCCATTAACGCCGACAACGGTAAGCCATGCGAAAGCTTTGCTAACAAAGGCATGTTGAACCTGCAAACCAATATGCCGGTCACCACGCCTGGCATGTATGAGCCAACCTCGCCGCCGGTTGTGACCGACAGCGTGATTATCATTGCTGGGGCAGTGACCGATAACTTCTCCACCCGCGAGCCGTCTGGCGTGATTCGTGGCTTTGACATCAATACCGGCAAGCTGCTGTGGGCGTTCGATCCGGGTGCCAAAGACCCGAATGCCATTCCGTCGGACGAGCATCACTTCACCCCCAACTCGCCTAACTCCTGGGCGCCGGCGGTGTACGATGAAAAGCTGGATCTGGTGTATCTGCCGATGGGGGTTTCCACACCGGATATCTGGGGCGGCAACCGCACGCCGGAGCAGGAGCGCTATGCAAGTTCTATCCTCGCGCTAAACGCCTCCACCGGGAAGCTCGCCTGGTCCTATCAGACCGTGCATCACGACCTGTGGGATATGGACTTACCGTCTCAGCCGACGCTTGCCGACATCACCGATAAAGACGGCAATACCGTACCGGTGATTTACGTTCCGGCCAAAACCGGCAACCTGTTCGTGCTGGACAGACGTAACGGTAAGCTGGTGGTTCCGGCACCTGAACGCCCGGTTCCGCAAGGCCCGGCCAAAGGCGACTGGCTTTCACCCACGCAGCCGTTCTCTGAACTCACTTTCCGCCCGGAGAAGAAGCTGAGCGGCGCGGATATGTGGGGCGCGACGATGTACGACCAGCTGGTGTGCCGCGTGATTTTCCAGGGCCTGCGCTATGAAGGCACCTTCACGCCGCCGTCTGAACAGGGCACGCTGGTATTCCCGGGCAACCTCGGTATGTTCGAATGGGGTGGTATTTCTGTTGACCCGAACCGCCAGGTGGCGATTGCCAACCCAATGGCGCTGCCGTTTGTCTCTAAACTGATGCCGCGTGGTCCAGGTAACCCGATGGAGCCACCTGAAGGCGCGAAAGGTTCAGGTACTGAGTCCGGTATTCAGCCGCAGTACGGCGTGCCGTTTGGCGTCACACTCAACCCGTTCCTGTCACCGTTCGGCCTGCCGTGCAAACAACCGGCCTGGGGCTACATCTCCGGTATCGACCTCAAAACGCACCAGATTGTCTGGAAAAAACGCATCGGTACGCCGCGTGACAGCATGCCGTTCCCGATGCCCTTCCCGGTGCCGTTTAACATGGGGATGCCGATGCTGGGTGGCCCGATTTCCACCGCAGGCAACGTCCTGTTCATTGGCGCAACGGCCGATAACTACATCCGTGCCTACAACATGACCAACGGTGAGAAACTGTGGCAGGCACGTCTGCCCGCAGGCGGCCAGGCCACACCGATGACCTATGAAGCCAATGGCAAACAGTATGTGGTGATTGCCGCAGGTGGCCACGGCTCGTTTGGCACGAAGATGGGCGACTATATCGTCGCTTACGCGCTGCCAGATGAGGAGTAACTCGCGATAAAACAACTAAAGCCCCTCACGGAGGGGCTTTATTACGTGTATACATCAAGTCTAACTGTGCCATCCATGACAAGTGTGATGAGCACATGGGGCTATCTATCCCGTTAGTCCTCTTAACTCACCGTAAACCCAAGCATCATCCCGGTGTCCTCATGCTCGAGCAGATGGCAATGCGCCATATACGCCTGATCCCCTGACGCCGTATGGTCAAAGCGCACCAGCACTTCGCTGCGCGCGCCATCGACCGACACAATATCCTTCCAGCCGCTGCGGTGCGGTGCGGGCGGTTTACCGTTTTCAGACAGAATGCGGAACTGGGTGCCGTGAATATGGAACGGGTGCAGCATCATGTCGCCTTCCCCGGAAAGGGTCCAACGCTCGTACTGACCGCGTGCGACGTTAAACGCAGGCGTCTTCATATCAAACGCTTTGCCGTTGATTTTGTTAGCGTTCATCAAATCAAAGCCCGCCATACCGGCACCATGTCCCATCGCGCTGTGGTCCATGCCTGAGGCCTGGGAACCATGATGCATCCCGGCGTGGTCCATCTGCGCTATCGGCATCTGACCGTGGCCCATCGCGCCGTGGTCCATCCCTGCGGTGGCCTGCTTACCGTATTTTTTCTCCAGCGCCTGCATGCCCATCATGTCGAGCATCGGGTCCATCGTCAGCTGCAGCAGGCGCTGCGGCGCGCTATCAATAGCAGGAATGGCTGGCATTTCAGCGAGCTTGTCCGGCAACGTGCCCGTGCCAAACACATTTACTGGCTGGATGCGCACAATCGGCTGCGGCTTATCAAACGGCGCGACATTCATGCCCATTTGCGTCACCAGCAGGGTGACAATATCAAACGGTTTATCATCGCGAATCTGCACCAGCACCTCAAAGCGCTCGCCCATCAGCATGGGCAGTTCGGTCAGCTTCACCGGTTCGCCCAAAAGGCCACCGTCACTGCCAATGACATACAGCGGGCGATTATCGCTGGCCGCAATCCTGAGCGAACGTGCGTTACAGCCGTTGAGCAAACGCAGGCGCAGCCAGCCACGCGGAGCCGCATGTTGCGGATACACTGCGCCATTGCACAACAGCGTGTCGCCAAACCAACCTACTGCGGCGCTCATCACGTCGAGCTGATAGTCAATTTCGCCATCCGCCCCAAAGCGTTTGTCCTGAATAACCAACGGCACGTCATCCATGCCCCACTTCTGTGGCAGCATCAGACTTTTGAGTTCACTGTCCTCAATCAGCACCAGCCCCGCCAGCCCCATCGCGACCTGTGCGCCGGTTTTGCCATGCTGATGAGGATGGAACCAGCAGGTAGCGGCACGCTGCTGTGGGGTGAACGACACGCTGCGCTGTGCACCTGGCGCAATCACGCCCTGCGGGCCACCGTCCACGTCGCCGGGGATTTCCAGTCCGTGCCAGTGTACCGTGGTCGCTTCAGGCAAAGTATTGTGGATATCAATATGGACCTGCTTGCCCTGCTGTAAGCGCAGCGCCGGACCCAGTAGAGAGCCATTGTAGCCCCAGGTCGTTACCGGCTTACCAGCAAACGCGGTCTTCCCGGCGCGCGCGGCCAGGCGGATGCGGCTGGTGGCATCAGGTTCAAGCAGCGGTGGAATGGGTAAACCCGGGCGCTCAGCGGCAAACGCGGCACGGTTGAGCAGCGGGAAGGCGCTCAACGCACCCAGCGCGGCAGAATACTTAATAAAGTCTCGGCGATGCATCATCAGATCCTTCTCTTAGAGAAAACCTCGCGAGGATAAACCTTCCACTAACGTCAAGGTCAAGTTTGCCTTCAGATAATTAATGGTCGTCCAGGCCTCGCGAAGTGTGCTAACGTTTGTTACCTGTTAAATAGTGGTAGTCGCGATGAAGAAGTTTGTCAGGTTATTGGTATTTGGTGGATTACTGGGATTTTCCGGCGCAAGCCAGGCGCTGAGTGAGTCAGAGGCGGAAGATATGGCCGATCTTACCGCTGTTTTTGTTTTCCTGAAAAACGACTGCGGCTATCAGAATATGCCTAACTATCAGATACGCCGTGCGCTGGTATTTTTTGCCCAGCAAAATCAGTGGGATCTGAGCAATTACGACAGCTTTAATATGAAAGCACTGGGTGAAGACAGCTACCGCGATCTCAGCGGTATTGCCGTGCCCACGTCTAAAAAATGCAAAGCCCTCGCCCGTGATTCCCTGAGCCTGCTGGCGATGGTGAAATAACCCCTATAACGTGCATCCTTGCAGAGAGTTAGCCGTCATTGCGCGCCCGTTGCGCGTATTAACGAAGGAGGAACCGCCAGTGTCCGACAGACATCAGTGGCAGGAAACGCTGCACGACAGCTTTGGCCAGTACTTTAGCGTCGACAACGTGCTCTACCATGAGAAGACCAGCCACCAGGATTTAATCATCTTCGAAAACGCCGCCTTTGGTCGCATCATGGCGCTGGACGGCGTGGTGCAAACCACCGAGCGCGATGAGTTCATCTATCACGAAATGATGACCCACGTTCCGCTACTGGCTCACGGCCAGGCAAAACGCGTGCTGATTATCGGCGGTGGCGACGGCGGCATGCTGCGTGAAGTCACACGCCATCAAAGCGTAGAGAGCATTACGATGGTGGAAATTGATGCAAGCGTAGTGGCCTTCTGTCGCCAGTACCTGCCTGACCACAGTAATGGCGCCTACGACGATCCGCGCTTTCATCTGGTTATCGACGATGGCGTGAATTTTGTCAGTCAGACGACGCAAACGTTTGATGTCATTATTTCTGACTGCACTGACCCTATCGGCCCGGGTGAAGGCCTGTTTACATCTGCATTTTATGAAGGCTGCAAACGCATCCTCAATCCCGGCGGCGTGTTTGTGGCACAAAACGGCGTGAGCTTTTTGCAACAGGACGAAGTGCTCAATAGCCACCAACGGCTTGGCCCGTATTTTAAAGACGTGAGCTTCTACCAGGCTGCCATTCCGACCTATTACGGCGGCATCATGACATTTGCCTGGGCGACCGATAACGAGGCACTGCGTCACCTGCGCCCCGACACTATTCAGGCGCGCTTTCATCACACCGGCCTGCACTGTCGCTATTACAACCCGGCGGTCCACTGCGCGGCCTTCGCTCTACCACAGTATTTACAGGACGCACTGGCGACCTGAAACCCGCCGGGGCAACCCGGCGATGTCCAGACTAAGGGGGTGAACCAAATTGAAAAAACTGAAGCTGCACGGCTTTAACAACCTGACCAAAAGCCTGAGTTTTTGTATCTACGACATCTGTTATGCCAAAACGTCAGAAGAGCGCGATGGCTATATTGCGTATATCGACGAACTCTATAACGCCAACCGCCTGACAGAAATCCTCTCTGAAACCTGCTCAATCATTGGCGCTAATATTCTTAACATCGCCCGCCAGGACTACGAGCCACAGGGTGCCAGCGTCACCATTCTGGTGAGTGAAGAGCCTGTCGACCCAACGCTTATTGATAAAACCGAGCACCCCGGCCCGCTGCCAGAAACGGTGGTCGCACATCTTGATAAAAGCCATATCTGTGTGCACACCTACCCGGAAAGTCACCCGGAAGGCGGGCTATGCACGTTCCGTGCTGATATTGAAGTGTCTACCTGCGGCGTGATTTCACCGCTTAAAGCACTCAACTACCTGATTCACCAGCTTGAGTCCGATATCGTGACCGTTGACTACCGCGTGCGCGGCTTTACCCGCGATGTGAACGGCATGAAGCATTTCATCGACCATGAAATTAACTCAATTCAGAACTTTATGTCGGATGATATGAAGGCGCTGTACGACATGGTGGACGTGAACGTGTATCAGGAAAATATTTTCCATACCAAAATGCTGCTTAAGGAGTTCGACCTTAGGCACTATATGTTCCACACCAAACCTGAAGAGTTAAGCCAGCAGGAGCGCGATCACATCACCAACCTGCTGTGGAAGGAAATGCGCGAGATTTATTACGGGCGTAATATTCCGGCCGTATAACGAGAGAACGCTCCCAACCGGAGCGTTTTTTATTCGGGGTCCACCAGCGTCAAAGTAAAAGGCTCTGTCGTAAGCGCACGCAGGGCATCTGGCGGCAGGCCACTATCCGTGACCACCTCATCAAATACCTGCAGCGGCGCCACGCTAAAAAGCGAGCTTTTGCCGTATTTGCTGCTGTCAGCCAGCAGCACCTTGTGGCGTGCGGTGGCAATAATATCCTGCTTTAAGCCTGATTTTTCTTCCGTTGGCGTGGTCACGCCAGCGTCAACGCTCCAGGAATTGCAGCTCATAAAGGCGATGTCGGGCCAGACGCTGCGCAACATACGCCGCCCGTGCTCGCCAATGCATGACTGGCTGCTGTCATCAATGCGCCCGCCAATGATAGTGACTTCTATTTGCTTAAACGCCGAGAGATAGAGCGCAATGTGTAAATCAACGGTAATGACGCGCAGCGGCAAGTGGGTAAGCGAACGTGCCAGCTCCAGCATGGTGGTGCCGGCATCCAGCACCACGGCGTTGCCAGGCTGCACCAGGCTTGCCGCATGGCGGGCAATCGCCAGCTTTTCCTGGCGGTTGCGTAACTGCTTTTCATCGGTGGTGGGTTGAACGGGAACAAAACGCCTGAGCGCCACACCGCCGTGGCTGCGGCTAATCACGCCCTGCTCATCAAGCTTGATAAGATCCCTGCGAATGGTCGCTGGTGAGGCGTCAATAGCCTCCACCAGCTGTTCAACGGTTGCCAGAGAATGGCTTTTCAGGAAAGCCACTATCTGGTCCAGACGATGTTGTCCTTTCATTTACGCGCTTAAGCCAGTTGCATTGCCAGTTTAATCGAGGTGGACATGCTCTCAGGTTTAGCTTTGCCCGTCCAGGCAATATCAAAGGCTGTACCGTGGTCTGCGGACGTGCGGATAAACGGCAACCCGGCGGTAATGTTAACACCGTCGTAAAAGCCCAAAAGCTTAAGCGGAATGTGCCCCTGGTCATGGTACATCGCCACCACCATGTCGTACTGGCCTTCGTGCGCCTGCAAAAACACGGTGTCCGGCGGGCAAGGACCAAATACATTCAGTCCGCGCTCGCGGCAGGCTTCAATCGCCGGTGCAACGATGCGGATTTCCTCATCACCAAACAGGCCGTTTTCACCAGCGTGGGGATTCACGCCCGCAACCGCAATACGCGGTGCGGCAAACCCCACGCGCTTCAGGAAGCGGTCAGCAAGGGTGATCACCGTTTCAATACGTGGCTGGTTGAGCGTATCCAGGAACTTGCGCAGCGCGACGTGCGTGGACACATGGATAACCTTGAGTTTGTCGGTATAAAGCACCATCGCATAATCACGACTGTGGGTCAGCGTCGCCAGCAGTTCGGTGTGGCCCGGGTAAAGGTGCCCGGCCAGGTGCAGCGCTTCTTTGTTCAGTGGCGCAGTGGCAATGGCCTGCACCTCGTCTGCCATCGCAAGTTCAGTGGCCCGCTTCACGCACCGGTAAGCCAGGTCTCCCGCCTGTGCCTGCACTTTCCCTGGTGTCAACGAGTCAGGGTTTTCCAGCGGCTCGTCAATAACGTGCAGTTTTCCGGGCGCGAAGCGGGCCTCTGAAACATGGTTAATGGCAATAAGCTTAACGGGCGGCGTTATTCCCTGCTCCTGCAAGCGTTGCAGCGTACGCAGGCAACCGACCACCACGACCGGCGCGCCAGCCAGTTCCTGCTCATTAAGCGCTTTAATGATAATTTCCGGGCCAATTCCCGCAGGATCGCCCATTGTGACGGCAACAGTCTTAATGCCCACTGTACATCTCCTCAATAAAATAAAGCGCGTCGCAAAGCGTGCTATCGGTTCCGAACCCACCGGCTTTGGTAATGACCGGCAAATCGTCAATTTCACTGTTCACAAAAGTGCCGCAGGGGATGCAGGGCGCAACCTCACTTTGTATACGGTAGCCTTCGGCGCCAAGCGCACTGGCTACCGCAATGGCAATATCACCCCCAGTCAAAAACAGCCCGCCGGTGCGGGCGCGGTCCAGAATGGCAAGCGTGATGTCGCCAATGCGGCGACTGAGCTTTTCACCCAGCGCCTGGCGCGTCAGGCTGTAACGTGCGGCAAGCGCATCCACCTGTTCGCGGTCATCGGCCTGGCTACTGGTACGCAGCACACAGTGGTGCTGGCGTTCAAGTACATCGCAGGCCTGCTGCACCATGCGTTCTACTGCCTCCTCACCCACCGGTGAGAGCAGCGCGTCAACGCAGATATCCACCACCTCAGCACGCTCTTGCTTGCGCGCCTGTTCGACCTGCCGGCGCGTCATTTCACTCATCGAGCCAGCGACTACCAGCACTGGCAGCGCCTGACGAGGACTCATGTAGCTGTCGACCGGTAGCGCGTTAGCCAATCCGGCTGCCCCGACCAGCAGCGGACGCTTATCCAGCGCACAGGCCGCCTCGGCAATCAGCGTCAGGTCGTTATCACTTTCAGCATCCAGCACCACAATGCCGCCGCCTTTTTCCACCAGCGCCTCCAGGCAGGCGTGTAGCTCTCCCCCGCGTACCTGATCAAGCGTAAGCTCATACACCGGCAGCGCGGTTTGCAGGCCGATGATGGTGCTGATACGTGAGGAAATAATGGGCGTACGCGGGTCGCTGGCAAACTCCGTTTCCAGTAGCGGGCGCTGGTGCACCAGACACTCGCCGTTACGCGTGGTTCTGCCAGCGGCCGGAATGGCACCAGCCACCAGCGCAAGCGTTGCCCCACTCACCGCCATTGCCGCAGCAATTTCAGCCCCAGGATTACCGCGAAAGGTGGAGTCGATTTTTTTGTACACCAGCACGTCACCTGACAGTGACTCACAACAGGATGTGAGCGCCTGTGCGACCGCCGTTGCGGCCTGCTCCGCACTCATGGCGCGGCTTTCGGTGTTAATGACCAGTACATCGGCGCGGCGCGACGGTTTTTGCTGTGCCGTCAACATCACCTCGGTTCTGGCGCCGCGTTTGGCGAGCTGAACGCCGGTATCATTCGCGCCGGTAAAATCGTCAGCAACAACAATCATTTTCATGATGCTTTCTCCGCATTCGCTTTACGTGCCTGCCCTTTGGCAACCCAGGAGGTCAAAAGCGGGGTCAGAATGGCCGTTGTGATAACAGACGCAGCAATCAGCGGTGCCGCCGCCGATGCAACCGCCGCCAGTGACGGGTCGGCTGTCGCAATTGCCATCGGTGTTGCTACCGCATTCCCGGCGGTACTGGATGCCGCTGCACCGGCAATGCCGCTACCACCCACCAGCCTGTCAGCGCGAATATTAAAAAAGCCGCCAACGAACGTAGTCAGCACGCCGAGCAGGATGCCCGCAAGCCCGCCCTGTAACAGCATTTCAAGGTTAATGCCCGCACCCAGCGCGAAGGCAAAGAAAGGAATAAGCAGCGGCCCGCCTTTGGTCAGAAAATCCCGCATCTGGGCATCGAGATTCCCCAGGATCATTCCCACTACCAGCGGTATCAGGACCGCCACCAGCGCCATGACCGGGATATTGGCCATACCGGCTGCCCCCAGGGCAATCATGGTAAAGAACGGACCATCGTTCAGGGACAATATTGAAATGGCTCCCACATCACGCTCATTACCAAACTCCCCCACCAGCGCCGCATAGAGACCGCCGTTGGAGTTACTCATGGCCGCGATGATAGCGACCCCGCTGAGACCAAGAATACCGTCGCTGCCAAACAGACGTTCAACCGCCAGGCCCAGAGCCACGGCAACCACTAATTTAGTAGCAGTAATTGTCCCGCCTTGTAACAACGCCTGGGGCGCAGCCTTAACGCTGATACCTGCCCCCATGCACAGCAAAAACGCACCTATCAACGCCGGTGCGCCATTTTTAAACAATGCCGTGGTAAAACCGCCCACCTCCAGTGCTTGCGGCGCAAAGGTGTTAATAAGCGCGCCAATCACCAGAGGGACAACCATCATCCCGCCAGGGATTTTCTCGATTGCTGCTTTAATTTTCATGTTGCCCTCATCATTTGATTTATTTTAATCAAATTGATTGTAATAAATCAAATTAGAGAAAAATGACGCCTGGATCGCAAAATACACGCATACATAAAGCGTGAATTCAATCAAAATTGAGCAACTGTAATCAGGAAGGAAGGGCAGCGGCTGTTACACCGCTGCCGGGAAGTTACTTACCGAGGATGAAATGACGGTAGGCGCGAAGTACCTGCAAAAAATCTTCCACGCCACACAGGGAGAAGCTCTCTTCATCGTAATAGCTCATCCCTTCTTCCATTTCGTCACCCGAAATTTCAAGCTGGTTGGCGCGCACCATCACCTCTTCACCGTCCAGCCACAGCGTGTATTCATGGCCCACGCGCTGCCACTGGCGCTCACTGCCTTTTACCGACTGAGCAGCCTGCTCAACCTCGTCCAGCAGCGCCAGATTTTCTTTTACTTCTTCATTAAACCAGTGACCCACGACCTCGTGGCCCATCGCCATGCGCACTTTCACCGTGCCGGTGACGTCGCGCAAAAATTCATAATCCATGATGCTTTCCTCTGCTCACGCAAGCTTAAAACGCGCGCGTATGAGGTAATTATCGCAGCAGAGATAAAGAAAAAAAGCGCAGCGGTGCTGAAGGCGTAAATAAAAACGGCCGGTGGGCAAAGATTGAGCAGGCTTACTGATAGCTGGCAATAAAAAAGGGAGGCCGAAGCCTCCCTGGTACAGTCTGCGAAACTTACACCGCAGCCTGGAAGATAACGCCGTCGGCCTTCTCGGTGTACTGCTCCAGGCGGTCGAAGTTCAGATAGCGATAGGTGTCGGTGGCCGTTTTATCCACCTGCGCCATAAAGGTCTGATATTCGTCCGGGGTTGGCAGTTTCCCCAGCAGTGACGCCACCGCCGCCAGTTCAGCGGACGCCAGATAAACGTTGGCGCCGTTGCCCAGACGGTTGGGGAAGTTACGGGTTGAGGTAGACACCACGGTCGCCCCATCCGCTACACGCGCCTGGTTACCCATGCACAGCGAGCAGCCCGGGATCTCGATACGCGCACCGCTCTTGCCAAAGACGCTGTAGTAGCCCTCTTCGGTGAGCTGTGCAGCGTCCATCTTCGTTGGCGGTGCCACCCACAGGCGGGTCGGCAGCTGCCCTTTGTGGCTGTCGAGCAGTTTACCGGCAGCACGGAAGTGGCCGATGTTAGTCATGCACGACCCAATGAACACTTCGTCAATCTTTTCGCCCTGCACGGAGGAGAGCAGACGCGCGTCGTCCGGATCGTTTGGCGCACAGACAATCGGCTCTTTCACTTCACTGAGATCGATTTCAATGACGGCGGCGTATTCGGCGTCAGCATCGGCCTCCAGCAGTTGCGGATCCGCCAGCCATTTCTCCATGCCCTGGATACGGCGCTCCAGCGTGCGGCGGTCGCCATAGCCTTCGGCAATCATCCACTTGAGCAGCACGATGTTGGAGTTCAGGTATTCAATGATTGGCGCTTTATCAAGCTTGATGGTACAGCCCGCAGCAGAACGCTCGGCAGAGGCATCAGCCAGCTCAAACGCCTGCTCGACTTTCAGCTCCGGCAGACCTTCGATTTCAAGAATACGGCCAGAGAAGATATTCTTCTTGCCCTTTTTCTCAACGGTCAGCAGCCCCTGCTGGATGGCGTAGTAAGGGATGGCATGCACCAGGTCACGCAGGGTGATCCCCGGCTGCATTTTGCCCTTAAAGCGCACCAGTACCGATTCCGGCATATCAAGCGGCATCACGCCGGTTGCTGCGGCAAACGCCACCAGACCGGAGCCTGCCGGGAAGGAGATCCCAATCGGGAAGCGGGTATGGGAGTCACCGCCGGTGCCGACGGTATCCGGCAGCAGCATACGGTTTAACCAGGAGTGGATGATGCCGTCGCCCGGGCGCAGCGATACGCCGCCGCGGTTCATGATGAAGTCCGGCAGGCTGTGGTGCGTTTGCACGTCAACCGGCTTCGGATAAGCTGCGGTGTGACAGAATGACTGCATCACCAGATCGGCAGAGAAGCCGAGGCACGCCAGGTCTTTAAGTTCATCACGCGTCATCGGCCCGGTGGTATCCTGAGAGCCTACCGAGGTCATCTTCGGCTCACAGTACTGACCAGGGCGGATGCCGGTGGTACCACAGGCGCGGCCCACCATTTTCTGCGCCAGCGAGAAACCACGGTTGCTGGCCGCCACATCTTTGGCCTGGCGGAACACATCGCTGTGCGGCAGGTTCAGCGCTTCGCGTGCTTTGGTGGTCAGTCCACGGCCGATAATCAGCGGAATACGGCCACCGGCGCGCACTTCGTCAAGCAGTACGTCGGTTTTCAGCTCAAAGCTTGCCAGCAGCGCACCTGTTTCATGGTTGCGCACTTCACCTTTGTACGGGTAGATGTCGATGACATCACCCATGTTGAGATCGCTGACGTCCACTTCAATTGGCAGCGCACCGGCATCTTCCATCGTGTTGAAGAAGATAGGCGCGATTTTACCGCCCAGCACCACACCGCCGCCGCGCTTGTTCGGGACAAACGGGATGTCATCCCCCATAAACCACAGCACAGAGTTGGTCGCGGACTTACGCGATGAACCGGTACCGACGACGTCGCCGACATAGGCCAGCGGAAAACCTTTTTTAGCAAGCGCTTCGATTTGCTTAATCGGGCCGACAGCTCCCGGCTGGTCCGGCTCAATGCCCTCGCGGGCGTTTTTAAGCATTGCCAGCGCGTGCAGGGGAATATCCGGGCGCGACCAGGCATCCGGTGCCGGAGACAGATCGTCGGTGTTGGTTTCACCAGTCACTTTAAAGACGGTAACGGTCAGCTTCTCAGCAAGCTCAGGACGAGACAGGAACCACTCGGCATCCGCCCAGGACTGCATAATCTGCTTTGCGTGAACGTTGCCCGCTTTGGCTTTTTCTTCTACGTCGTAGAAGCTGTCGAACATCAGCAGCGTGTGGGACAGCGCTTTTGCGGCAATGGGTGCCAGTTTCTCGTTATCCAGCGCGTCAATCAGGGGATGGATGTTGTAGCCGCCCTGCATGGTACCCAGCAGTTCAACGGCTTTTTCAGGGCTTACCAGCGGGGAGGTGGTTTCACCTTTAGCCACGGCGGCCAGGAAACCTGCTTTGACATAGGCGGCTTCGTCAACGCCCGGCGGTACACGGTTAATCAGCAAGTCTAATAAAAATTCTTCTTCGCCAGCAGGCGGATTCTTCAGCAGCTCAACAAGCGCGGCCATTTGGTTGGCATCAAGAGGTTTTGCAACAATCCCCTCAGCGGCACGCTCAGCAACGTGCTTACGGTATTCTTCTAGCACGACGGTTCTCCTCGCTCTCATTGTCAGAACGGTGCCAGGCGACTTCCTTCTTCACTTCTTCTGTGAGACAGCAGATTTGTAGGGTAAAAGTCCCGGTACCGCGACGGGCAGCATATCAGGTATTCACCAGGCTGTTAATCTGTTTACAAAAAAGCAACATTAAAAAAGGTGCTGAATCGTTAAAGGCGGGATATTCGTTTTTTTTCTGTGATTTCAAATACAAAAAAACCGCCGGGAGGCGGTTTGGTTAACCTATCAGGAACGATGGCAAAGGTTATGAGGTGGAGAAAAGCCAGTTTAAAACATAAAAAAACGGCCCCGCAGGGCCGTTTATTACGTAAAGCGAAACTTACTTCTTCTTCGCTTTCGGGTTCGGCAGGTCGGTGATGCTGCCTTCGTAAACTTCAGCCGCCAGGCCTACAGACTCGTGCAGCGTCGGGTGCGCGTGAATGGTCAGCGCGATATCTTCCGCGTCACAGCCCATTTCGATAGCCAGGCCGATTTCACCCAAAAGCTCGCCGCCGTTGGTGCCGACAATCGCACCACCGATAACGCGGTGTGATTCTTTGTCGAAAATCAGCTTGGTCATACCGTCTGCGCAGTCAGAGGCGATAGCACGGCCCGATGCCGCCCACGGGAAGGTGGCAGTTTCGTAGCTGATGCCTTTCTCTTTGGCTTCTTTCTCGGTCAGACCAACCCATGCCACTTCCGGCTCGGTATAAGCGATGGACGGGATAACTTTCGGGTCGAAGTAGTGCTTCTTACCGGCGATAACCTCAGCGGCTACGTGACCTTCGTGCACGCCTTTGTGCGCCAGCATCGGCTGACCGACGATATCGCCGATAGCGAAGATGTGCGGCACGTTGGTGCGCAGCTGCTTGTCAACGCGGATAAAGCCGCGGTCGTCCACTTCCACGCCCGCTTTACCGGCGTCGAGGTTTTTACCGTTCGGC
>CBIFVZ010000018.1:0-49331 GCA_966185765.1 uncultured Enterobacteriaceae bacterium | reverse complement strand
CAACTGGTTTGGGACCAGTGGGTCGGAGGTTCGAATCCTCTCTCGCCGACCATTTCTTTCCTGTTAACTGACATAAGCAGACCTCAGTGTCTGCTTTTTTGTTTTTGTGCTTTCTCTTATCTCCTTATCACACCCATTCTCTTTGTTCTGGTTTATTCATTTATTATGGTTAGCGTGCTATGTAGCACCGTTGTCGTTGTTGTACGACAGTGTGGCTGATCACTGTCTCTGAATGGCGACGCGCAGGGTTATGATTTTAAATGGGATATTGCTCATATGTTTTGGTTGTCGCCCGGAAGCGACAGTTGCGGGCCGGTTAGTGGCCTTGCCAGAGCATGTTTACCCTGACCGCCTGATTTAAAAGGGCTTTTATTTCTGGCATGGAATATGCATAATACAGCCCGTAGATGCTCATTCCATTTCTTATGTTTGCCTGTGGCTTCATAAACCCAGGAATGATGCAGAGCCATTTACGGTGCTTATCGTCCACCAACAGATGTCGCGGTCTGTCCGCCTCATCAGACATCATGGACACCACGTTGAGTGAAGCACCACTATGTTGTCAAACAGACCTGTTTTAGTTACCCGCCTTATGGCGGGTATTTTTTTGTCCTCTTCCCCTTCATTCTTCGGGCTACAGATGCGTTGGCTGCGCGTACTTACTCCGGTTACTTACTTATCTCAGCGCCTGGGCCTGGGGACTCATCTGCTTGCCGCCTTCCTGTAACCCGAATTATTTTGGGTAAATTAGGCGCACTGCAAGGAGCAGGCTTTATATTCTGCTTTGTCCCTGGTGAAGGTTATGGTGGGGCTATATCAGGCTGGTATCCTCAGTGCAGGTATAAAAAAAGCGGCCTGAAGGCCGCCTTGTTAACATAAATCTGAAATGGCGATGCTACTAAACGTCCTGATTATTCTTCAGGGTCAGCAGCAGGCCGTCGCGGCGCATCGCGGCGGCTTCTTCCGGCTGGTTCAGCTTCTCCAGCGTATCGGCAAGCCAGGCGTAATCATAAGCATCCGGGCGCTGCTTGAGCGCGGCGCGGAAAGCAAAGCTCGCCTCACGCCATTCGGCATGTTTCATCAGCATCTGACCTAACGTGCTCCACAGAAGGGGGCGATCGCCGTGGGTTTTAATAAGCTGGCGCAGTGCTTTCTCTATTTGCTCCGGGTTGGCGGTTTGCAGGCGTGGGATAAGCATCACCAGCGCATCGCTGTATTCGCGTTTCAGACCTTCCAGAATGATTTGCTGGGCCGTCTCGTAGTCTTCACAGGCAATCAGGTGTTCAGCCATGACGACTTGCAGCGCCGGATGGTGGCGGGTTTTACGGCTCTGGTTTTTCCACCAGGCTTTCAGCCCTTCGCTGCCTTGCTCGGCACGCGCCTGCTCCATTAGCCCTATCCACGCCTGTTGCTCAAGCGCGCTACGGTGCGCGTCGTCACCAACCTGCGCTTTTTCCATAGAATAAAGAATATCCAGCAGCGAGTTCCAGGCACCGGTGCGGATGTACGCCTGTTCGGCCAGGCGCAGCACTTCTGGGTGGCGCGGTGCGACTTCCAGCAGTTTATCCACACCGTGGCGGGCGGCATGGTTTTCATTACGGGCAAGCTGCAAACGCACGCGGGTGATTTCGACCGGGATCGGGTCGTCATTTGATATTTCTGCGGCGCGAGCCAGGTGCTGGCTGGCGCGGGCATCGTCACCGCGCTGTTGGGCGGCTTCTGCGGCCAGCAGATAATTCACCACCGGCTGCTCGGCATGATCGGCGTTTTTCGCCAGCAGCTTTTCCACCTGCTGATAATCGCCTTCGGCGAGCTTCATGAGCGCCAGGTTAGTCTGCTTACTGGCACGGCGGCGTTTACGCCCTGTGAACCAGCTACGGGTGCGTGAACCGGTGCGGAATATCCGGCGCAGCAACCATTCAAGTGCGAACAGCACCAGAATCAGAGCAAACAGCATAATGCCAAGTGCGGTAATGCTGGTTTCAATGTTCCAGGTATTGGTCTGGATAAGCACATAGCCCTGATGGCCGGCCAGCATTGGCCCCAGGATGATACCTGCGATCAGCAGGAGAAACAGCAGGAGAACTTTTAACATCATCATTCTCCCTGCGGTGCAGCGACGTGCGGTTGAGCCGGCTGAGGCTCAGACACGGCTGGCGCGGGTGCTGGCTGTGACGTTGCCATACTGCGCATGCGGCTGTTCATCAGTTGTTCCAGCACGGGCTGGCTTTGCAGCGAATCTGGCACGTCCATCTCAATGCTCTGCTGGCTTAAATTGTCCAGCTCATCGAGAAACGCTTTCGTTGTGGCGTCATTGGTGTCGTAGTACGCACGTACCCAGGTGGCAACGGTATCAATCGACTGCTTATAGGTTTCGCTCTGATGGCGCGGTACGGCCTGAGCGGCAACCAACAGACGCGAGCGGATATTTTCGCGCAGGTAGATATCCTGGTTTGGTGCCAGCAGGGGGACATCGCTGGTGTCGCGTCGGCGGATAGTAATGAAATTATCCATAAAATTGCGCCAGCTTTTCGTCAGGTTCTGACGCCATTCGCTGAGTGAAGCGGAGACTTCTGGGCTGTCGGCGTCCATCGGTGCGGCGTCGTCATCGTTGTCGCTCAGGCGCAGGTCATCAATCTGATTTGAAAGCTGGTTAAGCTTAAGAATGATGCCGTCGAAATCCACCTGGGCCACGCCCGCCAGGCTTGAGATATCTGCGGTTAGCGTGCGACGGGCATTAATGAGGCTCGGGTCGTTCATCTGCGCCAGGCTTTCATCGGCACTTTTGAGCAGCGCAACGGCGGTGGTGATATCCTGATCGCTCCAGAGTTTACGCCCGGCGAGCTTCACCAGAAAATCGGCCTGGGCCAGCAGCCAGGTTTTGGCATCGTTACTGGAAATGGCGGTGAGCTTATCGCGCGTTTCATCCAACGCTTTCGCCATATCCGTGATGCGGGTTTGCGCCTCATCCAGACGCGTGGCCTGCTGTTTAACCAGCGCTTCCAGCTCGCTTTTTTGCTGATTCTGCTGCTGCACAAGGGCGGCAAGCTGTGTGCTCAGCGTTTTGTTTTCCGTCTGCTGGCTGTCGTTTTGCTTTTTGCCCCAGGTGTAAGCCCCGGCGCCTGCGGCTAGCGCAATCGCAATTGCTATCACGCTCAGCGCAATGCTCGCCGCACCACCGCGGTTTTTCTTTGCCACGGGTTCGGTTGAGACCGGCTGCGTTACGGGGTTAACCGTCGCTGGGGTTTCTTCCGGCATGGCGGAGGATTCTTTTTGTTCCGTCATTATTCATCCCATATTTCATGTTGTTGTAGCGCGCGCAGCAGCGCGTCGTTATCTGCATTATCCGCAACTCTGACGTCCTGCCAGCCTGATTCCCTGGCCTGGGATGCCAGACGCTCGCTGACGACCACCAGTCGACAGCGTAATAACCAGTTGTCACGATACCACTGCGGAATCATTGTCCAAAGCTGTGTCAGCATTTCACCACTGGTGACAACCAGCGTATCAACACCGCGCTCACGCCAGCGATGGGCTTCTTCTGCGCCATCATAGTGTCTGGCACAGCGCTGATAGCATTCGCAGTAAGTAACCTGTGCACCGCGTGCGCGCAGCGTATCCCCTAAGAGTTCGCGCCCACCGTTACCGCGCAGGATAAGCGCCTTCTTGCCTTCAATAGCTTGTAATTCAGGTAATTGTAGCAAGACTTCGCTAATTTCCCGATCGCGCGGATAATTTATCGTCAACGCGCTGACTTTGTGCAGTGCCAGCGCCGTTGGGCGACCAATAGCAAACCAGGCGGGCGCACTGGGCCAGCGCAGGTTTTCACGCATAAGTATGGCGTTGGCGTGCTCAACAGCGTGTTGAGACAGCACGAAGCCCAGATCGCCTTCCCCCAGTGATTGTAATAAACCCGGCAATGCCGCCAGTTCACGTCCGGGAGAAAACTCGATTAAAGGAAGACTCCAGGCCTCCCGCCCCAGCGCGCGCAGGCGTGCGACCAGCTCATCGCCAGCCGGGGAAGGGCGGGTGACCAGAATACTCATGCCGGTGCGTTCCCGTTATAAACGTCGGTCAGAATTTCACGGGCACCGTTGCTCAGCAGTTCTTCTGCCAGAGAAACACCAAGAGATTCGCCCTCTTGTGGCTTACCACGTCGTTCGCCACGGATAATCTGTGAACCGTCCGGCGCACCCACCAGCGCACGCAGCCACAACTCGCCGTCAATAATCTCAGCATAGCTACCGATAGGCACCTGGCAGCCGCCCTCAAGACGCGTATTCATGGCACGCTCGGCACGCACGCGCAGCGCAGTTTGGGGGTGGTTAAGGGGGGCGAGCAGCGAGCGGGTCCATTCATCGTCAAGACGACATTCAATCCCTACCGCGCCCTGGCCCACCGCCGGTAGCGAGATTTCCGGGGCCAGCGCCTGGCGAATACGGTCTTCCATCTTCAGGCGTTTAAGCCCGGCAACAGCCAGAATAATCGCGTCGTACTCACCGGCATCGAGTTTACCCAGACGGGTGCCGAGGTTGCCGCGCAGCATACGGATTTGCAGATCTGGCCGGGCGCTGAGTAGCTGGCACTGGCGGCGCAGGCTCGACGTGCCGACCACGCTGCCGTGCGGCAGAGAGTCGAGGCTGGTGTAATGATGAGAGACAAACGCATCGCGTGGGTCTTCGCGCTCACAAATAGTGACCAGCCCCAGCCCTTTCGGGAACTCAACAGGCACGTCTTTCATGGAGTGCACGGCAATATCGGCACGGTCTTCCAGCATCGCCAGCTCAAGCTCTTTGACAAACAGACCCTTGCCTCCTACCTTTGCAAGCGGTGTGTCCAGCAGAACATCGCCTCGCGTCACCATAGGCACCAGCTCTACGCTGAGGCCGGGATGCAACGCCAGCAAGCGGTCTTTAACGTAATGTGCCTGCCACAGAGCCAGTGGACTCTGGCGTGTGGCGATTCGTAATACTTTGTCTGACATGCTTATTACCGTAATAACTGTTTACTGCCCATCCTACATGGTTCCACCAGGGCTGTCAGTTGCAACGGCGCGGTGCAACGGGATACAGGTCAGGAAACTTTTCAGGAGAATGAAACCGTTGGATAGATGCTACACTGTGTGTAGTGCATCTTTCTTTACGGTCAACCGGCAAGGTGTTAAATTGATCACGTTTCCAGCAATTGTCAGCCAAATTACGATAACCACTCATGGCGGTCCCTGGAAACGGGTCTATCTAAAATACTGAAATCATCAGGCGATACGTCTTGTACCTCTATATTGAGACTCTGAAACAGAGGCTGGATGCCATTAATCAGCTGCGCGTGGATCGCGCACTGGCGGCGATGGGACCTGCATTCCAGCAGGTGTACAGTTTGCTGCCTGTGCTGTTGCATTACCATCATCCACTGATGCCCGGTTATCTTGACGGTAACGTTCCCTCCGGCATTTGCCTCTACACGCCTGATGAAACCCAAACCCATTATCTACAGGAACTGGAACTGCGCCGTGGTTTACCGGTGCAGAAAACCCTGTCTGGCGAACTGCCGATAACCGGCGTGTATTCAATGGGCAGTACCTCGTCCGTTGGGCAAAGCTGCTCTTCGGATCTGGATATCTGGGTTTGTCACCAGTCCTGGCTTGATAACGCCGAGCGCCAGCTGTTGCAACGCAAGTGCAGTCTGCTGGAAAGCTGGGCGGCGTCCCTTGGCGTTGAGGTCAGTTTCTTCCTGATAGATGAAAACCGTTTTCGCCATAACGAAAGCGGCAGCCTCGGCGGCGAAGATTGCGGTTCTACCCAGCATATTTTGTTGCTTGATGAATTTTACCGTTCAGCGGTACGCATGGCGGGCAAACGTATTCTGTGGAATATGGTGCCGGTTAACGAAGAAGCACATTACGACGATTACGTGATGACGCTCTACGCCCAGGGCGTGCTGACGCCCAACGAATGGCTGGATCTCGGTGGGTTGAGTTCGTTGTCAGCAGAAGAATACTTTGGTGCCAGCCTGTGGCAGCTCTACAAAAGCATCGACTCACCCTATAAAGCCGTGCTGAAAACGCTGCTGCTTGAAGCCTATTCCTGGGAATACCCTAATACCCGCCTGTTGGCTGAAGACATCAAACAGCGCCTTCATGATGGCGAGATCGTCTCTTTTGGTCTCGATCCCTACTGCATGATGCTTGAGCGCGTCACCCATTACCTGACCCAGATTGACGATAGCGCGCGCCTTGACCTGGTGCGCCGCTGTTTTTACCTCAAAGTATGCGAAAAGCTGTCGCGCGAACGCGCCTGCGTGGGTTGGCGTCGTGAAATTCTCACCCAGCTGGTTCGTAGCTGGGGCTGGGACGAGGAACGCATCAGCGTGCTCGATAACCGCGCCAACTGGAAAATCGACCGGGTGCGCGAAGCGCATAACGAACTGCTTGATGCCATGATGCAGAGCTACCGTAACCTGATTCGCTTTGCCCGGCGCAATAACCTCAGCGTGAGCGCCAGCCCGCAGGATATTGGCGTCCTCACCCGCAAACTTTACGCGGCGTTTGAAGCACTGCCGGGCAAAGTGACGCTGGTGAACCCGCAGATTTCACCAGACCTGTCTGAGCCACACCTGACCTTTATCTATGTACCGCCGGGCCGCGCTAACCGCACCGGGTGGTATTTGTATAATTGTTCGCCGAGCATGGACTCCATCATCAGCCATCAGCCGCTGGAATATAACCGTTATCTCAATAAGCTGGTGGCCTGGGCCTGGTTCAATGGCCTGCTGACCTCACGCACGCATCTGTACATTAAAGGCAACGATGTGTGTGATTTAGCGAAACTGCAGGAAATGGTGGCGGATGTGTCGAGCCACTTTCCGCTGCGCCTGCCTGCACCGACGCCAAAAGCGCTCTACAGCCCGTGTGAAATTCGCCATCTGGCGATTATCGTCAACCTGGAATATGACCCGACTGCGGCGTTTCGCAACCAGGTTGTGCACTTTGACTTCCGTAAACTCGATGTCTTCAGCTTTGGTGAGCAACAGCAGTGCCTGATTGGTAGCGTCGATTTGCTTTATCGCAACTCGTGGAACGAAGTGCGTACACTGCACTTTAACGGCGAGCAGGCGATGATTGAGGCGCTAAAAACGATTCTTGGCAAAATGCACCAGGATGCGGCACCGCCTGACAGCGTGGAAGTGTTCTGCTACAGCCAGCACCTGCGCGGCCTGATGCGCACGCGCGTACAGCAGCTGGTCTCTGAATGTATTGAGCTGCGCCTGTCCAGTACGCGCCAGGATGCCGGGCGCTTTAAAGCGCTGCGTGTCGCGGGGCAGACCTGGGGACTGTTCTTTGAGCGCCTCAACGTGTCGGTTCAGAAACTTGAAAACGCAGTGGAGTTCTACGGCGCGATTTCTAACAACAAACTACATGGCCTGTCGGTACAGGTAGAAACGCATCACGTGCAGTTACCGCCGGTGGTGGATGGCTATGCCAGCGAAGGCATTATTCAGTTCTTCTTTGAGGAAACCGGCGATGCGCAGGGCTTTAACATCTATATTCTGGATGAAAGCAACCGTGCGGAGGCGTATCACCATTGTGAAGGCAGTAAAGAAGAGTTGGTGCGCGACGTCAGCCGCTTCTACTCATCGTCCCATGATCGCTTTACCTGGGGCACCAGCTTTGTGAACTTTAACCTGCCGCAGTTCTACCAGATAGTGAAGACCGATGGTCGCCAGCAGGTGATTCCATTTCGTAACCAGCCGCTACGCCCGGTTGTTGCCGAGACAGCGCCCGACGACGATGCCGCCGAGCCGCCGTTGATGCAGCACTACCTGCCCTGATTAGCGAAAGCTGACAGGCTCGCCCGCCTGTTGCGAACAGGCTTGCTCAAGCAGACTCCAGAACTCTTCGCCTGAGCGGTCGCACATCCAGTTGCCGTCTTTGAGGCTGAAATGGTAGCCACCGCTTTTCGTCGCAAGCCACACCTGGTGTAGCGGTTCCTGGCGGTTAATGATGATTTTGCTGCCATTTTCAAAACTTAGCGTAAGTACGCCGCCGTTAATTTCGCAGTCAATATCGCTGTCGCCGTCCCGGTCATCCAGGCGCTCTTCAATGGTCAACCACAGGCCGTCAGCCAGGCGGTGGAATTCACTGTCGTTCATATCAGTTTCTCGTTGCAGGTTGTGGCGGCAGTATAGAAGCAATGCAAGAGCATGGGAACCGTGTACCGTTACGTCAGGCTGGCAAAAGATATTGCTTTTCAGTGTTCACCTGCGATGATAGTCAGAAGTACGAATAATGACAGGCAACCGATAATGAACAAGATTTTCTGTCCGCTGGCGCTTGGGCTGGCACTGTTTACCCTGGCCGGTTGTGGGCTGAAGGGACCACTCTATTTCCCCCCTGCAGATAAAAAAGCGTCGGATACGCATACCACCACGCAACAGCAGCAGCCGATCATGGATTCCACCGTTCCCAATCGTAACGATCGTGGCGTTGACGATGGTCCGACCCAGGTTATCTACTAACAAATACAAGGTCGCCGCGGAGTATGGAGCAGAAAATGCAGTTCTCTAAGATGCATGGCCTTGGCAACGACTTTATGGTCGTCGACGCGGTAACGCAGAACGTCTTTTTTTCCCCGGAGATGATTCGCCGCCTGTCAGACAGGCACCTCGGTATTGGGTTTGACCAGCTGCTGGTGGTGGAGCCGCCGTACGATCCTGAACTTGATTTTCACTATCGTATTTTTAACGCTGACGGCAGCGAAGTGTCGCAGTGCGGGAATGGTGCGCGTTGCTTTGCCCGTTTTGTGCGCCTCAAGGGATTGACCAATAAGCGTGACATTCGCGTCAGCACGGCCAACGGACGCATGGTGTTGAGCGTGACAGAAAACGAGCTGGTGAAGGTCAACATGGGTGAGCCGAAGTTTGAACCCTCCGACGTGCCGTTTCGCGCCAATAAGGCCGAAAAGACCTACATTATGCGCGTCGGGGGTGAAACCGTGCTGTGCGGCGTGGTGTCGATGGGTAACCCACACGCCGTGATTCAGGTGGATGATATCGACCAGGCACCGGTTGAAACCCTCGGTCCGTTAATGGAAAGCCATGAGCGTTTCCCGGAGCGCGCTAACATCGGTTTTATGCAGGTAGTGAACCGTCAGCACATCCGCCTGCGTGTCTTTGAGCGTGGTGCGGGCGAAACCCAGGCCTGCGGTAGCGGCGCCTGTGGCGCAGTGGCAGTGGGTATTCAACAGGGATTACTGGAAGGGCAGGTGCGCGTGGACCTACCCGGAGGACGACTCGATATCGCCTGGAAAGGGCCAGGTCAACCGCTATTTATGACCGGTCCGGCGGCGCATGTTTACGATGGATTCATACAGTTATGAAAAACGCCGAGGAACAGCAGGAGACGCTTGCCGGGCTGGATGATGGGGCGGTGTGTGACTACCTGTTACGTCACCCTGAATTCTTTATCCGCAACGCTCGCCTGGTTGAACAGATTCAGATTCCCCATCCGGTGCGCGGCACCGTGTCGCTGGTGGAGTGGCACATGGCGCGCGCACGCAACCAAATCCGCGCGCTTGAGGGTGATATGTCGCTGCTCATTGAGCAGGCCAGCAACAACGAAGCCCTGTTCTCCAGCCTGCTGAAACTTCAGGCGCGCCTCGCTACGGCGGACAGCCTGCATGACATGTTAAACCGCCTGCACCGCTGGGCGCGTGAGCTTGGTCTTGCGGGCGCGCATATTCGGCTATTCCCGGAGCGCTGGCGCATTGGTGCGCCGTCTGACTTCACCCATCTGGCGCTGAACCGCCAGTCCTTTGAACCGCTGCGTATTCAGCGCTTTGGCTCTGCACGCCATTACCTGGGGCCGCTGCACGGTCCGGAACTGCTGGTGATGCTGCCACAGGCTAAAGCGGTCGGTTCGGTGGCGATGTCGCTAATGGGGCAGCAGGGTGATGAAGGGGTTATCATCTTCACCAGCCGCGACCCGCAGCACTATCAGGCAAGCCAGGGTACGCAGCTGCTTGAAGAGCTGGCACAAATGCTGCCAACCTTGCTGGAACGCTGGATTGAACGCCAGTGACCGACTCACCGTTGCAGCCCGCCGTTGAGGGCTTTCTGCGCCACCTCAAGGTTGAACGTCAGCTAAGCCCCATCACACTGGTTAACTACCGCCGCCAGCTCGAAGCGCTTGTCGCGATGCTTACTGAAATGAAAATCGCCGACTGGGCACGCTGTGATACGGCTGCTGTGCGCTCGCTGGTGGTACGCAGCCGTCGTCATGGTCTACAGGCTACAAGCCTGGCGCTGCGGCTGTCGGCGCTGCGTAGTTTCTTCGACTGGCAGGTTTTTCAGGGCCAGCTTTCCGCCAACCCGGCGAAAGGCGTCTCCGCACCGAAAACGCCGCGCCACCTGCCGAAAAATATCGATGTTGATGATGTCAATCGCCTGCTGGATATCGATATTAACGACCCGCTGGCGGTGCGTGACCGTGCCATGCTGGAAGTGATGTATGGCGCTGGTCTGCGTTTATCCGAGCTGGTTAATCTTGATTGCAAACATCTGGATCTCGCCAGCGGCGAGGCGTGGGTCATGGGCAAGGGGAGTAAAGAGCGCCGTTTGCCCATTGGTCGCTCTGCGGTAGCCTGGATTGAGCACTGGCTCGATTTGCGCGAACTGTTCGGGCCGGACGACGACGCGCTGTTTCTGGCGAAAACCGGTAAGCGGATTTCCGCACGTAACGTGCAAAAGCGCTTTGCCGAGTGGGGCATCAAACAGGGGCTGAACAGTCACGTTAACCCGCACAAGCTGCGCCATTCGTTTGCCACCCACATGCTTGAATCAAGCGGCGATCTGCGGGCGGTACAGGAGTTGCTGGGCCACGCCAACCTCTCGACGACACAAATTTATACCCATCTCGATTTTCAACATTTAGCGTCGGTGTATGATGCGGCGCATCCGCGAGCTAAACGGGGGAAAAGCTGATGCATTTTTATCGCCCTCTGGGACCGATAGCGGCGCTGACGTTCGATCTCGACGACACGCTGTACGACAACGGCCCGGTCATTACGCGCACCGAGCGTGAGTCGCTGAGTTTTGTCCAGCAATATCATCCGGGTTTGAGCGAGTTACAGACGCCGGATTTTCAGCGCCTGCGCCAGCAGCTACGCCTGGAAGAGCCAGAGATTTATCACGATGTGACCGAGTGGCGCCGCCGTGCGATTGAGCGCGCGATGCTGGAAGCCGGGCTGTCGGTAGAGGAGGCTAACGTCGGTGCCGCTGCCGTCATGGACAATTTCAACCAGTGGCGCAGCCGCATTGATGTACCCCAGGAAACCCACGACACACTGGCAACGCTTGCGCAGAAGTGGCCGCTGGTCGCGGTCACCAACGGTAACGCCGATCCGCAGCTGTTTGGCCTGGGCGAGTACTTTGAGTTTGTATTGCGCGCCGGGCCGCACGGGCGTTCCAAGCCTTACGGCGACATGTACGCGCTGGCCGCGCAGAAGCTCGGCGTACCGCACGCGCAGATCCTGCATGTGGGTGACGACCTCACCACCGACGTGGCGGGCGCTATTCGCGGCGGTTTGCAGGCCTGCTGGATTATGTCGCGCGACAATAACCTGATGCAGGCGCGCGAGGCGCGTTTGCTGCCGCATCTGGCAATTTCGCGGTTGGCATCGCTTACTGCGCTGATATAATCCCCACTTCTCTGTATAAAATGCCAGGGGTTACGGCCCCTGACCAGCTACGGCGGTGCCAATGGACGTCTCTTACCTGCTTGACAGCCTTAATGATAAACAGCGTGAAGCCGTCGCGGCCTCGCGCAGCAATATGCTGGTGCTGGCAGGTGCGGGCAGCGGCAAGACGCGCGTGCTGGTGCACCGCATCGCCTGGCTTTTGACGGTTGAGAACTGCTCGCCGTACTCCATCATGGCCGTGACCTTTACCAATAAAGCGGCGGCAGAGATGCGCCACCGTATTGGCGAGCTGCTCGGCACCAGCCAGGGCGGTATGTGGGTGGGCACCTTCCACGGTCTGGCTCACCGCCTGCTGCGTGCGCACCACATGGACGCTAACCTGCCGCAGGACTTTCAAATTCTCGACAGCGAAGACCAGCTGCGCCTGCTTAAGCGTCTGATTAAGGCGATGAACCTTGATGAGAAGCAGTGGCCGCCGCGTCAGGCCATGTGGTACATCAATGGCAAAAAAGACGAAGGGCTGCGCCCACAGCACATTGAGAGCTACGGCAACCCGGTAGAGCAGACCTGGCAGAAGGTCTATCAGGCCTATCAGGAAGCCTGTGACCGCGCAGGGCTGGTGGATTTTGCCGAGCTGCTGCTGCGTGCGCACGAGCTGTGGCTTAACAAACCGCACATTCTTAACCACTACCGCGAGCGCTTCACCAACATCCTGGTGGACGAATTCCAGGACACCAACAGCATTCAGTATGCCTGGGTACGCCTGCTGGCGGGGGACACCGGCAAGGTGATGATTGTGGGTGACGATGACCAGTCGATTTACGGCTGGCGCGGGGCGCAGGTCGAGAACATCCAGCGCTTTTTGAACGATTTCCCCGGCGCGCAAACTATCCGTCTGGAGCAAAACTACCGCTCCACCAACACTATCCTCAGCGCGGCTAACGCCCTGATTGCCCACAATGCGGGGCGTCTGGGTAAAGAACTCTGGACCGACGGTAGCGACGGCGAGCCGATTTCGCTCTACTGCGCCTTTAACGAACTTGATGAAGCGCGTTTTGTGGTCAACCGCATCAAGGCATGGCATGAGAACGGCGGTGCGCTGACGCAGTGTGCCATTCTCTATCGCAGCAACGCCCAGTCGCGTGTACTGGAAGAGGCGCTGTTGCAGGGCAGTATGCCGTACCGTATCTATGGCGGTATGCGCTTCTTCGAACGCCAGGAAATTAAAGATGCGCTCTCTTACCTGCGTCTGATTGCTAACCGTAACGATGATGCGGCGTTTGAGCGTGTGGTGAACACGCCGACGCGTGGTATTGGCGACCGCACCCTGGACGTTGTGCGCCAGACCGCGCGCGACAGCCAGCTCACGCTGTGGCAGGCCTGTCGCCGCCTGTTGCAGAACCAGTCGCTGGCCGGACGTGCTGCCTCGGCGTTGCAGCGTTTTCTGGAACTGATTGACGCGCTGGCGAGCGAGACCGCCGATATGCCGCTGCATGTACAGACCGACCGGGTGATTAAGGATTCCGGCCTGTTTATGATGTATGAGCAGGAAAAAGGCGAGAAGGGTCAGACGCGAATCGAGAACTTAGAGGAACTGGTGACGGCGACGCGCCAGTTCAGCTACAACGACGAAGATGAAGACCTGATGCCGCTACAGGCATTTTTGTCCCACGCGGCGCTGGAAGCGGGTGAAGGGCAGGCCGACACCTGGCAGGATGCGGTACAGCTGATGACGCTGCACTCGGCTAAAGGACTCGAGTTCCCACAGGTGTTTATTGTCGGTATGGAAGAGGGCATGTTCCCCAGCCAGATGTCGCTTGATGAAGGCGGGCGTCTGGAAGAGGAGCGTCGCCTGGCCTACGTGGGGGTGACCCGCGCCATGCAGAAGCTGACCATTACCTACGCCGAAACCCGCCGTTTGTATGGTAAAGAGGCCTATCACCGCCCGTCGCGCTTTATTGGCGAGCTACCGCCAGAATGTATTGAAGAAGTGCGCCTGCGTGCGACAGTGAGCCGCCCGGCAAGTACCGTGCAGCGCACCACTACGCCGCTTACTGAAAGCGATACCGGCTATAAGCTCGGTCAGCGTGTGCGCCACGCTAAGTTTGGTGAGGGGACCATTGTTAATCTGGAAGGCAGCGGCGAGCACAGCCGTTTGCAGGTGGCGTTCCAGGGACAGGGAATCAAGTGGCTGGTGGCGGCTTACGCGCGGTTAGAAACGGTGTAATGATGCGAATTTCGGTGCTTTTCTGCCGCTTGTTGACGCTTTATTTAGGCTGGCGTAACATGCGCGCACGATTACACTAAGAGGACATTCGCCTTGGACACACCCAGTCGATGCTGGCTCATTAACCTGTTAAGCAGGTGCAACTCCTAAGGCTTTCCTCTTATGCTGATGGCCTTAGCGGTTGTCAGCGACCGTGTTTTTCCTGTCGCATGAGCCAGTCTGTTTCAGGTCTGGCGCCCCCAGATATCGTGTGTGCTGCGAACTGTCCCATTCATTTCTTCATTGGGAGCCACGGTCATGCTGAGCGCATTTCAACTGGAAAATAATCGCCTTTCCCGCCTTGAGGTGGATGAAAGCGAACCGCTGGATAACTCTATCTGGGTCGACCTGGTTGAACCGGATGACGAAGAGCGCCAGCGAGTGCAAACCGAGCTGGGCCAGAGCCTGGCAACGCGCCCGGAGCTGGAAGATATCGAGGCTTCCGCGCGTTTCTTCGAAGACGAAGACGGCCTGCATATCCACTCCTTTTTCTTTTTTGAAGATGCTGAAGACCATGCCGGCAACTCGACGGTGGCATTCACCATCCGCGATGGCCGTCTGTATACGCTGCGCGAGCGTGAATTACCGGCGTTTCGCCTGTACCGCATGCGCGCCCGCAGCCAGACGATGGTAGATGGTAACGCTTTCGAACTGCTGCTCGACCTGTTTGAAACCAAAATTGAGCAGCTGGCAGATGAAATTGAAAACATTTACAGCGATCTGGAAAAACTCAGCCGTGTCATTATGGAAGGCCGCCAGGGGGATGAATATGACCAGGCGTTGTCCACGCTCGCCGAACTGGAAGACGTGGGCTGGAAAGTGCGCCTGTGTCTGATGGATACCCAGCGCGCGCTGAACTTCCTGGTGCGTAAGGCTCGCTTACCGGGCAACCAACTGGAGCAGGCGCGCGAGATCCTGCGCGATATCGAGTCCCTGTTGCCGCATAACGAATCGCTGTTCCAGAAAGTGAACTTCCTGATGCAGGCGGCGATGGGTTTTATCAACATCGAACAGAACCGCATTATTAAAATCTTCTCGGTGGTTTCCGTGGTGTTCCTGCCGCCGACGCTGGTGGCATCAAGCTACGGGATGAACTTTGAGTTTATGCCGGAGCTACACTGGAGTTTTGGTTATCCGGGCGCGATTGTGTTTATGCTGCTGGCAGGGCTGGCACCGTATTTGTATTTCAAGCGTAAGAATTGGTTGTAATTGGGGGCCGCGGGCGGCTTCTTTTGGTAAGGCATAGAGCCAGTGTTCGGGGAACCGAATGCTGGTTTTTTGTTTTTGAGGGCCAGAGTTTTTTCACGGTGTTGAGGGGGCTTTTTCTTCGGAGTGTTTTTGGGCTGGTAGATTGGTGTGCCTGTTTTTCTGTGATTTTTATTGGGGGCTGGTGGCTGGTGTGTGGTGGCTGGTGGCTGGTGGCTTTCTGGTTTTGTGGAATGTTCCGTTCACGTTAAGTTCGCATTCCTGTCTGGACTGCTGAGTACGTGAACGGCAAAAGGGGACTCGCCGCCGCCCCCTTTTGAATCCCGGCTCCCGGCAAAGAAAATCGCCGCTTCGCGGTGCCCTGCGCTTATCGCCGTCTGGCTTATCGGGGGCGGGCGCAATGCAGCGTCCATGCAAATCGCGCCCTCGGCCCGCATCCCTGCGGGCCGCCCCGGCCAGCCGCGAACGCTTCGGCGATTTTCAGCCGGCCCCACCCACACTGACAGCTCGCTGGAGTGCGCGTTTTTTCTTTGTCGCTGAAAGGTTGTAATAAAGTTAAAGGCAAGGGCAAAAAAGGGTTGGTGGAGGAGAAAAACGTAGGGAAGCGTGAAGCTGGTGATTCACATTGTTGGGTGTTGGGTGTTGGGTGCTGGGTGTAAAGAAAAACCGGCTTTCCTCGGTGGAAAAGCCGGTCTGCGTTACAGGCCGCGGCGGGTGCGGCGTTGGGTGTAGACGGCGTCCATAATAAACAGCGCCAGCGCTGCCCAGATAAAGGCGAACGTGACCATCTTGTCCGGGCCGGGGACTTCGCCGTAGAACGTGACCGCCAGCAGGAACATCAGCGTGGGGCCGATGTACTGGAAAAAGCCCAGCGTTGACAGGCGCAGGCGGTTGGCGGCACCGGTAAAGCACAAGAGCGGTACGGTCGTCACGATACCGGCGGCAATCAGCAGCAGGTTCAGGTTTAATGGGTTCTGGCTCATGTGGCTGGTAGCGCTATTGGCAATGCCAAACAGATAAATCGCCGCCACCGGCAGCAGCCACAGCGTCTCAATCAGCATGCCGCTGCTGGCGTCAACCGCAATGCGTTTACGCAGCAGGCCGTAGAACGCGAAGCTAAAGGCAAGGCCGAGCGCAATCAACGGCACGGAGCCAAATGTCCACAGTTGCACCAGCACGCCGCACACGGCAAGCAGCACCGCCACCCACTGCATCCGGCGAAAACGTTCGCCGAGGAAAATCACGCCCAGCAACACGTTCACCAGCGGGTTAATGAAATAACCCAGGCTCGCTTCCAGCATGTGGTGGTTGTTCACCGCCCAGATAAACAGCAGCCAGTTACCGCCAACCAGCACGGCAGAAAGCCCTAAGCCATGCACCTTCTTTGGCGTGCGAAAAACCTGACGTACCTTTGACCACTGCCGCCCAAGCGACACCAGTGCCAGCATAAAGAAGAAAGACCAGATAACGCGGTGCGTCAGAATCTCATCGGCGGGGACATAATGAATCAGCTTGAAATAAGCCGGGGCAATGCCCCAAATAAAATAAGCGGCGAGAGCAAGCAATATGCCCTGCCGCGTTTGCTTCGCATCCATGAATTAACTTTGGTTTACAAATGGGAGTCCAGTGTAACAAAGCTGCGGTTAGCCCACCATATACGTTGCAGTCGCGCTGGCGATATGCAACTGAGCCTCGTTATGCAACTCCACACGCGCTACGGCGACTTTGTTGCCCGCACGCAACAGGCTGCTGGTGGCGGTAAAGCGCTCACCGCGTCCCGGGCGCAGATAGTCCACCCGCAAATCAATGGTGCCCATGCGCGACAGACGCTGGCGCAACTCTTCTTCGGCAATGGTTTCATGGCGCGTTAGCGTATTACCCACGCATACCAGCCCGGCGGCTACGTCCAGCGCCGCAGCAATGGCACCGCCGTGCAAAATGCCCTGGGCGTGGTTGCCCACCAGCATGGTCTGGTGGTTGAACGCGAGCTGCGCAAAGGTGGATTCGTAGCGCTCAAGCTCCAGGCCCAGTGCACGGTTAAAGGGCATCTGGTAGACGAAAACCTCGCCAACAAGTTTCAGTACGGTTTCTCGGGTAAGCAGGTTGCCTGACATAGGGCGCTCCAGTGATGTTCTCACGGTATTGTTATGGTGGTTTTGATTCTATGTTCCATTAATGTAACTTTTCAATTTATTAATAAACGGAGACAATTCGGGCGCTAATAGCACATGTAAAATGTTGCCAGCAAAAAATAATTCAGAATTTCTTATTCGTTCGGGAGAACATGGATGATGCACAAATTAATGGGCGGCGTGCTGGCAACGACGCTGTTACCCGCTTCGGTTATGGCAGAGGAAGCGAAACCCATCACCAACACCGCCGCTCGCGGCAGCGTAACCGCCAACCTGCTACAGGATAATGGCAACTTCCTGACGCTCTACCCGTATGAGAGCAACTATGTGCTCTACACCATGACCGACCACATTAATAAGAATGCCATTGAGTCCTACGACTGGGCGCAGGATGCCCGCCGTGACGAACTGAAGTTTCAGTTTAGTCTCGCCTTTCCCATCTGGCGCGGCATTGCCGGTGACAATTCGGTGCTGGCCGCCTCTTATACGCAGCGCTCATGGTGGCAGTTAACCAACGGTAACCACTCCGCCCCTTTTCGTGAAACCAACTACGAACCGCAGCTGTTTCTCGGTTTTGCCACCGACTACCAGTTTGGCGGCTGGACGCTGCATGACGTTGAAGTGGGTTTTAATCACCAGTCGAACGGCCATGCCGAACCAACGTCGCGTAGCTGGAACCGCGCGTACGCCCGTTTGATGGCGCAAAACGGCCCGTGGCTGGCGGAGATTCGCCCGTGGTATGTGGTGGGTAATACCGATGACAATGCGGATATCACGCGCTACACCGGTTATTACCAGCTCAGAGTAGGTTACGCGCTGGGCGAGGCGGTACTGAGTGCGAAAGGCCAGTACAACTGGAATACGGGCTACGGCGGCGCGGAGCTGGGGGTAAGTTATCCCATCACGCAGCATGTACGACTTTACGGCCAGCTTTACAGCGGTTACGGTGAGTCATTAATTGACTACAATTTCAACCAGACACGCTTTGGTTTGGGAATCATGCTCAACGATATACTTTGAGGCATTGCAGTTTATCTCTCAGGCGCTGAAAATAGCGCCTGTTTCTTTTTAAGCAGGTGGGGTGAACGTGGCGCAGGCGGAAGTATTAAACCAGGAATCGCTGGCGAGACAGGTTTTGCAGGAAACCTTTGGCTACCAGCAGTTCCGCCCGGGCCAGGAAACCATCATCAGTACGGTGCTCGGCGGGCGTGACAGCCTGGTGGTCATGCCGACGGGTGGCGGTAAATCACTGTGCTATCAGATACCGGCGCTGGTATTTAGTGGGCTGACGGTGGTGGTCTCGCCGCTTATCTCGCTCATGAAAGACCAGGTCGACCAGCTTTTGGCAAACGGCGTGTCCGCCGCCTGCCTGAATTCCACGCAGAGCCGCGAGGAGCAGTTAGCCGTGCTGGACGGCTGTCGCAGCGGCCAGGTACGCCTGCTCTACATCGCCCCTGAACGCCTGATGATGGATAATTTCATCGACCGATTGTCGCAGTGGAACCTGTCGCTGCTGGCGGTGGATGAAGCGCACTGTATTTCACAGTGGGGCCACGACTTTCGCCCGGAGTACGCACTGCTGGGCCAGCTTCGCGCTCATCTGCCACAGGTGCCGTTTATGGCGTTGACGGCAACGGCCGATGAAACCACGCGTCTGGACATTGTGCGCCTGCTGGGATTACAGGACCCGTTTATTCAGGTCAGCAGCTTTGACCGCCCCAACATCCGCTACATGCTGATGGAAAAATTCAAACCGATGGACCAGCTGTTGCGCTATGTGCAGGAGCAACGCGGTAAATCCGGCATCATCTACTGCAACAGTCGTTCAAAAGTCGAAGACACCGCGGCGCGCTTACAGGCGCGCGGCATCAGCGCCGGGGCCTATCATGCCGGGCTTGATAATGCGGTGCGCGCAAACGTGCAGGAGAAATTCCAGCGCGACGACCTGCAAATTGTGGTGGCCACCGTGGCCTTTGGGATGGGCATCAATAAGCCCAACGTGCGCTTTGTGGTGCATTTTGATATCCCACGCAACATCGAATCGTATTACCAGGAAACCGGTCGCGCCGGGCGTGATGGCCTGCCTGCTGAAGCGATGTTGTTTTACGACCCGGCCGATATGGCGTGGCTGCGCCGCTGCCTGGAGGAGAAACCCGCCGGGCAGTTGCAGGACATTGAACGCCATAAGCTCAACGCGATGGGGGCGTTTGCGGAAGCACAGACCTGTCGGCGTCTGGTGCTGCTCAACTACTTTGGTGAAGGCCGCCAGCAGCCTTGCGGTAATTGCGATATTTGCCTCGACCCGCCGCGCCGTTATGACGGCCTGGTGGATGCGCAAAAGGCGCTATCGACGATTTATCGTGTTAATCAGCGCTTTGGCATGGGGTATGTTGTGGAGGTGCTGCGCGGTGCCAATAATCAGCGCATTCGTGAGTTCCAGCACGACAAACTACCGGTTTACGGCATTGGGCGCGATCAGACTCAGGAGCACTGGGTAAGCGTGATTCGTCAGTTGATTCATCTGGGCGTGGTGACGCAGAACATTGCCCAGCATTCCGCGCTACAACTTACCGAAGCGGCGCGCCCGTTATTGCGTGGCGAAGCGCCGCTGATGCTGGCAGTGCCGCGCGTGCAGGCGCTCAAACCACGCGTCAGCCAGCGCGCTGCCGTTGGCAACTATGACCGCAAGCTGTTTGCCAAACTGCGTAAGCTGCGTAAGGCCATTGCCGATGAAGAAAACATCCCGCCTTATGTGGTGTTTAACGACGCCACACTTATTGAAATGGCCGAGCAGATGCCGCTCAGCCCGGGCGAAATGCTGAGCGTTAACGGGGTGGGCACACGTAAACTGGAGCGTTTTGGTATGCCTTTCATGACGCTGATTCGCGAGCACGTTGACGGCGTCGACGAGTAACCCGTAGTCAGACCTTTCTAAACGTGGCAGGATGGAGATTCTCTTTTTTCATCCTGAGCGTATCTATGTTGATGCTTTTTCTTACCGTGGCGCTGGTGCACATTGTGGCGCTGATGAGCCCCGGCCCTGACTTTTTCTTCGTGTCGCAGACCGCCGTTAGCCGCTCGCGTAAAGAGGCAATGATGGGTGTACTGGGCATCACCTGCGGCGTAATGGTGTGGGCGGGCGTCGCGTTACTGGGCCTGCACCTGATTCTTGAGAAAATGGCGTGGCTGCATAACATCATTATGGTGGGCGGTGGCCTGTATCTGTGCTGGATGGGCTGGCAGATGCTGCGTGGCGCGCTCAGGAAAAAAAGCGACGCTGCCGAATCCGCGCCGCAGGTTGAACTGGCGCACGGTGGCCGTAGCTTTGTAAAAGGTTTACTGACTAATCTGGCCAATCCAAAGGCCATTATTTACTTTGGTAGTGTCTTCTCGCTGTTTGTCGGCGACAATATTGGTGCGTCTGCACGGTGGGGTATTTTTGCGTTAATTGCGCTGGAAACCCTGGCGTGGTTTACCCTGGTGGCAAGCCTGTTCGCGCTACCGGCAATGCGCCGCGGCTATCAGAAACTGGCAAAGTGGATTGATGGCGTGGCGGGGGCACTGTTTGCCGGTTTTGGTATCCATCTGATCATTTCCCGCTAATAAACGGTGCCGGGGGCGCCCGGCATCTACTCAGGCATGGCGTGCGCTTGCAAGCAGCGCACCAACCAGCATAAACAGCGAGCCGAAGACCCGGTTCAGCGCGCCCATCTGGCGCGGTCCTTTGAGCCAGCCTGCGATGCGTTTGGCCAGTGTGGCGTAGCCAATCATAACCAGAATATCAACGGCTACGGTTGTGACGCCGAGCACCAGGTACTGCATCGCCTGGGGTTGATGCGGCACAATAAACTGTGGGAACAGTGCCGCCAGAAAGACAATACTTTTGGGGTTGGTGAGGTTCACAAACACAGCGCGGCGGAACAACTGGCTGCGCGGCTGGCTGCGCGCCAGCGTCTTCAGGTCGATTGCACCTGCCGCACGCCACTGTTGGATGCCAAGCCAGACAAGGTAAGCGGCACCCGCCCATTTCAACACCTCAAATGCCAGAACCGAGCGCGAGAACAGCGCGCCCAGCCCGGCACCAACCAACACAATGTGAACCGACAGGCCAACCTGCAAACCGCTTATGGATGCCGCAGCCCCACGGTAGCCGTGACTGATGGCCGTGGTCATGGTGTTAATCGCGCCTGAACCCGGAGACAGGCTCAGAATCAGGGTGGTAAGCAGATAGGTACACCACCATTCAAAACTCATGTGAAACTCCCGCTGGGCGTCTGTTTATGCCACAATACGGTATTGTTTATGGTTATTCCATGAGCCACAAAAAAAGCGATATTCCACGCGCGGAGGCGGCAAGAATGCCTGAGTCTCAGCATAAAAAGAGTTGGTTGAACAGGGAGAAAGCATTTGCTGCTTTCACCACAGGTCCATTGATGGACTTCTGGCAGCAACGGGAAGAGTGCGAACTGGTTGGCGTGGACGGCGTTCCGTTGCGCTTTGTGCGTTTTCTGGCGCCCCGGCATGATAGCGTGGTGTTAATTTCGCCAGGTCGCATTGAAAGCTACGTGAAGTATGCGGAGCTTGCCTGGGATTTGTTCCACTGTGGCTTCGACGTACTGATTATCGACCACCGTGGTCAGGGGCGCTCCGGGCGCATGCTGTCAGATACGCACCGTGGTCACGTGGTGAAGTTCAGCGACTATGTGGATGACCTGGAGCTGCTGTGGCAACGCGAAATTGCCAACGGCCCGTGGCGTAAGCGCTACGCGCTGGCGCATTCGATGGGTGGGGCGATTACCACGCTATTTTTGCAGCGCAATCCGCAGGCGTTTGATGCCGTGGCGCTGTGCGCGCCAATGTTTGGCATTGTACTGCGTCTGCCTGAGTGGATGGTGCGCCACATTCTCGACTGGGCTGAGGGCCATCAGCGTATCCGCGAAAACTACGCCATTGGTACTGGGCGCTGGCGTGCACTGCCGTTTGGCCTTAACGTGCTGACCCACAGCCGTGAGCGCTATCGCCGCAACCTGCGTTTTTATGCCGATGACCCGAGCCTGCGTGTGGGCGGGCCAACCTACCACTGGGTGCGCGAAGGCATCCTTGCCGGTGAGCAGGTCATAGCGCATGCGGTCAGTACCACCACGCCGATGTTGCTGGTGCAGGCAGAAGATGACCGCGTGGTGGATAACCGTATGCATGACCGCTTCTGTGCCGAGCGCGCCGCAGCAGGCAACCCCTGTGAAGGGGAGACACCGTTAACAATTACCGGTGCGTTTCACGAGATCCTGTTTGAAACGGACGAGATGCGCGCCATTGCACTGAATGCCATTGTTGATTTCTTCGACCGGCACAACTGATTGACTGACTCCAGAGGTAGAATGAACCCTATGTACCAGGTTGTTGCATCTGATTTAGACGGCACGCTGCTGTCGCCAAGCCATGTCCTTACGCCTTACGCAAAAGAAACCCTGAAATTACTGACCGAGCGCGACGTGCATTTTGTCTTTGCGACCGGTCGTCATCACATTGATGTGGCCCAGATCCGCGACAGCCTGGAAATCCGCGCCTACATGATTACCTCCAACGGGGCGCGCGTGCATGACACCGACGGCAACCTGGTCTTTACCCACGATCTGGACCGCGACATTGCCGCAGACCTCTATGGCGTGGTGCGCGATGACGCCCATATCATCACCAACGTCTATCGCGGCGACGACTGGTTTATGAGTCGCCATCGCCCGGAAATGATGGCCTATTTTCAGGAAGGCGAGTTCAGCTATCAGCTGTTCGAGCCGGGCCTGCTGGAAACCGACGGCGTAAGCAAAGTGTTCTTTACCTGCGACGATCACGACAAGCTGCTGCCTTTGGAGCAGGCGATTAACGCGCGCTGGGGCGACCGGGTGAACGTCAGCTTTTCAACCGTGACCTGCCTTGAAGTGATGGCGGGCGGCGTCTCTAAGGGCCACGCGCTGGAGGCGGTTGCGAAAGCGATGGGCTATGGACTGAAAGAATGTATTTCCTTTGGTGATGGCATGAATGACAAAGAGATGCTGTCGATGGCGGGCAAGGGCTGCATTATGGGCAACGCCCACCAGCGTCTGAAGGACCTGCTGCCGGAACTGGAAGTGATTGGCACCAACGCTGACGATGCCGTACCGCACTACCTGCGCCGCTTGTTTTTGAACGCGGAGTAAACCTTTTCTGACGAATGGTTGAATCTCGACCATTCGTCAACCTCGTTGTTCGCTACAATGCTTGCTTCACTATGATTCAACAGGCCAGACCTTCTGAAGCCTGAGGCGGAGCACAACGTGGCGCTACTTATCATTACCACAATCCTGTGGGCGTTTTCCTTTAGCCTGATTGGCGAGTACCTGGCGGGCCACGTGGACAGCTACTTCTCCGTGCTGATGCGCGTGGGGCTGGCCGCGCTGGTATTTTTGCCCTTTCTGCGCGTGCGTGGTTACCCGCTTAAAACGCTGGTGATGTATATGCTGATGGGGGCGTTACAACTGGGCATTATGTATTTGCTGAGCTTTCAGGCTTATCTCTATCTGTCGGTATCTGAGTTCCTGCTCTTCACGGTGCTGACGCCCCTGTACATCACGCTTATCTACGATGTGATGCGTGGACGCAGGCTGCGCTGGAGCTATGCGTTGAGTGCGCTGCTGGCGGTTCTGGGCGCGGCCATCATCCGCTACGACCGCATCAGCGATCATTTCTGGACCGGCCTGTTGCTGGTACAGCTTGCCAATATCAGTTTTGCTATCGGTATGGTGGGCTATAAGCGGCTGATGGAAGTTAGCCCCATGCCGCAGCACTGCGCCTTTTCCTGGTTCTATCTTGGGGCATTTATGGTGGCGCTTGTTGCGTGGTTTGCGCTGGGCAATCCGCAGAAACTACCGGGTACCGGCTTGCAGTGGGGCATTCTGCTCTGGCTGGGCGTGGTTGCGTCCGGGCTTGGGTATTTTATGTGGAACTACGGGGCAACGCAGGTTGATGCCGGTACGCTTGGGATTATGAATAATATGCACGTTCCGGCGGGGCTGCTGGTCAATCTTGCCATCTGGCAGCAGCAGCCCCACTGGCCGAGCTTTCTCATGGGTGGAGCGGTGATACTGGCTTCACTATGGGTGCATCGGCGCTGGGTCGCTCCGCGCTGCGCACAAACGGCAGACTCTCGCAGGCGTGATTGCGCGCCGAACGAATAAACGCTTGCGTGACCGGCTGGCGTTGTTCGCCGTCACGCACGGCGGCGTACAACCGGCTCCACAGTCCTTCGCCCAGGGTTTTGGTGACCACCAGACCCTGGCGTTCAACGCTTTCCACTACCCAGTGCGGCAGCGCGGCGATGCCCATGCGTGCTGACACCATCTGAAGCAACAGTAACGTATTGTCCACACTTTTGAGCGACGGGCTGATACCTGCCGGTTGCAGGAAGTGACGCCAGATATCAAGGCGGCTGCGCTGTACGGGGTAAATCAGCAAGGTCTCGCTTGCCAGATCCTCCGGCTGGATGTGGGATTTGCCCGCCAGTGGATGATCGGTCGCCAGCACGAGGCGTACTTCATAATCGAACATCGGCGAATAGTGCAGGCCGCTGCGCGGCAGGATGTCGGACGTTAACACAATATCCAGCTCACCCTGTTGCAGGGCCGGCTGTGGATCGAACGTCACCCCAGAATGAAAATCCATTTCCACCTGTGGCCACTGTGTGCGGAACTGTTCAAGCGCAGGTGTGAGCCACTGAATGCAGCTGTGGCACTCAATCGCCAGGCGCAGCCGGGTTTGCTGCGGTTCGTTACAGGCCTGAAGCGCACGGCTGATTTGCGGCAGAACCTGCTCGGCTAAACGCAGCAGAATCTCTCCCTGTGCCGTAAAGCGCAGCGGCTGACTTTTACGCACAAATAAGCGAAAGCCGAGGCGCTGTTCCAGATCGCTGAACTGATGCGACAACGCCGACTGCGTCTGATGCAGGGCCGCCGCCGCCCCCGCCAGCGACCCACTGCTGCGCAGCGCCTGCAGGGTTCGCAGATGTTTTATCTCAATCATGAAAGTCCTTCACTTGGCCATGAACAATTTGCGCTTGAGGAATATACAGTACCCGGCAATTATGGATGTGTAAACATCCAGACGTCCAAAACTCGTCATAATTCAGCTTGCAGGTGCGTTGGCTTTCCTCGCTCACTCCGGTCACTTACTTGAGTAAGCTCCCGAAGATTCGCTGCGTCGCCGCCTTCCTGCAAACCGAATTATTTAGAGTTTGACGCTGGAATCCCGGACAAAATGGAGAAAAACACATGACCATCCGCAACCACACTCTCGGTTTTCCTCGCGTCGGTCTGCGCCGCGAACTGAAAAAAGCACAAGAAAGCTACTGGGCGGGCAACAGCTCGCGTGAAGAACTGCTGGCCGTTGGCCGTGAGCTGCGCGCGCGTCACTGGCAGCAGCAAAAAGACGCCGGGATTGACCTGCTACCAGTTGGCGACTTTGCCTGGTACGATCACGTGCTTACCACCAGCCTGCTGCTGGGCAACGTGCCTGCGCGCCACCAGAATAAAGACGGTTCGGTGGATATCGACACGTTGTTTCGCATTGGTCGTGGCCGTGCGCCGACCGGGGAGCCTGCTGCGGCAGCGGAAATGACCAAATGGTTTAACACCAACTATCACTACATGGTACCGGAATTTACCAAAGGCCAGCAGTTCGCCCTGACCTGGACCCAGTTGCTTGAAGAGGTGGATGAAGCACTCGCACTGGGCCACAACGTGAAGCCTGTGCTGCTGGGACCGGTTACTTACCTGTGGCTGGGTAAAGTGAAGGGCGAGGCGTTTGACCGCCTGTCGCTACTCAACGATATCCTGCCGGTTTATCAGCAGGTACTGTCAGAACTGGCAAAACGTGGCGTGGAATGGGTACAGATTGATGAACCGGCTTTGGTTCTGGAACTGCCTCAGGCGTGGCTGGAGGCGTTCAAACCGGCTTACGATGCGCTGACAGGTAAAGTTAAGCTGCTGCTGACCACGTATTTTGAAGGGGTGAGTGAGAACCTCAACACCATTACTGCGCTACCGGTTCAGGGGCTGCACGTAGACCTGGTGCACGGTCATGACGACGTAAATGAACTGCACCGCTGCCTGCCTGCCGACTGGCTGCTCTCTGCGGGCCTGGTCAACGGGCGCAACGTCTGGCGCGCCGATCTGACGGAAAAATATGCGCAGATTCAGGCGCTGGTGGGCAAACGGGCGCTCTGGGTGGGGTCGTCCTGCTCGTTGCTGCACAGCCCCATCGACCTGAGCGTGGAAACGCGTCTGGATGCCGAGGTGAAAAGCTGGTTTGCCTTTGCATTGCAAAAATGCGAGGAGCTGGCGCTGCTGCGTGACGCCCTCAACAGCGGTGATAGCGCAAAAATCAACGCATGGAGCGCGCCGATTCAGGCCCGCCGCAGCTCAAGCCGCGTGCACAACCCGGCGGTGGAAAAACGGCTGGCGGCTATTACCGCTCGCGACAGCCAGCGCGCGAATCCGTATCCAGTGCGCGCTGAAGCCCAGCGTGCGCGCTTCAAACTGCCGGACTGGCCGACCACCACCATCGGTTCTTTCCCGCAAACCACAGAAATCCGCGGTCTGCGTCTGGACTTCAAAAAAGGCAACCTCGATGCCAGCCACTACCGCACCGGCATTGCCGAGCATATCAAACAGGCGGTACAGGAGCAGGAGCGCCTGGGGCTGGACGTGCTGGTACACGGTGAGGCCGAGCGTAACGACATGGTGGAATACTTTGGCGAACATCTGGACGGCTTTGTCTTTACGCAGAACGGTTGGGTGCAGAGCTATGGCTCGCGCTGCGTGAAGCCACCGGTCGTGATTGGTGATGTGAGCCGCCCGCAGCCGATTACCGTGGAGTGGGCAAAGTACGCGCAGTCGCTGACCGATAAACCCGTAAAAGGCATGCTGACCGGACCGGTCACTATTCTGTGCTGGTCGTTTCCGCGAGAAGATGTGAGCCGTGAAACCATCGCCAGACAGATTGCGCTGGCGCTACGTGACGAAGTGGCAGACCTGGAAGCGGCCGGTATCGGCATTATCCAGATTGATGAACCGGCACTGCGAGAAGGGCTGCCGCTCAAGCGCAGCGACTGGGAGGCCTATCTGAGCTGGGCGGTAGACGCGTTTCGCCTGAATGCGGCAGTAGCCCGCGATGAAACCCAGATTCACACTCACATGTGTTATTGCGAGTTCAACGACATCATGGATTCCATCGCCGCGCTGGATGCCGATGTGATAACCATCGAAACCTCGCGCTCAGACATGGAGCTGCTGGAGTCGTTTGAAGAGTTCGACTATCCGAACGAAATTGGGCCTGGCGTGTATGACATTCACTCACCAAACGTACCGAGCGTGGAGTGGATTGAGGCGCTATTGAAAAAAGCAGCGCAGCGCATTCCGGCAGAGCGTTTATGGGTTAACCCGGACTGCGGCCTTAAAACCCGTGGCTGGCCAGAAACCCGTGCCGCGCTGGCTAACATGGTGCAGGCCGCGCAAAACCTGCGACAGGCATAAAACATGACCGGGAGGCAGGGCGCCTCCCGGTCATGGTATCCGGCCCGCTTTCACGGCGGGGCGTTATGCTTTTGCGCCACCGTAGCGCTCAAACCATGCCAGCATACGTTGCCAGCCATCCTGTGCCGCTTCGGCATCGTAGCTCGGGCGATAATCGGCGTTGAAGGCATGACCCACATCGGGGTACACCACAATCTCCGCTTTTGCATTCGCTGCACGCAGCGCCTGGCGCATGGTATCGACAGATTCAAGCGATATCCCGGTGTCTTTTGCCCCGTACAGGCCCAGCACGGGCGCGCTGAGTTCGGTGGCGATATCCACCGGATGCTTCGGACAATTCAGCGATTTATCGCCAGTCAGGCGGCCATACCATGCAACAGCGGCTTTAATCTGTGGATTATGTGCAGCATAGAGCCACGCAATGCGTCCGCCCCAACAAAAACCGGTGATCAGCAGTCGGTTGGCGTTGCCACCGTGGCGTGCTGCCCAACTGGCAACATGATCGAGATCGGCCAGCACCTGCGCATCGGGCACTTTCATCACCAGCTCGTTAAACAGGGTGGGAATATCGTCATAGTCGTTCGGGTCACCCTGGCGAAAATAGAGTTCGGGTGCGACGGCCAGATAACCCTGTTGCGCCAGACGACGGCAGATATCGCGGATGTGTTCATGTACTCCAAATATTTCCTGCACCACGATAACCACCGGCAGGTCGGCAGCATCGCCTTTCGGGCGGGCAAACCAGGCGGGCATACTTTCGCCGCGAGTTGGCACGGTGGTTTCTCCGGTGTGCAGGCCGTCGTCCGGTGTATGAATGGCAGTGGGGGAGGCAGGTGATACAGCCGGTGCGAAACTGCCGCCCGGTTTATTGTGCGTTGTGTTATCTGTCATGGGTCTCTCCGTACCTGATTTAGCGCAGTCAGCTAACTATAGCCCGAACAGCATTAACAGTTGTGTGGCAAAAGTCGCCATACCTCAGCGGCTATTGAGAATTTGCCCTCAGTTTTGTGATCTGTGCCGCTAATAATAGTCAGGATGATGTAACGTGTTTCATTCATGGTGAAATACATCACGAAAATTTATCTGTAGCTTCGTTACAGTACCGCTTTGCTACACTCATATCCGATTCCACAAGGAGCCTGTCATGTCTCAGTCTGATGTCTTTCATCTTGGTCTTACCAAAAGCTGCCTGCAGGGCGCGACGCTGGCTATCGTGCCGGGCGATCCGGAGCGGGTGGAGAAGATAGCGGCGCTGATGGTTAACCCGGTGAAGCTGGCATCGCACCGCGAATTTACCACCTGGCGTGCCGAGATTGACGGCAAGGCAGTCATTGTCTGCTCTACCGGTATTGGTGGTCCGTCGACCTCTATTGCCGTCGAAGAGCTGGCGCAGCTTGGCATTCGCACTTTCCTGCGCGTGGGTACTACCGGAGCAATCCAGCCGCATATCAACGTGGGTGATGTGCTGGTGACCACCGGTTCCGTTCGCCTTGACGGTGCCAGCCTGCATTTTGCGCCAATGGAATACCCGGCTGTCGCCGATTTTGCCTGTACCACCGCGCTGGTTGAGGCGGCGAAAGCCGTGGGTGCCACCACCCACATCGGTATTACCGCTTCTTCTGATACGTTTTATCCGGGCCAGGAGCGCTACGATACCTTCTCAGGTCGCGTTGTGCGCCGCTTCCAGGGGTCAATGGAAGAGTGGCAGCAGATGGGGGTGATGAACTATGAGATGGAGTCCGCGACACTGTTGACCATGTGTGCAAGCCAGGGGCTGCGCGCGGGTATGGTGGCAGGCGTTATCGTTAACCGTACGCAGCAGGAAATTCCTGATGCTGCCACCATGAAGCAGACGGAAAGCCACGCAGTGAAAATCGTGGTGGAGGCTGCCCGTCGTCTGATGTAACGTGTTAGCGCATTCCGGATGTGCCGGAATGCGCCACCTTCATCAGATAAATGAATAAAAAGGTTCCAGGGATGCGTTCTACTTTTCAACAGCGCCGTTTCGGGGCGCGTCATTCGCAAGATACGTCCAGAATTCAGGATAAGCTCAACACTATGGCGACACGTTTCCGTGCTGCTATGGCTCAGGAGGATTATGCGGAAGCCGCACGTTGCTGTGAGATAGTGCTGTCAGAAATGCCGAATAACCTTCAGGTGAAAAGCGATTACGCGCTCTGCCTGATGCGGTTAAAAGACTATGAAAAGTCTTATAAAGCGTATCGCCGTATCTATCAGTCGCCACAGCGCGACAGCGCGTCTGAAACCTGGCTGGATGGCTTTACCGAGGTCTGCGGCTGGCTGAAAAAAGATGATGAAGTGCGCCGCTACGGCTGCGAGTCCCTCACTCAGGCGGATGCCCGCTTTAGCCGCACACCTGCGTTAGCGTTACCTGATGGCGCACCGAAGCCGTTTGACGCGGCGCATCCGGAAAAAAATATCATCTCTTTTAGCCTGTATGGCGCGCAGCCGCGCTACTGTGAAACGATGGTAAAAAACGTCGACGTCGCCCGTGAGCTGTTTCCACACTGGACTTGTCGCGTTTATCTTGATGACTCTGTGCCACAGCATGTCTGGCAGCGTTTACGCGCACGGGGTGCGCAACTGGTTGATATGAGCGCGGAGAAAACCATTTTCCCGACGCTGTGGCGTTTTAAGGTAGTCAGCGACCCGGCCGTTGAGCGCTACATCGTGCGCGATGCTGACTCATTGCTGTCTGAGCGCGAGCAGGCCGCGGTCGAGGCATGGCTGGCATCGCCATACTATTTCCACCATATGCGCGATTACTTTACCCATACCGAACTGCTACTGGCAGGCATGTGGGGCGGTTGTGGCGGCATCATTGCCGATATTGACAGTCTGATGCGCAGCTTTATTGAACAGTACAAAGGCAGCGTGCGTTTTACCGATCAGTACTTTCTTAAAAGCGTGCTGTGGTCAACGGTAAAACAAAGTCTGCTGAACCATGACGAGTTGTTTGGCTTTGCTGATGCCCAACCGTGGCCCGCTCATGCACCGGTACGTTGGCCGCTGGACACTTTCCATGTTGGTAGCAATGCCGGTTATTCGGGGCTTGCCGGCGCTTCAACGTTGCCGGATGGCAGCCAGCAGCCGATCGTTCTGACCGTTGATGGGGAAGAATGTCGCTATGAGGCAACGGTCGACGGTGGTCAGTGGAAGCTGGGAGTGCCGTTCTTTATTGCTGAAGGGGTGCGTGAAGGCAAGGTAGCCACGCGTCTGGACTGACCGTCGCGCGGTACAATGCAGCGCAAAAACGCCCGATATTTTCGGGCGTTCAGATTGCAGACAAAGAAGGAAAAAGCGTGGTTTTTCCTTCTTTGTGGTGAGCAGGCGAAAATCAATGAATTGATTTTCCTTATTGCTTTATTGGGTGTTATCCATCCTGTTTGTCACAGGATGAGATTTGTCATCAGTCTCAACGCCCGATATTTTCGGGCGTTTTGCTTTTCTGGCGGCCGTGAATGTTGCGAAGCGCTGCGCAATCTCCCTGCCGGCGCGAGCATATCTTCAACACAACTTGCGTAATGTCGCGCATGTCTGGCTTTTTATCTGGACATCTATACAGTCCACTTTTATTTTACCGTTCATACTTCAGGTTATAACGACATCACGCTGGCAGGAGGCGTTTTGGATCTCTCCCTGGTTCTTATTGCGGTGGTGGCCCTGGCGGGCATCGGCATAGGCTGGCTGGCTGCCAGTCTGCGTGCGGCGCAGCGCCTGGCACAGGTTCAGGAGGAGCAGCGCGATATCTATGGCGAACTCATGGCGACGCGCCAGCAGCTTGCGCAGGGTGAACACTGGCGTGAGGAGTGCGGTCATCTGAATAACGAGCTGCGCCACCAGATGGAAATTAACCGCGTGCAGGAAGCCGACTTGCGCGAGATGACCACGCGGCTTGAAGAAACACGCATTAATGCCGAAGAAAAAGTACGCCAGATGATGAACAGTGAGCATCGCCTGAGCGAACAGTTTGAGAACCTGGCAAATCGTATTTTTGAGCAGAGCAATCGTCGGGTGGATGAACAGAACCGTCAGAGTCTGCATTCGGTACTCTCACCGTTGCGCGAGCAGCTTGACGGCTTTCGCCGCCAGGTGCAGGACAGCTTTGGACAGGAAGCGCGCGAGCGTCACACGCTGGCGCATGAAATCCGCAATCTTCAGCAGTTGAACGCGCAGATGGCGCAGGAGGCGGTGAACCTGACGCGGGCGCTTAAGGGCGACAATAAAACCCAGGGCAACTGGGGTGAAGTGGTGCTCACGCGCGTGCTGGAGGCGTCCGGGCTGCGCGAAGGTCATGAGTATGAAACGCAGGTTAATATTCAACTCAACGATCGCAGCCGTATGCAGCCAGATGTTATTGTGCGTCTGCCGCAGGGCAAAGATGTGGTGATTGACGCCAAAATGACGCTGGTGGCCTGGGAGCGCTTCTTTAACGCCGAGGATGATTACGCACGTGAAACCGCGCTCGGTGAGCATATCGCCTCGGTTCGCAACCATATTCGTATGCTGGGGCGTAAAGATTACCAGCAGTTGCCGGGACTGCGTTCACTGGATTATGTACTGATGTTTATTCCGGTAGAACCCGCGTTTCTCGCTGCCATTGACCGTCAGCCGGAGCTGATTAGCGAGGCGCTACAGCACAACATTATGCTGGTTAGCCCCACCACGCTGTTAGTTGCGCTGCGCACCATTGCCAATTTGTGGCGTTACGAACACCAGAGCCGTAATGCGCAACAAATTGCCGAACGTGCCGGACGACTTTATGACAAGATGCGGCTCTTTGTGGATGATATGTCGTCCATTGGTCAGAGCCTGGACAGAGCGCAGGACAACTACCGCCAGGCGATGAAAAAACTGGCGAGCGGGCGCGGCAACATGCTGGCGCAGGCCGAATCTTTTCGCGAGCTGGGTGTGGAAGTGAAGCGTGAGATTAACCCGGATGTCGCCAGTAGCGCGCGCCAGAGTCATGATGAGAGCGCGCCGCTGCCAGGGGCAGAAGCGTCAGGCTGGCCGCACCTTCACGATGAACTGCGGCGGCAGGCAAACGAGAACTGAAAAGCATGTTGCCATTATTAATCTCATGCCCGGCTCTCTGGCGGCTCAACGCTGACTGGCATACAAATCCCCTGTTTCAGGCTGGGTGAAACGTAGGGCAATTGAACCCAATCTGTTACACTTCCCGAACAATTTATTGATGAGCAGGCACTGAGATGGTTGAAGATTCACAGGAAACGACGCACTTTGGCTTTCGGACTGTCGCCAAAGAGCAGAAAGCCGACATGGTGGCACAGGTATTTCACTCTGTCGCAGCGAAATATGACGTCATGAATGACCTGATGTCGTTTGGCATTCATCGTTTGTGGAAGCGCTTCACCATCGACTGCAGCGGCGTGCGCCGTGGCCAGCGTGTGCTGGACCTGGCAGGTGGCACTGGCGACCTGACGGCAAAATTCTCCCGTCTGGTGGGCGAAACCGGCGAAGTGGTGCTGGCAGACATCAACGCCTCCATGTTGAAAATGGGGCGCGAAAAGCTGCGCAATATCGGCGTGGTAGGTAATGTCAGCTACGTACAGGCTAACGCTGAAGCGCTACCGTTTCCGGATAATTCTTTTGACTGCATCACTATCTCGTTTGGCCTGCGTAACGTCACGGACAAAGAGAAAGCGCTGCGCTCTATGTTCCGCGTGCTGAAGCCCGGCGGACGTTTATTGGTACTGGAGTTCTCCAAACCGATTATCGAACCGCTCAGCAAAGCTTACGACGCCTACTCATTCCATATTTTGCCGCGTATTGGCGAAGTGGTGGCGCAGGATGCCGAGAGCTACCGCTACCTGGCAGAATCCATTCGCATGCACCCGGATCAGGACACACTTAAGGGCATGATGGACGAGGCGGGCTTTGAAAACACCTCATATTACAACCTGACGGCGGGGATCGTTGCCCTGCATCGCGGTTTTAAATTCTGAGGGCGTGCCTGTGCCAATGACGCCACTGATTACCGCGACAGCGGAAAAACTCCTCAATACCTTTCTCTGGCGTGATGATGCGCTGAAATCGCAGCGCCAGCGCCTTAAAGGCAAAGTGCTGAAAGTGTCATTGCCCGAGTTCAACTCGCCGCTGGCACTGGTGTTTAGCGAGCAGCAGATTGATGTGCTTGGTGCGCGTGAAGATGATGCCGATTGCACGGTGACAGCGCGCCTGAGCACACTGGCAAAGCTGCGTGACAGACAACAGCTGACTAAACTTATCAAAAGCGGCGAGCTGGAAGTGCAGGGCGATCTCCAGGTGGTACAGAATGTCGTTGCCCTGATTGATATGGCAGAACTGGATCCCGCAGAATTGCTGGCGCCTTATATAGGCGATATCGCCGCAGAAAGCCTCGGCAAACTGCTACGTGGTGGCAGCAGCTTCCTGAAAAAACGCTTTGTCCGTAACCAACAGTACCTTGCTGAAGCACTGACCGAAGAGTGGCGTCTGGCGCCTGGCCCGTTGGAAGTGACGTGGTTTATTGAAGAAACCGAGGCGCTGGCGCGTGAGGTGGAGTTGCTGGCGAAACGGTTAGACCGGTTGGAGGATAAATGACGCCTGGAGAGTTACGGCGCCTCTATTTCATCATCAGGACGTTTTTAGCCTACGGGCTTGATGAACTCATCCCCAAAATGCGCATTACGCTGCCGCTGCGGATAGGGCGGCGCATGCTGTTCTGGATGCCAAACCGCCATAAGGACAAACTGCTCGGCGAGCGCCTGCGCCTTGCGCTACAGCAGCTGGGGCCGGTGTGGATCAAGTTTGGGCAGATGTTATCGACCCGACGCGACCTGTTCCCACCGCAGATTGCCGACCAGTTAGCGATGTTGCAGGACCGTGTCGCGCCATTTGATGGCGTATTGGCGAAGCAGCAAATTGAAAAAGCGATGGGCGGTATTCCTGTCGAAAGCTGGTTTGATGATTTCGCGATTGAGCCACTGGCGTCAGCCTCTATTGCCCAGGTGCATACCGCACGTCTTAAAGAGAACGGCAAAGAGGTGGTCATTAAGGTTATCCGTCCGGACATTCTGCCGATTATCAAAGCGGACATGCGTTTGATTTATCGCCTGGCGGGTTGGGTGCCGCGCTTACTGCCTGACGGTCGCCGCCTGCGCCCGGTTGAAGTGGTGCGTGAATATGAAAAAACGCTGATTGATGAGCTTAATCTGCTGCGTGAATCGGCGAATGCTATTCAGCTGCGCCGCAACTTTGAAAACAGCCCGATGCTGTATGTACCTGAGGTTTTCTCAGACTATTGTAGCCAGAACATGATGGTGATGGAGCGCATCTACGGCATTCCGGTCTCTGACGTGGCGGCGCTCGAGAAAAACGGCACCAATATGCAGCTTCTGGCCGAACGCGGTGTGCAGGTTTTCTTCACGCAGGTGTTTCGCGACAGCTTTTTTCATGCTGATATGCACCCTGGTAACATATTTGTCAGCTACGATCATCCTGAAGACCCGCAATATATTGGTATTGATTGCGGCATTGTCGGGTCGCTTAACAAAGAGGATAAGCGCTACCTGGCGGAAAACTTTATCGCGTTTTTTAATCGCGATTATCGTAAGGTCGCTGAGTTGCACGTGGATTCAGGCTGGGTTCCGGCTGATACCAACGTTGAGGATTTTGAGTTTGCCATTCGTACCGTGTGCGAGCCTATCTTTGAAAAGCCGCTGTCGGAAATATCGTTTGGTCATGTGTTGCTGAATCTGTTTAATACCGCGCGCCGCTTCAATATGGAAGTGCAGCCGCAGCTGGTGTTGCTGCAAAAGACGCTCCTGTATGTGGAAGGTGTGGGGCGCCAGCTTTATCCGCAGCTGGATTTATGGAAAACCGCAAAGCCGTTTCTGGAATCCTGGATTAAAGATCAGGTTGGGCTACCGGCGTTGCTGCGCACGTTAAAGGAAAAAGCACCGTTTTGGGTGGAAAAAATGCCCCAATTACCGGAACTGGTGTACGACAGTTTGCGCCAGGGCAAGCAATTACAGCTCAGTGTTGATAAAATCGCCCGGGATATTCAGGTCAGCCGTGTCAGGCAAGGGCAGTCACGCTATATGCTGGGCATTGGGGCGACGTTGATATTGAGCGGTACATTATTGTTGATTAACAAGCCTGAGTGGGGCTGGCTCCCCGCCTGGGCAATGGCGGGTGGTGTGGTCGCGTGGCTGATTGGCTGGTGTCGCACTGCCTGAACGACGTTGTTATAGTCCGTCTGTGTGCCTGATTAGGCCGCAGCGCAAATAAGCATCTCCGAGGAATCATATGGGTGGTATCAGTATCTGGCAGTTAATCATCATTGCCGTCATCGTTGTGCTGCTGTTCGGCACTAAAAAACTGAGTTCTCTTGGCTCTGACCTGGGCGCATCTATCAAGGGCTTTAAGAAAGCCATGAGCGATGACGACGCTAAATCAAAATCCACGCAGCAGGATGAAGATGCCGATTTCTCAGCGAAATCGCTTTCTGAAAAGCCGCAGGATAGCGTAAACAAAGACGAAGCGAAAAATCACGACAAAGACCGGGTGTAACTCGTGTTTGATATTGGCTTTAGCGAACTGGTCCTGATCTTTATTATCGGTCTTGTTGTGCTGGGACCGCAGCGCCTGCCGGTAGCGGTGAAAACCGTCGTGGGCTGGGTACGTGCGCTGCGCTCTCTTGCGACAACGGTGCAAAATGAACTCAGTCAGGAACTGAAGCTCCAGGAGTTGCAGGACAGCCTGAAAAAGGTAGAAAAAGCGAGCATGGACAACCTGACGCCCGAGCTGAAGGCGTCTATGGATGAGCTGCGTCAGGCGGCAGAGGCAATGAAACGCTCCTATACCGAGGACGATCCGGAAAAGGCGAGCGATGAGGCCCATACTATCCACAATCCGCTGGTAAAAAACGCGCAGGACAGTCACGAAGGTGCCACGCCTGCGACAGCAGCACACCAGGCGAGTGCGCCCGAGCAGTCGCCTGAGGTGGATATGCCTTCCGCCGCGCCGTCGGTGGAACCTGTTGGCGTAGATACGGTGACACGACCTGCACCGTTGGTTAAAGACACTGCGCCTTCCCAACCCCAGAACGATAAATCCTGAACATGGCCGTCGAAGATACTCAACCGTTAATCAGTCACCTGATTGAGCTGCGTAAGCGGCTGCTGAACTGCATTATCGCCATACTGGTGATTTTCCTGGCGCTGGTTTATTTCGCCAACGATATTTATCAGTTGGTTGCTGCGCCGTTGATTGCCCAGCTGCCAGCGGGGTCGACGATGATAGCCACTGACGTGGCTTCACCGTTTTTTACGCCCATCAAGCTGACTATCATGGTGTCAATAATCCTGGCGGCACCGGTGATTTTGTATCAGGTCTGGGCGTTTATCGCACCGGCGTTGTACAAGCATGAGCGCCGTCTGGTGGTACCGCTGTTGGTGTCCAGCTCCTTGTTGTTCTACCTGGGTATGGCCTTTGCCTATTTCATCGTCTTTCCGCTGGCGTTTGGCTTCCTGACCAAAACCGCGCCGGTTGGTGTGGTGGTCTCAACGGACATTGCTAACTACCTCAACTTTGTCATGGCGCTGTTTATGGCGTTTGGTGTCTCTTTCGAGGTGCCGGTGGCAATTGTGCTGCTGTGCTGGATGGGCGTGACAACGCCAGAAGACCTGAAGAAAAAACGTCCTTATATTCTGGTCGGGGCGTTTGTTGTGGGTATGCTGCTGACGCCGCCGGATGTGTTTTCACAAACGCTGTTGGCTATTCCGATGTACTGCCTTTTTGAAATCGGTGTTTTCTTCTCACGCTTTTATACCGGTAAACGCAGACCACCTGCCGGGGAAGACAAGGGCGAGGAAGAGACCGCCGTCGCACCAAAAGAATAATGCTGATAACCGCCCTTCGGGGCGGTTTTTTATGGGGACAAGCGATGTTTGATATTGGCCTTAACCTGACCAGCGCGCAGTTTAACAAAGACCGTAATGAGGTGGTTAGCCGTGCCATGAGTGCAGGGGTGTGCGGTATGCTGCTGACAGGCACAAGCGTTGCAGAAAGTGAAGCCGCTGCTTTATTTGCAGCACGCTATGCGCACTGCTGGAGTACAGCAGGTGTGCATCCGCACGATGCCAGCGGCTGGAGCGAAGAAGGTGCGCAGCGCATTCGTGAGCTTGCGGCCGACTCGCAGGTGGTTGCCATTGGCGAGTGCGGGCTGGATTTTGACCGCAACTATTCCACACCACAGGAGCAGGAGCGGGCGTTCAGTGCGCAACTTGCGCTGGCAGCTGAGCTGGAGATGCCGGTTTTCATGCACTGTCGGGCGGCACATGCTCGCTTTATCGAACTGCTTGACCCCTGGCTTGATAAGCTACCGGCTGCCGTGTTGCACTGCTTTACCGGCAACCGCGACGAAGCCCAGGCCTGTCTCGATCGTGGGCTGTATCTTGGCATAACCGGCTGGGTGTGTGACGAGCGTCGTGGACTTGAGTTACGTGAACTGTTGCCCATGATACCGGCACAAAGGCTGATGCTGGAAACCGATGCGCCGTGGCTGTTGCCACGTGATCTGAAGCCAAAGCCTGCATCGCGGCGTAACGAGCCTGCACTGCTCGCGCATATCTTGTCTCAGGTTGCGCTGTGGCGCGGTGAAGACAACGCGTGGCTCGAGCAGGTTACGGATGAAAACGTGCGACGTGTGTTCGGCGTGGTGTTTTAACGTTCAGGTTAAATTTTCTGGAATTCGGTGTTTTTGACGCTTTGTAACACCTGACGATTGAGCAGGTTCAACAGCAGCATGGAGCGCGCTTCACCGTCTGGCTCTTTAAAGATGGCCTCAAGGCCTTCGAACGCACCATCGGTAATGACTACGCTATCACCTGGCAACGGTGTCTGCGGATCGGTGATGTTTTCAGTCTGGTAATGGAGTAAATCATGAATCACGGCTTGCGGTACTGTTGCAGGTTGAGAGCCGAAACGCACAAAATGACTGACGCCGCGCGTTGAGTTCACCGTCGTGGTATGAATATTCTCTGGATCAAACTCGACAAACAGATAGTTTGGAAACAGTGGCTCGCTTACGGCTGCACGCTTGCCACGCACTATCTTTTCGAGCGTGATCATCGGGGTCAGGCAGTTTACCGATTGCCGCTCCAGGTGCTCTTTAGCACGCAGCAACTGACCTCGCTTGCAGTACAGCAAATACCAGGATTGCATAGTGGTTCATCGTCAAATCAACAGGCGCAAAAGCATAACAAAATGCCCCACGGAGTGACAGTTTCGTCTTGTATTATGGTTGCTGCACGGTAGAGCAGCCAACAATTCACGACAATTTAACAAAACTACAGCGACTTCGCGTCGAAGCTCGTATAATGGCGCGTTCAACCGGAAGCCTTGATCACTTATGAAATATCACGATTTACGCGAATTTCTTACGCTGCTGGAACAGCAGGGCGAACTCAAACGTATAACGCTGCCCGTAGACCCGCACCTTGAAATGACAGAAATTGCTGACCGCACGCTGCGCGCGGGTGGCCCGGCGCTGCTGTTTGAAAATCCCGTTGGCTACAAGATGCCTGTATTGTGCAATCTGTTTGGCACCCCAAAGCGGGTGGCGATGGGGATGGGACAGGACGATGTCTCTTCGCTGCGTGAAGTGGGCAAGCTGTTAGCCTTTCTGAAAGAGCCTGAGCCGCCAAGAGGTTTTCGCGATCTTTTTGACAAGCTGCCGCAGTACAAGCAGGTGTTAAACATGCCAACGAAGCGGCTGCGTAGCGCGCCGTGTCAGGAAAAAGTACAGACTGGCGATGATGTTGATTTAACCCAGATTCCCATCATGCAGTGCTGGCCCGAAGATGCCGCGCCGCTCATTACCTGGGGATTGGTTGTTACGCGTGGGCCACACAAAGAGCGCCAGAACCTGGGGATTTATCGCCAGCAGCTGCTGGGGAAAAATAAGCTCATCATGCGCTGGCTGTCGCACCGTGGCGGCGCGCTGGATTACCAGGAGTGGTGTAGAGCACATCCGGGCGAGCGCTTCCCGGTGTCTGTCGCGCTGGGCGCTGATCCTGCGACTATTCTCGGTGCGGTAACGCCAGTTCCCGATACGCTTTCTGAATACGCTTTTGCCGGGTTGCTGCGCGGTACCAAAAGCGAAGTGGTGAAGTGCCTGTCTAATGACCTGGAAGTGCCTGCCAGTGCGGAAATCATCCTGGAAGGCTACATTGAGCCGGGCGAGATGGCACCGGAAGGGCCGTACGGCGACCACACGGGTTACTACAATGAAGTCGATAATTTCCCGGTTTTCACGGTAACGCATGTCACCAGGCGCGAAGACGCTATCTACCACTCTACATACACCGGCAGGCCGCCAGATGAACCGGCGGTACTTGGCGTGGCGCTCAATGAGGTCTTCGTGCCCATTTTGCAAAAACAGTTCCCGGAAATTGTCGATTTCTACCTGCCGCCGGAGGGGTGTTCGTATCGCCTGGCCGTCGTCACAATGAAAAAGCAGTATGCGGGTCATGCCAAACGCGTAATGATGGGGGTGTGGTCTTTCCTGCGCCAGTTTATGTATACCAAATTTGTCATTGTGTGTGACGACGACGTGAATGCACGTGACTGGAACGACGTAATTTGGGCAATCACCACGCGCATGGACCCGGCGCGTGATACCGTGTTGGTAGAAAACACGCCCATTGATTATCTCGATTTTGCCTCGCCGGTTTCTGGTCTGGGGTCAAAAATGGGGATGGATGCAACCAACAAATGGCCAGGAGAGACGGACCGCGAATGGGGCCGCCCGATTAAAAAAGATCCTCAGGTCATCGAGCGCATTGACGCTATCTGGGAAGAACTGGCTATTTTTAAGTAATGATAGCGGGGCGGGCCGCCCTGCCGTTGTGATGTTATTTTGACGACCCGACCAGAGGGAACGCATGACAATCTTAAGCTGTAAAGTGACATCGGTGGATGCGATTACTGACACTGTTTATCGGGTTCGCCTGGAGCCTGAAAGCGACGTGTCTTTTCGCGCAGGCCAGTATCTGATGGTAGTGATGGATGAGCGCGATAAACGTCCGTTCTCAATGGCTTCTACGCCCTCAGAACATCGGTTTATCGAACTGCATATTGGTGCGTCTGAGCTTAATCTGTACGCGATGGCGGTGATGGACAGGATACTGCAACGCCAGAGTATAGAAGTCGATATTCCCCACGGTGAGGCATGGCTGCGCGATGACGAAGAGCGTCCGCTGGTGCTGATTGCCGGTGGTACGGGCTTCTCATATGTGCGCTCTATTTTGCTAAGTGCGCTGGAGCGTAACCCACAGCGCGAAATTGCCCTTTACTGGGGCGGGCGTGAGAGCAAGCATCTTTATGACCTGGCTGAGCTGGAGTCACTGTCTGTTGAGCATCCGGGACTGCGTATTGAAGCAGTCGTGGAGCAGCCGGAACAGGGCTGGCGCGGGCGTACTGGCACGGTGCTGACAGCCGTGATGCAGGATTATGGTTCGCTTGCCGAGTGTGATATTTACATTGCAGGTCGTTTTGAGATGGCAAAAATTGCCCGTGACTTGTTTTGCAATGAGCGCAGCGCTCGTGAAGATCGCATGTTCGGCGATGCCTTCTCCTTCATCTGATTAAGGCATAAAAAACCCGCCTCAATGAGGCGGGAAAAACGGCAACTAACCCTTGCACAATGCGCGTATCAGACGCGCTCAAATACGGTTGCAATCCCCTGACCCAATCCGATGCACATCGTCGCCAGACCAAACTGTGCATCCTGGCGTGCCATCTGATTGAGAAGTGTGGTGGTGATACGCGCACCAGAGCAGCCAAGCGGGTGACCCAGCGCAATAGCACCGCCGTTCAGGTTTATTTTCTCGTCTATTTTATCCATCAGCCCCAGATCTTTAATGCACGGTAAGATCTGGGCTGCGAACGCTTCGTTCATCTCAAACAAGTCAATATCATCAACACTCAGTCCGGCTTTCTTCAGTGCCAGTTTTGAAGCAGGCACCGGGCCATAGCCCATTGTTGATGGGTCGCAGCCAGCAACAGCCATAGCGCGCACACGCGCTTTTGGCGTCAGGCCCAGTGACTTAGCTCGCGACTCACTCATTACCAGCAGCGCTGCGGCACCGTCGGAAAGCGCAGATGATGTCCCCGCCGTCACGGTACCGTTAACGGGATCAAAGGCAGGCCTGAGCGCCGCCAGGCTTTCAAGGCTGGTTTCTGGACGAATAACTTCGTCGTAGTTAAATGATTTGAGCACACCTGCTGCATCGTGACCGGAGGTCGGCAGGATTTCATCGCGAAAACGACCTGCCTGCGTGGCAGCCCAGGCTCGCTGATGTGAGCGCACCGCGAAGGCATCTTGCATATCACGGCTAATGTCATGCATACGCGCCAGCATTTCTGCCGTCAGCCCCATCATACCTGCCGCTTTAGCGACGGTGCGCCCAAGGCCCGGGTGAAAATCCACACCGTGACTCATGGGGACATGCCCCATATGCTCAACGCCACCGACCAGACAGGCATGAGCATCACCCGTCATAATCATGCGGCTGGCATCGTGAAGCGCCTGCATCGAGGAACCGCACAGGCGGTTAACGGTCACCGCTGGCACCGTGACCGGGATTTCGGCCAGCAGTGCTGCGTTGCGGGCGATGTTGAAACCCTGTTCCAGGGTTTGCTGCACACAACCCCAGTAAATGTCATCCAGCGTGTGTTCTTCCAGCGCCGGGTTACGCGCCAGAATTCCACGCATCAGGTGAGCAGAAAGATCTTCTGCGCGCACATTACGGAATGCCCCTTGTTTTGAGCGGCCCATCGGGGTGCGGATTGCGTCAACAATGACAACCTTTTCCATATCTCACTCCTCAGGCGTATTTCACGGCGCTGACCGGCTTTGCCGCAGCGACGGGGGGATAGTAGCTATCGTGGCGCTGCGCTTTATCACGCAGTCCGTCGGTCACTTCATAGAGCGCACCGAGGTGCTGATATTGCTGAGCCATATCAAGGAAGCGCGCGCTACCCAACGTATCCAGCCAGCGGAAAACACCACCGTGGAATGGCGGGAAGCCAAGGCCATAAACCAGTGCCATATCGGCTTCTGCGGGGCTTGCAATAATGCCTTCTTCCAGGCAGCGCACCACTTCGTTGACCATAGGAATCATCATACGGGCAATGATTTCTTCATCGCTGAAGTGTTTGCGTGGCTGGGCGATATCTGCCAGCAGCGCGTTGGTCGCGTCGTCTTCTGCGCGGCGCGGTTTGCCCTTCTTGTCTTCTTCATAACACCAGAAGCCTTTGCCATTTTTCTGACCGTAACGACCGGCATCAAACATGGCGTCTACCGCGTCACGATAATCTTTGCCCATGCGCTGCGGGAAGCCTGCGGCCATGACGGCTTGTGCATGATGTGCGGTATCAATACCGACCACATCCAGCAACTGTGCCGGACCCATTGGCCAGCCAAACTTTTTCTCCATCACGTTGTCGACCTGGCGGAAATCTGCACCGTCGCGCAAAAGCTGGCTGAAACCCGCAAAGTAAGGGAACAGAACGCGGTTAACAAAGAAACCCGGGCAGTCGTTCACGACAATCGGGGTTTTACCCATTTTGCTCGCCCAGGCAACGATGCGCGCGATAGTTGATTCGGCGGTTTTTTCACCGCGAATGACCTCGACTAACGGCATACGATGGACCGGGTTGAAAAAGTGCATACCGCAGAAATTTTCCGGGCGCTGTAGCACGCTTGCCAGCTCATTAATCGGAATGGTGGACGTGTTGGAGGCAATGATGGCATCCGGCCTGACTTTGCCTTCAAGCTCAGCCAGTACGGCCTTTTTCACCTTCGGGTTTTCCACGACGGCCTCTACAACGGCGTCTACGCGCTCAAAGCCGCTGTAATCCAGCGTTGGATGAATGGTGGAGATGACGCCTGCGAGCTTCAGGCCGTCAATTTTGCCACGCTCAAGCTGCTTGTTGAGCAGCTTGCTCGCTTCGCGCATACCCAGTTCCAGCGCCTTGTCATTGATGTCTTTCATCAGTACCGGCACGCCTTTCCAGGCGCTCTGGTAGGCGATACCGCCGCCCATAATACCCGCACCCAGTACTGCTGCCTGGCGTGGTGGCTCGACATCGCGGGTCAGCTTTTTAGCAAGACCTTTCAGGTACTGATCGTTAAGGAAGATGCCAACCAGCGCGCGCGCTTCATCGGAGTGGGCCAGCGGCACGAAGCTTTTATTCTCAAGCACCAGGGCTTCATCACGCCCAAGGCTGGCAGCGGCTTCAATGGTTTTTACCGCAGTAACTGGAGCAGGGTAGTGTTTGCCTGCAACCTGCATCACCATTGCTTTAGCGGTGCTAAAGCTCATGGCGGCTTCGATTTTGCTCAGCTTTAAGGGCTGGTATTTAGGCGCACGTTTTGCCTGCCAGTCGAGACTGCCGTCGATGGCCTGGCGCAGGACGCTCAGTGCCGCCTCTTTCAGGGTCTCTGGCGCCACAATGGCATCCACCAGGCCGCGCTTTAGGGCATCTTTTGCATCGACATCTTTGCCCGCAGCGATAATTTCCAGCGCGCTGTCAGCACCCAGCAGGCGCGGCAGGCGTACCGAACCGCCAAAGCCGGGCATGATGCCCAGTTTGGTTTCCGGCAGGCCGATACGGGCATCCGGTGTGGCAATACGATAATCGGTAGCCAGCACGCACTCACAGCCGCCGCCCAGCGCATAACCATTCACGGCAGAAAGCGTCGGTATCGGCAAATCCTCGAGGCGGTTGAATACGCTGTTGGCAAAGTGTAGCCATTCTGAGAGCTGTGCCGCAGGTACCTGGAACAGCCCGAGGAATTCAGTGATATCTGCGCCAACAATAAACGCGGCTTTGGTCGAGCGCAGCAGCAGGCCGCGCAGGTTGGTTTGTTTTTCAAGCACGTCGAGTGCCTGAGACAGGCTTGCGACGGTGGCGGTGTCGAGTTTGTTTACCGAACCGGGCGCGTCGAAGACCAGCTCGGCAATGCCGTCGTCCAGCCAGTTGAGGTGCAGGGTGTCGCCTTGATAGAGCATGTCAGTCTCCTGAAACCAGCAGTGGGATCTGGTCATACCAGATGAATCGGAGTGTGGTTTTTTTGTTAAAAAATTGCAAATTTAAGTTTGCATATTTGCAGATGAGATCACGGATGGTTGAAATCGACTGACGCCACGTTGGCTGTGCTAAGATGCGCAGGTTTATGGGCAAAAACAGAAGGGTAGACTATGGATTCGCTGTCTGAACAGTACAAAGCACATCTGGCAACGCTGCAGGAACGCACCCGTGACGTGCTGGCGCGTTTTAACCTTGATGCACTCCTCATACACTCGGGTGAGCTGTTTAATGTTTTTCTCGACGACCATCCCTATCCTTTTAAAGTTAACCCGCAGTTTAAGGCGTGGGTGCCGGTAACGCAGGTGCCCAATTGCTGGTTGTTGGTTGATGGGGTTAACAAACCTAAGCTCTGGTTCTACCTGCCGGTCGATTACTGGCACAACGTTGAGCCGCTACCGGAGAGTTTCTGGACTGATGAGGTGGAATTAATTGCGCTGCCTGAAGCGGATGGCATCGCGAGCCAGCTTCCTGCTGCTCGTGGCAACATTGCGTACATTGGGCCAGTGGCAGAACGTGCGCTACAGCTTGGTATTGCGGCGCAACATATCAACCCCCAGGGCGTGATTGATTATCTGCATTACTACCGCGCGTATAAAACGGACTATGAGCTGGTCTGCATGCGCGAGGCGCAAAAGATGGCAGTGGCCGGGCACCGTGCTGCGCACGAGGCTTTTTTGTCTGGCATGAGCGAGTTCGATATCAATCAGGCTTACCTGACGGCAACCGGGCATCGTGATACCGATGTGCCTTACAGCAACATTGTTGCGCTTAACGAGCACGCTGGCATATTGCACTACACTCGCCTTGACAGTCAGGCTCCGTCGCAAATGCGCAGTTTCCTGCTGGATGCGGGCGCTGAATACAACGGTTATGCCGCAGACCTGACTCGTACCTGGGCGGCGCACAGCGACAGTGATTTTGCTCATCTGATTAAAGACGTTAATGATGAACAGCAAGCGCTGATTGCGACCATGAAAGCGGGTGTACGTTATACCGAATACCATGAGCAGTTCCATCAACGTCTCGCGAAGCTGCTACTACGCCACCAGATAGTTTCTGGCATGAGCGAAGAGGCTCTGGTGGAAAATGATATTACTGGCCCGTTTATGCCGCATGGCATTGGGCACCCGCTTGGGTTGCAGGTACACGATGTGGCGGGCTTTATGCAGGATGACCGCGGCACGCACCTGGCGGCACCCGCGAAATACCCTTACCTGCGCTGCACGCGTATGATGGAGCCGGGCATGGTGTTGACGATTGAGCCGGGGATTTATTTTATTGAGTCGCTGCTTAAGCCGTGGCGTGAAGGGCCATACAGTAAGCATTTTAACTGGCAGAAGATTGATGCGCTGAAGCCTTATGGCGGTATTCGTATTGAAGATAACGTCGTCATCCACGAAAAAGGCGTGGAAAATATGACGCGAGATCTGAAGCTGGCTTGATGGACAGTTGGTTGGTCCCCGCGGCACCGGTAAGCGTGACCGAAGAAATTAAGAAAAGCCGCTTTATTACGCTACTGGCGCATACCGATGGCGTAGAGGCGGCGAAAGCATTTGTGGAACGAACCCGCGCCGAACACCCGGATGCGCGGCACCATTGCTGGGCATGGGTGGCAGGCGCGCCGGATGATTCGCAAAAGCTTGGGTTTTCTGATGATGGTGAGCCTGTCGGCACGGCGGGCAAGCCAATGTTGGCTCAGCTTATGGGCAGCGGCGTGGGTGAAATCACCGCGGTTGTGGTGCGCTACTATGGCGGCATCAAACTTGGCACTGGTGGGCTGGTCAAAGCTTACGGTGGCGGTGTGCAGCAGGCGATTAATCAGCTGGCGACGTCTCGTAAAGTGCCGCTTACGGAATATACTTTGCGCTGTGATTATGCGCTGCTGGCAGGTGTTGAAGCGTTGCTTAAACAGTTTGAGGGGCTGATTGTGCAAAGCGATTTTGGGGCCGAGGTCGCACTGAACGTGGCGTTGCCGCACAATAAAGCGGCCGACTTCTCGGCTCGGCTCGCGGATATGAGCCGCGGTGCGTTGCATTTATCGCCCATTGAATAATAATCCTCTCCCTATTTTCCTCGACTTCAAAGGAAGCGGTTGAAATGCATTTTCGCGCCATAACCCGAATTGTGGGCCTGTTGGTTATTCTTTTCTCCGGCACGATGTTTATTCCCGGGCTGGTGGCGCTTATCTATCGCGACGGCGCAGGACGCGCATTCACTCAAACGTTTTTCGTGGCTGTAGTTATCGGGCTGATGCTCTGGTGGCCAAACCGTCATCAGAAAAACGAATTAAAACCGCGTGAAGGGTTCCTGATCGTTGTGCTGTTCTGGACCGTGCTGGGCAGCGTGGGTGCGCTACCGTTTATTTTCTCTGAACGACCAAACCTTTCTGTTACCGATGCTTTCTTTGAATCCTTTTCCGGGCTAACCACCACTGGCGCCACTACGTTGGTTGGACTGGATTCCTTGCCGCACGCGATTTTGTTCTATCGTCAGATGCTGCAGTGGTTTGGTGGTATGGGGATAATCGTGCTGGCGGTAGCAATATTGCCTATTCTTGGCGTGGGTGGACTTCAGCTTTATCGCGCAGAAATGCCTGGCCCGCTTAAGGATAATAAGATGCGCCCGCGTATTGCCGAAACGGCAAAAACGCTGTGGCTCATTTACGTGCTGCTGACCGTCGCCTGTGCGCTGGCGCTCTGGTTTGCCGGGATGCCCGCCTTTGACGCCATTGGACACAGTTTTGCGACTATCGCTATCGGTGGTTTTTCTACCCACGATGCCAGTGTTGGCTATTTTGATAGTCCAACCATCAACACAATTATTGCCATCTTTTTGCTTATTTCTGGTTGTAACTATGGCCTGCACTTCTCTTTACTGAGTGGGCGTAGCCTTAAAGTGTACTGGCGTGACCCGGAGTTTCGCATGTTTATCGGTGTGCAGCTGTCACTGGTCGTTATCTGTACGCTGGTGCTCTGGTATCACAGCGTTTACGGTTCGGTCATGCAGACGCTAAACCAGGCCTTTTTCCAGGTAGTTTCAATGGCGAGTACCGCGGGGTTCACCACGGACAGTATTGCCCGATGGCCGCTGTTCCTACCGGTTTTGCTGCTGTGTTCGGCATTTATTGGTGGTTGTGCCGGTTCGACCGGTGGCGGACTCAAGGTAATTCGCATTCTGCTGCTGTTTAAGCAAGGTAACCGTGAGCTTAAACGCCTTGTTCACCCGAACGCGGTCTACAGCATTAAGCTTGGTAACCGTGCGCTACCGGAGCGAATTCTCGAAGCGGTATGGGGATTTTTCTCTGCGTATGCGCTGGTGTTTATTATCAGTATGCTGGCAATTATCGCGACCGGCGTGGATGATTTCTCGGCCTTTGCTTCCGTGGCTGCCACGCTCAATAACCTCGGGCCGGGCCTCGGAGTGGTTGCGGACAATTTTGCCAGTATGAACCCGGTCGCAAAGTGGATTCTGGTGGCGAATATGCTGTTTGGTCGACTGGAAGTCTTCACGTTGTTAGTACTGTTTACGCCAACCTTCTGGCGCGAATAATCGGAGAGAGATGTGAAAACCCTGATATTGTTTTCAAGCCGGGATGGGCAAACCCGCGAAATCGCGGCCAATATTGCAACCGAATTGCAGGAGAAAGGGGTTGAGACGCAATTAACTAATCTCCATCGCGTCGAGGATGTGGACTGGGACGCCTATGACAAAGTCGTTATCGGGGCATCTATTCGCTACGGCCATTTCCATCCGTCGTTGAAAGCCTTTGTTGATAAGCATGCCGATGCGCTAAATGCGCGCCCGGGGGCGTTCTTCTCCGTTAACCTTGTTGCTCGCAAGCCAGAGAAGCGCTCACCGCAAACCAATTCTTATACCCGAAAGTTCCTGATTGACTCCCCCTGGCGTCCCGATCTCTGCTCGGTGTTTGCTGGCGCGCTGCGTTACCCGCGTTATAAATGGTATGACCGCTTTATGATTCGGCTCATCATGAAAATGACGGGCGGTGAAACGGATACAAGTAAAGAAGTGGTTTATACCAACTGGCAGGATGTGGCGGTATTTGCTCACGATATTGCTCAGTTAACCCGCAATACGTAGCTTTATTCAACGTTATGCCCGAAAAGTAAGCGAACAGTAAGTTTTTTTCAATTAACGCTTGTCTGCATCTCAATACTCCCTATAATGCGCCTCCACTGACACGGCACAACGGCTTACAAACCGGCCCGTCAGGCAGAAGAAAGCGAAAATAATCGCTTGACTCTGAAGAGGAAGGCGGTAATATACGCCACCTCGCGACAGCAGGCAGAAC
>CBIFVZ010000017.1:0-49920 GCA_966185765.1 uncultured Enterobacteriaceae bacterium | reverse complement strand
CCAGGCATCAAATCAGGCGAAGGCCCTGCACGAAAGTGCAGGGCTTTTTGCTGTGTGGCGTGCGGACAAACCGGGAATAACGACAGGGATACCAGAACAGCGTCTGCGCCTGTCCCGTAAACCTCGAGTGAAGCGTGTAGTCAACGCATCTTATCTGCCCTCTGGCGGTAATCCCGGATCATACCTGCCCTCGTGTAATGACCTCTACCATAACTCGGCAGGAGTATTTTCACCGTGAGCTGAGACAGCGGAGTCTTTTGCACATTCTCGTTTTGTTAGCATTCCCTCTCCGGCGTTCTGCCGCAGCGTCTCTTCGCTTCCTGAAACTTTCTCACCTTCCACATGCAGACTCGACATTTTGTTCAAGGCGCGTTATTGTCGGCTATCTGGATGTCTAAACGTTTAAACGTATGTAGTGAGGATAGAAGGTTATGCCGATCAGGGTGCCCGATGAATTGCCAGCCGTAAATTTCCTGCGTCAGGAGAACGTTTTTGTGATGACGACCTCCCGCGCCAGCAATCAGGAAATTCGTCCGCTTAAGGTGCTGATCCTGAATCTGATGCCCAAAAAAATTGAAACGGAAAACCAATTTCTGCGGCTTCTGTCCAACTCGCCATTACAGGTAGATATCCAGCTGCTGCGCATTGATAACCGAGAGTCACGCAATACGCCTGAAGAGCATCTCAATAACTTCTACTGCAACTTTGAAGACATTCAGGACCAGAACTACGACGGCCTCATTGTCACCGGTGCACCGCTGGGGCTGGTTGAATTTAACGATGTAGCGTACTGGCCTCAGATTCAGTGTGTACTGGAGTGGGCGCGTGAGCATGTGACGTCCACACTGTTTGTGTGTTGGGCCGTGCAGGCGGCGCTTAACATCCTGTATGGCATCCCCAAACAAACCCGCAGCGATAAACTTTCTGGCGTTTACGAGCACTTTCTGACCTATCCTCATGCATTGCTGACCCGTGGTTTTGACGATCGCTTTCTGGCGCCGCATTCACGCTATGCTGATTTCCCGGCGGCGCTGATTCGTGATTACACGGATCTTGAGATTCTGGCGGAATCTGAAGGCAAAGATGCTTATCTGTTTGCCAGCAAAGACAAGCGTATTGCCTTTGTGACGGGGCATCCGGAATACGATGCCGGCACGCTGGCAGGTGAATATTTCCGTGACGTTGAGGCGGGAATTGACCCGCAAGTGCCTTATAACTACTTCCCTGATAACGATCCGACACAGCCACCGCGTGCGACCTGGCGCAGTCACGGTAATCTGTTGTTCACCAACTGGCTTAACTACTACGTTTACCAGATAACGCCTTTTGATCTCCGTCACATGAACCCCACGCTGGATTAAGCGATTCAGTTTCACGATTCAGGCACCTTCGGGTGCCTTTTTTATTTCTGAAAACTGCTTCTCTCTAAATTAAAAATTTAAATCACATAAAATCAATTAGTTAATATTAATTTCATTAAAAAATGGAAATTGTTTTTGATTTTATGAAATCACGAATTAGTCTTAACTATGCTGAACGAAAACTGTCCGACTTTTTCTTTCGTTCGCGACAGGAAGATCCCGCAGGCTAATTCAAGAGGAGCGTTCCCCTATGTCCCAGCAGGCCACTACCACTGAACTGGCATTCAGCCAGCCCTTTGGCGACCAGGAGCAACAGATCCTGACGCCAGATGCCATCGATTTTCTGGCAGAACTGGTTGTGCGTTTTACGCCGCAACGTAACAAGCTGCTGGCAGCCAGGCTCCAGCAACAGCAGGATATTGACAGCGGCAAACTGCCCGATTTTATTTCGGAAACTGCTTCCATTCGTGAAAGTGACTGGACGATTCGTGGTATTCCTGCGGATCTGATGGACAGGCGGGTTGAAATTACCGGGCCGGTGGAACGCAAAATGGTCATCAATGCCCTGAATGCCAATGTAAAGGTATTCATGGCTGACTTTGAAGACTCGCTGGCGCCAGACTGGCATAAAGTCATCGATGGGCAAATTAACCTGCGCGATGCCGTTAAAGGCACTATCAGTTACACCAACGAATCAGGGAAAATTTATCAACTTGGCCCCAACCCGGCTGTACTGGTTTGCCGCGTGCGTGGGCTGCATTTGCCTGAAAAGCATGTGACGTGGCGCAATGAAGCCATTCCCGGCAGCCTGTTTGATTTTGCGCTCTATTTTTTCCACAACTATCAGAACCTGCTTGCTAAAGGCAGCGGCCCTTACTTTTATCTGCCAAAAACGCAGGCCTGGCAGGAAGCGGCATGGTGGAGTGACGTCTTCAGCTACACCGAAGACCGCTTTAGCCTGCCGCGCGGCACCATTAAAGCCACGCTGTTGATTGAAACGCTGCCTGCGGTATTCCAGATGGATGAAATTCTGCATGCGTTGCGCGATCACATTGTCGGCCTTAACTGTGGGCGCTGGGACTACATCTTTAGCTACATCAAAACGCTGAAGAATCACCCGGACAGGGTACTGCCGGACCGCCAGGTTGTGACAATGGATAAACCATTCCTCAGTGCCTACTCACGCCTGCTTATCAAAACCTGTCATCGCCGTGGCGCATTTGCGATGGGAGGCATGGCCGCATTTATTCCCAGCAAAGATAAAGATCGCAACACTCAGGTGCTCAATAAAGTGCGTGCCGACAAAGAGCTTGAAGCGCGTAACGGTCATGACGGTACCTGGATTGCGCATCCGGGGCTGGCCGATACCGCGATGGACGTGTTCAGCAAAATATTAGGCGAGCGTCAAAACCAGCTGGACGTGAGCCGTGCCAGCGATGCCCCCATTACAGCTGCACAGCTTCTGGAACCTTGCGACGGCGAACGCACCGAGGCCGGTATGCGCGCTAACATCCGCGTTGCGGTGCAGTACATCGAGGCATGGATTTCCGGCAATGGTTGCGTGCCGATTTACGGGCTGATGGAAGATGCCGCGACGGCAGAAATCTCGCGTACCTCAATCTGGCAGTGGATCCATCACGAAAAAACACTCAGTAGCGGCGAACCGGTCACTAAAGCGCTGTTTCGCCAGTGGCTGGCTGAAGAGATGCAGGTCATTCAGGAAGAGCTGGGTGAGCACCGCTTCAGCCACGGGCGTTTTGATGATGCCGCGCGGCTGATGGAGCACATCACCACCTCTGATGACTTAATTGATTTCCTGACTCTGCCGGGCTATCGCCTGCTGGCGTAAGAGACCAGACCGCCTTCACTAATAACACCTGGCAAGCCAGGATAAAAATAGGGAGCACCTGAACATGAAAACGCGTACCCAACAAATCGAAGCATTACAGAAAGAATGGACGCAGCCACGCTGGGAAGGCATCCGTCGCCCCTACAGCGCCGAAGACGTGGTGAAACTGCGTGGCTCAGTGAATCCGGAGTGCACGCTGGCGCAGCTGGGTGCGGCTAAAATGTGGCGACTGCTGCATGGCGAGTCTAAAAAAGGCTATATCAACAGCCTCGGCGCGCTGACCGGCGGGCAGGCCTTGCAGCAGGCAAAGGCGGGGATTGAGGCAATTTATCTCTCCGGCTGGCAGGTTGCGGCAGATGCCAACCTGGCATCCAGTATGTATCCGGATCAGTCGCTTTACCCGGTAAACTCGGTGCCGTCGGTGGTGGAGCGGATCAACAATACTTTCCGACGAGCCGATCAGATCCAGTGGGCTGCAGGTGTGGAGCCAGGCGATCCGCGTTTTGTGGATTACTTCCTGCCGATCGTGGCTGACGCGGAAGCGGGATTTGGCGGTGTGCTCAATGCCTTTGAGCTGATGAAATCCATGATTGAGGCTGGCGCGGCGGCGGTTCACTTTGAAGATCAGCTGGCCTCAGTGAAAAAATGTGGCCACATGGGCGGTAAAGTGCTGGTACCAACCCAGGAAGCGGTACAAAAACTGGTCGCGGCGCGTCTGGCGGCTGATGTACTCGGCGTACCGACGTTGCTGGTTGCCCGTACCGACGCCGATGCCGCTGACCTTATCACGTCTGACTGCGACGAGTACGACAGCGCGTTCATCACCGGCGAGCGCACCAGCGAAGGCTTCTACCGCACTCGCGCGGGCATTGAACAGGCCATCAGCCGTGGGCTTGCCTATGCGCCGTATGCTGACCTTGTTTGGTGTGAAACCTCAACGCCGGATCTCGACCTGGCACGCCGTTTTGCCGAGGCCATTCACGCGCAATATCCCGGCAAGCTGCTGGCATATAACTGCTCCCCGTCCTTCAACTGGAAGAAAAACCTCGACGACAACACCATTGCGCGCTTCCAGGAAGAGCTGTCGGCAATGGGCTACAAGTTCCAGTTCATTACGCTGGCGGGTATTCACAGCATGTGGTTCAACATGTTCGACCTGGCTCACGCGTATGCACAGGGCGAAGGTATGCGTCACTACGTTGAGAAAGTACAACAGCCAGAGTTTGCTGCCAGTAAAGAAGGTTACACCTTTGCCTCCCACCAGCAGGAAGTGGGCACCGGCTATTTTGACAATGTGACCACCATCATTCAGGGCGGGACATCGTCAGTAACGGCGTTAACCGGTTCCACCGAAGAATCGCAGTTCTGACGTAAAGGCCCTCAGGGCTGAATATCGGATTAAGCTCGCCCCGTTTCGGGGCGTTGCTTTCTTTACAAGCAAGCCGGGCGAGAGGAATAAGCCATGTCGCGTGGGCTGGAACTGTTAATTGCACAAACCATCCTGCAGGGCTTCGACGCCCAGTATGGGCGTTTTCTGGAAGTTACCTCTGGTGCGCAGCAGCGTTTTGAGCAAGCGGACTGGCACGCCGTTCAGCGGGCAATGAAAGAACGTATCCATCTTTACGATCACCACGTGGGTCTGGTGGTGGAGCAGTTGCGCTGTATCACGGACGGTAAAAGCACTGACACCGATTTTTTGCTGAGGGTCAAACAGCAATTTACGGCGTTGCTGCCGGGCTACCCGCGCTTTGAAATCGCGGAAAGCTTCTTTAACTCGGTGTATTGCCGCCTGTTTGGCCACCGCACACTCAAGCCCGAACGGCTGTTTATCTATAGCTCGCAGCCTGCCACACGTTTGTCGGCACATCCGCGCCCGCTGGCGAAGGACCTGGAGCCAACAGCAGGCTGGACGCAGCTGCTGAGCACGCTGCTCAAGGATTTACCGCTGCGTCTGCCGTGGCAGGATCTGGTGCGCGATGTGCAATATATCTGTCGTCATCTGCGTGAGAACTTCAGCGACGAGACGCTGCGCCAGAGTCGGTTACAGGTCGCAAACGAGCTGTTTTATCGCAATAAGGCGGCGTGGCTGGTGGCAAAATTATTTACGCCGCACGGCACGCTGCCGTTTTTGCTGCCGATTCACCGCAGTGATGACGGCGAGTTGTTTGTTGATACCTGCCTGACCACCAGCGCCGAAGCCAGCATTGTCTTTGGCTTTGCCCGCTCCTATTTTATGGTGTACGCGCCGCTGCCCGCAGCCCTGGTGGAGTGGCTGCGCGAACTTCTGCCAGGCAAATCCACTGCCGAGCTTTACAGCGCTATTGGTTGTCAGAAACATGCCAAAACCGAGAGCTACCGCGAATATCTGGATTACATCACCCACACGCACGAGCAGTTTATTGAGGCGCCGGGCATCCGCGGCATGGTGATGCTGGTGTTTACGCTACCGGGCTTTGACCGGGTATTTAAAGTGATTAAAGACCGCTTCGCCCCGCAAAAGGAGATGAGCGCTGAACATGTGCGCGCCTGCTATCAGTTAGTTAAAGAGCACGATCGCGTCGGGCGTATGGCGGATACTCAGGAGTTTGAAAACTTTGTACTGGAAAAGCATCAGATTAGCCCGGCGCTGATGACCTTGCTGCGTGAAGAGGTGCCAGAAAAAATCATCGACCTGGGTGAGCGTATTGTGTTGCGCCATCTGTACATTGAGCGGCGCATGGTGCCACTTAACCTGTGGCTGGAGAAGGTTGAAGGTCAGCCGTTACGTGACGCGATAGAGGAATACGGCAACGCCATTCGCCAGCTGGCGGCAGCCAACATCTTCCCTGGCGATATGCTGTTTAAGAACTTTGGCGTTACGCGCCACGGGCGGGTGGTGTTCTACGATTATGATGAAATTTGCTACATGACCGAAGTGAACTTTCGCGATATCCCGCCACCGCGTTATCCGGAAGACGAACTGGCAAGCGAGCCGTGGTACAGCGTGTCGCCGTCAGACGTTTTCCCTGAAGAGTTTCGCCACTGGCTGTGCGCTGACCCGCGTATTGGGCCGCTGTTTGAAGAGATGCATGCAGACTTATTCAGTGCCGCCTACTGGCGTGCGCTGCAAACGCGCATACGCAACGGCCATGTGGAAGATGTTTATGCCTACCGGCGACGCCAGCGCTTTGCCGTGCGCTTTGGCGCGCCTGAATACGTAAGTTAGCGCCCACCGCCCCAGGCCTGCGTTACCTCTTTGGCAGCCTTAATCGCCAGTGCGCCCAGTTCGGTCACGCGGTCATCGGTGATGCGAGAAATGGGGCCAGAAATGGAAATAGCGGCAAACGGCTCATGATGTTCGTTATAAATACAGGCTGCCACACAGCGCAGCCCCAGCGCATGCTCTTCGTCGTCAAACGCATAGCCACGGCGGCGGGATTGCAGTAAATCCTCTTTCAGATGCAGCGGTGACACCAGCGTGGCGTGGGTGTAGACGTGCAGTCCTTTGCGATGCAACAGGTCGGTGACCTGCTGTTCTTCAAGCTGCGACAGAAAAGCTTTACCGGCACCGGAGGCGTGCATCGGCAGTTTGCCGCCGATAGGCGCGGACATGCGCATCAGCTGCGTACACTGCACCTGGTCGATAATCACCGCCTGGTGATCGCTCTGGTCGAGCACCGCCAGGTTAACCGTTTCGCCGGACTCTTCCATCAGCTTGCGCAGCACCGGGTGCACAATCGCCAGCAGGTTGCGGCTTTGCAGAAAGCTGCTGCCCACCACAAACGCGTGCGCACCAATCGACCAGTGACCCAGCTCACCTACCTGGCGCACAAAGCCTAACTGCTGCATGGTGGTTAGCAGGCGGTGTGTGGTGGAGTTGGGCAGGCCGGCCTGCTGGGCAAGCTCGGTGAGCGCCACACCGCTGTGCGACTCGGCAATCCACTCCAGCAGTTTCAGACCGCGGGTTAACGACTGTACTTGTCCGGTAGCCGGTGCGGGGGCAACAGCCGTAGCGTTGCGGGGTTTCTTGCCACGTTTGGCGGGAACGGCAGCGGCCATGACAGACTCCTTTTTCTGTATCGTGGAAATAATTTTCGTTTTATTTGGCGATAATGCAACCTTTGCCGCACTCGTCGGAGCAGTGACGTGAACTTCTCTCATGTTACGCCTGAGTGACTTTGCGTCACTGTGGGTTTATGCCAGTATGGTCTGCTGGCCTTTTGGCCTGGTCTGTCATTGTCGGGAGTGAGCGTGAGCAGCAAAGTTGAGCAACTGCATCAGCAGTTAAAAGACCGCATTCTGGTACTGGATGGCGGCATGGGCACCATGATTCAGAGCTACCGTCTGGAAGAAAACGATTTTCGCGGCGAACGCTTCGCCGACTGGCCCTGCGATCTTAAGGGAAATAACGACCTGCTGGTACTGACCCGGCCCGATGTGATAACCGCCATTCACTACGCCTACTTTGAGGCGGGTGCGGACATCATCGAAACCAACACCTTTAACTCCACGACCATTGCGATGGCGGATTACCGCATGGAGTCGCTGTCGGCGGAGATCAATCTGGAAGCGGCAAAGCTCGCCCGCGCCTGCGCCGATGAATGGACGGCACGCACGCCACACAAACCGCGCTACGTAGCGGGCGTACTGGGGCCAACCAACCGCACCGCGTCCATCTCGCCTGATGTAAACGATCCGGCGTTTCGTAACGTAACCTTTGATCAGCTGGTCGCGGCCTATCGTGAATCCACCCGCGCGCTGGTGGAAGGTGGGTCGGACCTGATTCTTATTGAGACCGTGTTCGATACGCTCAATGCTAAGGCCGCGATTTTCGCTGTGAAAAGTGAGTTTGAGGCGCTCGGCGTGGAACTGCCGATTATGATTTCCGGCACCATCACCGACGCCTCCGGACGCACCTTGTCTGGCCAGACCACCGAAGCCTTTTACAACTCTCTGCGCCATGCGGGCGCGCTGTCGTTTGGTCTTAACTGCGCGCTTGGCCCGGATGAACTTCGCCAGTACGTAGCCGAGATGTCGCGCATCGCTGAATGTTACGTTAGCGCACACCCGAACGCCGGGCTGCCCAACGCCTTCGGCGAATACGATCTGGATGCGGACATCATGGCCGCCCAGATTGGCGAATGGGCGAAAGCCGGTTTCCTGAATATTGTTGGCGGCTGCTGCGGCACCACACCGGAGCATATCGCGGCCATGTGCCGGGCAGTAGAGGGCGTTGCGCCGCGCCGCCTGCCTGAGCTGCCGGTCGCCTGTCGCCTGGCGGGGCTGGAGCCGCTCAATATCGGCGCAGACAGCCTGTTTGTGAACGTCGGTGAGCGTACCAACGTCACCGGCTCTGCAAAATTCAAGCGCCTCATCAAAGAAGAAAAATACGCTGAAGCGCTGGACGTGGCGCGCCAGCAGGTAGAAAACGGCGCGCAGATCATTGATATCAACATGGATGAGGGCATGCTCGACGCCGAAGCGGCGATGGTGCGTTTCCTCAACCTGATTGCCGGCGAGCCGGACATTGCCCGCGTGCCGATTATGATTGACTCCTCGAAATGGGACGTCATCGAAAAAGGCCTGAAGTGCATTCAGGGCAAAGGCGTGGTGAACTCCATCTCGATGAAAGAGGGTGTCGAGGCCTTCACTGAACACGCGAAGCGGGTGCGGCGTTACGGCGCGGCAATGGTGGTGATGGCGTTTGATGAAATCGGCCAGGCAGACACCCGTGCGCGCAAAATTGAAATTTGCCGTCGCGCTTACCGCATCCTCACCGAAGACGTCGGCTTCCCGCCGGAAGACATCATCTTTGACCCCAACATCTTTGCGGTCGCGACCGGCATCGACGAGCATAATAACTATGCGATGGACTTTATCGGTGCCTGCGAGGACATCAAGCGCGAGCTGCCGCATGCGCTGATTTCCGGCGGTGTCTCTAACGTGTCGTTCTCGTTTCGCGGCAACGACCCGGTACGTGAGGCGATTCACGCGGTATTCCTGTACTACGCCATTCGTAACGGCATGGATATGGGCATCGTCAACGCCGGTCAGCTTGCCATATACGACGACCTGCCCGCTGAACTGCGTGATGCCGTAGAAGACGTGGTACTCAACCGCCGCGATGACGCTACCGAGCGCCTGCTGGAACTGGCGGAAAAATACCGTGGCAGCAAAGCCGACGAGGCCTCCAACACCCAGCAGGCTGAATGGCGCAGTTGGGAGGTGAAAAAGCGTCTGGAATATTCGCTGGTCAAAGGCATCACTGAGTTTATTGAGCAGGACACCGAAGAAGCCCGCCTGTTGTCTGCGCGTCCCATTGAAGTGATTGAAGGGCCGCTGATGGACGGCATGAACGTGGTCGGCGATCTGTTCGGTGAGGGCAAGATGTTCCTGCCGCAGGTGGTGAAATCGGCGCGCGTGATGAAGCAGGCGGTGGCGTATCTGGAGCCGTTCATTGAGGCCAGCAAAGAGAAAGGTAAGAGCAACGGTAAAATCGTGCTGGCGACCGTGAAGGGCGACGTGCATGACATCGGCAAAAACATCGTGGGCGTGGTGCTCCAGTGTAACAACTACGAGATTATCGACCTGGGCGTTATGGTGCCGTGTGACACCATTTTGAAAACCGCCAGAGAGCACAACGCTGACATCATCGGTCTGTCGGGCCTGATTACGCCGTCGCTTGATGAAATGGTCAACGTCGCTAAAGAGATGGAACGCCAGGGCTTCACGCTACCGCTGCTGATTGGCGGTGCCACCACCTCAAAAGCACACACGGCCGTGAAGATTGAGCAGAACTACAGCGGGCCAACGGTGTATGTGCAGAACGCCTCGCGTACCGTGGGCGTCGTGTCGTCGCTGCTGTCAGCGACCCAGTATGATGAGTTTGTGGCGCGCACTAAGCGCGAGTACGAAGTGGTACGCGAGCAGCACGGGCGTAAAAAGCCGCGCACGCCGCCGGTGTCGCTTCAGGCGGCGCGAGAAAACGATCTGGCTTTTGACTGGAGCAGCTACACGCCGCCCGTGGCGCACCGCCTCGGTGTTGAAGAAATCCGCGCCAGTATCGAAACGCTGCGCAACTACATCGACTGGACGCCGTTTTTCATGACCTGGTCGCTGGCGGGTAAATACCCGCGCATCTTCTCTGATGAGGTGGTAGGTGAAGAGGCCCAGCGTCTGTTTAATGACGCCAACGCCATGCTCGACAAACTTAGCGCCGATAAGTCGCTGACGCCGCGCGGCGTGGTGGGCATTTTCCCGGCCAACCGTGTGGATGACGACATCGAAATCTATCGCGACGAATCGCGTACCCATGTGCTGGCGGTAAGCCATCACCTGCGCCAGCAGACCGAGAAAGTCGGTTTTGCCAACTACTGTCTTGCGGACTTTGTCGCGCCCAAACACAGCGGCAAAGCCGATTATCTGGGCGCATTTGCCGTCACCGGCGGGCTTGAGGAAGACGCGCTGGCCGAGGCGTTTGACGCGCAGCATGATGATTACAACAAAATCATGGTGAAAGCCGTGGCTGACCGTCTGGCAGAAGCCTTCGCGGAATACCTGCATGAGCGGGTGCGCAAAGTGCTGTGGGGCTATGCGCCAAACGAGAACCTCAGCAATGAAGAGCTGGTGCGCGAAAACTACCAGGGCATTCGTCCCGCGCCGGGCTATCCGGCCTGCCCGGAGCATACCGAGAAGGCCACCATCTGGCAGTTGCTGGAGGTAGAAAAACATACCGGCATGAAGCTCACAGAATCTTTCGCCATGTGGCCAGGTGCGTCGGTATCGGGTTGGTATTTCAGCCACCCTGACAGCAAATACTTTGCCGTGGCACAGATTCAGCGCGATCAGGTTGAAGATTATGCCCAGCGTAAAGGCATGAGCGTGAGCGAGGTTGAGCGCTGGCTGGCCCCTAATCTCGGCTATGACGCTGACTAAACGCGGCTGAGGGCGGGCTGCATTGCCTGTATGCCGTGATTTTTATGTGTGATTGCGTGTAAACCGTCTGTCGCTGTGAAGCGCGCCCGGTGGGCATTAAGCGAACGGTTTCACAAAACTGTCATTTTTGTTTACACCCTGCAGGACGCCGTAATGGCGTCCTGTCTTTTTCTTACAGGTAAATGCTTATACTTACCGATAAGATTCTGTTATCGCCCTTCCTGACATGAAAGGGCGCTGGCGGGCGGTATTGCCCGCGTTGGTATGATTCCAGGGAAATAAAAAACGATAAGGAGAACCTGTGTTAACACTGTTGCACCTGCTTTCCGCAGTGTCGCTGCTGGTCTGGGGCACGCACATTGTGCGTACCGGCGTGATGCGCGTTTTCGGCGCACGTCTGCGTACCGTACTCAGCCGCAGCGTGGAGAAAAAACCGCTCGCTTTCTGCGCCGGTATTGGTGTTACCGCGCTGGTTCAGAGCAGTAATGCCACCACCATGCTGGTGACGTCGTTCGTCGCTCAGGACCTTGTGGCACTCACGCCTGCGCTGGTGATTGTGCTGGGTGCAGACGTCGGGACCGCGTTAATGGCGCGTATTCTGACCTTCGATCTCTCCTGGCTGTCACCGCTGCTGATATTTATCGGCGTTATCTTCTTCCTGGGGCGCAAGCAAAACCGTGCGGGTCAACTGGGGCGTGTCGGCATTGGTCTTGGCCTGATTCTGCTGGCGCTTGAGTTAATTGTGCAGGCGGTTACGCCCATCACCCAGGCCTCCGGCGTGAAGGTCATCTTTGCATCGCTCACGGGCGACATCATGCTTGATGCGCTGATTGGCGCGGTGTTTGCGATAATCAGCTATTCCAGCCTCGCGGCGGTGCTGCTGACCGCCACGCTCACGGCGACCGGCGTTATCGCCTTTGATGTTGCGTTGTGTCTGGTGATTGGGGCCAACCTTGGCTCCGGGCTATTAGCCATGATTAACAACAGCGCCGCTAACGCCGCTGCTCGGCGCGTGGCGCTGGGTAGCCTGCTGTTTAAGCTTATCGGTAGCCTGCTGGTACTGCCGTTTGTTCACGTGCTGGCGCGCGTTATGCACCACCTGCCGCTTGCGCAATCGGAGCTGGTGATTTATTTCCATGTCTTCTACAACCTGCTTCGCTGCCTGGCAATGGTGCCTTTTGCCGAGCCGATGGCGCGCCTGTGTCGGCGTTTTATTCGTGACACGCCGGAGCTGGAAACGCGCCTTAAGCCAAAGCACCTCGACCCGAGCGCGCTGGATACCCCGGCGCTGGCGCTCGCTAACGCCGCCCGCGAAACGCTGCGTATTGGCGATGCCATAGAGAACATGATGGATGGTCTGCGCAAGGTGATTCACGGTGAGCCACGTGCAGAGAAAGAGCTGCGCAAAATAGCAGACGACGTGAACGTGCTTTATACCGCTATCAAACTCTATCTGGCGCGCATGCCGAAGGATGAACTGGCGGAGGAAGAGTCCCGTCGCTGGGCGGAAATCATCGAAATGTCGCTCAACCTGGAGCAGGCGTCCGACATTGTCGAGCGCATGGGCAGTGAAATTGCCGACAAATCCTTCGCTGCGCGCCGTGCGTTTTCGCAGGAGGGATTAAAAGAACTGGATGCCCTCTACGATCAGCTGCTTAGCAACTTACAGCTGGCGATGTCGGTCTTTTTCTCCGGTGACATAGACAGCGCTCGCCGCCTGCGCCGCAGCAAGCATCGTTTTCGCATCATGAATCGTCGTTATTCACATGCACATGTTGACCGGCTGCATCAGCAAAACGTGCAAAGTATCGAAACCAGTTCGCTGCATCTGGGATTACTCGGCGACATGAAGCGTCTTAATTCTCTGTTCTGCGCCGTCGCGTACAGCGTAATGGAGCAGCCGGACGAAGACGACGAGCGCGACGATTATTAATCCTGCCAGTGGCTGCCAGCTATTTTTAAGCCCGGCAGCCTGCGATATAGTTCGCCTCTTACAGGAGAAACTATGCTGCCGAACTCATCTATCCGATTAAACAAATACATCAGCGAAAGCGGTATCTGCTCGCGCCGTGAGGCTGACCGCTACATCGAACAAGGAAATGTGTTTATCAACGGTAAACGCGCCACTGTCGGTGACCAGGTCAACGTGGGAGATATCGTAAAGGTCAACGGTCAACTTATTGAGCCGCGTCAGGAAGATGACCTGGTGTTAATCGCATTGAACAAGCCCGTCGGTATCGTCAGCACGACGGAAGGCAGTGAGAAAGACAACATCGTCGATTTCGTCAATCACAGCAGCCGCGTATTCCCCATTGGCCGCCTGGATAAAGATTCTCAGGGGCTGATTTTCCTCACCAACCACGGTGATCTGGTGAACAAAATTCTTCGCGCCGGCAACGAGCACGAGAAAGAATATCTGGTGACGGTAAATAAACCGGTGACGGATGAATTCATACTGGGCATGAGCCGTGGCGTGCCGATCCTCGGCACGGTAACCAAAAAGTGCAAGGTGAAGAAAGAAGCGCCGTTCGTCTTTCGCATCACGCTGGTTCAGGGGCTTAACCGCCAGATTCGCCGTATGTGTGAACACTTTGGTTTTGAAGTCACTAAGCTTGAGCGCACGCGCATCATGAACGTCAGCCTCAAAGGCCTGCCGCCGGGCGAATGGCGAGACCTGACCGACGATGAGCTGGTGGAGCTGTTTAAGCTGCTTGAGAAGTCATCTTCAGAAGACGCCGCCACCAAAACCAAAGCGAAACCGAAGGCGAAATCCTCTGCAACGCCTGTGAAGAAGCCCGCTGGCAGCGGGGGGAAAAATATGGCGAAAACCCCGGCGGAGCTGGCGAACCGTAAGCGGTTTAGCGGGCCGGGGCGTAAGAAAAAGGGGCGCTAGCACTGTCGTGCTCCGTTCGGTGGGCCTTGCGTGCGGTGGATTGTTCCGTTCACTTTACGTTGGGTTGAATAACGTGGCTGCCTTGTCGGTGAACGGGTTAAGGGGGATTTTCGCATCCCCCTTAACAATCCCCGCGACCCCGCCAGGAAATCGCCGCCCGTTGGGCGGTGCGCGCAGCTTATCCCGCCTGGCTTATCGGGGGCGGCGCGAGGCATGATTACTCGGCCCATCCCTGGGCCACACCCCTTCGGGGCCAACGCTAACGCGTTGTTCAACATTGCTCCCGGCAATGTTGTCCCTGTAAATCGCACCCCGGCCAGCCGTGAACGCTTTGCCGATTTCAGCGGGGGCAGCAACCCCACACTGTATGCACGTGCGCGTTAAAAACTATGAAGGGCGCTGTGAGTGGAGAAAAGAGGCTCAATAATTTGGTCTTAAAAGGACGCTTTTCTTAGCCTGAATTTCTGTTCACAACATGCCTGGCGTTCAGCATCGCGCTAACGCGTCACTTTTCATCGCGTAAAAAAGCCGGGATTTCCCGGCGTTTTTTAGTTTCTCAGGCCTGAGCATCAGCCAGCCTGGTGGTAACACCTGTTACGGACCATCCGCGAAATCATCTTCTCCCGCGCACGTGCGTACTGGCCGACCACGAGAACGTCGCTTCCTTATCGGTTTTGTAAGCCTGCTTTTTCTTAAGCTGACGCGCTTTCTTCGCCTCGGCTTCCCGCTCGGCCATCAGCTTATCGATGTACTCTTTTTTCAGGCGATTGTTTTCCGCGTTCGTCAGCGGGCGGCCGTGAGCAATACGGGCGCGGTCGAGGAGGGTTTTAAGTTCGCGTTGTTCTTTCTCAGTCATATCCTGCTGGGTCAGACGGGCGATTGCCATGCTGTTTACCTCGAATAAAGAGTGACCTGTTCAGTATTCTTGATTGTCAGCGCAAAGCCCAGCGCTTTTATTACCGCCAGCGTCGGTTTGAGGAATGGATTGCCTTTATTGCTAAAAGCGCGCTAAAGCTGTTTGGAAAATCATGTAAGACGGGCGCCCTGGATTAATAAACCAGGCCGCCGCATGGCTCCGTATCCGTAGCCATGCGGCAGGTATTAATTTTCTTTCGCTACAGCACGCTTCTCTTTTTTAATCGCTTTACCAGACCAGTAGCCCGCCAGCAGCGAGCCAGAGAGATTGTGCCAGACAGAGAACAAGGCGCCGGGCAGGGCGGCCAGCGGTGAGAAATACATCTTGCCCAGTGCGGCGGCAAGCCCTGAGTTTTGCATGCCCACTTCGATGGCCAGCGTGCGGCAGGTGGATTCGTCAAAACCAAACAGGCGCCCGCCCCAGTAGCCGCTCAACAGACCAATGGTGTTGTGCAGAATCACCGCCACAATCACTACCGCGCCCACAGACGCGATATGGTCGGCGCTGGCGGCAACCACCGCGCTGATAATCGCCAGAATGCACGCCATCGAGAACGCAGGCAGATACGGTTCTACCGCTTTCACCACGCGCGGGAACAGGTGGTGCACAATCAAACCCATGCCGATGGGAATCACCACAATTTTCAAAATGCTCAGCAGCATACCCATCACATCAACCTGAATATGCGCATCAACGTACAGGCGTGTCAGCAGCGGCGTGGCGAAAACGCCTACCAGGGTGGAGACCGCAGAAATGGTCACCGAGAGCGCTACATCTCCTTTGGCCAGATAAATCATCACGTTGGAGGCGGTGCCGCTGGCGACGCTGCCAACCAGCACCATACCCGCAGAGAGATCCGGCGGCATATTAAACGCATGGGCCAGTAGCCAGGCGGCCAGCGGCATGATCAGGTAGTGCAGAAAGGTGCAGGCGGCAACCGGAGCCGGGCGCGCGAGCACGCGTTTGAAATCGTCGATTTTCAGGTGTACGCCCATACCGAACATCACCAGCATCAATAGCGTGCTGACGTGCGGTGCAATGGGCGTGAAGTGGGCGGGTGTGTACCACGCAAGCCAGGAGAGCAGCAGTGCCCAGAGTGGGAACAGCCGCGTGAGAACTGCGAGCATAGAGTGTCCTTGCAAAAATACGGTTGTGTTATTGTGATTATGAAAAAGCCGGGTTGGCCCCGGCTTGCGTTAACACTACAGGTTTTTAGTCAGTCAGAAAACGCGAAATTATGCGCCAGATTGCCTGAGCGTCACCTGGAACCCTCCTTCCGGGCGGTTGCGCCAGTCGATGGTAAACTCATGCAGGCGTGCAATGCGCTTCACAATGGAAAGCCCCAGCCCGCTGCCGTTTTCCACCGCGCCCGGCGGTCGGAAAAAGCGCTCGCCCAGGCGCGTAAGATGGCTGGGCATAACGCCAGGGCCGTTGTCGGTGACGCTAAAACCGCTGTGACGCAGCGTAATCTGTACCTCGCCCCCTTCCTGGGTATAACGCAGCGCATTATTGACCAGGTTACTCAGCAGCATTTTCAGCAATAGCCGGTTGCCCTGCACTATCTGCGGGGGAGAGTCCACAATCGTTTCCAGCGCGATATTCTTATGCTGTGCGATCGGCAGCGCCTCTTGCGTCACTTCGGCCGCGAGCTGTCGCCAGTCGATATGCTCAACATCGCTCATCAGCGATGACGTCCCATCAAGGCGTGACAGCGCCAGCAACTGATCGACCAGCCGTGAGGTACGGTCAATGCCGAGAATCAGGTTATTGAGCGCCCGGTTACGCGAGGTTTTATCGTCTTCCGCCAGTAGCGCGACCTCGCTTTGAATGCGTAGCGCCGTCAGCGGGCTGCGTAATTCGTGGGCCGCATCGGCCGTGAACTGGCGCTCGCGCTCGAGCGTGCCGCTGATGCGCACAAACAGCGCGTTAAGCGCGGTGACCAGCGGGCGCGCTTCTTTGGGGACACTGGTTTCCTCCAGCGGCGTGGCGTCTTCGGGGTTGCGCTTTTGCAGCGTGTCGGCGGTACGGCGCAGCGACATCAGCTCGCGGCGAATAATCCACACGGTAAGCGCCATCATCAGCGGCAGGCCGATAAACCACGGCCAAAGCTGACCCAGCACGATATCGTTAACTAAATCTTCGCGGTACTCGCGCTCCTGACCGACCGCAATGGTGTAGCGCCGGTCTGGCGTGGTGATATAGAGAATACGCCACTCTTCATCATCATCGCCTTCCAGACTTTTATTGATAAACCCGCTGTGCGTACTGTAGCCAAACTCATTGCCGTGGTCGTTATCGCTGAGCAGGAGTTCACCGCGCTCGTTAAAAATGGCAAAGCCCAGTGCGTCATCGTCCTGGCTGCCTTTATCGCCGTTTTTAATCAGCTTATCGGTTTTTGGCAGGCGTTGAGCGGGGATATCGTCAACGGTCAGTTCACTGAGGTTGGCGGAGGCGAGGCGTTTGGCAAACAGCAGTTGTTGGGTATCAAACACTTCATCAATGGCTTCACGGGTCTGTAGCCAGCCCAGACCGCTGGCAGCCCCCCAGATAAGCGTGGCAATCAGCAGGATATAAATCAGTAACCGACTGCTGAGGCTTAAATTATTCATCCGTGGTTCCCAGGTAATAGCCAAGGCCGCGCTCTGTACGGATAAAGTCGCTGCCGAGCTTGCGGCGCAGGTGGTGAATATGGACTTCTACGGCGTTACTGCCCACGTCGTGCTCCCAGCTGTAAAGCTTGTCTTCGAGCATCTGGCGTGACATCACCCGGTTTTTATTCATTAAAAACAGCTCGAGCAGCGCCTGCTCACGCACGGTAAGGACGATGGATTCGCCGTTGCAGGTGGCGATACGGGTGTGGGGATCGAAGGTGACATGCCGGTGAGTAAGTTGCGGTGAACTGTGGGCATGGCTGCGGCGAATTAAGGCGTTAAGGCGGGCGACCAGTTCCGAGAGCGCAAACGGCTTACCCATATAATCATCCGCACCCGCGTTAAGGCCGTCGAGACGCTGGTGTAGCGCATCGCGCGCGGTGAGAATCAGCACCGGCACACTCAGTTGCTGGCGTCGCCACCAGGAGAGAATATCCATGCCGTCAAGGCCAGGCAGGCCCAGGTCGAGCACCACGGCGTCAAACGGCGCTCTGAGGAGTGCCTGTTTGCCCTGTTCACCGTCAGTAAACCAGTCGACGCAAAAGCCGCACTGCTCAAGACCATTTTTAATGCCATCGCCAATCAGACGATCGTCTTCCAGTAACAGTATTCTCATTCCATAAGCCCGTGTTCAGAGGCGCTCCTTGCCCGGTTTTAAAACAGCGATTCGCTCATGCAGCCCTGGGTTAAAAAGCCAGTTGCAGGCAAAGCGGCCTTTTTCAGCCGATGCTCGCTGCATGAACAGCATCCCTGAGAGGATACCCTACCCTCTCATCGCCCCGGTGTTCAATCCTCGTGTCTGTGTGCATGTGGTTTTTTGTCACGATGACGTTGTTAATACGGCATAAAGCGAGGAGTGATGACAATTAAACCTCCGCTGGCTTAACGGAGACTTAAGATGAGAATAGCCGGGCGTCAGCCCGGCGGGAGAGATTATTCGAACAGATTGCTGTGCAGCTTGCCTACCACGTGCTCCGCTTCGCTACCCGGCACCAGGAAACACAGGTTGTGGCTGGAAGCGCCGTAGCAAATCATGCGGATATTGAAGGATTCCAGCACGCCAAACACCTCTTTGCCCACGCCGCAGGCGCGGCTTAAGGCGTTCCCGATGAGGGCGACCAGCGCCAGGTCTTCTTCCACCTCCACGCGGCACAGTGATGACAGCTCAGTAAGCAGTGCTGTGGTCAGCAGCGTGTCACCCGTAGAGGTCGACCCGGTGGTATCCAGCGTCAGTGCCACACTCACCTCGGAGGTGGTAATCAGGTCCACAGAGATGTTGTGGCGCGCCAGGATACTGAACACTTCCGCCAGAAAACCGCGTGAATGCAGCATGTTCAGGCTGTGCAGCGTGACCAGCGTCTGGCGGCGGCGCAGGGCCAGCGCGCGGAACAGCGGTGGATCTTCGGTGCGGTTGCACACCAGCGTGCCGCCTGCTTTTGGCTCTTTGCTGGAGCCAACAAACACCGGAATATCGCTGCGCACGGCGGGCAGCAATGTCGCCGGATGCAGCACTTTGGCACCAAAGGTTGCCATTTCCGCCGCTTCTTCAAAGGCGATTTTATCAATGCGGCGGGCGGCGGGCACAATGCGTGGGTCAGTGGTGTAAATACCGGGTACATCGGTCCAGATATCGATGCGCACGGCCCCCAGCGCTTCGCCCAACAGGGCGGCCGTATAGTCGCTACCGCCGCGGCCAAGCGTGGTGGTGCGGCCTTTGGCTTCGCTGCCAATAAAGCCCTGAGTAATCACCAGCGATTCGGCCAGGCGCGGGCGCAGCTGCTGCTCGACCTGGTTGGACAGCGTACTCACATCCGGCTCGGCTTTGCCAAAATGGTCATTGGTGCGCATGACTTTCCGTACGTCAAACCACTGCACTTCCACCGCGCGCTCGCGCAGCACTTCCACGAACAGCAATGTGGACATCAGCTCACCGTGACTGACCAGCTCATCGGTCAGAGCAGGTGAGGTGGCAAGAGAGGCGGCTTCAGCAAGGGTGGTAATGTTTTCCAGCAGACGGTCAATTTCGTCGCGAATAACGTCGGGTTGGCGCAGTCGCTCAAGGATGTCGTATTGAATTTTACGGATGGCATCAAGCTTAACGAAGCGCTCGCTGGCTTCCAGCCCTTCAGCGAGTGCGACCAGCAGATTGGTCACGCCGGCAGAGGCAGAGAGTACCACCAGGCGTGCCAGGCTTTCGTTGAGCACCACATCGGCGCTGCGGTTCATCGCATCAAAATCAGCAACGCTGGTGCCGCCAAATTTGGCAACGACGATGGAGGATACGGCTTGTGTCATGAAAAACCTCGTGTCAGGGGGCCATCGGGATGGCAATAAAATGAACCCTGGTACAAGGGAAGAGCGGTAAACGGGGCAGACGTAGAGACGGAACGGGCCAGAACTACGGTTTACCCAGAAGCCCTCCACCTTGCGAAACGACCTTCCCGTGGTCGCTGCGGGTGACAACCCAGGGGATTCAGCCCCTGTAGTCGGAAGCTCACGCTGCCGCACGTGTTCCCCCTCGGCGTCGCTCCCCCTCCTGTGTCTTCTTCGGACTGGCTCCTCTGACACACTACCTGGACGACGCGCCTCTTCTGGCTTACGTCATACGACGTAAGTTGTGCTGTAGATTTAACCTGTTACGCAGCGGCTGTCAATGGGGTGTTGCGACGAGGTGACTTGCACGATGCGCATAAAAAACGCCCGTCTCATGGGGAGGCGGGCGCGTCAGGCTACGCGAGGTTTAGCGCAGGTTTTGTGCGATAGCGCTGAACATCAGCGAGGCTTCCAGCGGCTGGGCGTTGAAAGACGGTTCCGCCACCGGCCAGGTGGACCACTGGACAATCACCAGGTTTTCCGCACGGTTGACCATAATCATCTGGCCGTAAATACCGAGCGCCCACAGCGAGCCTTTGAGAGAGTCATCAACCGATGGCGTAACGTTGGTGGCATTGGCCGGGACAGCATTGTTCCACCACTGGTAGCCGTAGGTGCCGTCCGGGTGTGCGGCGCTCACGGATTTCGCCGCCTGGTTCCAGGCACTGGCGTCGTCCACCCAACCTTCAGGCAGCACCGGTTTACCATCAGCCAGGCGGCCTTCATTGAGAATAAACTCCCCAAAGCGGCCCCAGTCTTCCAGCGTGGCGTTAAAACCGTGTGCGCCCACATCATGTTTGCCAGGCGTATACGAGTGCCAGACACCGTCGCTGGCCATGCCGTAAGGTCTCCAGATGGATTGTTCAAGATAAGCCGCGATAGGCATACCGGTTGCGCGCTCCAGGATATCACCCAACAGCCACGCGCCACCGGAGGAGTACGACCAGCTTTCACCGGCCGGATGGATGCGCTTAAGCCCGGATACCAGCCTGCGCACGCAGTCGTAAGCGCCAGGGTTGGCCTCACACTGGGTGAGCACAGAGAAATCAGATTTGGGGTCGGTGTAGCTTTCATTCCAGGCCACGCCGGAGGTGTGCTGCATGAGCTGACGCACGCTGGTGCCTTCCCAGGCGGTGCCTTTCAGGTCAGGTTCATAGCGGGTGATATCGTCATCCAGCGAGTGGATTTTTCCCTCTTTTACTGCCACACCAATGAGCGTAGACACCACTGACTTGCCTACCGAGCGTGAGGTCCAGAGCGTGGAGTCGGTATTGCCGTCGCCCAGATATTTATACGCCACCTTACCGTCTTTGAGCACCAGCAGGGCAGCCACGTCCTGGCGTTTGAGGTAGTCCTTCAGCGTCCATGTTTTGCCATTGACGCTGTAGCTGACCTCACCGAGCTGTTTTTGTGCGTGTTCCAGCGGGCGGGCGTTACCGTGGTGGAAGACATCGCCGCGATAGTTGCGATAATCGTTACGAAATCCAATCACGCGCTCAGACTGGCTCCAGGTGAGCATATTTTTGGTATCCGGCAGCGTTTTATCAAAAGGCGTTGGGCAGGTGGTGAGCGCAACGCCGCCGCAGTCAGTCGTCTGCGCCGCCCAGGAAGATGCGGGGATTGCCCACGCTGCCATAGCGCCCAGAACAGCGGCGGCCAGCGTCAGTTTTATCGGTGATTCAGCGTTTTTATACATGTCAGTGCTCCGTAGTAACCCTGTTTATCTGTATCCGTTAATGCACGGACTGCACCTGAGGGGCAGGTGACGTCACTATAGAATTGCGAGGTGGCTCCCATAAATCAGTTAGTGAGGGGAAAACCCTCGCTATAGCGGCGGTTATAAAAGACATCATATTGATGCGGCGGGGGCGCGCCAGGCGGCAAGCGTACAGAGGGGAGAAACCGACGGTAATGGCATTAAAATCATCACAATTGACCGACACAGGCGCTACAATTGACCCCAGTCACAATTCTCAAATCAACAGAGTATTGCTATGAAAAACATCAATCCAACGCAGACTGCCGCCTGGCAAGACCTGGCATCCCACTACAACACCCTCAAAGACGTTACGCTCAGCGACCTGTTCGCTAAAGACACCGACCGCTTCAGCAAATTCTCCGCGACGTTTGACGACCTGATGCTGGTGGATTACTCCAAAAACCGCATCACTTCAGAAACCATGACCAAACTGCTGGCGCTGGCGAAAGAAACCGATTTGGCCGGGGCAATCAAATCCATGTTCTCCGGCGAGAAAATCAACCGTACCGAAGACCGTGCGGTGCTGCACGTTGCGCTGCGTAACCGCAGCAACACGCCGATTCTGGTTGATGGTAAAGATGTGATGCCGGAAGTGAACGCCGTGCTGGAGAAAATGAAGGCGTTCTCTGAGGCCATTATCAGCGGCGAGTGGAAAGGCTATACCGGCAAGGCTATCACCGATGTGGTCAACATTGGCATTGGCGGTTCCGATCTCGGCCCGTTCATGGTGACCGAAGCCCTGCGTCCGTACAAAAACCACCTCAACATGCACTTTGTGTCTAACGTTGACGGTACCCATATTGCCGAAGTACTGAAAGACGTAGACCCGGAAACCACGCTGTTCCTGGTGGCCTCTAAAACCTTCACCACTCAGGAAACGATGACGAACGCCCACAGCGCGCGCGACTGGTTCCTGGGCAGCGCCGGTGATGAAAAACACGTGGCGAAACACTTTGCTGCGCTGTCCACCAATGCCAAAGCGGTGGGAGAGTTCGGTATCGACACCGCCAACATGTTTGAGTTCTGGGACTGGGTTGGCGGGCGCTACTCGCTGTGGTCAGCGATTGGTCTGTCTATCATTCTGTCCGTTGGTTTCGACAACTTTGTGCAGCTGCTGTCCGGCGCACACGCTATGGACAAGCATTTCTCCAGCACCGAGCTTGAGCACAACCTGCCGGTACTGCTGGCGCTGATTGGCATCTGGTACAACAATTTCTTTGGCGCAGAAACGGAAGCGATTCTGCCCTACGACCAGTATATGCACCGCTTTGCGGCCTACTTCCAGCAGGGCAACATGGAGTCCAATGGTAAGTACGTGGATCGCAACGGCAATCCGGTAGACTACCAGACCGGCCCTGTCATCTGGGGCGAGCCAGGCACCAACGGCCAGCATGCGTTCTATCAGTTGATTCACCAGGGGACCAAGCTGGTGCCGTGCGACTTTATCGCACCGGCTATCAGCCATAATCCGCTGTCTGACCATCATCCAAAGCTGCTGTCTAACTTCTTTGCCCAGACCGAGGCGCTGGCGTTTGGTAAATCCCGCGACGTGGTTGAGCAGGAGTTCCGCGACCAGGGTAAAGATCCGGCACAGCTGGACAATGTGGTGCCGTTTAAGGTGTTTGAAGGTAACCGCCCGACCAACTCCATCCTGCTGCGTGAAATCACGCCGTTCAGCCTGGGCGCGCTGATTGCGCTTTACGAGCACAAGATCTTCACCCAGGGCGCTATTCTGAACATCTTCACCTTCGACCAGTGGGGCGTTGAATTAGGCAAACAGCTTGCCAACCGCATCCTGCCGGAACTGGGGGATAACAACGACGTAGCCAGTCACGACAGCTCAACGAATGGCTTAATTAACCGTTATAAAGCATGGCGTGCATAATGTCATAATGAATGAATATGCCGGCGCAATGTCGGCATATTTTTTATCAGAACAATCCGGTTGCTGGCATAAAACCTTAAATAATTAACACCTGAGGTAAATCCTAAATTGAAATTGTGATGAATAATACCCGCAATACATTTTCAGATAATACGGAAACTGATTTACATTAAATTTCTATAATTTCTTGATTTTGCTTGTTTTTATTATTCAATAATAAATGCATTGTTATTATTTATTACCACCATTCTTAAAATCCCACCTTATTTCTCGGTGCCGTAAATAACCTTATTGGGTTGTGTATACTCGGTAGCGCCTGATTGTTTCAGGTACATCTCCATTCATTCAATGAAGGGAAATTGTTATGAAGAAAGTCCTTTATGGTGCAATGACCATACTGGCGCTGGCAGCAGCCGGCACAGCCTCTGCGGGGCCGCTCTCATCGGGCGATGCAGCAGGCAGTGCAGCCACCTCCGTGTCCTCGGGTAGCTCAACGGCAAGCAGTTCCAGCACAGTCGGGTCTGCAGTGGGCGTTGCGCTTGCCGCAACCGGTGGCGGTAACGGTTCTAACACCGGTACGACCACCACCACGACAACCAGCACCGCGCCTCGTTAACGTGTGAGGCTTTTACCATAACCACACTGCGGTGTGGTTATTTTAACTTCGGGGAAATGTCGTGCAGCGACTCATGATTGTGATGGTGTGCCTGCTGCTTACAGCCTGTTCAGCCAGCACCAAAGGCCTGGGGCAATCTCTGTTAAACAGCGTGACAGGCGAAGACGGCGTGCAGCTTACCGATGACGAAATCCAGAATATGCCTTACGCCAGTCAGTACATCACGCTCAACCACGGCCCACAGCTGTTTGTGGCGCTGGCGTACTCGGAAAACGGCCAGCAAAAATGGGTAACCACTGACCGCGCCATGCTAATAACCCAGCACTCCCGTCTGGTCAAAACACTGGGTCTTGGCGACAACTTACAAGAGACGAACAACATTGAGCGCGATCCGCTGGCCCGCGTAAGCCAGATTACCGACGGAGCAGGCTGGACGCGCCTGGCACGCTGGACTGAGCACGGGCAGGCGCGCAGCGCCGTGTTGCGCTCTACGTTCCACTGGGGCGAGGACGAGATGCTGAAAGTGGGAAGCGACCGCACACCGGTGCGTCTGCTTGAAGAAAACGTAGCCTCTGATACCGGGCGCTGGCGTAACCGGTTCTGGGTTGATGACGCCGGACAAATCCGTAAAACCGAGCAGTATCTTGGCCCTGATTTTTATCCCATCACCACCATTGTGTTAAAGGCGGCGAAAGCATGAGAACGACGCGCACGCTCGCGGCACTGTTACTGACATTTTCTACGGCTGCACTGGCTGGCGCTAACGTCACCGTGCACGCCGGGGGCGCGCAGCCGCTCAATGTTGAAGCGGTGTCGCGTCTGTCGGATCTGGTGACACAGCCCGCGCTCGCAAAAACCTGGTGGCCTGGCGCGGTCATCGCTGAGCCACAGGCAACGGCTGTTGCCGGGCGTCAGCACCAGTCTTTACTGGCTCGCCTGGACGCGCTTGCCGGGCGGGAGGGCGGCGATGAAGGTGCTGCGATCCGCCGTCTGCGCCAGCAGCTTGCCAGCGTACGTGTGGCAGGTCGCCTGTCTGTGAACCTTGACCCTGACTGGGTGCGGTTACACCCGCAGGACAACCCGCCGCTTCAGGGACAGTATTCGCTGTGGGTCGGCCAGGAGCCGGGCAGCGTGACGCTAATGGGGCTTATCAGCCAGCCGGGCAAAAAAACCTTTGTGCCAGGACGCCCGGTGAATGAATACCTCGACGGTGTCAGCATACTGCGCGGCGGCGAGCGCAGCTATGCCTGGGTCATCTATCCCGATGGCAAAACGCGCAAAGCGCCGGTGGCTTACTGGAACGCGCGTCACGTGGAGCCTCAGCCGGGTAGCGTGATTTTTGTCGGCTTTGCCAGCCATTTCTTTTCCCGCGCCTGGGACGGCCTCAATGAGCAGATCCTCTACTCTCTGACCCACCGGATACCGGATTGATGAAGACATGTTATCTCTACAGTTTTTTGGCGCTGGCCGTCTCCGCTGCCTGCCAGGCACAGAGTTATCCCGCGCCGGTTGGGCCTTCGCAGTCCGATTTTGGCGGTGTCGGGTTAATGCAGACACCCACCGCACGCATGGCGCGGGAAGGGGAGTTCAGCGTTAACTATCGCGATAACAACCAGTACCGGTTTTACTCTGCCTCAGTCCAGTTAATGCCGTGGCTTGAAACCACGCTGCGCTACACCGACGTGCGCACCCGACGTTACTCCCCGGTCGATGCCTTTTCCGGCGATCAGACCTATAAAGATAAGTCGTTCGATGTGAAGCTGCGTTTGTGGGAGGAAGGTTACTGGCGACCACAGGTGGCACTGGGGCTGCGTGATATTGGTGGTACCGGCCTGTTCGACAGTGAATATCTGGTTGCCAGCAAGGCCTGGGGGCCGTTTGATTTTTCGCTTGGCCTTGGCTGGGGTTACCTCGGCACGGCGGGCAATGTAAGCAACCCGTTTTGCAGCTACAGCGACAAGTATTGCACGCGTGATAACAGCAATGGCGCGGCAGGCTCCTTTAGCGCCAGCAATATGTTCCACGGTCCGGCATCGTTATTTGGTGGCGTGGAATACCAGACGCCCTGGCAGCCGCTGCGCCTGAAGCTGGAATACGAAGGCAATGATTACAGTGGCGACTACGCCGGTAAACTTGATCAGAAGAGCAAATTTAACGTGGGCGCGATTTATCGCGTGGCCGACTGGGCTGATGTCAACGTCGGCTACGAGCGCGGGAACACGTTTACTTTTGGCTTTACGCTGCGCACCAATTTTAACGATCTCAAGCCGTCGTATAACGACAACAGCCGCCCGGACTATCAGCCGCAGCCGCAGGACGCCATTTTGCAGCACAGCGTCACGGCCAGTCAGCTAACGATGCTCAAATACAATGCCGGTCTGGATGCTGCCAGGATTCAGGTGAAGGGTGACACGCTCTATGTGACGGGCGAGCAGGTGAAATACCGCGATTCACGAGAAGGCATTGAGCGCGCTAACCGCATCATCATGAACGACCTGCCGGACGGCATTCGCACTATTCGCGTCACAGAAAACCGTGTCAATCTACCGCAGGTGACCACTGAAACCGACGTTGACAGTCTGCGCCGTCATCTTGAGGGCGAGCCGCTCGGCCACGAAACCCCGCTGGTGCAAAAGCGTATCGATCCGGTGGTGCCGCAACGCACTGAACAGGGCTGGTATATCGATAAGCCGCGCTTTGGTTACTCCATTGATCCGGTGTTAAATCAGTCCATTGGCGGCCCGGAAAACTTCTACATGTATCAGCTGGGCGTAATGGGGTCAGCTGACCTGTGGCTGACGGACCATCTGCTGACCTCTGGTAGCGTATTTGCCAATCTGACCAACAACTATGACAAATTTAACTACACCAACCCGCCGCAGGACACACACCTGCCACGCGTGCGTACCCACGTGCGTGAGTATGTGCAAAATGATGTCTATGTGAACAACCTGCAAGCTAATTACTTCCAGTACTTCGGCAAAGGCTGGTACGGCCAGGCCTATGGCGGCTATCTGGAAACCATGTTCGGTGGCGTGGGGGCAGAGGTGCTGTATCGACCACTTGACAGCAACTGGGCGTTTGGCCTTAACGCTAACTATGTCAAACAACGAGACTGGCGCAGTGCCCAGGACATGATGACCTTCACGGATTACAGCGTGAAAACCGGCCATCTCACCGCATACTGGACACCGCCGTTTGTCGATGGCGTGACGGTAAAAGCCAGTGTCGGCCAGTATCTGGCCGGTGATAAGGGCGGCACGCTCGATATTTCTAAACACTTTGACAGCGGTGTGGTCGTGGGCGGTTACGCCACCATCACGAATGTCTCAAAGAACGAATACGGCGAAGGGGAATTCACCAAAGGTGTCTATATCTCGGTGCCATTGGATCTCTTCTCCGCAGGGCCAACGCGCAGCCGTGCGCAGGTTGGCTGGACGCCGCTCACCCGCGATGGTGGTCAGATGCTTGGCCGCAAATACGAGCTTTATGGCATGACCAGCGACCGCAACATTCACTTTCGCTAACCTCGCATGCGTAATCCCTCACTGGTTTGCAGTGGGGGATTTTTTATAAAAATCATCATGACAAGCCGTAGATAATTATTATTGCCACAGCTAAGTGATAATTAATTACCGTGTTTTTCACCCTCTGATGAACTGTTTGCTGAATATTATCCGTATGCACGAAGATATATCGGTGAATGCGCATACTGTATTTTATAGATTACAGGCAAGTTTCAAACGCGCAATAAAGTAAACAAAAAGCAAACAGAAAATCAGTAACTGAAGTTAACAACCATATTACAAACGCATGTAACTCACTCTAATTACTGGTAATAATAGTGTTTCAGTCATTATCCGTAATGTGGAGTTATATATCCATATTTAATGGCGTGAGGAAAAATCTCAATGTCCCTGACTGCGCGGATTATAAGTTGCCTCCCTGGAAATCATAATGATAATTTATATTGCATACGGGGTTGCCTGGAATTAATTCTGTAGTGTGATGGCAACATATCTCAGGTTGTTATAGCGCGCCTTTACAGCCCTGGTTTACGTTCATTTCGCTCAGGGAAATCGCAATCGGGAATGTGCTGCGGCATTGTTACAATATAATGCTGTGCTTCTTTTTGTTTTTTCATTTTATACGTATTTTAGGAAAATTCATCACTATTATGGTCCGTCATATCTATGAGTAATCTATTATTGTCACCAGTGAGTTCGTTTCGTCTTGAGCCATTTATAGACATCAACAGCGGCTGCCTGTACGGCTATGAAGTGCTGTCGGTATTACAGCCAGGTTATAGCGCTGAAACATGGTTTAGCCAGCAGTCGTCGGGGTACATGATTAACCTGCTGAGAATACAAATTGAAAGTGTGCGTAGCGTTGTCACCACAGAACGGCTGTTCTTCAATCTGAACATTGATGGGTTTGTTCATCTGAGTGAGGAAGACATTCGTTTCATTGGTGCGCAGCACAACATATGCATTGAGGTTTCTGACTTCTCCCTGCTCAAGTATTTCTCTGCCGCCAGCCGTAGCCGTTTTATCTCACAAGTCATGAAGGTCAGACGCAGTGGTGTGGATGTATGGGTAGATGACTTCAGTCTTGAAGACCTGATGAGCATGGAGGATATCCGCAATAATTTTGACGGGATAAAACTCGCTCGTTCTGAGCTGTTGCAGGGATATTTAAACCAGGAGGCTAAAATACTGGTGAAGCATTTACCGGATGTGCCTCTACTGATTGAAGGGATAGAAAACGAGAATGATTTGCAACATGCCGTAAGTGCAGGTGTGGGGCTGGGCCAGGGATATTTCTGGCGGGAGAGTAATCTGTTTGTATTGTAACTGTATGGTTGTGAAGAAATATTGTGTAGTAGTCAATAACAGGCATTTCCAGACTGACCCCGACGCACTGCTGATATTCCAATAATCTTCTTTCCTGAAGGAGTTATTCAATGTCGAGATCCTACTGTATTCGTCTGGATACCCGAAACCGCTTTCTGATTTTTGGTTTTATGATGGCCGTCAGAGACCTGAAACCAATAAATAGCGATATCACGCTTTACTTTGATTATGGCGAGCATAGCGGGGGCGCAGAAAGCGATTTTGTTCTCAAAGAGTCTTATTCTTACGCGGCAAAAAAAATGCGCGTTACGTTAGAAAGTGGGGGGCAGGTGTTCCCTGTGGAGAATATAATTAGCATTCAAACTTTTCTGAATGAATTAATCGCAAATAAGAATCCTACGCACACGAAGGATTTTAACAACACAACACGCTGCCGACTGTCAGCACGAGATTCGCAGATTCTCAAATATCTGGCGGAAGGAAAGAACACCCGCGAAATATCAAAAATGATGGATATTACTGTCAAAAATATCAGCCAGGTCAAACGACGCCTGATGAACCGACTGGGACTGGAAAATAAGTACGAGTTGTTTTTGTGGGTTATGCACCACCCGCAGGCCCAGGCCGACCCGGCGCTTCCTGAAGATGTACTGCACTGAAACGAGTGCGCGCTGTGCGACCAAAGCCTGTTTTCCACCCGGGGATGCATTTTAAAGTGTGATGGTTGTCACGTTTTGGGTTATAACTGGCAACAATAATTCTATAAAAGGCGTTGTTGCGATGCATCCCACCCCCCATAAAACAGCCGAAACGGTTGCCAGAGTGCTCCAGACGGTACTGAATGCCGGACTACTGAGTCTGGCAATAATATTGATGGTATTTCTTGGCCGCGAAACCTTGCGTCTGGCATATGTCCTTTTCGCCCAGTCAGAGCCGGTCACGAAATATCAGCTGGTAGGCGGACTGCTGGTCTGGTTTCTCTACTTTGAGTTTATTGCGCTTATCGTGAAGTACTTCCAGTCCGGCTACCATTTTCCGCTGCGCTATTTTGTGTATATCGGCATTACCGCCATTGTGCGCCTGATTATTATCGACCACGAATCGGCGTCGGACGTGCTGCTGCACGCAGGCGCGATTTTACTGTTGGTCATTACGCTGTGGCTGTGTAACACCACCAGGCTTAAGCGGGAGTAAAGGGCGCCTCATTAAGGCAATGAGAACGCAGGCGAGGTTATGTGAAGGGAACAGGTCATTTCCATCAGCACCAGCGCCCTTCGTGGCACTATCCTTGCAGCCAGCATGGCTTCAGTCAGACACCCTTACCAGCTCAAGGAAACACACCGCGTTGATATCCAGGGTGATATCCGTCGTCCACTGCGAAACAATGCGTTCATCACGCACGCTGAGCGTGGGTTCTGAGCGTTGATTAATGTAATGCATGGTTTCTTCATCCCTGTCGTAGCGGGTGGGGTGCAGCCCATATTGGTAGTAAAGTGCGCCGTTTTTCTGGTCAAACATCCATTGTTTTATGCGCCAGATCCCCGGTTTTCCGAGCATGAAACGAATACTTAAACGCTTGCTGTAGTCATTGAGCAAATGCTCCTGCACCGACAGCAGCGGGTTGATAGTGACGGCATTGAGTAATAACAGGCGGTAAACATTGTCATCCTGTGTCGCGACCCAGTCGGGACCGGAGGAAAAAATATGTCCTTTCAGGCGCTCTTTCAGGGTAATGATATGGAAGATTGGCCGCCTGGTGGAGGCGATAAAAAACAGCGACAGGCTGTTATTTTCAATCACCTGTGCCGAAGACACCTCATTTTGTAGCTCTGAGTTCAGCCACAAGCCCAGCATTCTCACTTCTTCTGGCAGTGACAGCAGCATTTCCATCAGCAACGCGCCGCGAAAAAACAGACCGTTGGTCATCAGCGTATTGCCGGTAAGCGTACTCCACGACTGGAGATACAGTGGGCTTTGAATGCCGTGCTTTTTAAAAAGACCGATCAACCCTTCCAGCTGCTTACGAATAACATATCCGTTTTCTGGCGGCATATAGTCGGGAAAGCTGCTGAAATCATGCTCCTCATTGGGTGAGACAGATAAACCAATAAAGTTTATCTGCTCAATCAGCGCACTGGAGAGCAACAGCTCATAGTCTTCGCGCTGGCACAGCGTCAGGCCAATCTGACACTCTGGCAGCAGTTCTCGTACCATATTGAGCAATGTCCGGCTGAGCGCCAGCCTTTTCGCCGGTTGCAGCATCTTCAGCGGGCGCATATCGAGAATAAATGACCAGCTCTGCACATACGCCTTACCCAACAGCAGAATGTTGTGATTGATAAATTCCCGCAGCTGCACCACATGCTCAAAACCCTGCATGAACGCGGCTTCAGGGGCCATTCTGATCATGGGACTAATGCCCAGGCGCATCAGAAATTGACAGGCTAAATCGAGGTTACTCCAGGGGGACCAGGTAGGGCTGGTCTCGCCAGTGTAAATGTTGCGTGGAATAAAAGAATCAGAAAGGGGGTCGCCCACTTCAACCTGAAAGCCAGGGAAACGTTCTGTAAGGCAAATAAGCTGCTGCTGAATATGATGCTTGAGCAATTCGTCAAAATTACCGACTGCAATAACATAACGTCGCGTTTTCACGCACTCGCCCTGGTTGACGGGCGTTAAATTAATTTGTTCGGTTCTGACATCGTTTTTCCACTCCGGTGCGACAGTAGGGGGGCTTACCGGGTTGTCAGCCAGCAGGGAAAACAGTTCAACCGGGCTGACTTGATGCGTTTCACAAGTACCCTGGGCCGGTCGTTTCTGATCTTCATTGAACTGGTACTTTCCGGCTTTTACATCCTGACGCCAGGCGCTGGGCTGGGTGGCGAAGCGTTCGCGAAATAGCGCCGAAAATCGTCTGACAGAACTAAAGCCGCATTCGCTGATAATTGTGCCGACGGGTTTTGTCGTCAGCGCGATTTCGCGCACGGCATGGTTAAAACGGACATCAGTGAGGAAATCACGAAACGTCATGCCGGTTTCGCTGGCGAACTGCCTTGAGAGGTGGGCGTGCGTGACATGAAGCTGCGAGGCAAGGTGCTGTAAAGTGAGTTTTTCCCGGTAGTTCTCCTCAATCAGGGCAACCACTTTATTCACTCTGGGGCTGAATCCTGTGACAGTGCTGCCGGGAGCCGGGCAGGTAAAATGCTGAACCAGAACAGACAAAATATCGAGCAGCGCCTTATTAATTTCCAACTGCCAGATGTCGCTGTTTTTTTTAAGCCACTGAATCGCAATATGGCTTATCAGCTGACTGAGCTGCGCTTCCAGATAGGGCGACGTGCTGTTTTCTAAACGAAAGTAACTGTGGGCTAACGCTTCTCCGCCGCTAAACAGCCACAGCGGCGAGAGGGTTATCACAATCACAATATTGTCCTGATTACTGTCAAGCTGCCAGTCGGTATTGCGGTTAATGACCTGCACCTGGCCTTTACGTAACAGTAAGGGAGGGGCGCCCTCTGTCGTGAGCCGGACGTTTCCTTTCAGTATCAGCATCAGATAAAGGCGGTTATCACGCATCACTCTGTAGTTAACCGCATTTAAAAACTGTACGGAAAATGCTTCTACCGTTTCTTTCATCGTCCCTGTCTCTGCTTTTGCGTGCCATCATGGCGCTTTCGCGCAAAATATCAAAAGACGGCATGATCGTTTTTGACATGCCCGGAAAAACGCTAAAAAAGATCCCCTATAAAGCCCGCACTTTCATCATGAGAATACCTTTTTTGAGGTGGTGGCATGCTGCAACATGAAACCGTCGAATGGCGTTCTTTTAGTTAAGGAGAGTTTTATGTCGTCGTTACAGGCGTTTATTGACAGCAACCTTTCTCATTACATTGGGCTGCGCCGCGATTTGCACCAGCATCCGGAAGTGGGATTTGAAGAAGCCCGCACCAGCGATATGGTGGCAAATTTGCTGGAAAGCTGGGGGTATGAGGTTAACCGCGGTATGGCGAAAACCGGCGTGGTCGGTACGCTGAAAGTCGGCGATGGTAAGCGTGTACTGGGGCTGCGTGCGGATATGGACGCACTGCCGATGCAGGAAAATTCCGGCAAACCCTGGGCCAGCGCCAGCGACGGCAAATTCCACGGTTGTGGTCATGACGGTCATACGGCCATCCTGTTGTTCGCGGCGCAGTGGCTGGCGAAGACGCGCCAGTTCAACGGTACGTTGCACGTTATTTTTCAGCCTGCGGAAGAACTGCTGTACGGCGGTAAGGTCATGCTGGAGGATGGCGTATTCCGCCGCTATCCCTGTGACGCCATTTTCGCGTTACATAATATGCCAGGCCTGAAATTGGGCAGCTTCAACTTCCGTAAAGGGGCGATGCTTTCATCCTCGGACACGCTGCAAATTGACGTCACTGGCGTAGGGGGACACGGCGCGATACCGGAAAAAACCATTGATGCTGCGGTTGTTGCCTGCTACATCGTCACCGCGCTGCAAACTATCGTTTCTCGTAACATCACGCCGTTTCAGCCTGCCGTCGTCACCGTGGGATGCATTCAGTCCGGCAGTGTGGCCAATATCATCAACAACAGTGCCACGCTTAAGCTGAGTGTCCGTACGCTGGACCCTGAGGTGCGCGCCAGCGTGTTGCGTCGCATTAGTGAAATTGCCATCAGTCAGGCAGAGAGTTTTGGTGCAAAAGCGGACGTTCACCATATCCACGGTAGCCCTGCGCTCATCAACGATGGGGAAATGACCGACTTTGCGGTTGGCGTTGCCCGCGAACTGTTTGATGCGTCGTTGATTGACCCTGATACCCCCCCGATGATGGCAAGTGAAGACTTCGCCTTTATGCTGGAAGCCAACCCGAAAGGGGCCTATTTCTTTGTAGGTTCCGGTGAGGGTTGTTCCGTTCATAACCCGGGTTATGACTTTAATGATGACATTATCAAACCAGCGGTAACGTTCTGGGCAACGCTGACTGAACGTTTTCTTAAATAACCGTCATGGCGCATGCCATGACGCAATAAATAAAAACACGTAACCACCGGTAATTATAATTTTATTTTTCTATAGCACCTGCACTGTGTCTGGGTTACTCACGTTGTTATGCCTGGTTATTTTGATGATAGCGGGCAAAGGAGATCACCATGAGTTCAGAAAAAACCACTTATCAGGGAAACGGACGTCTTATTCTCGGCATTGTATTGCTGGTATTGACGTTCTGGATGTTTGCACAATCCATGCAGGCGGCACTGATTCCCATTATTGCCGAGGACTTTGGCATCCTTACTCATCCAGCCCAAATGGACTTATTAAATTTTGCCGCGTCTATTACTCCGCTTTTCTCTGCGGCCTGTATAGTTGCCGCCGGGGGGCTGGCAGACCGGTTTGGTAGAATGCGCTTTGCCACTATCGGGGTTATGTTAAGCGTCATTGGCTCTGCGATAGTTGCGCTTTCACCGAACGTCGAAATTCTGATTATTGGCCGTGGCTTGCAGGGTATTTCTGCTGCCTGCATCATGCCATCGACCATTGCGCTGATGAAAACCTGGTTTGAAGGTAAAAAGCAGGCAACCGCATTAACCTGGTGGTCGGTTGGCTCCTGGGGCGGTTCTGGTTTTTGTGCAATCCTGGTGGGCTTAATTGAGCCTTCTCTGGGCTGGAAAGCGATTTTCTGGATAAGTGCAGGCGTGGCTATTCTTGGCCTGATATTAATGCTGGGTACGCCAGAATCGAAAGCGCCGATGAATGATAAGAAATTTGACACCCTCGGTGCCGCTATTTTTATCGCGTCGCTGATTTGCCTGGTACTGGCGGTTTCTAAAGGCAGAAGCTGGGGCTATACCGACGTAAAGTTCATCGCCACGATGGGCGCGGCGATTGTGGGTCTGGTTGCGTTCTATTTCGTTGAAAAGGGCGCGTCGGGCAAAAACGTCTCCCAGCTGGTGGATTTCTCCTTGTTTACATCACGCGGTTATTTTGGCGCGACGCTGTCAAACTTCCTGCTGAACGCTATTGCCGGCGCGATGGTGATTGTCAACATGTATATGTTGCAGGGCCGTGGTTTGAGCACCGGCGACGTGGCGACCATGACCATTACCTATGCCGTCGCGGTGTTGGTATTACTGCCGGTTGGTCAGAAAATCCTGTTTATCTTCGGCGGCAGACTGCCGATGGTGATAGGGACCATCATCACCTTTATGGGCGTTGTGCTGATGTCGTTTACCAGCATTGAGAGTCTGGCAACCTATAAAATCCTGGTTATGGTTGGCTATGCCATGTTTGGTCTTGGTCTGGGTATTTATGCCACGCCATCAACCTTCACCGCGGTTTCAGCCGCGCCGCAGGAGAAAGCCGCCGTTGCTGCAGGCATCTACAAACTGGCAAGCTCGCTTGGCGGCGCCATCGGTGTGGCACTGTCTCTGGCCGTGTACTCTGCGTTTGACGATATCCACCAGGCGGGAGCCGCCGGTCTGTGGCTGAACGTGGGCTTTGGCGCGGCAGCACTGATGTCAATTTTGTTCATTATCCCCGCCCAGAAGAAAATGCAGCAAGCGACAGCGTCATAAGTGTTATGGAGTGTGTCTGGCTCAGCATTTAACGTTAGCAATACGGGTATACCCGGCTTTATCGCTCTGAGGCAGTGCGGTTAACTCGGGCGAATAAACCCGCGCACAGACTGTGTCAGGTCCTGTAGCGGCGGGAGTGTTATGCAGTCATGTTGCCTTAAAACGCGTGGAGAGTGTCGTAAGGCACTCTCCACAGACGGTTGGGTAAAGAGGCAGCATTGGGTAGGTATGAGTGCATCAGGCAGAGGCTTAAGCAGTAACTCATTCTGGCGCTCAATCTCTGGCCTTCTCATCCAGTGCGGCGCTGAAATGAGAGAGGCGGTCACCAACAGAATATGAAAATCATATTATCAACGGCCTGGACGTATCCGGATTATCCGTGGCGATTCAACGTCCACTATTGCTGGTAATGCACCAGGGTGATGATTTTATCGCTATCCTGACGGTATTGCGCAGTGAAGCAGCGCCCTTTGGGAAACGCTGTGCTCAAATGGCTGCACAGACGCATAACTAGCTGGTGGGAAGAGGCATCAATGGAGACGATTTCGCTGGCGTGAAAGTCAAACGGCCGCAACAGCCGGGGATAAATGGCTTTAAACAGGCTCTCTTTTGCAGAAAACGCCAGCGTCACGCGACACTCCAGCGGCAGGCAGGCCAACACCGCTAACTCCTGGCTCGTCAGGATGGCGCTTCGTACTGAAGCGGCGCGGTGGGAAGTCATCAGGTATTCAACATCAATACCTACGCCCTCCTGTGAGAACGTGCGGTGCAGCGCGCACAGCACAGTGTCTCGGGCGTGACTTATCGTCCCGCAGATGTCGGCAGGCCAGAGCGGCGTTCTGTCCTGATTCCTGTGTAAAACGAATCCGGCGTAACCTGCCTTGTGCAATAACAGCTGGGCTGCGTAGCGCCCAGCCAGATATTCAGCTCGCCGACGTTTTCCTGCCGCCGACAGCATCTCAGTAAATGGGATGCCGTAGCGTAAAAAGTCATTATCACGGAAATCCGCCACGCAAAACTGGGCCTGAATACAGTTTCCGGGATAGCCAGGCCAGGTCAGGTATTCCGTGTGATAAATATATGCTGGTTCCGGCATAAGATAATGACACCCGCACAATCAAATCCTCATTGTCTGGCGGTAGATTAAGACAACGTTGTCACCGACAGCCTGACGCACTGCTTTCACCACGTTAATCACGCTCAGACAATAAATGAGGATAATGAGCCATGATTAACGCGTTTTTTTCGCCAGAGCCACGCTAAATCTACCAAGAGGATCGTTTCGCTGTGAGACCTTAACAAACCCTGCCTGATTAACTAACTGGTCGATTTCAAGCTGCGTACGGCGACGCATTATCCAGTATTCTCCTTTATTCTGGCTGGGTAACACGCGCGCGGCAAAAGCCGCCATAGGGTCCCATAACTTGGTGGTATAAATAAGGTAGCCTCCTTCCTCGGTAGCCTGGCTGATACCGTTGAGTGAAGCCAGTACCATAGCGTTATCGCTAAATAACTCGTAAAACCCGGATACGATTGTCAGTGTTCTGTCTCTGGGTATGGTAGCCAGATCGTCTGGAGAAAAAGCGTCCCCCTGCTCAAACGTGGCTTTTTCTGCCATTTGCAAATCCTGAATGATTTTCCTCCCCGTCAGTACATTGGTATTTTCGAAATCCCGCATCAGAATGTGGTCAACAGGCTGAGTTATTCCCGGTAGCATATTGAAAATATACCTTCCGCATCCGGCCGCGAGATCAAGTAATCTTATTTTCTTTCCTTGTGCAGCCAGACTGTTCGCAGCGATAACAATAAATTCTTCGACGTTTTTCGCTCTTACTCTTAAACTGCAAAGGGCAGGGTTATTCAGGTATAATCGGTCAAGAAATTTCCCGATCAGATATTTACCATTTGACTCATTTTTATACATGTATTCTAAAGAAATACCTGAGTCAAATCCATTATCCAGACCCGTCCTGATACCGTTGGATAAACTCCCCACCGAATGTATAAATGCTTTTACTATCGCCCAGTAGAGTCTTTTCAGGAAACTGGTTTCATCAACTCTTAGTTTCTCATATTCATCTCTGGTAACGCCTTCGAGGTGTGAATTAAAAAGTGACGCAGGAGTGTATCTCTTAGAGAAACGGTCAAGGATAAACTCTGTTATACGGCTATAAAGTATAGCGTTGTTTTCAGTCTGCTCGCGAGTTGTCGCAGGAAGAGGCAGAGTGAACATTTCTTTTGTCTTACTGCCGATATTATCGTAAAATTTTCTTTGCGAGTCTGAAATTTCGGTAGATTCTTTTTTATTGAAAATAAATAAAGTAGGTGCCTGATACGAAAAAGCGTCAATGATAATTCGTCGGGAAGCATGTACGAAATCGCTGGTTTTTCTCCAGGCGTTAATATCGAAAAGAGAGGTTTTATTTTTATAGGATATTCCGTCGCGATCGCTTTCTTTTCTTTTTTTATCGCTATGGTTAATTATCTTATCCAGACCCGGTTGCAGGATCTCTTTTCTACTTGCAAAAATAGCAGGAGAGACAAGCACAATCGAACTTACCTGGTTTGCATAATCAATTGCCCATGCCGCTATCACCAGTGAGGATTCAGCAAATGAGATGATAGATATATTCTCTGGCGCGATACCATAAACTTTATTGATATGCTCAACAAACTGTTGAAAAAAATACCCCTGAAGTGATACCCAGGATGTGCTTATATTCGTCTTTTTACCTGACTCATCACTACTGCCGTTAAGCAAGAATACGCGACACCCGGAGAGGACCAGTCGTTCAATAAAATCAGAAGGCGCAGCATCCAGTTCGTTCCCATAGTAAAACAAGATCACAGCACGGTCAGAATAATTCTTCTCTGCTAATGAATTATCTAACTGGATATATGATCTCTCAAATCCATCATTATCAATGAAAGTATTTTTCTTATTAGTACTTAACATTATATATTCCCGTTCAGGAAATTGATGTTCAACAGGTATAACTTCCGGGCGTCTGTTTCGGATAACGTCAGCAGGCGTTAGCAGATAAAACACCCGGAAAATATTTTCAATCGTTAACCGCAGCGGGTTTACGCTGGTTCCGTTGATGCAATTTTAGCCTTTATTTTTTCAAGAAGTTTAGGGCCCCACTCATTGTCCCAGTTTTGGACAAAATACTCTCTTTTCTTGAGTACTTCACCTTCCCGTGCATTGAACCCTTCAGTAATATATTTTTTACCTACTGCAATGCGATGCTGAACACCGATACTCTCGCTAATCTGTTTAACGGTAATTTCCTGACCCAGCATTTTTGCCACATGTAATGTAGCCTGAAGCACTTGTCGGGACAAAAGATCGCTATTATTAATATGCTTATCGATTAGCTCAGGTGTCCATAGTGTTTCATTATATATTTTTTCAAATGCTTCAATCGAAACACAGCAGTGTTCCATTTCTTCAGCATAGTGATATCCCAACAGATAAAGTACACTCAGGTTGCCGCTCATATTTGATATAAGTTCAAATCGACCGTTATCAAATAAGTTTTCAAAAAAGGTAAAACCTGTCATACAGACTTCACTTTCAAAAATAGCTACACTACGCACAGCCTCTTTGAAAAAAGCACCTTCAGCTTTTATGCCCGCAGCTTTATCTTTTTCTATACCTGCAATAATAGGTTCAACGAATTCTTTGTAAGCGCCGTACATAAAGTCATAGACGCGCGGATGATATTTCTCCCTGGAGGGTGATGAAATCCCTTTGGTTATAAAGTTATTGAGTTTTCTGTGTGCAGCAGCATGTCTTTTTTCCTGATCGACAAAAACACCGAATCGTTCATCTTTGAGAACGGGATCTGCAATAAATTCATCATAATAATCGCCAATCCTTTCACCGTAAAACTCAAAAAACTCAAGTACGTAAGAACTCCCTAACCCTACCAGCGAAGAAACGGGATCAGGATTCCAGAGATAGTTAAAATTTTCGTTAAGACCCATTGCATCATAAACTTCTTTTGGTACGACTCTGAACTGCATTTCCATAATATTATCCTTAATAATTTGATTTCAAATGTCAGATAGATAAACCGCCATCAATTACAAAATTTTGTCCGGTAATATGCCTTCCTCCTTTTCCCAGCAGGAACGCTACCATCATTGCAATGTCTTCAGGTTTAGCTATTTTTCTCAGAGGGGTTAATTTCTTGAGTTGGGCTAACGTCTTCTCGGGTAAGGTAGAAATCATATCTGTATCAACAGGTCCGGGAGAAATGCAATTCACCCGGATATTAACTCCCCCGACTTCTCGCGCAAGGCTTTTCGTCAGGCCGTACTGGGCTGATTTGGATGCAGAATAATTAGTTTGACACGCATTACCTCTGAACCCTGACACAGAGTTAATATTGATAATGCAGCCATCGCTTTCAAGCATCATGGCATTCAGTAAGTAATGATTCAGATAAAAAAGTGAATTAAGATTAGTGTTAATCACATCAAGCCAGTCATCAAGTTCCATCGAAAAATGAAACTTATCTCTGGTTATGCCTGCATTGTTGATGATGGCATAGGGGATGCCGTGTTTTTCCAACACTATTTCACATAATTTTTTCACCTCATTTTCTTTACCAACATCACAGGGATAAAATGAACAAACGTTTTCATTTTTATTCAACGAACTCGCCAAATCCTCAGCGAGACCTCTGTTATTTTTATAGGTAAAGACAACGTCGTAATTTTCCTCCACGAGTTCTTTTACAATAGCAGCGCCAATACCGCGACTACCTGCTGTAACCAGTACCAATTTTCTCTCATTCATTTTCCATATCCCTGGAGATTGTCAACTCCCTGTCTGGTCCGTTGATAATTTAGTCAGACATCCCATTGATGACTGAAAGACGACTTTTTCATCCTCAATTGCACTGATATTAAAGGAACTGTAAGCCGAATCATCCTGTACGTAGATATCTTTCTCCTCAACAATGAATGACATATTCTGGAAGTTCAGGCCACTACTACCCAACATGCTCTTAGCTATGAATATCTTTTGAGCAACATGAAAAGTTGTAATGTCGGCTATTGCATTGTTTCCGGTTAACTTTAATGCCTGCCGCTGAAAATAGTCATCTTTCTGTTGATTAAAGCTAATACAAAAAATGAGTGTATCCAGTAAAACCCAGTTTTCTTTTATATGCGGATAGTTTTTCCTCAGAATATCTATATAATTATTTATAAATGCTTCTGGTAACCTGATTTGATTCTTCTTGTCTGTTAATTCGGGTGCCTTTTGTGGTAAGACATTGGCGGTAATACAGACTGAATCAGGTTCATTAACTTCATGTACCGTCAGTATTTTTTTGTGATTCACCTCTCTGATACTGAAATCAACATCTGTATCAATGATTACAGGTTTTTTTATAAAAAAATCGACTTCAGAGTCCGTAACAATAGAAGACGACAAAGCAAGCTTTGCATCAAGAAGAATCAGCATTCCCTGAACGATGACATCTCTCAATCCATTTTTTACTGCTATGTTTTTATCAAAATGAATACTGTTACGGTCGCCAGAAAAGTCAGCCCATTTTTCTATATCATCATGAGAATATTTTTTTCTCACTGGTTATATCTCTTTATTACCAGGCAGCTGTTCGCACCACCAAAACCATAGTTGATATTCAAAGCATGGTTAATTGACTGATCAACCATATGCTCATTTGGCACATAATTAAGATCACATTTCGGATCGGGGTTTTTAAGATTAATCGTTGCAGGAATAACCTTGTCTTCAATAGCCTTCAGACAGAAAATAGTCTCCATACTTCCTGCTGCCGCTATCAAGTGACCGGTGTAAGACTTTGTGCTGGATATGGGAATTTTATACGCACGCTGCCCTAAAACTTCTTTCAGCACCTGAGTTTCGTTTAAATCATTCATTGGCGTCGAAGTTCCGTGAGCATTGATATAATCAATGTCATCACCGCTTATTCCCGCATACTGCATGGCTTTCTGAATTGTGGTTACACGACCCACCAGATCGGGGGCTGGCGCGGTCAGGTTTACATAAGCATCGCTGTGATTAGCATAACCTACCACTTCTCCATAAATCGTTGCGTTTCTCGCCAGGGCATCCTCAAGACGTTCCAGACACACGCTCGCCGCTCCCTCCGCAAGAACAAAACCGCTTCTGTCTGCGCTGAAAGGGCAGCATGCCTTACTGATATCGTTCTGCTCTTTCGTTAATGCTCTCAGCACGTCAACTGACCACATGGTAAACGGCTCCAGCAGGCTTTCAGCTCCCCCGGCAATCATCATTCTTGCTCTGCCGCTTCTGATGACTTCGTAAGCATCACCAATAGCAATATTGCCGGCAGCGCAGGCGGCAATTGGCGTATTTTGATAACCTTTTAACTTCCAGTTCACTGAAGTAACTGATGTTGCGATACTTGGCATTGAGTTAAAACAGCTGTGTGCCGATGCTTCAATGGTCTCCGGCTCACTGTAGGCATAATAATTTACTGCAGAGCAATCGAACCCTGCCCAGCCTGTGCCAATAATCACTCCGCAGTCTCGATTATCATAATAATCCGAGATATTTTGTTCTTCACCAAATGCCATAGCGATGGCTTCATCTGTCGCCAATAAACTTAACTCAGCAAAGCGGGGAATGCTTTTTAATATTTTTTTGGAAAACTTAGTCAGGTTTAAAGGGGTTTTAATACTTCCGAACGCTTTTGCAGTAATTCCTTTTCCTGGCGAGTCCCAGAATTCGTAACCTATTTGTTTTGCCAGGACGGCGCGCCAAATCTCGTTTGTATTTTCTCCTAATGAACAAATGCCGCCATATCCTGTTATTACAACCCTGTTGGACTCATTTCCTGTTCTGACCATTTCAGTTCACCTCGTGGCTATTTCTTTCAAGATAATCAACTAACTCGCCAAATGTGAACAGGTCACTCTCCGCCAGCGCATTCAGATCAATGTCAATTCCAAGTTCCTTTTTGGCTTCAACTTTTATAGTTACAAAATCAAGGCTTACAAGGTCGAGTTCTTCTATTGTGGTATCGTTAGTTATTGATGCTACGTCAAAGTCGGTTAACTTATCGACCAGATTTTTTAGAAAAATGACGACATTACTCTCCATGTATCTCTACCTCTCTAATTAAAATTATAACTTCCATGCCTGAAGAGAATTCATGATTAAGCTATCGTTTTAATAAAGTCAACAGGCATAAATTATTTTTTTGATATTGCCGCAAATAATATTTGAATCCATAAAGAGCTATTAAGGCGCGGGGGATTGAATTTTTCCAGAAACACTCGCATCTTAAAGATCACAGAGTAAGAACGGAAATTACATTTTAATTGCATTTATTAAAACGAAACACTAAGGTGGATTTATACGTACAAGATGGTTTTTTTGAGAATAAATAAAACAAGGAAGGCGGGGGTGTTAAATATCTCTGTGAACTCTGTTATCAAAACAAACTGCAGAGGCGTAAGCATGGAAGCTTGGGAGTCTTTAACAATAAATACTGGAGTCATTTCGTTTATTTATGGAATGCCGTCATGATTAACTTATTTAAAAAATGGATCATTATTTTCGTTTTGACTGCTGGGGTCGTTGTGGTCGCTGGCGTGGTCTTTTTTAAAAATAAACACGATGAGACATTAACCCTTTATGGTAATGTCGATATTCGCACTGTTAATCTGAGCTTCCGGGTTGCAGGGCGGCTTTCCTCACTGAGCGTTGATGAAGGAGACAGCGTAAAAGCGGGTATGATTGTCGCGAAGCTGGATCCGGCCCCCTACCTCAATGCGCTAAATGAGGCCTTTTCCGCTGTCAAGACAGCCCAGGCACAGCTGGATTTATTACAGGCTGGTTACAGAGAAGAAGAAATTGCCCAGGCGCGTTCTACGGTAAATCAGCGGCAGGAAGCGTTTATTTATGCTGAAAATTTTTATAAACGCCTGCAACGGTTATGGCCTTCCGGCGCCGTCTCCGCTGACGATCTTGACAATGCCAGAACCACACGCAATCAGGCACAGGCGGCACTTGAACTGGCAAAACATCAGCTGGATCAATATCAGAATGGCAACAGAAAACAGCAAATCGATCAGGCTAAAGGTAACCTGGCGCAGGCGCGGGCCAGCGCTGACCAGGCGTCGCTGAATCTGATGGATACGGACCTGCGCGCGCCTGCCAACGGCGTCATTCTTACTCGCGTGGTTGAGCCGGGAACGATGCTCGCTGCCGGTGACACGGTTCTCAACCTGTCATTGGTACGTCCAGTCTGGATCCGCGCTTACGTTGATGAATTAAACCTTCACCGGGCGATCCCTGGCGCTCCAGTGCAAATTTTTACCGATGCACGACCTGAAAAACCCTATTCAGGTAAAATTGGTTTTGTTGCGAATACTGCTGAATTTACGCCTAAAAGTGTTGAAACCCCTCAGTTGCGCACCGATTTGGTTTATCGCTTGCGGATTATTGTTAACGACCCGGATGACGCATTGCGCCAGGGAATGCCCGTCACCCTGCGTTTTCCAGCCTCCCAGCAGGAGTAAACATGGATGATATTCACTCCCCCCGTGATGGCATCACGCTCCACAATGTGGGGAAATGTTTTCCGGGAACCGCGACGCCCGCGGTCACGCAAGTCAGTGCTGTTGTGCGCAGCGGCTGTGTGACGGGACTCATCGGTCCGGATGGAGCAGGAAAGACAACGCTGCTACGTATGTTGTGCGGCTTATTAAAACCGAGCCAGGGCAGCCTGCGCGTAAACGGGCTGGACCCGGTCTCGCAGTCGCGTGAGCTGCACTCTATTACTGGCTATATGCCGCAAAAGTTCAGCCTTTATGAAGATTTGAGCGTAATGGAAAATCTGAATCTTTATGCCGAACTGCGTGGTGTAAACCCTGAAGAACGCCAACAGATATTCCAACGGCTTCTGACGCTTACTAACTTAACGTCTTTTACCGGGCGTCTGGCTGGCAAGCTCTCCGGCGGTATGAAGCAGAAGCTGGGTCTGGCGTGTACTCTGCTTGGCCAGCCGCAAGTGCTGCTTCTTGATGAGCCTGGCGTAGGCGTTGACCCGATATCTCGCCAGGAACTTTGGCAGATGATCCACGAGCTGGCGCATGAGGGGATGATTATCCTCTGGAGCACGTCCAACCTTGAGGAAGTAGAACAATGCAATGAAGTGTTGTTGATGAATCAGGGAAAATTACTTTTTAGCGGAAAACCACACGAACTGACGCAGCGTATAAGCGGGCGTTCCTTTTTATTACACCTCCCTGATGGCAATAACCGGCTTTTTTTTCAGCATATCCTCTCATTACCGCAGGTGAGTGATGGCGCACTGCAGGGAAAATATATCCGCCTGATCCTGAAAAAAGAGTGCGACAGCGCCGCTCTCTTTAAGCAACTGGCTGCAACAACAGCGAAAATATCCACCGTGCAGCCTGGCTTTGAAGACGCTTTTATCGACTTGCTGGGCGGCCGGGCGGGGCCGCAGTTAGCGTTGTCAAAAATGTCACTTTGTGTTCCGAAAGCAGCCAATGAAACCGTTATTGAAGCACGCCAGCTTACCAAAAAATTTGGTGACTTTGTTGCAGCGAATAACGTGAGTTTTCAGGTGAAAAGAGGCGAGATATTTGGCTTGCTCGGCCCTAATGGGGCAGGAAAGTCCACCACATTTAAGATGATGTGCGGGTTGCTCTCGCCGTCCAGTGGACAGGCGCTGGTGTCAGGATATGATTTGCAAAAAAATCCCGTACTGGCTCACCAGCAACTGGGTTACATGGCGCAAAAATATTCGCTGTACGGCAAATTGACGGTCATGCAGAACCTGAGGTTTTTTTCCGGTATTTATGGTCTGAGTGGAAAAAAGCGGCGGGCGAAAATTCAGGAAATGATTACAACTCTTCATCTCGATCCCTTTCTTAATCAGGCATCGGAAACGTTGCCGCCAGGGTTCAGACAGCGGCTGGCTCTGGCATGTTGTTTGATGCATGAACCCGCCGTGCTGTTTCTCGATGAGCCAACATCTGGGGTCGATCCTCTCACACGGCGTGAATTCTGGTCGCTTATCAATGGGATGGTTAATCAGGGGGTGACGGTCATGGTGACGACACACTTTATGGAAGAGGCGGAGTACTGCGATCGAATCAGTCTGGTGTATCAGGGTAAAATTATTGCAGAAGGAACGCCTGATGCGTTGAAGGAGAAAATAGCGACTTCAACACGGCCTGCACCAACCATAGAACAGGTTTTTTTCAGTCTGATACAGGAGTATGACCCGGAGAAAATGGCTGATGAAAACGTCGCGTAAAGCCGCTTTTTCATGGCGCCGGCTGAGGGTTTTATGTCATAAAGAAACGCTCCAAATCCTGCGCGATCCCAGTAATATTTTGATAGCCTTTGTCATGCCTGTCCTACTGCTAGTGATATTCGGCTATGGCATCAATCTGGACTCCGACAGGCTGCGAATTGGCATTGTTGTTGAGCAGGAGAGCCTGGAAGCCCATACCCTGGTGCAGGCCTTTGAGGCATCGCCCTGGATAGAGGCTTTGGTCAGCAACGATCGGCAAAACATGATTTACCGGCTGCAGGCCGGTGAAATTAGCGGGATGATCGTTATTCCACTCAATTTTGCCCAACGGTTTTCACGTCCGCAGGACAGCGCCCCCATCCAGGTCATTACCGATGGCACGGAACCCAATACCGCCAATTTTGTGCAGTCCTATGCAAGCGGCGTCTGGAATATATGGCGACAGGAACTCGCTTCACGTGGCGGGGCGCACCCGGCGCCTTTGATCGACGCTCACCCGCGTTACTGGTTCAATGCCGCAGTAATCAGCCAGCATTTTATTATTCCTGGTGCTATTGCAATCATTGTGACTGTTGTTGGCGCGATCCTCACTTCACTGGTCATTGCTCGCGAATGGGAACGTGGCACGATGGAAGCGCTACTGACCACGCAGGTAACGCGAACGGAACTGCTGCTTTCTAAATTTATTCCTTATTATTTTCTTGGCATGATAGCCATGTTCCTGTGCCTGGCTATTGCGGTGCTGGTAATGGGAATTCCCTTCCAGGGGTCGCTGCTCATGCTGTTGGCAATCGGCAGCCTGTTTCTTATCAGTACCCTGGCTATGGGGTTGTTTATTTCCGCCGTTACGCGCAACCAGTTCAATGCGGCATTAATAACCGTCAATGCCGCATTTCTGCCTACCATTATGCTATCTGGTTTTATTTTCGAAATCGCCAGCATGCCTGCGTTTATCCGTGCAGTAACCTGGGTCATTCCTGCCCGTTATTTTGTCAGTACGCTTCAGACCCTGTTTCTGGCTGGCAATATCGACGTTTTGTTTTACTGGAATGCGTTTTATTTGTTGCTATCAGTGCTTTTCTTTATCGGCCTTACCGCCTGGAAATTAAAGCGTCGTCTTGACTGACCGGGAGTGAATTGTGTTTCATCGGATACTGTCTTTAGTGGTTAAGGAGCTACATTCGTTATTACGCGACCCGCAAACCCGAATTATACTCGTGGCTCCTGTGTTGTTTCAGGTTTTACTTTTCCCCTTTGCAGCGACGCTGGAAGTCAATGGTGCCACTGTTGCCGTTTACTCAGAAGACAGCGGCCTTGCGTCCACGGAGCTTACCCAGCGTATTGCCCACGCCAGTTCGTTTTCTCACCTGCTGCGACTGAGAAACCCACAGGAGATCAAAACGGTCATAGAACAGCAAAAAGCGCTGTTGGTTGTTCGTATTCCGGAAAATTTCTCCCGCAACTTGCTCAGTGGCAAAAACGCGTCTTTGCAAATCATCCTGGATGGACGCAACTCAAACAGCGCTCAAATTGCGGCCGGCTATATTCAGCAAATCGCTCAAGACTATCAGCAGACCCTTCTGGGGCAGCAAGCCCGCAGCCACAACAGTCAGTTAATCATTCGTAATTGGTATAACCCTGAGTTGGATTACAAATGGTTTGTCATTCCCTCACTGATAGCGATGGTGGCCACAATTGCCGTGTTGACCATTACGGCGTTGTCCATTACCAGCGAACGTGAATACGGAAATCTGGAACAATTATTAGTTTCGCCGTTGACCACTGGGGATATTTTTGTCGGTAAGGCCATTCCGGCGCTGTGTATCGCTGTTTTTCAGGCAACGCTGGTGCTGGTTATTGGCATTTTTGGCTATCAGATTGCCTTTGTCGGCTCTCTCTGGCTATTCTATTTCACCATACTGATATACTGTATTTCTCTGGTCGGCACCGGTTTGCTTATTTCGGCATTTTGCATGACCCAGCAGCAGGCTTTTATTGGTATATTCATTTTTCTTATGCCCGCGATCCTGCTTTCAGGGTATGTCTCTCCGGTGGAAAATATGCCGGTGTGGCTACAGAAGCTAACCTGGATTAATCCGGTCAGGCACTTCACCAGCATCGTTAAAGCGCTCTATCTGAAAGATGCCGGTTTAACTCCCATCTGGCCCCATATCTGGCCGCTGTTGTTGACAATTGTTATTACTACCGGACCGGCATATATCGTCTTCAAAAAGAAAGTTTCCTGACCGGGTCCTGTCGCGTTAACGGTAGCAGGGCGGTGAAAGTGCGCCGCCGGATTTTAAGGCCACTAACAGGCAAAATTATTTTGCGGGGGACTTACAAATGGGCTGTTAAGCATGGCGTAGCGCTGCGGGATACTTACACTCAGGTGAACCCAATGCAAACTTGCCGCACAGTTCACCCGACGGTAGGCTTTTCCAACAGGCGCTCTTCCTTCTCTTCGTCACTCTCTGCCAGCTTTTTGATTTCTGCCCGTTTGTTCCGGTGCAACTATCGGTTGTAACGCTCTGCCTCCAGAGAGATAGCCGCGCCAGACTGTGTGCCGTTGTTACCCGCAACCACACTACCGATAGCCGCACCGCTCAGGGCTGAGGCCCACTGGGTAATCGCCGCCTTCTCGCTGGGATCAAGCGTGGTGTGGCTGCTCAGGTAATCATCCACCAGTTGCCCGCAGGCTTCGCTGCCTAAGCCAGCCAGACCTCCGGCCAGAGCGCTGCCACCGCCAAGACTGGCCTGTATGGCGCCAATGACACCGTGAATCGCGGCTTTCTCTTTGCTGTCAGGCGCTCAGCCATCAGTGTTACGCTCTCTGACAATTACTGTCTGCCCATCGGAAAGACCGGCTAGCGCATTATTCTCAACAAAAAAATGCTTAAATATATCCTGATAGACGTAAAACTTTCTCTGTCGCGGGGACGATCTCCTCGTCCTTATTATAAGGGTGATCATTATCATACATCGCGTAACCGCATTGACCACACTCTAAAACCACTTTATTTGAATGCGGTGTCATATAAACACCTAAGCCGTGCTTACCGCATTGCTCACAAGATTTGTCTGCTTCAAAAATAATCAAGCTTTCAAGAGTATCTCGAATGATCCGAGCAATTCCTGACAGGTTTCGATCTGGTAGGGCAATATTTTTCTTAAACACCACTAACTCATCATCTTTTAACGAAGAATGACTGACTGGACAAGAGTTAATGTCAATATTTATATATTTATCAATATGATAAATTTTCATCTCATCCAGATCAAGAAGCCAGTCGTGCTCCAAAAGCCAATTGCGGATGAGCAAAAAAACAACCTCTGGCCCAGATTTATCATCAAGGAGAACAACCGCCTGCTGAAATTTTCCCCATGTTTTTTTTATATGTTTATTCATTGAGTAATCTCACCTTTGACAGGATAAGTGGTTATTAGATTTCCCGCCTTATCAGTAAATACTTTGATAACCGATGTCGGGACTCCTCCTTCTTTAAGAGATGTTGTTCCGATTACACGACCAACATCAACCGTTCTCACAAACTGGCCACCGGGAATTGCGGTCACTGGTGAAGATACTATAGATGGATTTTGAAGGATTTTTTTTAATTCATCGGGCGTGACATTAAATACTGACCTTGAATTAGCAACAGGTCTATTAAAATGTCCCTCTAGAACATGATTGAACCCCGCAGAAACTGGTTCTCCCGTTGCTGGTCTTATTGGAGTAAATCGAGTTCTATCATTAGCAATATTTATCCTTGATTGAACAATTTTTCCTGTCGCTGACTGTACGATCCCGCCTGTATTCGGCAAGTTCTTCCCGTTTTTCGCCGCCACAACCAGTGTGGCCAGCGCCATACCTTCGGTCATGCGACGCGCGGTTTCAACCTTAACGCCCAGTACTTCACTCAACTGTACGATATACTGGTTACGTACAAACTGTTGG
>CBIFVZ010000016.1:0-50137 GCA_966185765.1 uncultured Enterobacteriaceae bacterium | reverse complement strand
GCGAATAGCGTTTTCAGATGAATCTGCGGGTGCTTAATATTGTCTTTATTTCTGTTTATAAAAGATATTAATTCGCTACCTGTATTTTTTTACCTTATTATGGATGCTTTAAGTGAGCCTGGTTTTTTATAAGAAAATCCTTACATTCCGGATGAGGGTGATAAAGTTTGTTTCTCGTTTTTTTACTAGTGGATGATGGTTGTTTTTAGAGGTTGTTGAAGGTGTTGGTTTAGGTTTTTTTACTATTATTGGCCGTCCTGTCTGCTTTTTGTTAAGACTTTTATTTTTACGTATGATAAATCTGATTGACAGTGTCAGGGCATTTTAATACTTTAAACCGATATTGCGTGTAACGGGTTTTTGCCTGGGTTTTTGTTTCACAAAGGCGGTGTTTCAGGCTTTCAGGATGAATTGCGAACCATCCGCCGTGGCAAAGAAAAGCCAGTAGAAAAAAATGAATATGCTTAACTCTACGATGTTTTTCTCTGGTTGGCGCTGTTGTGAGTATATAACATATTGATTTTTCCTCATTAACAGCGGTTCGTTTTTTGTTGCCTTTTGTGGCGGCTTTTATTCTGATTTTTCATGTGAATATTCTCATTAATTAAATGAGTGATGCGTGTGTGTTATCGCTGAACAGAACATAAACCTTCCAGAAACAGAATGAGTTAGAAAGTAGTTTATCATTAAGGATGACGATAAATAACATGCCGCAACTATTGATTGTATTTATCAGTGCACTGCTGGCACTTTTAATTACGCGCTGCCTGGCAATAAAAATAGGACTGGTTGATAAGCCAAACGTAAGAAAGTTACATAAGGGAGAGGTTCCTCTCGTGGGTGGCATTTCTGTCTGGTTTGCACTCACGGTTTTTTGCCTGTCACAACCGGCACCTTTTCCCTGGCAGTCATGGTATCTGCTGTGTTCTGGTTTACTGCTTATTGTTGGTGTGCTCGACGACCGTTTTGATTTACCCGTGTTCCCCCGTGTAGTAGTACAACTGGTCGTGGCAGCGTTGATGATGGTCGCCGGACTGAAACTCTCTTCGTTCGGCGCTATTTTGCCCGGCATGATTTTGATGCACGGTATTGTAGCTTACGGCATCACCATCCTGGCAGTCTGGGGCGCGATTAATGCATTCAATATGGTTGATGGCATTAATGGATTGTTGGGACTGCTGTCATGCGTGACGTTTGGTGCGCTGGCGCTGTTATTTTATCTCGGTGCGCGTGAGGACGTGGCGTTTTGGTGTCTGGCTATTGTTGTGGCAATGGTGCCTTACCTGCTTTCAAATCTTGGGTTGTTAGGTGGGCCACGTACGCGTGTATTTATGGGGGATGCCGGGAGCACTGTTATTGGTTTTACCGTTATTTGGTTTTTAATTATTGCCACGCAGGGGAATCACGCGGTGGCTTATCCGGTAACGGCACTTTGGATTATCGCCATTCCTCTTATGGATATGGCCCGGCTTTTCTTTAGTCGCATGCTTAATGGTCATAGCCCTTTTAAGCCTGACAGAGAACATTTGCACCATGTATTGCAACGTTATGGCCTCAATACAAAACTGACGCTTTGTGTAATGACAGCGGCATCACTGGTGCTGGCGCTAGTTGGGATTGGGCTTGATATTTCAGGCGTGCATGAGTCCGTGAGCTTTACACTATTTATGGTGTTGTTTGCCGTCTATTTCTGGTTTACGGGCCGTAGTAAAAGGACGAGCGAAAAGGCAGAGCGTCATTCACAAGAAAAACAGGTATAAAAACGCAGTAGTCGCAGGCTGAGGCTGGCGGTCTCATGGGGTATAAATGGAATTTAGAATGAAAATGATAAAAGCACTTCCCGTTTTTATTGCAGCTGCGCTGTTGAGCGGCTGTGTATTTGCGCCGGGAACCCATCTTTCAACACAGGGAAAAAATGTCGTTACGCAGCAGGATGCGGAATTCGATATTAATGAGCTGGTCAATATCCTGCCGATGACGCCGATGCTGATTGAAAAAATGCGCCCACAGGAAGTACGCGCCCGCAGTAATCCTCAATTGGATTTAGCGCTGCAACGTTATGAGTATCGCATTGGCGCGGGTGATGTATTGATGATCACGGTCTGGGATCACCCGGAGCTGACTACCCCCGCAGGCACTTATCGTAGTGCCAGCGATACCGGTAACTGGGTTAATTCAGATGGCACCATTTTCTACCCCTATATCGGACGTGTGCACGTTGCTGGAAAAACACTGGACGAAGTGCGCCGCCTTATTACCAACCGACTGGCGACCTATATTGAAGAGCCGCAGGTTGACGTGAGTGTTGCAGCGTTTCGTTCACAAAAAGCTTACGTTACGGGCGAGGTTGCAACCTCGGGTCAGCAGCCTATCACCAACGTTCCGCTGACAGTGCTTGATGCTATCAATAAAGCAGGTGGCCTCACCGCAGATGCGGACTGGCACAACGTGGTGCTGACACATAACGGTCAGGAACAACATATTTCGCTACAGGCGTTGATGCAAAAAGGGGATTTGATGCAAAACCATCTGCTCAACCCTGGCGATATTCTTTACGTACCGCGTAACGATGCACTGAAGGTTTTCGTTATGGGTGAGGTGAATAAACAGGCCACGCTACGTATGGACCGCAGTGGCATGACCTTGACCGAAGCGCTGGGTGGGGCCGAAGGGCTTTCCCAGAGTATGGCGGACGCTACCGGTGTCTTTGTGATTCGTTCAAAACGTACGGCACGCCAGCCAGAGCCACCGGTACAGGCGGGCAATGGGGATATTTTGCAGTTGAGCAGTGCGGGCAGCCAGAGCAACATGACTGCCTCAGCAAATACGCGCAGCACGGCTCCTGTGGCGAAAGGTAAAATTGCCGACATTTATCAACTCAATCTTTCTGATGCAACGGCGCTGATTATGGGCACGGAATTCCAGTTACAGCCGTATGACGTGGTCTACGTGACCGCAGCGCCTGTTGTGCGTTGGAACCGCGTTGTCAGCCAGCTGTTGCCCACCGTTACCGGTATTAATAACATCACCGAAGTGGCTAGCTGGGTGAAAAAATGGGGGCGTTAAGAATCAGCTCTGTGCTTGTCGTCTGTATGGGGAACATTTGTCGTTCTCCCGTGGGGGAAGCACTGCTCAAACGCAGGCAGAGTGATATACGCATTGAATCAGCAGGGATCCGTGCGCTGGTTGGGCGCCCGGCAGATACCGTAACGTCCACACTTGCTGAACGATATGGCCTGGCGCTGGAAGGGCACCGCGCCAGGCAATTGACGGCAGAGTTGTGCCGTAATAACGATCTCATTCTTGTGATGGAAAAACAGCACGTTGAGTATATTACGCGCCTTGCACCGGAAGTGCGGGGAAAGACGATGCTGCTGGGCCATTGGTTACAGCGAACTGAGATTGCTGACCCTTACCGAAAGAGCACGTCGTTTTATGAGTTCGTTTATGGACAAATGGACCAGGCCGTTGAGCGATGGGCAAATGTTTTGTCTCGATAAATTTTTCCAGGGATAGTGAATGACAATGCAACAGCGTCTGACCAGTGATTCAGGCGAGCGGGAGTTAGATTTAGGAAAGCTCCTGTTTTCTTTATTGGATCATAAATGGGTCATCATCCTTACCGTGCTGGCCTCATTTCTGCTGGGTCTGGTCTATGTGAGTTGCGCTACACCGATATATCGGGCGAATGCGCTGATCCAAATTGATAAAAATAATAGCAGCTCGCTGTTGGGCGATCTGTCCAGTCTGCTTTCTGATAAAAGTATGCAATCCGGTGCCGAGGTTGAAATTATCAAATCCCGTATGGTGGTTGGGCAAACCGTACAGGAGTTGGGGCTGGATCTACTGATTAAGGAAAAACGTCTTCCGCTGATTGGCAACGCTATCGCGCGTTTATTCAATCTTGAAGACGGTAAAATTGCGATTTCCCGTCTTACTATCGATGGTACCTTTACCAATACACAGCTGATGCTGGATGTGCTTTCGCCTACAACCTATAAAGTGACGTTACCCGAAGGGGCAACAGTAGAGGGTAAAGTGGGAAAATTGCTGGAAAGCGATGCACTGACTTTGCTTGTCAGCGATATTCAGGCCGAACCGGGTACCGTATTTAGCATTGAAAAGTTGCAGGTGCAGACCGCCGTTGAATCACTGCTGCAGAAATTTACGGTTACCGATAAAGGTAAAGATACCGGCGTGATGCAGCTGACCTACGAAGGCGAAGATCCGATGATGATTCGCAAAGTGCTGGACAGCATTTCGCGTAACTATCTCCAGCAGAATATTGACTGGAAATCGGAAGAAGCTGAGCGCAGCCTGGTGTTTGTTAACGATCAACTGCCGAAAATTCGCGCCTCGCTTAACGACGCTGAAGACAAACTCAATCAGTTTCGCCAGAAAAATGAATCCGTCGATCTTTCTCTGGAAGCGAAAAGCGTGCTTGATACGATGGTCAACGTCGAAGCCGGGCTTAACGAACTGACCTTCAAAGAAGCGGAGATTTCTAAGCTTTATACGCGCGAGCACCCAGCGTACCGGGCACTGAATGAAAAGCGTAAGACGTTGATTCAGGAGCGTAATAAGCTCAATCAGCGTGTTGAATCGATGCCGGGTACACAGCAGGAAATTTTGCGTTTAACGCGCGATGTTGAATCGACACAGCAGGTGTACATGCAATTGCTTAACAAACAGCAGGAGCTGAAGATAAGCAAGGCAAGTACGGTTGGGCATGTGCGTATTGTTGATAACGCCGTGACCGAAACCAGGCCGGTGAAGCCGAAGAAAGCACTGATCGTCGTGATATTTATTCTGCTGGGCGGTATGCTCTCTTGTGCACTGGTGCTGGTGAAAATGCTGTTCAACCACGGTCTTCAGAGTGCCAGTGAACTTGAAGAACATGGTGTAAATGTGTATGCCAACATTCCCTTAAGCCGTGTGCAGCAAGGGCTAATGCACGGGCGCAGGCCGCGCTTTCGCAAGCCAGGACGTGGGAGTGATGGACTGCTGGCTGTGAAGGATCCTGCCGATCTGGCTATTGAGGCTCTGCGTAACGTACGTACCAGTGTTCAATTCTCCATGATCAACGCGGATAACAATGTGTTGATGGTCTCTGGCCCAACGCCAGGCGTGGGGAAAACTTTTGTTACCAGCAACCTCGCGGCGGTGTTTGCCCAGAGTGGACAACGTGTGCTGCTGATTGACTGTGATATGCGCCGTGGTGATTCCCATAAAACATTTGGCTGCAACTCCGCGCCGGGCCTGAGCGATGTGCTCAGCGGGGTACGTCGTCCAGAAGATGTGATGTTAAAGACCGAGGTCGAAGGTCTGGACTTTATTTCCCGCGGCTCCAAGTGCAGCACGCCGTCAGAATTACTGATGCATACCCGTTTTGCTGAAATGCTGGCCGTATTTTCTGCGCAGTATGACATGGTGTTGCTCGACTCGCCGCCTATTCTGGCCGTGGCCGATGCTGCGATTATCGGCAAGCATGCCGGTTGCTCGCTACTGGTGGCGCGTTTTGAAAATAATAGCCTGAAAGAAGTGGATGCCAGTATTCGTCGCTTTATGAACAATGGCGTGACGATCAATGGCGCTATTCTCAATGGTACGGTGGAGCGTTATTCAAACTTCTACGAGTACGGTTTACATCATCACTACAGTTACGACGATCGTCATGACTAAATCATCCGCTGGTGGTGAGTGATAATGTCAAAAAAGGCGCCTGTATGGCGCCTTCAGATTGCTGACAAAGAAGGAAAAAACGGGGTTTTTCCTTCTTTGTGGTTAGCAGGCGAAAATCAATAAATTGATTTTCCTTATTTTTTATTGGGTGTCATTCACCCTGTCTGAGACAGGATGAGGTAAGGCATCAGTCTCAAGGCGCCTGTATGGCGCCTTTGCTTTATAAGCGGTATCAGAGTAGTTTTTGTTCTGCGATATCAAGTGCAAAATAGCTCAGTATCAAATCTGCGCCTGCACGCTTGATGGCGCCCAGGCTTTCCAGCACTACGCTACGCTCATCAACGGCACCTGCAAGGGCTGCAAACTTGATCATCGCGTATTCACCGCTAACCTGGTAGGCCGCCAGCGGTAAATCGCTGCGTTCGCGGATATCGCGCACGATGTCGAGATAGGCACCCGCCGGTTTCACCATCAGGCAGTCAGCACCTTGTGCTTCATCCAGCAGCGACTCACGAATGGCTTCGCGGCGGTTCATAGGACTCATCTGATAGGTTTTGCGATCGCCTTTTAGTGCCGTACCCGCGGCTTCGCGGAACGGACCGTAAAACGAAGAAGCAAATTTGGTGGAGTAGGCCATGATTGCCGTTTGGGTAAAGCCCTCAGCGTCCAGTGCCTGGCGGATAGCCTGCACCTGTCCGTCCATTGCGGCTGACGGCGCGATGAAGTCTGCGCCTGCTCTGGCGGCAGCCACGGCCTGCTTGCCGAGGTTGATGAGAGTGGCATCATTATCCACGCCGTGCTCGCACAATACGCCGCAGTGGCCGTGTGTAGTGTATTCACAAAAGCAGGTGTCGGACATCACGACAAGCTCTGGCGCGGTTTGTTTGGCAATACGGGACATACGCGCGACCAGTCCGTTCTCATTCCAGGTATCGCTACCCGTTTCATCGGTATGATGAGAAATACCAAACGTCATGACAGAGCGGATACCGGCTTTTGCGATGCGCTCAATTTCGTACGCCAGACGTTTTTCAGGGATACGCATAACACCAGGCATTGCCTCGATGGGGACGTAATCATCAAGACCTTCTTCCACAAAGATGGGTAAAACCAGGTCATTCAGAGAAAGGGAGGTTTCTTCGAACATCGCACGCATTGCACCAGACTGGCGCAGGCGGCGCGGGCGGTTAACTAAGCTGAAATCGGACATTGCAGTCACTCTGTTCTGTGTGAAACATACCGCTCATGTTACCCGATTTTTGCTGCGGCGTTTTGCGTTTGAGGTCGTTGATGGCGTCAGAACGTCAATAATGGGCATTGCACGCGGTGTAGACGAGTATCGATAACGCGCAAAGCGTGGAGAGACTGAAGCTGTGTTTCCTGCCGCCGGGCGATGGGAAACACAACTCACTGGCGTCATTCAGGCTTTTTGATGTCCAGAGAATAAAGCGACTGGCAGGTCTGGCATATCTGCTCGCCTTCGAGACCATTAAACAGATGATTTCTTCTGGCGCGGCACTGAGAGGGGGTACAGGTCATCACGTGTTTAAAGGTACGGGTATACGATTGTTGAGAGCTGAAGCTGTATTTTTCTGCTATCTCAATAATCGAGCAATCACCGAACTTTAAATCGCGAATCGAGCGGTGCAGTTTATCGTGGCGAATATAGCTGGCCGCGGTGATGGACATTTGTTCGTAAAACATCCTTTGCAAATGCCATTTGGAATAGCCCGCAATACGGGACAGATCGTCCAGAGTGATTTTTTCGTGAATGTGATCGTCAATCCAGTAAAGAATTTGCTCAATTACGTTTGCGGAGAAGTGGTCCTTTCTCATCCATGCGTCCTCCAGAAATAAGAATTATCTAATTATGGACGCAAATTTATATAAGTGTGTGTATAAAAAAATAAAATAGTCTTAATTATTCAAGTTATGCAAAGAAAAAGTCAATTTTGCTCATTTATTCATCATTTGCACAATTAGCGGTGAAATTTGTTCCTGTTGTTCTGGCGTCATTCGGTTAAGAAATTCATTATCGACGGCAATGTCACGGGGAACTGCACTATCGAGTAATACCTGGCCTTTTGTCGTAAGCCAGATAAACCGCCGACGTTTGTCCGAAGCATAACTTTCCCGACTCACCAGCTCGCGTTGTTCCATGCGGTTAAGCATTTCAGCAAGCGTGGCTTTAGTACAGACTGCAACATCACTTGAGGGGGACCTGCTCAATACCTGGATGTTCTGCTATCGCTCGCATTACGGCATATTGCGGCTGAGTGACATCCGGAAAATTTTGCTGCCAGGGTACGGTATATTGTTGAAAAAGCTGCCGTAAAAAGTGAAAAACTTCATTTTTAACCTGCATGATACAGCTGTGTGGTTGAGAAAGCGCTTTTATGATAACGCGGTACAGACGGGAATGTAATATGTGATTGTATTTTTGCTACGCACCCGTGTTGCAAGTTAAAGAAAGCGGTGTTCTGGTGATATAAAAAATGGATTATTACCTTAATAGTAAACTCTATTTGAAGACTCCGGCGCTTATTTTGTCGAATAAAAGATCGATTTGTATAATTATTCCACTGAGCTGTTAATGGCTTTGTATTTTACTGTGAAGGCGATGTCGCTATTTTCTGAAAATAGCGATTTTCATTGAACAGGAAATGAAGGCATTGTTTTTATCCGTTTTCTGCTTTTCTTTACCTTACGATTTACCGTTCCGGGCGCAATTCCAGCGTACTGAAATCCACTCTTATTCATATCAATATTTAATGCGCAACAGATAATGATCTGATTGCCATCATCGTTTTACTGGAATGATATTTGAGATTTAGCGTAATGATGTGGCGCAACGTGTAACAGGATATTGATAACGCACCACAGATGCCAGTCGTGCCGCCGTTGCTGGTTGAGCAATAAAAACGACAATGCCAGCGCGTATAAAACGCGCAGGGATTGTCGTTTGTGCCGGTCGTCACCGGCTACAGAACACGGCTAGCGCTGGGCTTCGCCGCCGAGGCCCGCAATCAGGCTTTCAATAAGTGCAGACAGTTCGCCCGTCATCAGCGTGAAGTCAGCATCAAAGCGCTGAGCGACGTCTTCCCGGTCGATATCATCGTTCTGATCGCGCAGTTCATCACTGAATTTCAGACGCTTAAGCGAGCCGTCGTCGCAGACCAGGAACTGAATGCGTTGCTGCCAGTCAAGGGCGAGCCTGGTCACCACCTTACCGGCTTCAATATGCACGGCGATTTCGTCACTCACCAGCTCCTGCTTTTTGGCGCGAATAACGCCCCCGTCTTCGAGAATAGCTTTCAGTTCGGCTTCGTCAAGCAGCTGGTAGCCCTGCGGCACACTGCCAGAACGTACCCATTCGGTAAGCGTTAACTCAATGGGATTTTCCATCGCAAGCGGCACTACCGGCAGCGAACCCAGACTCTTGCGCAGCAGCGCCAGCGTGTCTTCAGCCTTTTTGGCGCTGGCGCAATCGATAATTATCAGGCCATTGACGCTGTCTATCCACATCAGGGTCTGGCTAAAGCGGCTGAAGGCGCGGGGTAACAGGTCGTGCAGCACTTCGTCTTTAAGTGAATCCTTTTCCGTTTTCTTTAGCTTGCGCGCCTGTTCATTCTCGAGTTTGCGGATTTTGGCATCAAGCTGCTGCTTAATCACAGAAGAAGGCAGCATTTTCTCTTCTTTACGTGCACAAATCAGAATCTGACCGTTCACGGCGTGGGTTAATGCATCGCTTTGCGTACCCAGGGGAGGAACCCAGCCGGTTTTTGCCATATCCTGGCTACCGCAGGGCGTGAAGCCGTAAAGTGCGAGCTGTTTTTCCATTTCGTCTGGTTGCAGCGAGATGTCGCGGCTGAGACGGTAAATCATGACATTTTTGAACCACAGCATGAGAGGTAACCTTGTAAGTCGAACGCAGCGCGCATGATAACGAATCGGCCCGCGGGTTTCATTGCCTTTACGGTTCAGGCGCTCTACTCTCTGAACTTTGGTTCAGAAATTGAAGGAATAGCTGTGCGTATCGGTATCGACTTAGGCGGCACCAAAACGGAAGTAATAGCGCTGGCAGACAGCGGCGAGCAGCTTTTTCGCCACCGCCTGCCGACGCCGCGTGATGATTATCCCCAGACCCTCGACACCATCGTACACCTGGTGGCGATGGCTGAAGCGGCGACCGGTCAGCAGGGTAGCGTAGGCGTGGGTATTCCAGGGGCGATTTCGCCTTTAACTGGCGTGGTGAAAAACGCCAATTCCACCTGGCTTAACGGCCAGCCGTTGGATAAAGATTTAGCCACGCGCCTTAAGCGTGATGTGCGACTGGCGAATGATGCCAACTGTCTCGCTGTGTCTGAGGCGGTTGACGGTGCGGCGGCGGGCGCGCAGACGGTGTTTGCAGTGATTATCGGCACCGGCTGTGGCGCGGGCGTTGCAATCAACGCATGCTGCCACGCGGGCGGTAATGGTACGGCGGGAGAGTGGGGCCACAATCCACTGCCCTGGATGGACGAAGACGAACTGCGCTATCGCGCAGAAGTGCCGTGCTACTGCGGCAAACAGGGCTGTATTGAGACGTTTATCTCCGGCACCGGTTTTGCGACAGACTATCAACGTCTGAGCGGTAGTCGGCTTGCCGGAGCAGAGATTATCCGTCTGGCTGAGCAGGGCGACCACACGGCAGAACAGGCGTTGGTGCGCTACGAGCAGCGGCTGGCAAAATCGCTGGCGCACGTGGTAAATATCCTCGATCCGGACATGATTGTGCTTGGTGGTGGAATGAGTAATGTGCAAAGGCTGTATCGCACATTGCCAAACCTGGTCCGGCAATGGGTGTTTGGCGGCGAGTTTGACACGCCGATTCGCCAGGCGCAGCACGGTGACTCCAGCGGCGTGCGCGGTGCGGCCTGGCTGTGGCCGCTGGCTCGGTCGTAAGGGCGACAGGAAAGACCGCCTTGCATGGCGCGGAGCGCTGACGATTGTCAGCGCTCCATTGCCGTCAGCACTGCTTATAACGCAAACGCCTTATCCAGCCTGCTGTACCCCAGCCCGTTTATCTTTCTCACCTTAATCTGTACCGGGATCCGCTCCTTCATCGCCTCAATATGGCTGATAACGCCGATGGTTTTGCCGCTGGCGTTCAGCGCATCCAACGCATCCAGCGCGATATCCAGCGTCTGAGCATCCAGCGTGCCAAAACCTTCATCCAGGAACAGCGATTCAATGCGGGTTTTATGGCTTACCAGGTCAGACAGCGCCAGCGCCAGCGCGAGGCTTACCAGAAAACTTTCGCCACCTGAGAGCGTACGGGTATCGCGTACTGCGTCTGCCTGCCAGGTATCGACCACTTCCAGCTCCAGCGATTCGCTGACCTTGCGTCTGAGTAAATAGCGCCCGTGCAGGCGGTTAAGCTGGGTATTGGCAAGCCAGACCAGGTTGTCCAGTGTTAGCCCCTGAGCAAAGCGACGGAATTTATCACCTGTTTGTGAGCCAATAAGATGGTTGAGGTGACTCCATTCCTCAAGCGTCTGTCGATAGCGGTCAATCTCAGCCTGAAGTGCCTGCTGACGCTGCCTGTTTTCCTCATCCTGACGCAGTTGCTGGTTGATTTCGCCCTGGCGAGTGGTGTTGTCACGTAGCCGCTGACTGAGGGTGGTGAGCGTTTCATCTAACGCAGCCAGCGTGATGTCATCGGTCAGCGTTTGTGGGCGCAGCTTGTCGTGCTCACGCTGCGCATGGTTGGCTTCTTCCAGTCGGGTTTGCTGCTGTTGCAGGTCACGCTCAAGCTGCTCTTTACGTAACTCAAGAGCCTGGAGGGTGGCCTCATCAAGCCGGGCGGCCAGAAATGCGGTTTCATCTGCAAACGGACTGGCGGCAAGCTGCTGGTTAAAACGCGTTTGTGCATTGGCAAGTCGCTGGCGCGCTTGTGTCACCTGTGTATCCAGACTTGTCAGCTGACCTGCCAGCGAAATGCAGGCTTCCTGCACCTGCTGCCAGCCGTCAAGGGACGTGGGGGTTGTGTCATCCGTGTCTTCACCGGCTTCTTCCGGCAACGCGTCAAGCAGTTGCTGGAGGCGTGCGATTGACTCGCTCAGCGCACGGCTGCGCTCTTGTTCACGCTGCCAGTGTTGTACCTGGCTTTCACGTTCGGCAAGCCATTGCGCTTCTTGTGCAACAGCAGGCCAGCGTAAGCCCCACGGCGTAAGTGACTGTTCACGTTCGTGCTGCTGTTCGTTCAGCTCTGCCTGCAAAGCTTGCTGCTGTTGTAGTGTCGCCAGGCGCTGACTCTCCAGCTGCTGTCGCTGCGCAAAGGCGAGAAGTTGCTGCTCATGCTGCTCTTGGGCATCAAGCCAGGCGCTAATGTCCTGTTCCGGCGTGAGAGCGGCATTTAACGCGCTACAGCTTTGCTGCCACTGCGCCTGCCATTGCTGCTGTTCATCGTTAAGTGCCGCGAGGTCTTTCTCAAGTTGGCTTTTACGGTCAAGCCACGCACCGAGCTGGCCCTTCAGCGCTGCACCCTCTTCTTTAAGCTGTTCTCTTTCCTGCTCAAGCTGTGCCAGCCGCTGCTTATTCTGGCTGGTTTCAATGGCCTGATACTGCTCAACAGCGGGGTGTACTGTCGAGCCGCACAGCGGGCAGGGAGTATCCGGCTGCAATCGTGCACGCTCGTCGTGCAGACGCACAATGGTCTCTTCCAGCTCGCAGATTTTTTTTACTTCTGCTGCCAGCTGATTTTTCTGTTTGAGGGCCGCGCGCTTCTCATTGAGCACTTTTTCCCTGGTAGTAATCTGTTCTGTCAGTGTACCCAGCTCCTGCGTGAGCTGGGTACGGCGCAACGTGAGCGGAGTAAAACGAGCATACAACGCGGCAAGCTGGCGGCGGGCCGGGCGGGCATCCGTCAGGCGTTGTAAATGCTCACTGACCTGTTCAGGCTCGATTTCCAGTGTGGCTACGGGAAGGGTTGCCAGCTTATCGCTCTGAGTGCGGATGTCCTGTTCGAGCGCTTCAAGTCGTTGCCTGTCGCGGCGGCGCTGGGCAAAGGCAGCGCGCCAGCCTGCCAGTTCACTGCTCCAGCTGGCGATAGCGGCGTTGTCATGTAGCCAGTGATTAAGTGTGATGTGTTCACGCTCAAGCTCACTGCGTTGAGTGATGGCACTGAGTCGCATGCGGCGACGCTGTTGGCGTTGCTCGTGTAAGCGAGCACTGACTTCGCTCTGGATTTTGAGTGTATGAGTAAGGTGTGTTTCCTGCTCCTGACGCTGATGCCAGTCGGGCTGGAGTAGCGCTGCCGGGCGAGCCAGCGCCAGCCGGGCCAGCTCCGGTGCGGCTTGCTCCAGTGCGCAAGCGGCACTGCGGTGAGCCTGGGCGATGTCGTGCTGGTGGATCGTCAGTTGCTGGCGGCGACTGAGCCACTGCTGCTGTGCCTGGCGTATTTTTTGCTCTGCCAGCTCACGCTGTTCTTCATCAGTGAGCGTTTGCAAACGCTCTGTCAACTGTTGCTTCTGCTCTGCGCTCAACAGTGTGACGCCCGCAGCCTGAGCTTCACGTTGTTCCAGCGCGACACGCGCGGTCTTATGGCGTTCAAACACGCTGGCCGACAGGCGACCATATATTTCAGTGCCGGTCAGTTCTTCAAGCAGCTCGGCGCGATCTTTGGCTTTGGCGTTGAGGAAGGCGGCGAACTGGCCCTGGGACAGCAGCATGGATTTGGTAAAGCGCTCGTAATCAAGGCCGCTCAGTTCGGTGATTTTGTCGAGTTTATCTGTGATTTTATCCGCCAGAATTTTACCGTCGCTTACCCGCGCCAGCTCCACGCGGGGTGCCTGTAAGTTACCGTCCGGCTGGTTGCGGGCGCGGTTCTGGCTCCAGAACGCGCGATAGGCCACACCTTTGACCTCAAATTCGACTTCAGCCAGGCACTCGGCGGTGTCACGGGTCATCAAATCGTTTTGCGACTGAGAAATGCTGCTCAGGCGTGGCGTACGGTGGTAAAGCGCCAGGCAGGCGGCATCCAGCAGGGTGGTTTTGCCCGCACCGGTCGGACCGGTGATGGCAAACAGGCCATTGCTGGCAAACGGCTCGGCGGTAAAGTCGATTTTCCACTCGCCGCGTAACGAGTTCAGGTTTTTAAGACGCAGCGTCAAAATTTTCACGGCTGACTCTCCTCGTGCAGGGCTTCCAGCGTCTGGCCAAACAGCGTGCGCAACCGCGCTGCGCGTTCCTCATCCACGGCTTCAAGCGCCAGGCGGCGCTCAAATACTTCTCCCACGCTCAGATCGCTCAACACCTCTTTACGCTGACCGTCAATGGCGCGCTGACGTTGCTCCCGCGCCCGGCGCATCAGCACAACCTCAACGGGCAGGGTGTCGGTCAGTTGCTGAATATGACGCTGGATATCGTGCAGATAGTCGTCAGTGGTGATTTCAATATTAAGCCAGGTGACGGGCGTTGCCGGGGCATCGCGCCAGGCGGCAAGCTGTTGTTCAATTTCAGCGAGCGTGCCTTTAATCACCGCCAGCGGCTGGGTGACCGGCACGTCCAGCGTTTCCACGCTCGCCAGCTCACCGTGCTCAAACGTCACCAGATTGATGCATTTAGCCGGACCGGTTTCATCAAAGCTCAGCGCAATCGGCGAGCCGCTGTAGCGGATGTGCTCTGTGCCGCCTACGCGTTGAGCGCGGTGAATATGGCCAAGCGCCACATAGTCCGCAGGCGGAAAAGCCTGTGCGGGAAAGGCATCGAGTGTACCGATGTAAATCTCGCGCACCGAATCGCTGGTGCTGGCCCCGATAGCAGTAAGGTGGCCGGTGGCAATAATTGCCAGCAGACGCTCGCCGCGAAGCCGCAGCGCCGCCTGGTAACAGTCCTGATAATGTGCCGTGATGGCCTCCAGCAGCGACTGTTGTTTTTCGTGCCCGGACTGCCCGGCCTGGCTTTTCAGGATGTCGCGCGGGCGTAAAAACGCAACAGGGCACAGCACCGCACCGGGTTCGCCCTCGCGGGTGGTCATAAGCAGCGGCTCGGTTGTGGGGGTGGTAATCACCTGAGTGTGCAGGCAGGCCAGTAGCTCGCGTGACTCATTAAGGGTCGCAACCGAGTCATGGTTGCCCGCCAGAATATAAAGACGGCAGCCGGTATTTTGCAGTTTGACTACAAAGCGGTTATACAACTCGCGTGCGTAGCTTGGCGGTGAACCGGTATCAAAAATATCGCCCGCCACGATGATGGCATCTACCGCGTGCTCACTGGCCTGGTGTAGCAGCCAGTCGAGAAATGCCTGATGCTCGGCGGCACGGCTTTTTGTGTAGAAGTTCTGGCCAAGATGCCAGTCTGAGGTGTGAAGAATGCGCATATACCGGTTCCGGTGGCAAAAAAGCAAGATGGCTATTATAAACAGGCATACCTTCAAGGGTACCGCTGTTAAGTGGGTTACTATAACAGTGGGGCGAGAGGATCATAAAAGGGGCATTTTTTCATAAAACTGTCATAAAACTGACGCATAATGGCGGCGCGTTACAACAGACAATGTTTAACAAACAGGGTAACTCATGGCGAGACGTATTCTGGTGGTGGAAGACGAAGCCCCCATTCGCGAAATGGTGTGTTTTGTACTCGAACAGAACGGCTTCCAGCCGGTTGAGGCGGAAGATTATGACACGGCGCTCGGCAAGCTCCATGAACCCTGGCCGGACCTGATTTTACTGGACTGGATGCTGCCGGGGGGATCGGGACTACAGTTAATTAAACACCTCAAGCGTGAAACGCTAACCCGTGATATCCCGATTGTGATGCTGACTGCGCGCGGTGAAGAAGAAGACCGTGTTCGCGGCCTTGAAACCGGGGCCGATGATTACATTACCAAACCATTTTCGCCAAAAGAGCTGGTCGCGCGTATTAAAGCCGTGATGCGCCGCATCTCACCGATGGCCGTTGAAGAGGTCATCGTTATGCAGGGCTTAAGCCTTGATCCCACCTCACACCGCGTCACCACCGACGAGGCTGCCCTGGACATGGGGCCGACAGAATTTAAACTGCTGCACTTCTTTATGACGCACCCGGAGCGGGTATACAGCCGCGAGCAGCTGCTCAATAATGTCTGGGGGACGAATGTCTATGTTGAAGACAGAACGGTAGATGTGCATATCCGGCGCCTGCGTAAAGCGCTGGAGCTGAGCGGTCACGACCGTATGGTGCAAACGGTGCGCGGCACCGGTTATCGTTTCTCGACCCGCTTTTAATTTTTTTCTTCACTGGAGCGTGACCCGTGCTTGAACGGCTGTCATGGAAAAGGCTGGCGCTGGAGCTGGTGCTGTGCTGTTTACCTGCGTTGCTGTTGAGCGCGGTTTTTGGTTACCTGCCGTGGTTTTTACTGGCGGCGGTGACTGGCCTGCTTATCTGGCATTTTCATAATCTGCTGCGCTTGTCCTGGTGGTTGTGGGTTGACCGTAGTATGACGCCACCGCCCGGGCGCGGCAGTTGGGAACCGCTGCTTTATGGTTTGCACCAGACGCAACTGCGCAATAAAAAGCGTCGCCGCGAGCTGGGTAGCCTGATTAAGCGCTTTCGCAGTGGTGCCGAGTCGCTGCCAGATGCGGTGATTCTCACCACCGAAGAAGGCACCATTTTCTGGTGCAACGGTCTGGCACAGCAGCTTTTGCACCTGCGCTGGCCTGACGATAATGGCCAGAATATCCAGAACCTGCTGCGCTATCCTGAGTTCAGCCGCTATCTCAAAACACGTGATTTCTCACGCCCCCTGAATCTGGTGCTGAACAACCAGCGCCATATCGAATTTCGCGTTATGCCCTACAGCGACAGGCAGTGGCTGATGGTGGCGCGTGATGTCACGCAGATGCACCAGCTTGAAGGTGCGCGGCGCAACTTTTTTGCCAATGTCAGCCATGAGCTACGCACGCCGCTTACGGTATTGCAGGGCTATCTCGAGGTGATGCAAGGTCAGAGCATGCCCTCGGCACTGCGTGATAAGGCGTTGGGCACGATGCGCGAGCAGACCCAGCGTATGGAAGGGCTGGTGGAGCAGCTGCTGACGCTGTCGCGCATTGAAGCGTCACCGGTATTACAGTTAACCGAAAAAGTGGATATACCGGTAATGCTCAACATGCTGGAACGCGAGGCGCACACGCTTGGCCCGCAGCACCGGCTCCATTTTGAGGTTGATAAGTCATTACGCGTATTAGGCTGTGAGGATCAGTTGCGCAGTGCGGTTTCAAATCTGGTGTACAACGCTGTTAACCACACGCCTGCCGGTACGACCATTACCGTAAGCTGGAAGCGCACGCCGCATGGCGCGCTGTTCTCTGTAGAAGATAACGGACCGGGCATTGCTGCCCAGCATATCCCGCGCCTGACAGAGCGCTTTTATCGTGTGGATAAATCACGCTCACGCCAGAATGGTGGCAGCGGGCTGGGGCTGGCTATCGTCAAGCATGCTCTCAGCCATCACGATACGCGTCTGGAGATTAACAGCACGCCAGGTCGCGGTACCTGTTTTAGCTTTGTGCTGCCCACGCGCCTGATTGCCGACGAAACGCGTGCGGCGGTGGGTTAACCCGTCAAGGTAACTTTCCATACTGCGTATTTCGCACGTTTTTAGCGTCGTGGCTAAAACAGCCGGACGTTAAATGCGTGCGTTGTTCGCTTTTTGTCCGCACGATAAGCCAGCCGTCTGCGCGGCTTCGCAAATACCCTGCCAGAGATTATGTTATATTTAGTGTATTGTTCTGGTTTAGCGATCCCTGGTTGCCTTCAAACGCTATAAGCGTTTTAATTGGCGCCCGCTATCGTCAGACTCACCAGAATTGCGTGGTTAATCGACTAACAATTCTTCGCTGCGCTTACTGAGAAGTATTTCTCGCTGGAAATTTCTGATATTGCCGTTTTTTTGCCACCTTATTTTTGGCGGCGAAAAAATATTATTTATTTCAACACCACATCCACAGGCTGCAACGAAATTTATGACCCATCGTTTATCATCGCGTGACATCCTCGCTCTGGGTTTTATGACCTTTGCGTTGTTTGTTGGCGCGGGCAACATTATTTTCCCCCCTATGGTCGGCTTACAGGCCGGTGAAAACGTATGGTGGGCCTCGCTCGGCTTTCTGATTACTGCTGTTGGTCTTCCGGTACTGACCGTTGTCGCGCTGGCGCGCGTGGGCGGCGGTGTCGATAGCCTGAGTTCACCTATTGGCCGCCGTGCAGGTGTGCTGCTGGCCACCGTGTGTTATCTGGCGGTCGGCCCGCTTTTTGCCACACCGCGTACGGCGACGGTCTCCTTTGAAGTGGGGATTGCGCCGCTAACCGGCGATGGTGCGATGCCGCTTATGATTTACAGCCTGATTTACTTCGCGCTGGTTATCTTCATTTCTCTGTATCCGGGCAAGCTGCTGGACACCGTAGGCCATTTCCTGGCGCCACTGAAAATCATTGCGCTGGTCGTCCTGGGTGTGGCCGCTGTGATGTGGCCAGCAGGTGACATCAGCACGGCAACGCCAGCCTACCAGGCGGCACCGTTCTCCAACGGTTTTGTCAATGGTTATTTGACGATGGATACGCTCGGCGCAATGGTATTCGGTATCGTCATTGTTAACGCAGCCCGTTCGCGCGGCGTGAGCGAAGCGCGCCTGCTGACCCGTTACACCGTCTGGGCCGGACTGATTGCGGGTGTCGGGTTGACGCTTTTGTATCTGGCATTGTTCCGCCTCGGCTCTGACAGCGCAACGCTTGTGGACCAGTCTGCTAACGGTGCGGCGATTCTGCATGCTTACGTTCAGCACACCTTTGGTGGTTTTGGCAGCTTCCTGCTCGCCGCACTGATTTTTCTGGCATGTATGGTGACCGCAGTAGGTCTGACCTGCGCGTGTGCAGAGTTCTTTGAGCAGTATCTGCCGCTCTCTTACCGTACGCTGGTGTTTATCCTTGGTCTGTTCTCTATGGTGGTTTCTAACCTGGGCCTGAGCCATTTGATTCAGATTTCTATCCCGGTGCTGACGGCGATTTATCCGCCGTGCATCGTGCTGGTGGTGTTGAGCTTCACCCGCCCGTGGTGGAATAACTCCACGCGCGTGATTGCTCCGGCTATGCTGGTGAGCTTGCTGCTGGGCCTGGTTGATGGCATCAAAGCGGCCGAGTTCGGTAACCTGCTGCCGGGGTGGATGACGCACCTGCCGCTGGCAGAGCAGGGGCTGGCGTGGCTAATGCCGTCGCTGGCAGCGCTGGTGCTGTGCGGCATCTGGGACAGAATTGCCGGGCGTCGGTCAACTTCTGTCGCGCGCTAAAAACACGTTTTATGTTAACCACGGGGCAGCCCGTGGTTTTTTATTTGGTGGATGGCTTCAATGGAAAAAAATACGCTCAAACGCGGCCTGAGCACGAGACATATTCGTTTCATGGCACTAGGCTCGGCAATTGGCACGGGGCTTTTTTACGGCTCGGCAGATGCCATTAAAATGGCGGGGCCAAGCGTGCTGCTGGCCTATATTATTGGTGGCGTTGCGGCGTATATCATCATGCGTGCGCTGGGTGAGCTGTCGGTACATAATCCGGCGGCCAGCTCCTTTTCCCGCTATGCGCAGGAAAACCTCGGCCCGCTTGCGGGCTATATCACCGGCTGGACCTACTGTTTTGAAATCCTGATTGTCGCCATTGCGGATGTCACCGCGTTCGGGATTTATATGGGCGTCTGGTTCCCTGACGTGCCGCACTGGGTATGGGTGCTGAGCGTGGTGCTGCTGATTTGCGCCATTAATTTAATGAGCGTGAAGGTATTTGGCGAGCTGGAGTTCTGGTTTTCGTTTTTCAAAGTCGCCACCATCATCATCATGATCGCTGCTGGCTTTGGCATCATCATCTGGGGCATTGGCAATGGTGGACAGCCTACCGGTATCCATAATCTGTGGAGCAACGGTGGCTTCTTTGCTAACGGCTGGATAGGTACGGTGATGGCACTGCAAATGGTGATGTTTGCCTACGGCGGAATTGAAATTATCGGTATCACCGCCGGTGAAGCCAAAGACCCGCAAAAATCCATTCCGCGTGCGATTAATTCGGTGCCGCTGCGCATTCTGGTGTTTTACGTCGGTACGCTGTTTGTGATTATGTCGATTTATCCGTGGAACCAGGTGGGCACTAACGGTAGTCCGTTTGTGCTGACATTCCAGCATCTGGGCATCACTTTTGCCGCCAGCATCCTTAACTTCGTGGTGCTCACCGCGTCGCTTTCGGCAATCAACAGCGATGTATTTGGTGTGGGGCGCATGATGCATGGCATGGCCGAGCAAGGCGCGGCACCTAAAGTCTTTGCCAAAGTTTCACGTCGTGGCATTCCGTGGGTCACCGTGGTGGTGATGACCGGCGCACTGCTGGTGGCGGTGTATCTGAACTACATCATGCCAGAAAGCGTGTTCCTGGTAATTGCCTCGCTTGCGACTTTTGCGACGGTCTGGGTGTGGATAATGATTCTGCTTTCACAGATAGCATTTCGCCGCCGTTTGTCTAAAGATGAAATAAAGGCGCTGAAGTTTACAGTTCCAGGCGGGGTGGCGACCACTACTGCCGGGCTTCTCTTCCTGGCGTTTATCATTGTGCTGATTGGCCTGCACCCGGAAACCCGAATTTCACTGTATGTCGGTTTTGCGTGGATTGCGCTATTGCTGGTCGGCTGGGTATTTAAACGCCGTCACGTTGCAAAGCTGGGCAAAGCCTAATGGTCTGGTAGCCTGGTTGAATGTGAAATGCCCTGTTGTGATGACGGGGCTTTTTTTCAGCTTTCATGTGCAAGACGCGTTATCACAGCGTGATAAAAGAAAATATATTCTGAATAAGAAGACAGCTGGTGCAGGAGTCTGCGGGCTGTTCTTTGTGGCTGCTGCGCTCCAGCCGTTTTCTGTGTTCTCCTCCCCCCGTATCCTCCCCGAATCTGTGGCGTAATGATGAGCAATCGCCCTGGCTGATATGGCAAGGTGGGGCCATTTTCAGACACAGGGGAAGCACCATGTTAAAGGCCTGGCACCTGCCGGTGGCGCCGTTTGTCACCGTGCGTGAGCAGAAAATGACCGTTACGCTGTGGCTTGCAGGCGATGCGCCGCCGCAGCGCGTGATGCTGCGTACCGAAATTGATAATGAAGAAACGCCGCTCAAAATGACGCGGCTGTCGCGCGAGCCGCAGCCTGGGGTGACAGCATGGCGCGTGACGCTGGATGTCAGCGGCGGGCAGGCACGGCGGCGCTACAGCTTTAAATTGCTGTGGGCGGATCATCAACGCTGGTTTACGCCACAGGGGTTTAGCGATGTTCCACCGCCGCGCCTTGAGCAATTTGCTGTGGATCGACCGGATGCTGGACCGGATTGGGTCGCGGATCAGGTATTTTACCAAATCTTCCCGGACCGGTTTGCCCGGGGAAAAAACCGCACGCCGGAGCAAGACTGTGTTTACTGGCACCACGCTGCCGGGCGCGAAATAGTGCGCCGTGAGTGGCACGAACCGCTCACGCCAGAGGCCGGCGGATCAACCTTCTACGGCGGCGATCTGGACGGTATTAGCGAGAAATTACCGTACCTTAAGCGACTTGGCGTCACGGCGTTGTATCTCAACCCGGTATTTGTCGCACCCAGCGTGCATAAATATGATACCCAGGACTACCGTCACGTTGACCCGCAGTTTGGCGGTGACGCTGCGCTGCTGCGTCTGCGCCATACAACCCGTGAACAGGGCATGCGGCTGATACTTGACGGTGTGTTCAATCACAGCGGCGATACCCACGCCTGGTTTGACAGACATACTGCGGATTCACCGGGCGCCTGTCACAATCCGGCTTCGCCCCAGCGTAGCTGGTACAGTTTCTCGCCTGACGGGCTGGCGCTGGACTGGCTTGGTTATGCCAGCCTGCCGAAGCTCGACTACAGCGCCCACGGCGTGGTGGACGAAATTTATCGTGGTGAAAACAGTATTGTGCGCCACTGGCTGCGCGAGCCGTGGAATATGGACGGCTGGCGGCTTGACGTGGTGCATATGCTGGGCGAGAGCGGCGGAGCGGCTAACAACCTGCTGCACGTGGCGGGCATACGTCAGGCAGCGAAGGAAACGCGCCCGGATGCTTACGTGTTTGGTGAACACTTTGGTGATGCGCGCCAGTGGCTTCAGGCCGATGCGGAAGACGCCTCGATGAACTACCGCGGTTTTACTTTCCCGCTGTGGGCGTTTCTTGCCAGTACTGATATCTCTTACGATCCGCAGAAGATTGATGCCCAAACCTGTATTGCCTGGATGGAGCAATACCGCGCGGCGCTCTCGCACCAGCAGCAGTTACGCATGTTTAACCAGCTCGACAGTCATGACACGCCGCGTTTTAAATCGCTGCTGGGTCATGATGTGGCGCGTCTGCCGTTGGGCGTGGTCTGGCTTTTCTGCTGGCCCGGTGTGCCTTGTATATATTATGGCGATGAAGTGGGCGTGGACGGGGATATGGACCCGATGTGTCGTAAGCCGTTCCCCTGGGATAAGACACTACAGGACGCAGAGCTGCTGGCGCTTTATCAGCGGCTTGCAAAGCTACGTAAGCAAAGCCAGGCACTGCGCCGTGGCGGTTGCCATGTGGTGTATGCCAGAGGTGATGTTGTGGTATTTGCTCGCATTCTCGGGCGTGAGCGGGTACTGGTGGCCATTAACCGTGGTAATGCAACAGAAGTTGTACCTGAGCCATCGCCGTTGCTGGCTCACGGGGTTTGGCAGCGTCTGGAAGGGGAGGGGGACTGGCACGACGAGAGTATGGCTCTCCCGGCGGTATCTTTTACGCTCTGGCGCAGCCGATAAGGAGATTATTTTGTTTTCTGGCAGCGGGAATGTGTCGTTTTCACGCTGCCATAACACTGCATACAATAAGATGTAACACCATGAAATGACATCACTGGCGGCGGTTGTGAATTTTTTAGCCGAGTGTTGAAAAATTCCAGCTATCCTCAACGTTATTCTCTCATTATTCTCGTCTTGCTGTCAGTAACGCACTGTCACGTATATCAACGCAATGGCTTTATGGTTGTATGACATGGCAGGGTTACACAACGCGCAACCGTAAAAGACAAAGCATGTAAAAGCAGCGCGTTGCGGCGAGGAGCTTAATATTTGCGCGCAGGCTAAAAAGTTGGCCGCGCGTTTCTGGAGATTTTCTGTCGCTGAAACGGCTTCATAACTGCTTTGTGCGCGCCAGTTGCATCATTTGTGGATAAAACTCGTTAAAGAGTTTTTCCAGCGCAGCGTAGTGATCATTCAGATCGTGCCAGGAGTCGCTTAACGCCGCAAGTTTCGGACGGCGGCTCGCCATACCATTCAGGACGCGGGCAATAAAATCCATATCGGCATAACGCTCCAGCCAGCGTTCAGGCCACAGGTAATGGTTGAGATGTACAAAGCGTTCCGGTGCTACGGGGAGAATCGGCGCAATTGCTGCCTCTGCACGTGCGACAAACTGTGCAAGCGGCTCGTTGGGTGAAAAATGCGCCCAGTGGCGCGAGAGGAAATGGTCCCACATCACGTCCAGCGAGATGGGGGATACGCGGCGCGTTTGTGGACGAAACCAGGTGCGCGCGATGTGCACCTGCGGCAGGTTATCCGTCATGGCATCAATGCGTCGGTGCATAAAAATCCCTGCCGTTACGTCGGCAGGCCAGTCGTCGCCAGGATTACCGCGTATAAAATCGGCAATCAGATTACCAGGCAGCGAGCTGTCGGCAAGAGAAGCAAGATGCAGATGCGCCAGAAAATTCATTAATTACCTTTTCGTTACCAGAAGAACATTGCGATTGTTTAATGCCCTGCTGCGCACAGACCGGAGCATTCAGGCTACGCCAGCCCGGAATGTTCTCATTGTGCACTCGCCACAGCCCCTGCTCAAACACCCGTTCGTGGCGCTCCCGGGTTGCCGAAGACGGCCCCGCATTTTGTTGAATGATTTCAATATACTTTTGCTGCGTCTTCACCAGCCTGTTTTTTCCGTAACAGGCCATTTCCTGGGTTAAAAAGCGGGGAATTTTATCCAGTCTCGCTTGTCTGCGCCCGATATGGGGGACCTTACGGCAGTTTACGGCAGTTTACGGCAAGCAGGGTACAGAGTAGTTGCTCGTTTTACGAACTGTTTTCTGGCTTATTGGTAACAGAGGTTTCGGGTTATAGCTTGCAGCGCCAGCGCCCCGGCACTAGACTAGCCGCCTGTTTTTAAGTCGAGTCCAGAGTCCCCGTCATGCGCGTCGCCGATTTTTCGTTTGAACTTCCCGAATCCTTAATCGCTCACTATCCGCAGCCAGAACGTAGCGCCTGCCGTCTGCTGTCGCTTGATGGCCCGACGGGACAACTCACGCATGGCATCTTCACCGACTTGCTCGATAAGCTTAACCCTGGCGATTTGCTGGTTTTTAACAACACCCGGGTGATCCCGGCGCGCCTGTATGGGCGTAAAGCCAGCGGCGGCAAGATTGAAATGCTGGTCGAGCGTATGCTCGACGATAAGCGCGTGCTGGCGCACATCCGTGCGTCTAAAGCGCCGAAACCGGGCGCTGAGTTGCTGCTTGGCGATGACGAAAGCGTACAGGCCACGATGGTGGCGCGCCATGATGCCCTCTTCGAAGTTGAGTTTAATGATGCTCGTACGGTGCTGGAAATCTTAAACGGTATCGGCCATATGCCGCTGCCGCCTTATATCGACCGTCCGGATGAAGAAGCAGACCGTGAGTTATATCAGACCGTTTACAGCCAGAAACCGGGCGCAGTAGCGGCACCGACCGCCGGGCTGCATTTTGACGAGCCGCTTCTCGATGCGCTGCGTAAAAAGGGTATCGAGATGGCGTTTGTGACGCTGCATGTCGGCGCGGGGACGTTTCAGCCGGTGCGTGTGGACAGTATTGAAGACCACATTATGCACTCTGAATACGCTGAAGTGCCGCAGGAGGTGGTGGATGCCGTGCTGGCGTGCCGTGCGCGCGGTAACCGGGTGATTGCCGTAGGCACCACTTCGGTGCGCTCGCTGGAAAGTGCGGCGAATGCCGCCAAAAACGACGTGATAGCGCCGTTTTTCGGCGACACGCAGATTTTCATCTACCCTGGCTATCAATACCGGGTAATCGATGCGCTCGTGACTAACTTTCACCTGCCGGAATCAACGCTGATTATGCTGGTATCGGCATTTGCGGGTTATCGCAATACGATGCATGCCTATCGCGAAGCGGTGAAGGCGGAGTATCGCTTTTTCAGCTATGGGGATGCGATGTTTATCACGTACAATCCTCAGGCCATTAACGAGCGACCTGACGCATAAGCGTCTGTCTGTGCTCAGTTCAACCTGTTCAGATCGCGGGTTTCTCTGTTGTAAGACAGCCCGCGAGCGGCGCACCTGTCAAAACAGCAGACGGGCGCGTGGGCAATTTAGCGCTGTGGGCAACGCCTGCGGCACCGGTATGACACGTCAGACTGTTTATCTGACGCAGGAGGTAATGTGAAATTTGAATTGCAAACAACCGACGGGCGCGCGCGCCGCGGTCGTCTGGTGTTTGAGCGCGGTACGGTGGAAACCCCGGCGTTCATGCCGGTTGGCACCTACGGTACGGTGAAAGGAATGACCCCGGAAGAAGTACAGGACACCGGGGCACAAATTATTCTTGGCAACACCTTCCACCTGTGGCTGCGCCCTGGCCAGGAAATTATGAAACTGCATGGCGATCTGCACGACTTTATGCAGTGGAAAGGCCCGATCCTTACTGACTCCGGCGGCTTTCAGGTCTTCAGCCTGGGCGATATTCGCAAAATCACCGAACAAGGCGTGCACTTTCGCAACCCGATCAACGGCGACCCGATTTTCCTTAGCCCGGAAAAATCTATGGAGATCCAGTACGATCTCGGTTCCGATATTGTGATGATCTTTGATGAATGTACGCCATACCCGGCGGACTGGGATTATGCAAAGCGCTCAATGGAGATGTCGCTACGCTGGGCAAAACGCAGCCGCGATCGCTTTGACGAGATGGAAAACCCGAATGCGCTATTTGGGATAATCCAGGGCAGCGTTTACGAAGATTTACGTGACGTTTCGGTTAAAGGGCTGGTAGAAATTGGCTTTGATGGCTACGCTGTCGGCGGTCTGGCGGTCGGCGAGCCAAAGGCAGACATGCATCGCATTCTTGAACATGTTTGCCCGCAAATTCCAGCCGATAAGCCACGCTACCTGATGGGCGTGGGCAAACCGGAAGATCTGGTGGAAGGCGTGCGCCGTGGTATCGATATGTTCGACTGCGTCATGCCAACCCGAAACGCACGCAACGGCCATCTGTTTGTGACCGACGGCGTGGTGAAAATCCGTAATGCGAAGCATAAAAGCGACACGTCGCCTCTGGATGCCGAGTGCGATTGCTATACGTGCCGCCACTATTCGCGCGCTTATTTGCATCATCTTGACAGATGCAACGAGATTCTGGGCGCGCGGCTCAACACAATTCATAACCTGCGCTACTACCAGCGCCTGATGGCTGGTTTACGTAAGGCTATTGAAGAGGGTAAATTAGAGCACTTCGTCGAGGACTTTTACGCACGTCAGGGTAAACCGGTCCCAGCGTTACGTATTGATTAAACTAAAAATGAGGGAATTTTAATGAGCTTTTTCATTTCTGATGCGGTTGCCGCGACCGGTGCACCGGCCCAGGGCAGCCCGATGTCATTGATTCTGATGCTGGTTGTCTTCGGCCTGATTTTCTATTTCATGATTCTGCGTCCGCAGCAAAAGCGCACCAAAGAGCATAAGAAACTGATGGATTCTATCTCCAAAGGTGACGAAGTGCTGACCAATGGTGGCCTGGTGGGGCGCGTGACCAAAGTTGCGGAAAGTGGCTATATTGCTATTGCCCTCAATGACACCACGGAAGTGGTTATCAAGCGTGATTTTGTCGCAGCCGTCCTGCCGAAAGGCACTATGAAGGCGCTGTAATTTTCCGTTTTCCCTAAGGGAACTGCCGTGTTAAACCGTTATCCTTTGTGGAAGTACATCATGCTGATAGCCGTGCTGGCTGTCGGCCTGCTGTATGCGCTTCCCAACCTGTATGGTGAGGATCCGGCTGTTCAAATCACTGGCGCGCGCGGAGCCGCCGCCAGTGAGCAGACGCTGATCCAGGTTCAGAACACCTTAAAACAAGAAAATATCACCGCTAAATCTGTGGCACTGGAAGAGGGTGCTATCCTTGCACGCTTTGATTCCACTGACGTTCAGCTGCGCGCGCGTGAAGCGCTGGTAAGCCAGCTTGGCGACCAGTTCGTGGTAGCGCTTAATCTTGCGCCTGCTACTCCTCGCTGGTTAAGAATGGTCTCTGCAGAGCCGATGAAGCTCGGCCTCGACCTGCGCGGCGGCGTACACTTCCTGATGGAAGTAGATATGGAAACTGCACTGGGCAAACTCCAGGAACAAAACATGGATAGCCTGCGCAGTGACCTGCGCGAGAAGGGCATCGCCTGGAGCAACGTGCGCAAAGCCAATAACTATGGTGTGGACGTGGTTTTCCGTGATGCAGCGAGCCGCGACGCCGCCATTTCCTGGCTCCAGCCGCGCCACCGTGACCTTGTTATCAGCAGCCAGGGCAGCAATGCGCTGCGTGCTGTCATGTCTGATGACCGCTTGCGTGAATCACGTGAATACGCGGTACAGCAGAACATCAACATCCTGCGTAACCGTGTAAACCAGCTTGGCGTTGCCGAACCGTTGGTTCAGCGCCAGGGTTCTGACCGTATTGTGGTTGAACTGCCGGGTATCCAGGACACCGCACGTGCTAAAGAAATTCTGGGTGCCACGGCTACGCTGGAATTCCGTCTGGTGAATACCAACGTTGACCAGTCAGCTGCCGCATCTGGCCGTGTACCGGGTGATTCCGAGGTCAAATCAATGCGTGAAGGCCAGCCGGTTGTGCTGTTCAAACGCATTATCCTGACCGGTGACCACATCACCGACTCGACCTCAAGCACTGACGAATACAACCAACCGCAGGTTAACATCTCGCTCGACAGCGCAGGTGGTAACATCATGTCTAACTTCACCAAGGACAATATCGGCAAGCCGATGGCAACCCTGTTTGTGGAGTACAAAGACAGCGGCAGAAAAGACGCTAATGGCCGTGCGATTCTGGTGAAGCAGGAAGAAGTTATCAACGTGGCGAATATTCAGTCGCGTCTGGGGAACAGCTTTCGTATCACAGGTATCAACAACCCTAACGAAGCACGTCAGCTGTCGCTGCTGCTGCGTGCGGGTGCGCTGATTGCGCCGATTCAGATTGTTGAAGAGCGCACGATTGGGCCGACGCTGGGTATGCAGAATATCAAGCAGGGTCTGGAAGCGTGCCTGTGGGGCCTTGTGGCGTCCATCCTGTTCATGGTGTTTGTGTATAAGAAGTTTGGCCTTATCGCGACCACAGCGCTGATTGCGAATCTGGTGCTGATTGTGGGTGTCATGTCCCTTTTGCCAGGGGCTACGCTGACTATGCCGGGTATTGCCGGTATCGTGCTTACCCTTGCAGTGGCGGTGGATGCAAACGTACTGATAAACGAACGTATTAAGGAAGAACTTAAAAACGGGCGTTCGGTGCAGCAGGCCATCCATGAAGGCTATAAGGGTGCGTTCAGTTCCATCATTGACGCCAACCTGACAACGCTTATCACCGCTGTCATCCTTTACGCTGTCGGTACCGGTTCCATTAAGGGCTTTGCCATCACCACCGCAATCGGTGTGGCGACCTCGATGTTTACTGCTATCGTCGGCACACGCGCTATCGTCAACCTGTTGTACGGTGGCAAGCGTGTTAACAAGCTGTCTATCTGAGGAGTGAGTTGTGGCACAGGAATATACCGTTGAACAACTCAATCACGGCCGTAAAGTGTATGACTTTATGCGCTGGGACAACGTGGCGTTTACCATTTCCGGGCTGTTGCTGCTGGCGTCGGTGATTATCATCGGCGTGCGCGGCTTCAACTGGGGGCTGGATTTCACGGGCGGTACCGTCATTGAAATCAACCTCGAAAAACCGGCAGAAATGGACGTTATGCGCAGCGCGCTGGAGAAGGCTGGCTTTGCTGACCCGCAGTTGCAAAATTTTGGCAGTAGCCGCGACGTCATGGTGCGTATGCCACCGGCGGAAGGTGAGTCAGGCGGTCAGGTGCTGGGTAGCAAGGTCGTGAGCGTGATTAACGAGGCGACCAGCCAGAATGCGACGGTTAAGCGTATTGAGTTTGTTGGCCCAAGCGTGGGGGCGGATCTGGCGCAGGCGGGCAGCATGGCGCTGCTGGTGGCGCTTATCTCTATCCTTATCTACGTGGGCTTTCGCTTTGAATGGCGTCTGGCGCTTGGTGCGGTTATCGCGCTTGCGCACGACGTGGTCATTACAATGGGCGTGCTCTCGCTGTTCCATATCGAGATTGACCTGACCATCATCGCCTCGCTGATGTCGGTTATCGGCTACTCGCTTAACGACAGCATCGTGGTATCGGACCGTATTCGTGAGAACTTCCGCAAAATCCGTCGCGGAACCTCTTATGAAATCTTTAACGTGTCCCTGACCCAGACGCTGAGCCGTACGTTGATGACATCAGGCACCACGCTTGTGGTGGTACTGATGCTCTATATTTTCGGTGGCGCGATGCTGGAAGGCTTCTCACTTGCCATGCTTATCGGTGTGTCTATCGGTACTGTTTCATCTATCTACGTGGCGTCTGCACTGGCGCTGAAGATGGGCATGAAGCGTGAACACATTCAGCAGCAGAAAGTGGAAAAAGAAGGGGCGGATCAACCGTCTATTCTGCCGTAACGGCGAACGGCTTTGACTTGTTAAAACCGCAGCTCAGGCTGCGGCTTTTTTATGGCTGCGGTTGAGACGAGCTGGCGGGCCTGGACGCTGTTTTCTTCGTCAGGTAACAGCATCCTGCTGTAAGGGCGCAACGCTTCTGGCCTCGGTATTCAGTGTTCAGGTTCTGACCTGCGGTTCAGGTGGGAATAAGGTATTAAAGGAGAGCGAAGCGCAACGCGGGGCTAATAGCGCTACAGTCCACTGAAGTGCATGCGCAACATGCGTAAAAACGCGGCAATCAAAATATCACCACCCTTAAAATAAAAACCGCGGCATAAAGCCGCGGTTTTTACATCTGAATGGCAGCGAGGCTGCTCGTCAGATAAATCAGAAGTTGTAGCCAGCCACCAGGTAGTAACCCCAGCCGTTAGCCTTCACGCCAAAGTCGCCTTCGCCGAAGTTCAGGGTGGAATTGTTTTTCCACTGACCGCCGTTGTGGAAGTAACGGCCAACAATGGAGTAGTGCCAGTGATCGTAGTTCAGTGCCAGAATGTGGCTGGATGCAATGGAGTTGCTTGAACGGTTTGGCTGGGAGCCAAGATCGGAGTCCCAGTCAAAGTTAGTGAAGCCAATGTAGCTCAGCTTGCCGCCCCACAGGTCGGTCAGCGGCACAAAGTATTTCACTTTGAAGCGGTAGCCGTCCCAGCTGTTTTCGTTGGCCGCACCGTAGTTTTCCCACTGGTATTTTGCGTATACGTTCAGCGACAGGCTCATCGGCAGGCCGGTTTCGATATCGGTGCCCAGACCCATGTACCAGGTGCTCTGACGGTTGGCGCTGTTACGACCCATGTCATAGATGTAGTTGTTGGCGAAATACCACTCTTTGAACGGACCAAAGCTCAGGTTGGTGCCGGTCAGTTTATCGATGGAGAAGCGCGGCTCAATTTCCATAAACAGCGGTGAACCGTGGTTCCAGATGCCGCGTGAATTGCCGTCGCCGCCGAAGAAGCGCGGCGCATCAACGTAACCGTAGAAATCAAACCAGTCTTTTTTCGCGAACGCTTCGTATTCCAGGTAGGTGTCGTTACGCAGCTGCGGCCCAAAACGTGTGTGATAGCTTCCCACCACGTTGACGCTCTGGTGCCACCAGTCGGAGACATATTCGCTATTGCCGCTGGCAGCAGTCACGTTAAAAGAGCTGGTCAGTGCGATAGCCGCACCCGCTGCTAACATCAATTTTTTCATCATTTCGCCACTATTTTATTAATACATCTGGTTAAAACTGAGTCAGGGATCCTGTTTTTTTATGTTGCTGCCGTGAGGCTTAACTCCGACGCGACTATTATAAAAATCCACGCTCACAAAAATATGTTCTTATTCACAATATCATTACATACGTAATCGATTGCGTTCACGTTTGTGAATAATAAAACGCCGAGATTCTACCGATTTTCTCAGGTTTGTCTACGTGTAAGCGTTGTTTGCCAGGTATTGCAACGCAAACATAAGCCTTCGCACCCGTAGGTGCGAAGGAAAGGCGGCATCAGAAAGGCGAGGTGTGCGCAGTGTCTCTGAGCACAGGGAGTTACTGACTAAAGGGCGAGCGCGGTCCCGGACGCCAGTTGGGGTCCGACGGCTGGATGTCATGAATACGGATAAAGCCCAGCTGGTTTGGCTGAATGCCGGGCATTTCCAGCGCAATGGCGACATCACTGGGTACCAGCAGGCTCTCTGGCGCACTGACCGGCAGCGTCAGCGGATTAACCTCTTCATAGTTGTCAGTAGTACCAAGAATCTGCCCCCAGACAACCTGGGCGGTGAAAGCGGGCAGGGGGCCGCTACTGTCGCCACGGATGTTGAGCGTTGCGCGAGTGCCGTTGGCATCAGCGGTGATGTTAGTCAGCGACAGCTGCAACATACCTAGCTGGCTTTTCAACTGGGCAGGCGTTTTTGAACCGGGTAGCAGGTACACGCCACTGTTGGATTTAGCGTTCAGCGCATTTTGCTGCTTGAGCTTAATGGTCTGCTGATTAAGTTGATCCATTTGCTGGTTGAGTGCGCTGACCTGGCGTGTGACCTGACTTACCTCGGTCGCCTGTGCGCCAGTGGTTGCGAGAGTCAGCAGACTTCCTGCCAGAAGCAGCTTCAGGCCTGGTTTTGTCATAATAAAAGCATCCCGTGGTTCAGTGAGTTAACTAAGAATAGGGGCAAAATATCAGAAAACCTAGCGTCTTACTCTCAAAGCGTGCGGCGTTTTGTAGTCCTGCCAGTTCAGGGTAAACTAGCTATCATTTATTTTTATTGCAGGTGGCGTTATGCATTGCCCATTTTGTCAGGCTGTTGACACCAAAGTCATCGACTCCCGCCTGGTTGGTGAAGGTTCATCGGTACGCCGCCGCCGCCAGTGTCTGGTGTGCCATGAGCGCTTTACCACCTTTGAAGTGGCCGAACTGGTTATGCCGCGCGTGATAAAGAGTAACGATGTACGCGAGCCGTTTAATGAAGACAAGCTGCGCAGTGGCATGCTCAGGGCATTAGAGAAGCGCCCGGTCAGCGCCGACGATGTGGAAATGGCGCTCAATCATATTAAGTCGCAGCTGCGTGCGACCGGTGAGCGAGAAGTCCCCAGCAAGCAAATTGGTAATCTGGTCATGGAGCAATTAAAAAAGCTCGATAAAGTCGCCTATATCCGCTTTGCTTCCGTCTATCGCAGCTTCGAAGACATCCGTGAATTCGGCGAAGAAATTGCCCGCTTACAGGACTAACACTCATGCGTGATGAACTCTACATGGCGCGTGCGCTCATGCTTGCGCGCCGAGGGCGTTTTACCACGCCACCCAATCCTGACGTTGGCTGCGTTATCGTGCGCGACGGCGAGATTGTCGGCGAGGGTTTTCACTACCGTGCGGGTGAGCCGCATGCCGAAGTACATGCGTTGCGCATGGCAGGCGATAAAGCCCGAGGGGCGACCGCTTACGTTACGCTTGAGCCGTGTAGCCATCATGGACGTACACCGCCGTGCTGCGAGGCGCTGATTGCCGCCGGTGTTTCCCGGGTGGTGGCCGCTATGCAGGACCCCAACCCGCAGGTTGCCGGGCGTGGCCTGAACCGTCTGCGCGAAGCCGGTATTGATGTCAGCCACGGGCTGATGATGAACGAAGCCGAGGCGCTTAACCGGGGTTTTCTCAAGCGTATGCGCACCGGTTTTCCGTGGATTCAGCTTAAGATGGGGGCTTCGCTTGATGGACGTACTGCGATGGCCAGCTGCGAAAGCCAGTGGATAACCTCGCCTGAGGCCCGACGTGACGTACAACGTTTACGTGCCCAGAGTGCCGCTATTCTTTCCAGCAGTGCCACGGTGCTGGCAGACAATCCGTCGTTAACAGTGCGCTGGGCTGAGCTTGATGAGGGTACCCGAGCGCTGTATCCGCAGTCGTCGCTGCGACCGCCCGTGCGCGTGGTTATCGACAGCCAAAACCGTGTGACGCCAGCACATCGATTACTCTCTGAGCCGGGGCAGACCTGGCTTGCCCGCACGCGTAAGGGTAGCGAAAACTGGCCGCAGGACGTGGAACAGTTGCTGCTGCCTGAGCATAACGGTCATCTGGATCTGGTGGCGCTGATGATGGTATTGGGTAAGCGCCAGATTAACTCAGTCTGGGTTGAGGCAGGCGCGAGTCTTGCGGGCGCGCTGTTGCAGGCAGGACTGGTGGATGAACTGATTGTGTATATTGCGCCGAAGCTTTTAGGCAGCGATGCCCGTGGGCTGTGCCAGCTGCCGGGGCTGGAGCATCTGGCCGGGGCGCCTGAATTCACCTTCAGTGATGTGCGTCGCGTGGGGCCGGATTTACGTGTAACCCTCATGCCCGCGCACGGCTGAAGATAAACGAACCCCTTACACGCCGCAAAGGTGAAAACCGTAAGCAGCGCGTAAAAGATTATGATAGAATCCGCCCCCCTGCGGGGGCTAACTGAACCCGTTAAGGATAAGTATGAACATTATTGAAGCTAACGTAGCTGCTCCTGACGCCCGCGTCGCCATCACCATCGCGCGTTTTAACAACTTCATCAATGACAGCCTGCTTGAAGGCGCTGTTGATGCGCTCAAGCGCATTGGACAGGTGAAAGACGCTAATATTACTGTGGTATGGGTGCCGGGTGCCTATGAGCTGCCGCTGGCCGCAGGTGCGCTGGCAAAGACCGGTAAATACGATGCGGTCATCGCGCTTGGTACGGTGATTCGCGGTGGCACTGCCCACTTTGAATACGTTGCAGGCGGTGCCAGCAACGGTCTCGCCCACGTGGCGCAGGAAGCCGAAATCCCGGTTGCGTTTGGCGTACTGACTACCGAAAGCATCGAACAGGCTATCGAACGTGCTGGCACTAAAGCCGGTAACAAAGGTGCGGAAGCCGCTCTGACCGCACTGGAAATGATTAATGTACTGAAAGCCATTAAGGCTTGAAGAATTTAGTAAGGGGAATTGTGTGAAACCTGCTGCTCGTCGCCGCGCCCGTGAGTGTGCCGTTCAGGCGCTTTACTCCTGGCAGATATCCAAAAACGATATTGCCGATGTTGAATACCAGTTCCTGGCAGAACAGGACGTTAAGGATGTTGACGTCGCGTATTTTCGTGAACTGCTCTCTGGAGTGGCGACCAACAGCAAGTATCTCGACGACCTGATGACGCCGTACCTGTCGCGCCAGCTTGATGAGCTGGGTCAGGTTGAAAAGGCGGTGCTGCGTGTGTCGCTGTATGAGCTGGCCAAACGCGAAGATGTGCCCTACAAAGTGGCTATCAACGAAGGTATTGAGCTTGCGAAAACCTTCGGCGCAGAAGACAGCCATAAGTTTGTCAACGGCGTGCTCGACAAGGCTGCGCCGCACATTCGTCCCCGCAAGAAATAATCTCAGAGGCCGGTTTCTCCGGCCTTCTTCTTTTCTATTCCAGCCAGAGGCGAAGCTATGCCAAACGGTGAATTTTCACTGATAGCCCGCTATTTTGACCGCACACGCAGCGCGCGCCGCGATGTGGAAACCGGGATTGGTGATGACTGTGCGCTGTTAACAGTGCCAGACAAGCAGGTGCTTGCGATAAGCACGGATACGCTGGTGTCAGGCATTCATTTCCTGGCAGATATTGACCCGGCCGATTTAGCCTGCAAGGCGCTGGCGGTGAACCTGAGCGATCTTGCGGCAATGGGGGCCGATCCGGCCTGGCTGACGCTGGCGCTTACACTGCCGCAGGTGGATGAAGACTGGCTACAGGTGTTTAGCGACAGCCTGTTTGAGCGCCTTAATTACTATGATATGCAGCTTATTGGCGGCGATACCACCCGTGGACCGCTGTCGATGACATTGGGCATTCACGGCTTTGTGCCAGCCGGGCGTGCGCTTAAACGCAGTGGCGCAGAGCCGGGTGACTGGATCTATGTGACCGGTACACCGGGCGACAGCGCGGCAGGGCTGGCGATACTGCAAAAGACGTTGCAGGTGGATAACCGCGAGCAGGCTGACTATCTGGTCAGCCGACACTTGCGCCCGACGCCGCGTATTTTACAGGGCCAGGCGCTGCGTGGTCTTGCCAGCAGCGCTATCGATCTCTCTGACGGACTGGCCTCTGACCTTTTGCATATCCTCAAAGCCAGCGGCTGCGGGGCACGTATTCATCTTGATGCGCTCCCACTGTCTGAGGCGCTCACGGCAAACGTATCACCCGAGCAGGCGTTACGTTGGGCGCTGTCTGGTGGTGAAGACTACGAGCTGTGCTTTACCGTGCCGGAGCGTAATCGTGGCGCGCTGGACGTGGCGCTGGGCAACCTGGGGGCGCGCTGGACCTGTATCGGGCAGGTCACGGCTCTGGCCGACGGCATAAACTACATGATGGGTGAGAAACCGGTGACGATGGAGCTGAAAGGCTATGACCACTTTACGCAACAGTAAGGCCGAGGCAAAACGGCGTCTTAGTCTGCGCAATCCCTGGCATCTGCTGGCTACCGGGTTCGGCAGTGGGCTGAGTCCGGTGGTACCAGGCACAATGGGGTCACTTGCGGCGATACCGTTCTGGTGGCTGCTGACGTTTCTGCCGTGGCAGCTCTATTCACTGGTGGTGATGTTCAGCATTTGCATCGGTGTGTATATCTGTCATCGCACCGCAAAGGATATGAAGGTGCACGACCACGGCAGCATCGTCTGGGACGAGTTTGTTGGTATGTGGATAACGCTGATGGCAATCCCGGTCAACGACTGGCGTTGGGTGGCCGTGGGATTTGTGATTTTCCGCATTCTCGATATGTGGAAGCCGTGGCCAATCCGCTGGTTTGACAGAAATGTTCACGGCGGTATGGGGATTATGGTCGATGACATTATCGCCGGGGTGCTTTCGGCGGCGATTATCTGGCTGATTAGCGTCCAGTGGCCGATTGGGTTGATTTAAGTTTATTGGTTTTTTTTGAGAAAGGGCGCAACCGGACGGTAGCGCCCTTTTTTGTATCATTCAGCCGAATATATTCGGCTCTGGGGGAGTATTGATAGTGTAAGGTTCAGTGAATATTCGGTTCACTATGCGTTGTGTGGTACAACGCGACGTCATTGCCTTTCGCATCCCCCTTAACAATCCCCGCGACCCCGCAAAGAAATCGCCGCTTCGCGGTGCGCTCACCTCGCGGCGCTGCGCCCGCCATCACGGCGGTCTGGCTTTGTCTTCCGGCCTCCGGTTCGCCGATTTCAGCGGGGTACAACACTCCACACTGTGAGAGTGTGCTTTTTAATTGCCAGGATTGTTGCTGTTAGTGGCATTGAGCATGGGTTATGAAAATCCCACTACGTGGTGGGGACGATACGGCGTTTCCAGCTCGGCAATCTCCTCGGGCGCCAGCTGCAAATCCACCGCTGCCAGCAGTTCATCAAGCTGCTCCTCGCGCGAGGTGCCGATAATCGGTGCGGCAATGGCCGGTTTGCTTAACAGCCAGGCCAGTGCCACCTGGGCGCGCGTTGCACCTTTATCTTTGGCGACGTAGGCCAGCCGCTCGGCAATCTGTGCGTCGTTTTCTTCACTTTCAACGTACAGCGTTTTGCCAAATTCATCGGAAACCGAACGGGCTGAGGTTTCTCCCCACGGACGCGTCAGGCGGCCTCGCGCCAGCGGACTCCAGGGAATCACCGCGACGTTTTCTTCATAGCACAGCGGTAACATTTCACGTTCTTCCTCGCGCTGAATCAGGTTGTACTGATTCTGCAAGGTGACAAAGCGTGTCCATCCATGCCTGTCCTGGGTATACAGCGCGCGGGCAAACTGACGGGCGTACATGGAAGATGCACCGATATAGCGCGCCTTACCGGCTTTTACCACATCGTGCAGGGCTTCAAGGGTTTCTTCAATTGGCGTGTTGTAATCCCAGCGGTGAATTTGCAGCAGATCGACATAATCCATTCCTAAGCGCTTGAGGCTGTCATCAATCGAGCGCAGGATTTGTGCACGCGACAGCCCCTGCGGTAAATCACCAGTCTGGTGATAGACCTTGGTGGCGACGACCACTTCGTCACGGCGGGCAAAATCGCGCAGCGCGCGGCCGACAATCTCTTCGCTGCTGCCGTCGGAGTAGCTGTTAGCCGTGTCGAAAAAGTTAATGCCGCCTTCCAGCGCGCGTTTAATGAGGGGACGGCTGCTTTCTTCGGGTAAGGTCCAGGCATGATTGCCACGGTTGGGTTCACCAAACGTCATGCAGCCGAGGCACAGGCGCGACACGCGCAGGTCGGTAGTTCCTAAGGGGAGATAGTGCATTCTTCACTCCTGCCACGGATGGTTATTTACCACCTAAGCATAGCAGGAGCGAAAGCGGCGTCAGGTAAGCCAGGCGCGGATGCGCTTTTCCATGCCGTCGGCGGTAAGCCCAATATCCGCACGCGCTTCTTCCTGCGTGCCTTGCGGGATAAAGTGGTCAGGCAGGCCGAGATTGAGCACCGGCACCGCGCGGCGGTGAGCCATCAGTAACTCATTCACGCCGCTGCCTGCCCCACCCATGATGGCATTTTCTTCTACTGTCACCAGCGCCTCGTGGCTGGCGGCAAGTTCGAGTATCAGTGCCTCATCAAGGGGTTTCACAAAACGCATATCCACAAGCGTGGCGTTCATGCGTTCAGCCACTGTCTGCGCGTCGCACAACAGCGTACCAAAGTTCAGAATTGCCAGCTTTTCACCGTCGCGTTTTTTCACGCCTTTGCCAATGGGCAGTAAAGTAAGCGGTGCCAGTTCGGCCCCTGTGCCCGTACCGCGCGGGTAACGCACGGCGCTTGGCCCCTGCTCGTACTGGTAGCCGGTCCACAGCATCTGGCGGCACTCGTTTTCATCGCTCGGGGTCATTATGACCATATCCGGGATGCAGCGCAGGAAACTCAGACAGAACGCCCCCTGGTGTGTCTGACCGTCGGCACCCACGATCCCGGCACGATCGATGGCAAACAGCACAGGCAGTTTCTGGATAGCCACGTCGTGAATGACCTGGTCATAGGCGCGTTGCAGGAAAGTAGAGTAAATGGCCACAACGGGTTTATAGCCGCCAATAGCAAGCCCGGCGGCAAAGGTCACCGCATGCTGCTCGGCAATCGCCACGTCGAAGTAACGGTCAGGATGCTGGCGCGAAAACTCAACCATACCGGAACCTTCGCGCATGGCAGGCGTGATCGCCATCAGCTTTTCATCTTTGTTCGCCACCTCGCATAACCAGTCGCCAAAAATCTTTGAGTAGCTCGGCAGACCGCCGCTGGATTTAGGCAGCATCCCGCTGCTGGGGTCAAACTTCGGCACGGCGTGGAAGGTAATCGGATCTTTTTCCGCAGGCTCATAGCCGCGGCCTTTTTTGGTCATGATGTGCAGGAACTGCGGACCTTTCAGGTCACGCATGTTTTTAAGCGTGGTGATAAGCCCCAGCACGTCGTGGCCGTCCACCGGGCCAATATAGTTAAAGCCCAGTTCCTCAAATAGCGTACCAGGCACCACCATGCCTTTGATGTGCTCTTCGGTACGCTTAAGCAATTCACGAATCGGCGGGACGCCGGAGAACACTTTTTTACCGCCTTCGCGCAGGCTGGAGTACAGCTTGCCAGACAGCAGCTGTGCCAGATGGTTATTGAGTGCGCCAACGTTCTCGGAAATTGACATTTCGTTGTCGTTGAGGATAACCAGCATATCCGGGCGAATATCACCGGCATGGTTCATCGCCTCAAAGGCCATGCCAGCGGTGATGGCGCCATCGCCAATCACACATACCGTGCGTCGGTCTTTGCCTTCTTTTTCTGCGGCCACTGCAACACCGATACCGGCGCTGATGGAGGTAGAAGAATGACCCACGCTTAGCACGTCATATTCACTCTCTTCACGCCACGGGAACGGATGCAGTCCACCTTTCTGGCGAATAGTGCCGATTTTATCGCGACGCCCGGTGAGAATTTTATGCGGATAAGCCTGATGACCGACATCCCAGATGAGCCTGTCGAACGGCGTGTTATAGACATAGTGCAGTGCGACGGTCAGCTCAATGGTGCCAAGACCGGAGGCGAAGTGCCCGCTGGAGCGGCTGACGCTGTCCAGCAGATAGCGGCGTAACTCATCGCAAAGCTTCGGCAGGCTCTCTTTTGGCAGCGAACGCAGCTCCTGGGTTGATTCAACCAGAGCAAGCGTTGGGTATTTGGCGGTATCAAAACTCATCAGAGACTCATTGTGTGTTTTATTTATCACGCTCAATAACGTAGCGTGCCAGTGCTTCCAGCGCTGAGGTGTCCAGGGATGCGTGCCTGAGGTCCGTAAGCGCCTCAAGTGCGTTGTTGCACAGGCTCTGCGCTTTAGCTTTGGCCTGCTCCAGTCCAAGCAGTGCAGGATAGGTGCTTTTACCAAGCTGTAAATCGCGTCCCTGGCTTTTGCCAATGGTGGCGGTGTCGCCCACCACATCGAGAATGTCGTCCTGTACCTGAAACGCCAGACCGATGTTGCTGGCATAACTATCCAGCAGGGGCATGGCTTGCCGTCCCGGCTCGCCGGCGCTCAATGCGCCCAGGCGTACAGCAGCACGAATGAGTGCGCCGGTTTTGAGTCGGTGGATGCGCTCAAGCATATCAAGTGAAACCTGTTGGCCTTCGGCTGCCAGATCGAGCGCCTGACCACCGCACATACCGACCACACCGCTTGCCTGGGCCAGCTCAGAAACCATAGCCAGACGCTGTTGTGTATTCACGCCAGGCATGGGCGCATCAACCAGTATAGAAAACGCCAGCGTTTGTAGGGCATCGCCAGCAAGAATAGCGTTCGCTTCGCCAAATTTAATGTGGCAGGTCGGCTGACCGCGACGTAGCGCGTCGTCATCCATAGCGGGTAAATCATCGTGAATAAGCGAGTAGGCATGAATGCATTCCACCGCGGCGGCAGGGGCATCTAACGCCTGCGGCGCGACGCCAAACATCTCCCCGGTTGCGTACACCAGAAAAGGGCGTAGCCGCTTACCGCCTAATAGTGCGCCATGCTGCATGGCATCAACCAGAGGCGTGTTCTGAAACGGCTGTGGGGCAATAAAACGCAGCAACGCCTGGTTTGCCTGCTCGGCGCGGGCTTGCATTAAAGCGGTAAAGTTCATTACTGGGCATCCGGTGTAAAGGGGGCCAGCGGGGCCTCTTCACTGTCACTAAGGAGAATCTGTACGCGCTGCTCTGCCTGCTGCAGCTTGAGTTGGCCCTGGCGTGCGAGCGCAACACCGCGTTCGAATTCACTCAGCGCCTCTTCCAGCGGCAGTTCGCCGCTCTCAAGATGGCTGACAATCTGCTCAAGCTCCGCAAGCGCTTTCTCGAAGCTGGCCGGGCTTTCATTCTTTTTCGGCATAGTGGCTCTGTGCTTAGTTTTCGCGAATCCGTCATGGTAACGGAGATAAAATGATAATCAAATATCCCCTTCACACTTCAGGCGCGGTATGCGGTAAGTATGGAAAGGGAAGTGCCGTTACCGCCAGGCCGCAGCCCATCATTTAAGAGGGCGGCTGTGGTTATGTGAGCAGTCTCACAGGGATGGTGGTATACTTGCGCGTCCCGGATTGCAGGCACGCCGTTGCTGACCTGTGTACTACTACTTTCAGCCAGTGCTCATCGCAGTCGTGGCTGACCAACGAACCTTTAGTCGCCATGAAGTTTATCATTAAATTGTTCCCGGAAATCACTATTAAAAGCCAGTCCGTGCGTTTGCGCTTTATAAAGATTCTGACCGGGAATATCCGCAATGTACTTAAACACTACGATGAGAGCCTGGCCGTGGTCCGTCACTGGGACCATATTGAAGTGCGCGCCAAAGACGAGGCACAGCGCCCGGCTATTCGCGATGCGCTGACTCGCATCCCCGGTATTCACCATATTCTTGAGGTGGAAGACGCACCGTACACCTCACTGCACGATATTTTTGAGCAAGCGCTGGCGCTCTACCGCGAGCAGCTCGAAGGCAAAACGTTCTGTGTGCGCGTGAAGCGTCGTGGCAAGCACGAGTTCACCTCCATTGAGGTGGAGCGCTACGTCGGGGGCGGATTGAACCAGCATATTGAATCGGCGAAAGTAAAGCTGACTCATCCGGATGTAACCGTTAACCTCGAAATAGAAAATGACAGGCTGCTGCTGGTCAAAGGCCGCTATGAAGGTATTGGCGGTTTCCCTATTGGCACCCAGGAAGATGTGTTGTCGCTCATTTCCGGCGGTTTTGACTCCGGTGTGTCGAGCTATATGCTGATGCGCCGTGGTTGCCGCGTGCACTACTGCTTCTTCAACCTGGGGGGGGCGGCACATGAAATCGGCGTGCGTCAGGTGGCGCATTATTTGTGGAGCCGTTACGGCAGCTCGCATCGTGTACGCTTTGTCGCCATCAACTTTGAACCGGTAGTCGGTGAGATTCTGGAGAAAGTGGATGACGGTCAGATGGGCGTGGTGCTTAAGCGTATGATGGTACGCGCGGCGTCAAAAGTGGCAGAGCGCTATGGCGTGCAGGCGCTGGTCACCGGTGAGGCGCTGGGCCAGGTCTCCAGCCAGACCCTGACCAACCTGCGCCTTATCGACAATGTGTCTGATACGCTGGTGCTGCGCCCGCTGATTTCCTGGGACAAAGAGCACATCATTGATATCGCGCGTGAAATTGGCACCGAAGATTTTGCCCGCACCATGCCGGAATATTGTGGCGTAATATCCAAAAGCCCGACCGTGAAAGCGGTAAAGGCGCGCATTGAAGCCGAAGAAGAGCACTTTGACTTTAGCATTCTTGAGCGCGTTGTGGCCGAGGCGAATAACCTGGATATTCGTGAAATCGCGCAGCAAACCGAGCAGGACGTGGTGGAAGTCGAGACCGTAAACGGTTTTGGTGCTGACGATGTGATTCTCGATATCCGTTCCATTGACGAGCAGGACGATAAGCCGCTGGCAGTGGAAAACGTGCAGGTAATCTCGCTGCCGTTCTATAAGCTCAGCACGCAGTTTGGTGACCTCGATCAGAGCAAAACCTATTTGCTGTGGTGCGAGCGCGGTGTGATGAGCCGCTTACAGGCGCTGTATCTGCGTGAGCAGGGCTTTGCCAATGTGAAGGTCTATCGCCCGTAACTCCTGCGTTGCCGGAGCCATTTTCAGGCTCCGGCTTTGTTTTTTGGCAATAAAATCAAACGTTGTCAACGGTACTGGTAGCCCATGCTGCCAGCAATCTGTTGGCTCGTTTTATTCTGTTCTGCTTTTTCTGCGTATATATACTTCCTGTCGTCATAATTTTTACGCGTGATGCGTTTATATATTTACTTTATCAATATATTAAAATTACCTGAATAATTACATTGCTTACGTAATGGTCTTAATTTCTTTTAGTGGTGTTCAGGTGCTCTTTTTCTTATGATGACTCAATGTCTGACAGGTAATATTAAAAATACCGCTGGGTTTAATGTGTCATTAATAAGGATGTTGATATGGATATTAAGGCTATTTCGCTAAAGAAAAAGATTGGTGCTGTCGTCATTGCGGCAGCGATGGCGGGCAGTATATTCAGTTCTACCGCGCTGTTTGAAAACGTACCGGCGGGCTATATCTGCGTGATTCAGTCGCCGCTGTCCGGTAAGCTTACTATCCACACCGAGCCGGGGCTTAAGGCACAGTTATTCGGTATCGTGACCTATTATCCCCGTTCCGGCGTATTTGAGTTTAACCAGCCGGTTGACCCGAACGATCCGTCTCAGGTCGCTTCTTATAAAGCCGAAAACGACGATGCATTAAAAATTACCTTTAATGACGGTGGTGAAGCCTGGATTAGCGGCTCTATTCGCTATGATTATCCGCTTGAGCAGGACAAAATAAAAACCCTGCATAAAATGTTTTCAACCCATAATAACGTGATGAAAGGCCTGATTGAAAAAACAGTTGAGCGTTCAATTTATATGTCTGGCCCGTTGATGTCATCCATTGAAAGTTTTATGTCGCGCCGCGCTGAATTACCCAAGTTAATTGAGGATCAGGCGCGCAACGGTCTTTATGATGTGGTGACCAAAGACGTGCGTATGGAAGATGAATTCACCAAAGAGGTGAAAATGGTGAAAGTCGCAGAGCCAATTCGCGATTCTAACTCACCGGGCGGCTTGCAGCGTCAGGAAGAGTCGGTGTTGACCAAATACGGTATGTCGCTTTCAAACTTTACGACCAACAATATTTCCTATTCACCTAAAGTGCAGCAGCGTGTTGATGCGCTGTTTGCTGCTGCATCGGATATTCAGGTGGCGACTCTGAATGCGAAGAAAGCCGAGCAGGACAGAAAGACCTCTGAAGAGAAAGGTAAGGCTGAAGCCACCGAGGCAGAGTGGAAGGCGAAGACCAGTGCCGCAGAAGAGACAGAAAACGCTCGCAAAGTGGCAGAGGTTCAGAAAATTGAAGCCCAGCGTGATAAGGACGTTGCGATAATCGAGGCGAATAAAAAGCGCGAAGTGGCCGAGCAGGAAAAAATTACCGCGTCGTTATATAAAGACGCCCAGCTGTTGCGCGCAGAGGCCGATGCCACCTACAAGCGTAAAATGATGGAAGCAGACGGCGCACTGACGCAGAAACTCGAAGCGTACAAGCATTCCGTTGACCGTTTTGCTTCAGCGATGCAGAACTATCAGGGTAACTGGGTGCCGCAGGTGGTGACCGGCGCTAGCTCAACCCAGGGGAATAATGCGGCAATGAACATGATGGAGTTTTTAAGCCTTAAGGCCGCGCGTGATTTAGGCCTGGAGCTGGGGGCAAAAGAAAAACAGCAGGAATAATTAAGCAGGCCGGGAACGATGCCCGGCCTTGCCAGTCGTGCTGCTGATATCAGCGCGTGTTCTGCGCTTCATTCGCGTCATGATAATTATAAATACCCGCCGCCAGTACCAGCTGTGACGCGACTTCCCGAGCCTTTTCCGGTCCTGCGAGCAATTCAATAATCTTCAAGGCAAAGTCCATTGCCGTACCTGGCCCCTGGCTTGTCAGCAGGTTGACGCGCGGGTCCCATACCACACGCCGGTCCATCCACTTCTCTTGCGGGATACGGTCTTTCAGCCCCGGAAAACCGGTCATATTGCCGACCGGGAACAGATCGTGCGGGATCAGCACCACGCCTGCTGCCGCGCAAATAGCGGCCACGAGGCGACCTGAGTGGTGAAACTGGCGCACGGTTTCAACTAACAGCGGGCTGTCGCGAAAACACTCGGCGCCTTTGAGGCCGCCGGGTAGCACGATAACGTCAAAATCACCGTCGGCCACGGCCACCAGTGGCGCATCGGCTAACAGTTTTACTCCCCGTGAACAGGTAATCGTGAGGTTGCCGTCGCTGGCAACGCTTGCGGTAGTGACGGCGATACCACCACGCACCAGCAGGTCGATAACCGTGACGGCCTCTGTTTCCTCACTGCCAGGGGCGAGACAAACCAGCGCCGATGCGCTCATATTCATTCTCCTTGCGTTTGACCTGTTCATATAAATGGGCGTTGGCCGGGGCGCTCAGGCCGTGGGCGCGAGCACGCTGCAACAGATAGCCGGTAATGTAGTCGATTTCAGTGTGGCGCAGCATGCGCACATCCTGCAACATAGATGAAATATTGGCGCTTGTGCTATCCACGACGTCCCAGACGTAACGTAGCAGCCCTTCCGGCGTAGTATGGTGGCCTTCACGCACCATCACCCGGGCGACTTCATTACACACGGTTTCCACCTCCTGCGCGTGCTCACGTAGCCCGCCGTTGGCACAGTTAAATACTGCTGTCATGGGGTTGATAACGCAGTTGGCCGCCAGTTTATTCCAGCGAGCAGCGTTAATATTGTCGTGCCAGGCTACATCCGGTAGCGCGCACTGCAACGGCTCGGCAAGCCAGCTGTAGTCACGCCCGGCATCGTTACCTGGTCCAATATGCGTAAGCCCACGGGCGACGTGAATAATGGTGTTTCCCTCGCGCCGGGCGGCCTGCGTTGTCACCCCCGCAATGAGCGGCTGGCGCAAATGGCGCAATTCTTCTGTTGTACCCATACCATTGTGCAGCAGCAGCACAGGGCAGCTCACAGGTAAGACAGGGGTGAGATTTTTGAGGGCATCGGAAACCTGAAACGCCTTGAGCGTCACCAGCAGGAGTTCGCTGTGTGCCAGGAAGTTTTCGTTATTAGCGAGTACGGTGCGCTGAAAGTGGCTGGCGTCTGTGGCCGTCACATCAACACTGAACTGTGCCTGCGGTACGCGCAACCATCCCTGAAGCTCATGGCCCTGGTTTATGAGTGCTGACAACCACAGTTGCCCCAGTGCGCCACAGCCCAGCACGGTAATTTTCATTTTTCCTCCCCACCTGCAATAACAATCCAGGTGTTTTATACTTTTTTGCCCGTAAACCGATGATACCGGCACGTCCAAAAAAAACGTTTGTCCTCGTATGCCAACGGTTACGGGTTTGTAGAGTATAGCGTTGACGGGCGCTTCCCCCGCCAGGCGGGTTGTTTTGTGCTGCTTTGCGGGTATTATGCAACGCAACAGAAAGAGAGGGAGACCAAAATATGCCATCTTTTGACATCGTGTCTGAAGTCGATTTGCAGGAAGTTCGTAACGCGGTGGAAAACGCCACCCGCGAACTGGAAACTCGCTTCGATTTTCGTGGCGTGACCGCAAGCTTCGAATTTAACGAAAAAAACAAAAGCATCAAAGTGCTGAGCGAATCTGATTTTCAGGTGAACCAGTTGCTCGATATTCTGCGTGGCAAGCTGCTTAAGCGTAGCATTGAAGGAAGTTCACTGGATGTGCCGGAGGAGTTTGAGCACAGCGGTAAAAACTGGAGTGTGGAAGCAAAGCTCAAGCAGGGTATTGACGCCGCGCAGGCTAAAAAGCTGGTTAAGCTGATTAAGGACAGTAAGCTTAAGGTACAGGCGCAGATTCAGGGGGAGCAGGTCCGCGTGACCGGCAAATCCCGGGATGACCTACAGGCGGTAATGGCGCTGGTGCGCGGCGGCAATCTCGGCCAGCCGTTCCAGTTCAATAACTTTCGCGATTGATGCCTCACGACCCCGCTTCGCGGGGTCATTGCTTTTCAGCGCCGCGTTTACACCACACCTCTGACAAGCTGTTCAATTTCAAACCGATTGGTGACTTTATTGTCGATTTTGACGTAGGCGCTGCGCTCTGCAGGCACCACGATGGCTTCACTCACCCCTGGAGCGGCCAGCAGGCGCTGTGAAAGCGTTGCGTCACGGGCCGCATCTTCAGGCAGCTCTACACGCAGGCTGCTGACGTAAGGTGGCTCCTGCATAGTAAGACTCACCAGCAGCCACAGCGCTGCCAGCAGTGCGCCAAAGAGAAAGACCGTTTGCGTGTCGTAATGGCCCGCAAGCCACCCGCCGAGTGAACCGCCGATGGCTACGCCAAGAAACTGGCTGGTGGAGTAAATCCCCATCGCCGTTCCTTTGTAGCCAGCGGGTGACTCCTTGCTGATAAGTGAAGGCAGAATGGCCTCCATGATATTAAATGCCACAAAGAACATCTGCACGCCAGTCACCAGTACCCAGAAGCTGCCACCTGCGCCCCACAGTACCACCTCGGCAATCAGCAGCAGCGCTACGCAGCCCACAAAAACACGTCTCATGCGGCGCTTCACTTCGGCATAAATAATAAACGGGACCACGCAGGCAAAGGCGATAAGCATTGTGCAAAGGTAAACTTTCCAGTGGCTCACCGCAGACAAACCCGCACGCTCAAGCTCGCCTGGTAGGGCAACAAACGTGGACATCAGCATGATGTGCAGACACATAATGCCAAAGTTAAGTTTCAGGAGCTTCGGGTTAGCCAGTACCAGGCGAAAGCAGCCTTTGACCATACCGGATTCACGATTAAGACGATGGGAGCTGGCGTCTGGCACCATCACCACTGTGATGATGACCGCAAGCGATGCCAGCAAGGCAATCATCCAGAACAGACCATGCAGGCCCACGGCGTGGGTGATGACAGGGCCGAGCACCATCGCCAGTGCAAAGGTAACACCGAAGCTGACACCGATAAACGCCATCGCTTTGGTGCGGTTTTGCTCACGCGTGAGATCGGAAAGGAGCGCCATGACCGCAGCGGCAATCGCACCGGAACCCTGAAGTGCACGGCCCAGGATCACGCCCCAGATGGAGTCGGCAAGTGCGGCGATAACGCTGCCAAGCACGAATACCAGCAGACCACCAATAATAAGCGGTTTGCGTCCAATACGATCGGAGAGCAGACCAAAGGGTATCTGGAAGACAGCCTGCGCCAGACCGTAAATGCCAATGGCCAGGCCAATCAGGGCTTCTGTCGCGCCCTGAAGCGCCATGCCCCAGGTGGTGAGCACCGGCAAGACCATAAACATGCCCAGCATGCGTAATGAGAAGACGGTCCCTAATCCCCACGTTGCGCGACGCTCAGCGGGCGTCATTTTATAATCGTTCATTTATATCCTGGAAGAAAAGTCGGACAGGCAAAATCTTATCAGCGCATGAAGCATCAGCCCAATGCGGCGCGGTTATTCTCGCACAGGTGAACGCAGACCACGCTCAGGAAAATGGAAACTGTGATGTCTGATAAGACTGCATAGTGTAGTGTGCGGGCAGGGGAGGGTAAACGTTCGCTGTTTTAGCAAATATTACAGGCGTTACGCTTTGATAAAATTAATAAAAAAGGGCGCTGATGCGCCCTTTTTCGTCACTGGATGCTTACCAGACGTAAGTCAGCAGATTGTGCGAGTCAGGGACCATAAAGTCCACCGACATCATCACGCTCAGCGAGGTAATCGCCACAATGGAAAAGACGAACAATTTGCGTGCCCACACGCGGTCATTCTCCGTCTTGTAGCCAGACAGCGCCATACCGAGCCACCATACGCTGACGGCCACGCCGACAATCAGGTATTTGTAGCCTGCATAACCGCCAAGTGACAGCATCAGCGTTGCAACCGCGAAGGCGGCAATGTAGAGCGTGATGTGGTTTTTCGCCACCGAGATCCCTTTCACTACCGGCAGAACTGGGATGTTGGCAGCCTGATAATCCTTAAAGCGGAAGATAGCAATCGCATAGGAGTGCGGCATCTGCCACAGGCTAAAAATAGCCAGTAAAATCAGGGCACCAGTGTCGAACTCGTTGGTCACCGCACAGTAGCCAATGACCGGCGGCGCAGCGCCGGACAGGCTACCGATAAGCGTGCCGTAAACAGACTTACGTTTCATGTACAGGCTATACACGCCGACGTACACCACAAAGCCCATCACCCCAAGCCACATTGCCAGAGGATTAGCACCAAACCACAACAGCATGAAGCCAGCAATACCCAGCGCTGTGGCGTAAGTCAGCGAGACTGTCGGCGAGATCAGGCCTTTGACCAGCACCCGGTTCTTCGTCCTTTCCATCTTGCGGTCGATATCACGGTCAATAACGTTGTTGTAGACACAACCCGACGCGACCACCAGTGATACGCCCACAAGGGTGTACAGGAATAAGGGATAATCAATGCTGCCCTTTGAGGCCAGTAAGAATCCTCCAATGACAGAAATTAAATTCCCGAAAATAATTCCTGGTTTCGTGACTTGCAGGTATTGCTTAACCATGTTTACCGCTCTTAAGAAAGCATCATGTTGTAGTTCAGGTTCCACATAATCCAGATAGAGCCTACAACCAGAATCGCGATGATGAGCACCGTAAAGACGAATGCCGTCATGTTCCAGCCCTCATCGGACTTAGTATTCATGTGCAGGAAGCAGGATAAGTGAACCAGAATCTGTACCACCGCGGTGACCAGCACCACGCCCAGAATAGCGGCGTGTGAAGCGCTGCCATTCATCACCATCCAGAACGGGATAACGGTCAGGATGATGGACAGGATGAAGCCTGTCATATAGGTTTTGACGCTGCCGTGAGGCGCAGAGTTGTCGTGTGAATGACTCATTACATCGCCCCCATCAGATAGACAACAGAGAACACACAAATCCAGACAACGTCCAGGAAGTGCCAGAACAGGCTCAGGCACATCAGACGCGTGCGGTTGGTACTGGTCAGGCCACGGCGTGATATCTGGAACATCATCAGCGCCATCCAGATAAGGCCAGAAGTCACGTGCAGACCGTGAGTACCGACCAGAGTAAAGAACGCAGACAGGAAGCCGCTGCGATCCGGACCGTAGCCTTCGGCAATCAGGGTGTGAAATTCATAGATTTCCATCCCGATAAAGCCCAGGCCGAACAGGAATGTCAGGCCAAGCCAGGTCAATACTTTGCTCTGGTTGTTGTTATTCATGGCGATAATCGCCATGCCATAGGTAATGGAGCTAAACAGCAGCAGGAAGGTTTCTACCAGCACGAACGGCAGTTCGAAAATATCCTTCCCTGTCGGGCCACCTGCCGTGCCGTTCACCAGAACGGCATAGGTAGCAAACAGACATGCAAAGATGATGCAGTCGCTCATCAGGTAGATCCAGAAGCCGAAAACCTTATTGGCTCCTGCGTCGTGGTGCCCATGGTCATGCGCGTCGTGGGCGTGCGCCTGATTCAGAGTATCAGTTGACATTTTTCAGCCCTGCTTTGGTAATTTCGTCGAAATGCTGGTTTTCCAGTTTTTCAACCTGTTCAACCGGTACGTAGTAATCCACGTCTTCGTCGAAGCTTTTCACAATCCAGGACACGATGGTCGCTGCGAAGCTTGCGATAGCCAGCCACCAGATATGCCAGATCATGGCAAAGCCGAAGATAGTGATGAACAGCGAAATGATGATGCCCGCGCCGGTGTTTTTCGGCATGTGGATTTTTTCGTAGTGGGTCGGCTGCTTGTACGCTTCGCCTTTCTCTTTCATTTCCCAGAACGCGTCACGCTCGTGAACCTGCGGAACCACGGCAAAGTTATAGAATGGCGGCGGTGAAGAGGTTGACCACTCCAGCGTACGTCCACCCCACGGGTCACCGGTCAGGTCACGGTTCTGGTCACGGTCGCGAACGGAAACGTACAGCTGAATGACCTGGCACAGTACACCAATAGCAATCAACGCGGCGCCAACGGCAGCAACGGTGAGCAGAGTGTGGAACTGCGGGTCAATCTGCTGGCTCAGACGACGGGTCATACCCATGAAGCCCAGCACGTACAGCG
>CBIFVZ010000015.1:0-50646 GCA_966185765.1 uncultured Enterobacteriaceae bacterium | reverse complement strand
GGGATTTAAAATCCCTCGGCGTTCGCGCTGTGTGGGTTCAAGTCCCACTCCGGGCACCACTGGGAAACTCCAGAATAATCAAAGCAATAAGCAGTGTCGTGCAAACCGCCTTAAAGGGCGGTTTTTTATTGTCTGAAATCTGGTTTTTCAGGCATGCTTTCTGCACTCATATCATCTGTCTACTTCAGCGGAATACAGCAATCCTCCCTTTTATTGGCAAAATCATCCTGGTTATTTTCTGACAGTGAAAAGCGGGGCCAGGGAACTTGCTGTCATTCGTGAGGGCTATACATCAAGGTCCGGATACAGGGGAGATGTCGGTCTGGTAAGCAAGGTTACCAGCCAATTATTTCAGTGCTAAAATGAGTTTAATTCTATTAACCATTCTGGATGGAATAAATTCACAACTTTTTGGCGACGCTTTTTATAAGGATGGAAGTGAATGGACGCAGATATTGTCTCAGTCGAAACTATGATTGCTACTAAAGAGGCTGCACAATGGGCTTTCTATAGCATGTTAGCGGCTTTAGCATCTGCGGGGGTTGCTGCGTTCACTGCATGGACCGCCAAAAGCGCCCTGAATAGCTGGCGCGAGCAGGAAAGCGTGCAAGAAATAAAAAATTTTATCAACGCAGTGTATGCATTTACGAATAGTTTCATCGATGCACCTGAATCATTGGCTCCTCACATTAAACTGTCTGCCAGGAATGAAAAGAAAGCACTTGTCGTATTTGAGAAACTCACCTTTATGAGTGCTTGTTTAAGCCAGATGTCAAATGTCGATAAGAAAGCGCTGGCTGCGCAAGTGTATCTCTCTATGGCGGCAATACATAAAAAATACAGTTATGGTGAGCAAGATGCGCTGGAAAGTATTAAGGCCGCATCATCATTGATGGCCGAGAATGATTTCCTTTTAAATCCTTTCTCATAAATTATGGGCGTAACACGGGATAATCGAACGGGACACTGCCAGAAAGCGCCCTGGAGCGGGAAAAATAGCCGCCTTCTGGCGGCCATAATCTTTATTTGCTTCGGTACATCCTGCCTAATGCCTCTACGGCGGCGACGGAAACATTCACATTATCGTTACTTACCAGAGAAATGACTTTTTCTAAGACGTTGGAGCCGTTGGCTTGCCCTTCGCCGAGTGCTTTGACAGCGGCGACCTGAACGGCTTCTTCCGGACTATCACAAAGATTAAGCAGGGTGGTGACAACGTTGGATGGCATTGACATAAGGTTATCTCCTGATTGTAGGAGTACTGATTATGAACTCTTTTTGGAAATTTTCCTTCCAGAGTCATTCTGAAAGCGCTCATCACTGGTAGTGTTGGGATAGTGACTTTTTTAATAAGCACTCATCAGACATCATTGGTGCGCATGCTTACAGATTTGGTGAAAGCGTGTGGCAAACGCAAAACTGACAAGCGTGGAGTTTGTATCATTAAAGGACTATTCACACGCTCTCATTGCAGCAAAAAAAGGCTCCTTCCGGAGCCTTCAGATTGCTGACAAAGAAGGAAAAAACGGTTTTTTCCTTCTTTGTAATGAGCAGGCGAAAATCAATAAATGATTTTCCTTATTTTTTATTGGGTGTCATCCATCCTGCCTGTGACAGGATGCGGTTTGTCATCAGTCTCAAGGCTCCTTCAGGAGTCTTTTTTATTATTCGAGTGTGGCCAGTTCTTTATCCACAATATATAAACCTTCACCGCTTTTACCCACCAGGGCCAGTTTATCCAGCACCGATTTAAAGAGCTTTTCTTCTTCGTGCTGCTCAGAGACATACCATTGCAGGAAATTAAAGGTTGGATAATCCTGGCTGGTCATGGCGAAGTGCGCCAGCTCATTAATTTTACGTGTGATCAACTGTTCGTGTTCGAGCGTAATTTTAAACAGCTCGTCAAGAGTCGGGTATTCTGCATAAGGAGACGAAAGTGCGTCAATGCGCGGCAGGTTGCCAGTATCCGTCAGATAATCAAAAAGACGCTGCATATGCGTCATCTCTTCCTGTGCATGGCGGCGTAAAAACGCGGCAGCACCTTCAAAGCTGTGGTAGCTGCACCAGGCGCTCATCTGCTGATAAAGCAAAGATGAGAATAATTCCAGATTCATTTGCGCGTTTAATTTTTCAATCATATCGGATTGCAACATACCTTCTCTCCCAGAAATTAACGTAATAGCAGGCGCCGCTACTTTACTGGTATGTTGCAAAAAATAAAAGTGAATCCGGGAAATAATAAATAAAAGTAAAAAGATTCACCCTGAGTTAAAGAATAAATAAAAGTGAAAACTATTCTTATTATTAATCAGGGCGAGCGGTGTAAAAATAATGATGGATAAAAGCTTAATATCTTTGTGGATAATTCACCTTAATCCCGCACTGATATTCCAGCGTCACCGTTTCTTTCATACACAATGGCCCGCTGTACAACGCACAGGTCTGAACGGGTTCACCAAAGCGCGCAGCGCTGTTGTATCCCCATTGTCTGCACTGACGGGCAGCGGTATGCGCGGCGTCTGCTTCATCAAAAAAACCGTTTTGTAGCGGAGCGAGGCTGTAACTCAGACGTACTACACCGCTTACGGCATCGCCACCGTCTGGTTGCGGATATTTTTTAAACGTGCACCCGGCCAGGGCAACCACGGCTGCGGCTAACAGATATCTCTTCACTTTCCACCTCTGAATCCTGAATGTACGCGCAGACTAGCATGGAGCAGGGAGTGCCAATCGGCAGATAAACGTAGTGAAATGTGAGTTGTAGCCGGGATTGCGCAATCGCTAATCAGGTTGGGAGCAAGTGAAAGACCGCGAGTCTTGATAATCCTCTGCACAAAGTGCAGTAAGATTGATCGCATGGTCAGGGCGGGATTCTGCAATCGATTAGTGTGACCTTCATCACAAAATAATTGATCTTTGCAATGCCTGTCATAAGATATGCAGGCGATATTCTCGCCTGCATATTCATTTAGGACTATATGAAAAAGTTGAAGAAAATCCTTAAAAGCATACTCGCAAGCTATTGCCGAACGTTCAAAGACGTACCGCCAGGCGCACTGTTTTAAACCCGCGTAAGGCAGGTTTCCTTACCCGTTGCTTAACGGTTCTGTTGGTCAGGGCACAATTTGCCCTGACACATACCTTTCTTATGTCAGTGCAGGTAGTATGTGCTCCCTTGCACTCAACTGGAGCACAATATGTCTCAGCACCTTACGCCTGAAGAAGAGGTTTTATCCGATGTCGTCGCCTGCCAGCTGGTTATTAAACAGATTCTCGACGTTATTGACGTTATCGCCCCCGTTGAGGTGCGTGAAAAGATGGCAGGTCAGCTAAAGAGCATCGATTTTTCTGCAGGTAATGCCGCCTCTGATCCGGTTACGCGCCGCGCGGTTCAGAAAGCGATTGCGCTGATTGAGCTAAAGTTTTCTCGTCCTGAAGAGGCGCATTAAGCGCCTGTTCGCAGAGCTAAAAAAACGTTTCCACCAGCAGCCAGCTAACGGCACAGGCACAGCTCACGCCAATCAGGCCTGGAATGATAAAGCTGTGGTTGATGATAAATTTGCCAATGCGCGTGGTGCCCGAGCGGTCAAAACCAATACAGGCGAGATCGCTTGGGTAAGTTGGCAGAATAAAATAGCCGTATGCCGCCGGGAAAAAAGCGACCAGCATCTTAGGCTCTACCCCGAGCATCAGCCCCATTGGCGCGACCGCGGTCAGGGCTGCCGCCTGGCTGTTAACCAGTTTCGAGACCAGAAAGAGCACTATCGCATACGTCCAGGGATGGCTCTTCACTACACCTTCCAGCGCCATTTTCAGTGTTTCCAGGTGAGCCTGGAAAAAGGTGTCACTCATCCACGCCACGCCAAACACAGAGAAAATGGCGACCATGCCAGCCTTGAACACCGCGCTATCAGAGATAGCCGCAGGCTTCACCCGACAAATCATCAGAATCGCGGCACCAGCAATCAGCATCATCATCTGAATAGTCAGATTCATTGACAGTGGCTGCAGTTTACCTTTGACTTCAAACACCGGGCGAAGCTCCTGAAAGGCACCCAGTACCACCACTACCAGAATGCCCATAAAAAACAGGGCGGTAGACCAGTAGGCTTCGCGGGAAAAACGCTGGTTCATCAGCGTTTCGCTGCTGCCGTAAATAAAGGCTTTCTGGGCTGGATCTTTAAGTTTTTCCTGGAATACTTCATCGTCATCAAGCGATTTACCGCGACGCAGGCTCCAGAGTGCGGCGACCAGTACGCCGCACAAAGAGGCAGGTACGGATACGGCCAGAATTTGCAAAATCCCCCAGCCAGTACCGATACCATGCGCGGCGGCGAGAATAGAAACCAGTGATACAACAGCAACGGACACGGGGGAGGCGGTAATCGCCATTTGCGAGGCGACGGATGCCACTGCCATAGGGCGCTCGGGACGAATCCCTTTTTTCAGTGCGATATCAGCAATAATCGGAAACATGGTGTAGACCACATGGCCGGTACCGCACAAAAATGTCAGCGTCCAGGTGGTTAACGGCGCGAGCAAGGTGATGTGCTGTGGATGGCGTCGCAGCAGGCGCTCGGCATACTGCATCATAACGTTCAGGCCACCCGCGCTTTGTAACGTAGCGGCGCAACCGATCACGGCCAGTATGGTCAACATGACATCGACCGGCGGTTTACCGGGCTGTAAACCAAACGCAAAGCACAGAATAAAAAGGCCGATGCCGCTGATAAGACCCAGCCCCATGCCCCCAAATCGCGTTCCAACCAACAGGCAAAGTATAATAATAATAAATTCAGCAACTAACATAACGTTCCCTTAGTAAAAAACGATCGCTGAATAAATCATTACAAAAAGCATGGTTAACGATTGAGAGACGGATCGGATTTGTTTAATGCGGGGGAAAACTCAGACTAAACAATCGAGTAGATCAAAAAACAGGCATAAAAAAGCCCGGTCTGACCGGGCTGGTTTTCAAAACAGATTTAAACCCATTCACAAAGTGTGTCGCGTAAACAGGCCGAAGACGCCGATTGCGTTTTCATGCGGAGCTCAAACTGTTTCTGGGTCGCCATCAGGCGTTCGCGCTCCTGGCGGTAGAGGCCGAACAGTTTTTGAATAAAGGCGAGCGTGGCGAAATCGCCCATTTCACGTACCACGCGGCTCAAATGGGAGAGGTGGGCCAGCCGTATACGCAAGTCGAGCAGGGTTTGCTCAAATAATTCGTCAACAGAGAAGCAGCGCCAGTCGTGAAGGCTGGCATCGCACTCCGCAGGAGCAGTATCAATGCGCTTGAGATAATTGTACACCAGAGTCATGAGCGTGATGCTCTCCTGCGCTTGAGTCTGCAAAAAGCAGGATAACCCGTCGATGTTACGATTTGCACACCATCGACTCAGGCGTAAATAGCGCTGTGAGGAAAGGTATTCAAGCTCCACTTGCGTACTCAGTTCCTGCACGATCCTGGAAGCTGCCATGTGAATATCCTTATCAATATGGTGACATTAATAAACAATCAAAACCCGGTTTCCGGAAATATTGTCAAAAACGTTAATTCTACGTCCGTTAAATGCCAACTGATTTTAGCGGTAAAACTCAAATAAGGAAAGTCTCAGCAATGAGAAAATGATGAAAATAGAAGGGGTGTTTTTATATGCTTATAAAACTCTTTATTAAACATGTGGTTGTGTTTTTTATTTAGGGCAGGGGTTTATCGTTATCACTCGCGATGAAGAATATATCCAGCTCATCCTAATAACAAAATTGAGTAAGGGGAATAATAGATATCCGCATCAATTACGCAATGTGCGTCCAAAGTGTGACTACCAGCAAAAATAGACATTTAGAGAGTTGCAGAAATATTATTGTTGCTTTCTTTTACATCATCCTTGCGCGCGATCAATTCCCCCGCACTTGTTCATTTCAGTGATATTGACGGCTGCGGCTTTTTTGCGCCTTCTCAATTTTATCTGTAGCGCTAATGTCATACGCACAGTCCTGCGCTCTTGCTTGTTGAATTTATGCACATGTTTACTGTAATTCTGCGGTGTGATGTCGCTCTCTCCGGTGGCGAATACAGTGAACTACAGATACTACGTCTTGCCATGCCGGGCGCAGGCCAGGCCGTCGCTAAATTAAGGAGCCATCATGTCTGCTGTAACCGCATCCGGGACCGCTTCGGTATGCCGCATTATGTATCGGCTGTGCAGTCTTTGTGCCGAACTTCGCCACCTTCGTTAACATGAGGTGGGGTTAGCTGTTTCTGTGTCGGGTATTGTGTGTTTTGTCTGGCCCCCGGTGACTTTAACCTGTCAGTGGCTTCAGTCATTGCCTGTGCAGGCGTCACCACTGCTGGAGTGATCAATCTGAGCGAAAGCCTGTGGTTGGGTGTACTGGCCTGACTGTTGTTGGGGGCTACCAGTGGGCTGGTTAATGGCTTTGTTATTGCGAAGCTGAAAATTAATGCGTTGATAACTACGCTCGCGACCATGCAGATGTTGTACGGGGGGCTTATCCTGCTGGTGGCGGTGATTTTTGACCGATATAAGCAACAGGCAAAACGTCGCGTTTAGCGCGATGAGTGGATAATAAAGGTGAAAATAGTCTAATCAATCAGAGTGCTGCACTCGCTGTGCAATGCGCCATACATTTGCTGTCCCGGCGAAAATGGCGATCTGGGTCACACTGTCTATACTTATTTAGCTTATCAATGGGCGGCCTTATTGCCGCTCAGCGCTATTATGAGGAGACAACTGGTGACAGAAGTATCATCCGTACCGCCCCTCGCTCCTGGCTCTAACGCTTTCTTTTTTGACCTTGATGGCACGCTGGCCGACATCAAACCGCAACCGGAGCAGGTCTTTATCCCGCTGACGGTGCGCGAGCATTTGCAGAAGCTCGCAGAAGAAACTGACGGAGCCGTGGCATTGATTTCAGGGCGCTCTATGTCCGAGCTGGACAGGCTTAGCGCACCGTTGCATCTGCCGCTCGCGGGTGTGCATGGGGCAGAGCGTCGTGACATCAATGGAAAAAAACACTGTGTTACGCTGGCACCGGCGCTTGAAAAGGCGCTGTGCGAACGGCTGCAGGCCGGGCTGGCAGCGCTGAACGGCACCCGGCTTGAACCCAAAGGGATGGCGTTTGCGCTGCATTATCGCCAGGCTCTGCAGCACGAGCAGGCCGTACTGGCGCTTGGTCGCACGCTGGTGGCGGAGTATCCCGAGCTGGCACTCCAGCCGGGTAAATGCGTGCTGGAGATTAAGCCGCAGGGCATCAGTAAAGGTGCGGCTATCGCTGCATTTATGCAGGAAGCGCCGTTTTCTGGGCGTATGCCGGTGTTTCTGGGGGACGATCTGACTGATGAGGCTGGCTTTGAGGTCGTCAACCGCCTTGGTGGTATCAGTATCAAAATTGGTCATGGAGAGACCCAGGCGCAGTACAGGCTTGAAGGTGTACAGGCTGTATATCGCTGGCTGGAACAAACAACCCACCAACTCGAACAAAAACAAAAATCTATTCCTGTAAGGAGGGCTGGCAATGACTCGTTTAGTCGTCGTTTCTAATCGTATTGCTCCACCGGACGAAAAGAAGAGCGGTGCTGGTGGGCTGGCTGTCGGCATTCTGGGGGCGCTTAAAACCGCAGGCGGCCTGTGGTTTGGCTGGAGTGGTGAAATTGGTGATGAAAGCGCCCCACTACAAACGCAAACGCATGACACTATTACCTGGGCGTCATTTGATTTAAGCGAAGAAAATTACGACCAGTATTATTGTCAGTTTTCCAATGCGGTACTGTGGCCTGCGTTTCACTATCGGCTTGATTTAGTTAACTATCAACGTGAGGCCTGGGAAGGCTACCAGCGGGTAAACGCGTTGCTGGCTGATAAGCTACTGGCATTGCTGGAGCCTGACGACATTATTTGGGTTCATGATTACCATCTGCTGCCCTTTGCACATGAACTGCGCAAACGCGGTGTGACCAATCGTATTGGCTTCTTTTTGCATATCCCGTTCCCGACGCCGGAAATCTTTAACGCGTTGCCACCCCATGCTGCTCTGCTCGAGCAGATGTGTGACTACGATCTACTGGGTTTTCAGACTGAAACCGACCGTAGCGCCTTTCTCGATTGCATTGCGGCGCAAACGCGTCTGACGGGAGGAGATGGACACAGCCACAGCGCCTGGGGTAAGCGTTTTTGCACCGAGGTGTACCCGATTGGCATTGAACCAGAGGAAATCGCCGAACAGGCCGCCGAACCCTTACCGCCTAAGCTCGCAGAGTTGAAAAAAGAACTGGGCGGCATACGTAATATTTTTTCCGTGGAACGGCTGGATTATTCAAAAGGGCTGCCGGAGCGTTTTGCGGCGTTTGAGTCACTGCTGGAGAACTATCCGCAACACCGTGGCAAAATTCGCTACACCCAGATTGCGCCCACGTCTCGCGGCGATGTGCAGGCCTATCAGGATATCCGGCATCAACTGGAGACTGAGGCAGGGCGTATTAACGGTAAATACGGCCAGCTTGGCTGGACGCCGCTCTATTATCTCAACCAGCATTTTGATCGCCGCCTGCTCATGAAAATCTATCGCTACGCTGATGTGGGGCTGGTAACGCCGCTGCGCGACGGCATGAACCTGGTGGCAAAAGAGTATGTGGCGGCGCAAAACCCGGAGAACCCTGGCGTGCTGGTGCTTTCACAGTTTGCGGGGGCCGCTCAGGAGTTGACCTCAGCGCTGATTGTTAATCCCTACGATCGCGATGATGTGGCAAGCGCGTTGCACCGGGCGCTGACAATGCCGCTCGCCGAGCGCCTGTCGCGCCACAGCGACATGCTCGAGGTGGTACGTAAAAATGATATTCACCACTGGCAGCAGACGTTTATCCATGACCTAAAGGGCGTGGTGCCACGCAGTGAGGCGAGCCTGCTGCGTGAAAAAGTGGCTACCTTTCCCAGGCTCGCCTGAACCGGGCGGGCGCGTAGAGCGCCCGCTTAACCCAGTGCCACCAGCAGTACATCAACCTTGCTGGCGGCCACCACACTTCGGGCTGAGCACAGCATATTGCCAAAAAAATCCCGGTTGTGATTACCACAAATCAGTAAATCAACGCCGTCACGCTTACAGGCGGCGTTGAGTTGTGCGCTCAATTCCCCGCTGGCAAGCAGCGTACGCGTAATGGGATAGCCAGCCTGGGCCACCAGCGAGTTCATAAACATCCGCGTTTCTTCATGCATCAGCTCACGCAAGCTTTCCAGCATGGGGCCTGCCATGTGGTTATACAGTTCAGGCTCCCCGACGACGGTAAATAACGTAATACGCCCGCCAGTCGGACGAACAATAGCGACGGCACGCTCCACAAGGCGGTGACTTTCCGGGGTTAAGGCAACGGAAACCAGTACGTGTTGATAACGCATTACACCTCCTGATACGTCCCTGTGACGTGAGGTAATGTGTTGAGAGTATTCATAATAGGTCACGCTGCCTGCGCAACACGGGATCGGCTTAACAAAATTACTGAAAAGAGTAGCGGCACTGTAAGGTCGCTACTCCGTGGAGTAACCTGCATTTCTGTCCAGAAGCCTCTGCCGGGTGGATTGTGCCAATATTTTACGAAAGTAGACGGTTGCAGTTGTCGTTTTCTATCGCCAGGGATGCCAATTCGGTTAATTATTGCGACCCAGAGGCCTCCATGCCATACAGGTGGGCAACGTCAATTTTGCATTCGAATAATGCCAGCCCGTCAACCAGAGCTTCACGGGCTGGAAGCAAGAGGTAATATCTGTATCCAGGGTTACTCCAGAATTGTGGCAAGCTCACACAGTTCTGTATAGTGGCGAAAGGACATCCCACTATTATTTATCCTTTCATGGGTAAGCGTATAAAGCGCTAAGGGGATTTTGAAAGTGGCTAATTCTTCAGGACCGTGAAATTGTATGCTGTTTATATTCTGTATTGCTTTCTCACCGGCTGATTCGATAGCTACCCTGTAGCTATTATCATAATCGTCATCATTTTTCAGTAGGTTAATAAAAAAGTACAGTATTGAGCAATGCTCAAGGAGTAATCCCACGTAGTGTTGAATATATCTGCATTATGCCTGAATAAAGCTTAATGAAGTGGAGATTACGCTTTTTGTCGGTAGCGAAATAAAAACGCCACCTTGCGGTGGCGTGAGACTGATGCCTTACCTCATCCTGTCTCAGACAGGGTGAATGACACCCAATAAAAAAGAAGGAAAAACCACGCTTTTTCCTTCTTTGTCAGCAAGCTAACGCCACCTTGCGGTGGCGTTAGCTTTTCTACAATATTATGCGCCTTGCGGCACCGCGTGAGCCGTGTTCTTCAACACCGGCCCCTGGTACTTCTCAATCTCCAGTTGCGCCATTTGCCCGCAGTTACCCTGTGCGAGGCTGGAGGAGCCGATATCAAAGGTCAGGCAGTTCACATTACCGTTTTTACACAGCGAACCAGGCTCAGCCGGGTCTGCCGGGTCAAACCAGGCGCCTTCGCTGATGCGCACCGCGCCTGGGCGCACGTCGGCAGTGACTTTCGCACCCACCAGAATCTGCCCACGGTCGTTAAACGCGCGTACCAGTTCGCCGTCGGCAATGCCGCGTGCGCTGGCATCGGTTGGGTGGATCCAGATAGCTTCACGGTCTGCTACCGCATATTTCTCACGCAGCGGCGTGTTGTCGAGTTGCGAGTGCAGGCGGTTTACCGGGTGAGCCGTATTGAGCGACAGCGGATACTTCTGTGCCTCAGGGCCCTGATACCATTCGTGCGGCGGCAACCAGCATGGAATACCCCGGCAGTCGCTGTAACCCATTTTCGCCACCGTGTCCGAGTAGATTTCGATTTTGCCAGACGGAGTGCCGAGCGGATTCAGTAGCGGGTTCTCGCGAAAATCAGCAAAACGCACCCATTGCTTGTTCTGTGCCGGCACAGGGAAGCGAATGTAGTTGTTGGATGCCCAGAACATATCAAACGGCGGCAGCGCCACGCGGGCGTCACGCGCCTGGGCTTTCATGTCGTCGTACATGCCCTTGAGCCACTGCATTTCGTCTTTGCCGTTGGTGAAGGCATCCAGCACGCCGAGCTTCTCGGCAAGGCCCGCAAAAATATCAAAGTCGTTGCGCGACTCGTGCTGCGGCGTAACGCACTGGTGCATCGGGAAGACATAAAGCTGAGAATAATCGCCGCCCATCTCCAGATCGTTACGCTCATAGCTGGTGGTGGCCGGGAGCACAATATCGGCGTACTTCGCGGTAGCCGTCCAGTACGGTTCATTGACGATAATGGTTTCGGGATGCTGCCAGGCTTTCACCAGATTGTTGGTGTCCTGATGTTGATGGAAGGTGTTGCCGCCCGCCACATAGACCATTTTCACATCCGGATACGTCACCTTCGCGCCATTGAATTCAATGGTTTTGCCGGGATTCGCCAGGCAGTCTGCGATACGTGCGACCGGAATAGGCGTTGGGCTGTTCTTCGGCGCATTACCCGCTGAAATACCAGCCAGGATACCACCGCGTGCCGTCGGGCTGCCGCCGGAGGAGTAGTGATAGCTAAAGCCAAAGCCGCCGCCGGGCAGGCCAATCTGGCCGAGCATGGCAGCGAGGGTCACCAGCAGCCAGTGCGGCTGTTCACCGTGGTGCTGGCGCTGAATGCCCCAGCCGCCCATTATCATGGTGCGCTGTTTAGCCATGTCGTGCGCCAGTTCGCGCAGGTCATCAGCCTCAATGCCGCAAATCGCGGCCGCCCAGTCAGCGTCTTTTACCACGCCGTCTTCATCGCCGTTAAGGTAGGCTTCGAACTTATCGAACCCTACCGTGTAGGTTTTCAGGAAATCCGCGTTATGCAGTTTCTCGGCAAGCAGCGTATGGGCGAGGCCCACAATCATTGCGCTATCGGTATACGGGCGGGGTGCCATCCAGTGGGCGTTAAGCTCGCGTGCGGTTTCGTTGTAAACCGGGTCAATGCTGATAACGCGGGTGCCTTTTTTCTTTAACGCGGCAAAACCGGCCAGACCTTCATGGTCCGGCACGTTCCAGCTGTTTTTGAGCGTGATAGCCGGGTTACAGCCCCAAAGCACCACCAGCTCGCTATTGTTAATCACGTTCGGCCATGCAGTTTGTTGCTCGTAAACTTCCATAGAGCCAACCACGTGAGCCATGATCACTTGTGCAGCGCCGGTGGAGTAATCCCCTGCGTAACCGAGAAAACCGCCGGTCAGGTTCATCAGGCGCTGGAGCAGGGTACGGCTGTTGTGCAACATACCCACGCTTTTCCAGCCGTAGGAGCCTGCGTGAATGGCCTGTGGACCATGTTCTTTCTGCAGTCGGGTGATTTGCTCGCTCACCAGCGTCAGGGCTTTATCCCAGCTGACGCGTACCCATTCGTCGCGTCCGCGCAGCTCAGGGCGGCAGTTAAGTGGGCCGCCTTCAAGCCAGCTTTTGCGCACCATTGGGTATTTTACGCGGTTAGCGGCGTGCACCTGGTAGGGCGCCATCGTGATGAGTTCATTTGGCGCCGGATCGTCCTGCACCGGCTTAACATCAACCATACGGCCATCTTTAACGATGGCTTCAAACGCGCCCCAGTGCGCGCCAGTAAGAATGCCCTGCTGCGCCTGGCGCAGGGCAACAAACTGCGGCAGTGCCTGGCTGATGGCCTGCGCCAGCGCGGATTTGGGCCACAGGCTGGAGAGCAGCGGTACGCTCATTAGCGCGGCGGCACCTGTCAGGAAACGGCGGCGGCTGACCTGTAATGCGTGAGTGTTATCGTTTTTCATAATGATGTCTCCTTACTGGTTGGCCGTGTTTTCTGCCTGCATGTCGCTGGCGTGTTGCTGAACGTATTGGGTAAGTACCCGCAACTGTTCTTGCGTTAACGACGTGCGCGGCGCCATGCCTTTTACCACGCCAATCCACTGGTTAGCATTAAAACGGTCCAGCGCGGTCAAACCGTGGCAGCCAGTACAGTTGGCCGACATCATATCGGCAGCGTAGTGCCAGATTTTTTGTTTATCATCGATAAGCTGGTTTTTGGGCACCCAGACGCGCAGCGCCACGCTGTGCCAGACAAGACCGGTATCATTATCGGTGGCGGTGCTCAGTGTTTTTAGCTGTGTACGGGCTTCTTCACCCAGCAGCACGCTCAGAATACGTTTGCCCTGGGCTGCGTAAAACACTTCGCTGACGCCGTCCTGCTGCCAGCCGTTGATATCGGCTTGCACCATATCTCCTTCGCGCTTCACCACTTTGAGTTCGGCAGACGGCATCAGGTTGCCCGCGTTGTGCTGTTTTGCATCTGCGCTGAGCCAGAAGGGCTGGGTGGAAATAGAATACAGGGTCGTAGCGCTGTCCGGAGTGAGGGCCGCTGCACGGGTCAGTTCGCCCGCGCCAGCGGCGGCAAGGCTGCTCATATCCGGCAGGATGTGCGCAACACCCTTATGACAATCAATGCAGGTTTCACCGCTCTTAATGGCAACCGGATGCTGCTGACGCGCTTGCGGGCGTTGGCCCAGCACGTCCATCGCCTCATAGCTGTGGCAGGAGCGGCAGGTGGCGGAGTCATTCTCTTTGAGGGTCTTCCACACGTTTTGTGCCATTGCCAGTTTGTGCGCCTCATATTTTTCTGGCGTATCAATTTTGCCGGTCATTTCACCCCAGACATCTTTAAGCGCCATCACTTTGGTTTTCAGATAGCTCACCGGCTGGTGCGGTACGTGACAGTCGGCACATTCGGCACGGATGCCTTTGGTGTTCTGGAAATGCACACTGCCCTGGTATTCAGCCAGCGGCTGTTGCATGGAGTGGCAGGAAACGCAGAATTCAGTATCGCTGGTTTTGTGCATGACGGTTGCCGTGCCAGCCAGCAGGGCGGCACCCAGCAATATGCCTGCCAGCAGTACCCACAGCCAGCCCCAGCGGCGTGCTGTAAAGAGTTTTCGTTCGCTCATAATCATCCCATAAAAGAAAAAACAGCAGCAGGCTCGCGCTGCTTATGGAGTAGCGCTGGGCACCGCCGGTGTAACCACAAAGGCGTAGTATAGGGATAAATGTAAGGAACGGTGAAAAAGTCTGAAGTTTTCTTTAGTTTTGTTGATTTAATCGTGTGAAGTGTTGTGTGTAGAGCAATATAGCGCGGGCGAAAAAACAGGGGCCATAAGCCCCTGCTAAGGTATGCGGTATGGATTACATGCGGTCGACGGTTTCGATACCCAGCGTATCCAGGCCCAGCTTGAGCGTCCTGGCCGTCAGCAGCGCCAGCTTCAGGCGACTCTGACGAATTTCATCGCTTTCGGCGCTGAGAATAGGGCAGTGCTCGTAAAAACCTGAGAACAGGCCTGCCAGGTCGTACAGGTAGGCGCACATCACGTGCGGCGTGCCATCACGCGCGACGACACCCAACGTTTCTTCAAACTGCAACAGGCGTGCGGCCAGCGCGGCTTCGCGATCTTCGCTTATCACTACCGGGGCAGTCAGCTCGCTTTCAGCAATACCGGCTTTACGGAACACCGACAGTACACGGGTGTAAGCGTACTGCATATACGGCGCGGTATTACCTTCGAACGCCAGCATGTTGTCCCAGTCAAAAATGTAGTCGGTAGTACGGCTTTTTGATAAGTCAGCGTATTTCACCGCACCGATACCAACCGCACGCGCCAGGTTCTCCAGTTCAGCAGCGTCCATATCCGGGTTTTTCTCACCCACCAGACGACGGGCGCGATCCATAGCCTCATCAAGCAGCTCCGAGAGTTTGATGGTGCCACCGGCGCGCGTTTTGAACGGTTTACCGTCTTTACCCAACATCATGCCGAACATGTGGTGCTCCAGTGGAACGGACTCTGGTACGTAACCGGCTTTGCGCACGATGGTCCATGCCTGCATCAAATGCTGATGCTGGCGTGAGTCGATGTAATACAGCACGCGGTCGGCATGCAGGGTTTCGTAGCGGTATTTGGCGCAGGCAATATCCGTTGTGGTGTAGAGATAGCCGCCATCCTTTTTCTGGATGATGACGCCCATCGGTTCGCCTTCTTTATTTTTGTATTCATCCAGGAAGACCACCGTTGCGCCTTCGCTTTCAACCGCCAGACCTTTCGCTTTAAGGTCCGCCACAATGCCAGGCAGCATCGGGTTGTACAGGCTTTCGCCCATGACGTCGTCCCGCGTCAGGGTGACATTCAGACGCTGATAGGTTATCTGGTTTTGCGTCATGGTGATGTCCACCAGTTTGCGCCACATCTGACGGCAGTACTCGTCACCACCCTGTAGTTTGACGACGTAACCGCGCGCCCGTTCAGCAAAGGCTTCGTCTTCATCATAGGTTTTCTTGGCTTCACGGTAGAAACCTTCGAGATCTGCGAGCGCCATCTCACCGGCATTTTCGTTCTGCTGCTTTTCCAGGTAAGCGATAAGCATGCCGAACTGGGTGCCCCAGTCGCCGACGTGGTTAGCACGAATTACGTTATGTCCGAGGAAATCCAGCGTACGTACTGCGGCGTCACCGATGATAGTGGAACGGACATGGCCGACGTGCATCTCTTTGGCAACGTTAGGGGCTGAGTAGTCAACCACCACGGTTTGCGGCTGTGCCACTTTTGCCACGCCCACGCGTTCGCTTTTTACGGCGTCATCAATAAGGCGGGCAAGGAAAGCGGGTTCAAGAAAGATATTAATAAAACCAGGACCGGCGATGTCGACCTTGCTGGCAATACCGGTGAGGTTCAGCTGTGCGACGACTTGCTCAGCCAGCTGTCGCGGGGCCATGCCCATTTTCTTTGCGATGGGCATGACGCCATTAGCCTGATAGTCGCCAAACTGCGGCCTGGCGGACTGGCGAACCTGAGGTTCACAGTCTGCGCTCGCGCCTGCGGCAATCAGCGCCTGGCTGACTTTATCTGAGAGAAGTGCCTGAATATTCACCGGGTTACCTTACATTTTTTGCAGCGCCCGCGAGGGCGTACGGAGTGAAAAAATAAGGGCGAAAGTATACTGCATTTCGCCGTCAGCGTCAGCCTTCACGCACGCGTCAGCACGTGCGTAGCGGGTAGCGATACGCGGCCAATACAGGTAGATTACCGGGCATAACGAGAGCGGGAGAAACAGATGAACTGGCAGGACATAGAAGAGTTACAGGATATTGTTGCCGATTTACCGCGCTTTACCCAGGCGCTGGAAGGGCTGGCAGAGCGTGTTGGCCTGGATGTGGCACCGCTTAATGCCGACCACATTTCGCTGCGTTGCCATCAGAACACCACCGCCGAGCGCTGGCAGCGTGGGTTTGAGCGTTGCGGCGTGTTATTGAGTGAGAGCGTAATTAATGGACGGCCGATTCGCCTGTTCCGTCTGCATGAACCGGTGCGCGTGGCGCACTGGCGTTTTACGCTTATTGAATTACCGTGGCCGGGTGAAAAGCGCTATGCGCATGAAGGCTGGGAGCATATTGAAATTGTCCTGCCCGGCGCACCGGAAACGCTTAATGCGCGCGCGCTGGCCTTGCTGAGCGATGAGGGGTTGAGTAAGCCCGGGCTGAGTGTCAAAACCAGCTCACCGAAGGGCGAAAATGAGCGCCTGCCCAACCCCACGCTTGCGGTAACAGATGGTAAAACGACCATTAAATTTCATCCATATGCTCTTGAGGATGTGGTAGCGAGCGAGCAACGCCAGGCGCGATAGTCTGTCCGCGCATTGATGTAGCCTGTACCCCGGGTTGTACATTCATCCGACTCGGGTATCACTCAGATAGCGCAGCAGATGAGCGTGGGCTGCCAACATGCAGGCCCAACGCTACCTCGCCGCTATTGGGGTAAAATGATTGTTTACCATTGCTGCTTCAGGGTTTGTAGCCGCGACAGAGCGTCTTCAAGCGTTGCCTTTGTGCACCCAAAGTTAACGCGCACGAACTGCGGTTCGCCAAAATCCACACCTGGTGACACGCCTAGCCCGGCACGGTGGAACAATTTTGTCGGGTTCCCGGCGTTAAGCCCGCTGGCGTCAATCCAGCCGAGGTAGGTTGCCTGAGGAACCTTCATTTCTAAGCCCGCGACTTCATTAACGGCACTTACCAGCCTGTCGCGGTTAGCGCGCAGGTAAACCAACAGTTCTTTAAGCCAGGGGGCACCACCGCGCCAGGCGGCAGCACCTGCGGTGAGCGCCAGGATGTCTACTGATGGCACAATTCCTTCGCGAGCAGCTATAAAACGCCTGCGCAGTTCCGGGTTGGGGATAATCGCGAGCGAGGCGCCAAGCCCGGCAATATTGTAGGTTTTGGACGGCGACATCAGCGTAATACTGCGCTGGGCCGCGTCTTCGCTCAATGTGGCGAACGCAATGTGGCGCGCGCTTTCGTCCAGCACCAGGTCACAGTGAATCTCATCAGAGCAGACGATGAGGTTGTGGCGTTGAGCAAACGCCAGCTGTGCTTCAAGTTCTGCGCGGGTATAGACCGTGCCGCCGGGATTTTGCGGGTTGCACAGCATGAGCAGTTTTTCCTGTCCGCACATCTGAGGCTCAAGGCTTGCATAATCCACCACCAATCTGCCGTCTTGCACCACCAGCGGTGCATTACGTTGCCCGTAACCTGCTATCGCTGCCGCTTTGCGAAATGGTGGGTAAATGGGGGTGGGCGCAATGGTCATAGCCTGCGCCTCACAAAAGGCGCGCACGCACAAATTAAGGCCGGTCACGACACCTGGCAGGACAACAAGCCACGTTGAGTCCAGGTGCCAGCCGTAGCGCTGTTCGCAGTGGGCAATCGCGGCATCAATAAACGCGGTTGGCGGCACGCCGTAACCAAATACGCCGTGAGCAATACGCTCGTTAAGGGCGTCGGTAACGCATGGCGGTGAGCGATAATCCATGTCTGCGACCCACAACGGCAGGACATGTTCAGGAAATTTATTCCACTTTGCGCTGTCGCTGTGACGGCGATCGATAGCCTCGTCGAAATTGAATGCCATGATGACGTTGTCCTTGCTGTGCCAATGCTTCAGACTACTCATCAGTGAGCGGCGAAACAACGTTGCTGAGTATGATTTGAGGAGTTTTCAATGGCTTTGCTGGAAATTTGCTGTTACGGCATAGACTGTGCCGTTGCTGCCGGGCAGGGGGGAGCGGATCGCATTGAACTGTGTGCGGCACCTAAAGAGGGCGGACTGACGCCGTCTGCGGGTATGCTGCGTGGCGTGCGCCAGCGCGTATCGATTCCCGTTCATCCCATCATTCGCCCACGCGGCGGTGATTTTTGTTACAGCGCTGGTGAGTTCAGTGTGATGCTGGACGATATCGCGTTTGTCCGCGAGCTGGGTTATCCAGGGCTGGTGACTGGCGTGTTGGATGAAGACGGTGATGTGGATATGCTGCGCATGGAAAAGGTCATGGCGGCTGCGCAGGGAATGGCGGTTACGTTTCACCGGGCGTTTGATATGTGTCGCGATCCGTTTTTGGCGCAGACGCAGTTAGCTGAACTGGGGGTGGCGCGTATCCTGACATCGGGTCAGGCACCCAATGCTGAAGCAGGACTTTCACTGATTACGGAACTTAAACGTCACCGCGCTACTCCAATCATTATGGCAGGTGCCGGAGTACGTCCGGGCAATATCGAGGCATTTGTTGCCGCGGGCGTTGAAGAGCTTCACAGTTCGGCATCAATGACTCAGCCTTCACCAATGCGTTATCGTCAGGCGACGGTGTCAATGTTGTCCGGCGAGGCGGCTGATGAATTTAATCGCTACGCCGTGGATGTCGAGGCGGTGGCGGCGATGAAGGCAGTACTGGGGGCGAAGTAGCCGCCGCTGGTGTCATACGGTTTTACCGCACATCATGTTGCCCACATGATGTTTGCATGTACCAGGCCCCGGTCAGTTTGCCCGGGGCTTTTTTTATGGGTTGCGTGGTGTGATATTTGTAAAAGAGAGGGTGGCAATGGTGTTTATTAGGGCGACAAAAATATAAACTGATGGAAATTATCAAGTGGAATTAATAATTCCCGTTAGACTAAGTTTTAGTTTTTTTCGTTAATGTATGAAGTGTTCGGTTTATTCGTTATTAATGGTGAAAGAATAACCGATAAAAAGAAACGGTGAGGTTACATCTCATTTCCCGTATCAACATCTCGCCAGTCGAGAGAAATGACCAGACCATTGTGGCGCTGTTCAATATTGACAATATACCCGGCTTCCTCAAAGTCTTTTACCAGCGTGTCAAGGTGTTCCGGGAAGGCGCCGCGGGTTAATAGCGGGTAATCGTTCATATCAAAAAACTCCGCAAACGTACCAATCCTGTGGCTTTGCGGGTTACGTAATATATTGGTCAAAATACTTTTTATGAGAATAGCTTCAATGCGCGCTTTTTTATCATAATCCGTTTTATTTTTTAGATAAGATTGTTTTAGAAATCTTGCCTTAGGTATATTCATTGTGGTGTTGCACTATCCATTTGCACATTCTATCAATGGTATATTTTCCCGCCTGAAAAGGTCAACTAAAAACGCCTTACCGGCAGTGCATCATGAGGTTGATCGCTAAAGTAAAAAGAAAGGTTTTTAGATGAGGCACGAACATGAGCACTGAAAATATCCGCAGCCAGGGCTGCGGAATATTTACGGTTTGCGGGCAATCAGTACTGCGCGCTGTGGGGCTGGATAGCCTTCACGCGTTTTAGTTATGTCCTGCGGATCGAGAAATTCTGCCAGTGATTCGGTCGTCATCCATCCGGTACGGCGCTGCTCGTCGAGCGTGGTGGTACAGCAGTCCACAATACGGACATCGACAAAACCACATTTTTCAAGCCACAGCTTCATGGCACGAGCAGAAGGAATAAAGTAGACGTTACGCATGGCGGCGTAACGTTCACCGGGGACCAGAACGGTATTTTCATCGCCATCCACCACCAGGGTTTCCAGTACCAGCTCACCTTCACTCACCAGCTGGTTTTTCAATTGCCACAGGTGGTCAAGTGGTGAGCGGCGATGGTAGAGCACCCCCATTGAAAACACCGTGTCAAACGCCTTAAGCGCCGGTAGTTGCTCAATACCCAGTGGCAGCAGGTGCGCGCGCCGGTCGTTGCCAAGCAACTTGCGCACGGCTTCGAACTGGCACAAAAACAGCTGCGTTGGATCGATCCCCACCACCAGTTGCGCGCCTGCACCAACCATGCGCCACATGTGATAACCGCTGCCGCAGCCAACATCAAGGACCGTACGCCCGGCAAGCGATGAAAGGTGTGGCAGCACGCGCTCCCACTTCATATCTGAGCGCCATTCAGTGTCAATGTCTACGCCGTAGAGCGAATATGGACCTTTGCGCCACGGCATCAGGTTGCGCAGCAGCTGCTCAAGACCTTTTTTCTGCCCTTCACTGAGCGGCGTTTCGCTCTCGGCGGTTACGCTGTGCAGCAGATCGAGACGGTAAGGCGACATCTCTGGCAGGAAGGTAATGGCATTGTGCCAGTGTTTGAGCTGGCCGTGCTGTTCGCCACGCTGCCACGCAGCAATCTGCGCGGGCAGCGTTTCCAGCCAGTGGGCGAGCGGGCCAGTGGCTATCTGGCTGTAAAAGGGTCCAAAATCTGTCACGCGCCCTCCTGGGCTTTGAGCGCCACCAGCGAGCCGAAGTTAAAGCACTGGAACCACAGTCCGGCATGAGCAAATCCAGCTTTCATCAGGCGTGCGGTGTGGGTTTGCACTGAGTCAGTCAGCATCACGTTTTCCAGCATGCTGCGCTTTTGGCCGATTTCCAGCTCGCTGTAGCCATTGGCACGTTTAAAGTCATGGTGCATCTCAAACAGTAGTTCACCGACGCAGGCATCTTCAAAGCTGAATTTTTCTGACAGCACCAGTGCGCCACCGGGGCGCAGGCCACGGCAAACTTTATCCAGCAGCGCCTGGCGATCGTCAGGTGCCAGGAATTGCAGGGTAAAGTTCAGGATCACCAGCGAGGCGTCTTCAATGTCGATATCGCGAATATCGGCTTCGATAACATCAACCGGGGTTGCGGCGCGAAAGGCGTCAATATGGCGGCGGCAGCGTTCGACCATTGCGGCTGAGTTATCAACAGCAATGATACGGCAGCCTTCATGATGAATGTTGCGGCGTACCGACAGCGTGGCGGCACCCAGCGAGCAACCGAGGTCGTAGATATGGCTACCCGGCTGGACAAAGCGCTCTGCCAGCATGCCAATCATGGCAATAATATTGGAATAGCCGGGAACCGAACGCTGAATCATATCGGGGAAAACTTCAGCGACGCGTTCGTCAAAAGTCCAGTCCCCGAGCTTATCGATCGGGGCGGAAAACAGCGTATCGCGGTTAGACATAAGGTGTTCCGGAAAAAACAAAGGGGCGTCTTGTGTCAACGCAGTGTGAAAACCAACTCCCAGGGCAGATACCACAGGTTAACCAATACCATCAGCACCAGCGAGCACCAGGTCGCCAGCATTCCGGTGCGCCGCCAGCGTACGAGCCGGTGATGGAAACCGTAAAAGTGCATGATGCGCCCGACTATCATCATCAGGCCGCACAGATGCACCATCCAGGTCTCTGCACCATCCATCTCAAGTAACAATAATAAGAGTAGTGCAATGGGAATATATTCCACTGCATTACCGTGGGCGCGAATTGCACTTTGCAGTTCAGTAAAGCCGCCGTCGCCATAAGAGACGCGATAAAGCATACGCAGGCGAACAACGTCATAAGAAAGCTTGATCAATATTAACGCACCCAGCACGGCATATAGCGCGCATACCATAGAAACTCCATTCAGAACCAGGCCGATGGCTGGCGTATGATAGCCCGAGGCGCTGCGGCTGTCGCTATGAACACAACAAACTCGGTCGTGTTGCAGTGCACATGGTTAAAATTTGTGCTCAGAACAGGCTTTCCTGCTGTGGGATAGAGGGCGCTTCACCCAGTGTCGGAAAGCGGGCGCGCAGTTGTGGCCACAGGCGGTGAACCAGCTCGGGCGCCTGCGCGATGTCAGGCGTGTGCAAAAATAGCCACGGTGTACCGTCCTGCTCCCACTGCGGCAGTTTAGCAAGCCAGGGTTCAAACAGGGCAGCGTTTTGCGTCATATCGTCGCTACCGATAAAACGCACCAACGGGTCGGCAGCGGTTTTTACCGCGTGTACCGGCAGCTTCGGTTTTTTACGCTGGGCTTCGCGTACCGCCTCGCTATGGGGCAGAGCGCTATGCACCGGGCGGCTGTCAAGCACGACCCGGTTCATGCCACGGGCGTGCAGGCCACGGTTGAGCGCCTGTTCCTCTTCACCTTTAGCGAAAAATTGCGGATGACGCACTTCAACGCCGTAGCGAAACTCCCCCGGCAGCGTATCAAGAAATGCCCATAACGCCGACAAATCCTGAGGCCCAAACGCGGCGGGCAGCTGTAGCCAGTATTGACCAATGCGTTCTGCCAGCGGAGCCAGGCGGCTGAAGAACTCCTCGCGTAAATCATCACAGTTGCGCAGTGCTGCCTGGTGGCTGATGGTCGCCGGAAATTTAAAGCAGAAACGAAAGCTGTCGGTGGTCATGGCCTGCCAGCGAGCGACGGTTTGCGCTGAGGGCAGGGCATAGAGCGTGGTATTGCCCTCAACACAGTCAAAATGGCGTGCGTAATCTTCAAGGCTGGTGATGCCAAGGCGCGCCCACTTCGGGTGCGACCACTGCGGAAGGCCGATGCGAATCATGACAGGGCCGTGAGGATCTCATCGGTGCTGCGAACGCGACCGATGCGGGGGAAAATATGGGTGAAGCTGCCGTTGTGCTGGGCGCAATCGGCTGCGCTGCAGGCATCTTCGGCAATCACCAGATTAAAGCCTAATTCCCAGGCGTTACGGGCGGTGGATTCCACGCCAATATTGCTGGAGATACCGCACAGAATAAGGGTATCAATACCGCGACGGCGCAGCTGTAGCTCCAGGTCGGTGCCGTAAAACGCGCCCCACTGGCGCTTGGTGACTTCAATATCACCGTCGCGTTTACCCAGTGCGAGTGGGTACGTCCACCAGTCCGGTGGCAGCGCATTGCCATCAGGTGGCACATCTACCGGCTGTTTTAACGCCTCGGCAAAGTCTGCCGACCAGCCTACACGTACCAGCACGACTGGTGTACCGATGGCGCGGCACTTTTCTGCGAGCCTTGCGGCGCGAGCCACCACGTCATCTGCACTGTGAGGCCCGCCAGCAAAGGGCAGAATGCCTTCCTGAAGATCAATAACCACCAGCGCGGCCTTTCGCGCGTTAATCTGCAACATGGGTACTCCGTTAACAAATTGATAATTCAACGTTACCTTAAGACGCTAGCGCTTTAAAGGTTTACTCTTTTTGTTAGATTTTGTGAGAATAAGGCCCCGGCTTAACGTACTGCATTGCGCAAAGCGCGCAGCAAACGTGCGAGCAGGCGGCGGCGGGCTTATCGTCAGGCCGAATATCCAGTATAATAGCCGCCTTTTTTATTCAGTTGTGACAGACGACAATAGCCGCGTCGTGGCGCCAGTGGCAGCCAGCCCCTGCGGCAAGTAAAAGGATATCTCATGCGTACAGAATATTGCGGGCAACTCCGGTTGTCCCATGTGGGGCAGCAAGTAACGCTTTGCGGTTGGGTCAACCGCCGTCGCGATCTCGGAAGTCTCATCTTCATTGATATGCGCGACCGCGAAGGTATCGTGCAGGTATTTTTCGACCCGGATCGTGAAGAGGCGTTTAAACTGGCCTCTGAATTGCGTAATGAGTTCTGCATCCAGATTACCGGCACTGTGCGTGCACGTGAAGGGCGTAACGTTAACAGCGACATGGCAACAGGTGAAGTCGAAGTGTTTGCCACTGAGCTTTCCATCATCAACCGTGCCGAGCCGCTGCCGCTGGACTCTAACCAGGTTAACACCGAAGAAGCGCGTCTGAAATACCGCTATCTGGATTTACGTCGCCCGGAAATGGCCCAGCGCCTGAAGACCCGTGCACGTATTACCAGCTTCGTGCGCCGCTTTATGGACGATCACGGTTTCCTTGATATTGAAACGCCGATGCTGACGAAAGCCACGCCGGAGGGGGCGCGTGACTATCTGGTGCCAAGCCGCGTGCATAAAGGCAAATTCTACGCACTGCCTCAGTCGCCGCAGTTGTTTAAGCAGCTTCTGATGATGTCGGGCTTCGATCGTTACTACCAGATTGTGAAATGCTTTCGTGACGAAGACCTGCGTGCGGACCGCCAACCGGAATTCACCCAGATTGACGTGGAAACCTCTTTCATGACTGCACCGCAGGTGCGTGAAGTGATGGAGAAAATGGTGCGCCAGCTGTGGCTGGACGTCAAAGGCGTGGATCTGGGTGACTTCCCGATCATGACCTTTGCTGAAGCGGATCGCCGCTATGGTTCCGACAAACCGGACCTGCGTAACCCGATGGAACTGGTGGATGTGGCCGAACTGGTGAAAGACGTGGAGTTTAAAGTCTTCTCTGGCCCAGCAAACGATGCCAAAGGCCGTGTAGCCGCGCTGCGCGTACCGGGAGGGGCGACCCTTACCCGCAAGCAGATTGATGAATACGGCAAGTTCGTTGAAATCTACGGTGCGAAGGGTCTGGCGTACATTAAAGTGAACGAGCGTAACGCAGGCCTGGACGGCATCAACAGTCCGGTAGCGAAGTTCCTGAATGCTGAGATTGTGGAAGCGATTCTGGCGCGCACGGGCGCGCAGGATGGCGACATGATTTTCTTTGGCGCAGACAAAGCACGTGTGGTGTCAGATGCACTCGGCGCACTGCGTCTGAAAATCGGTAAAGATCTGGCTATCACTGACGAAAGCGCCTGGGCGCCGCTGTGGGTTATCGACTTCCCGATGTTTGAAGACAACGGCGAAGGTGGCCTGACGGCCATGCACCACCCGTTCACTTCACCACGCGATATGACGCCAGCTGAGCTTAAGGCTGAACCGGAAACCGCTATCGCTAACGCTTACGATATGGTTATCAACGGCTATGAAGTAGGTGGCGGCTCTGTGCGTATTCACAGTGGCGAGATGCAGCAGACGGTGTTTGGCATCCTGGGTATTAACGAGCAGGAGCAGCGCGAAAAATTCGGCTTCCTGCTGGATGCACTGAAGTACGGTACACCGCCACATGCGGGTCTGGCATTTGGCCTGGACCGCCTGGTGATGCTCCTGACCGGCACTGACAACATCCGTGACGTTATTGCGTTCCCGAAAACCACGGCCGCCGCTTGTCTGATGACCGAGGCCCCGAGCTTTGCGAACCCACAGGCGCTGGAAGAACTGAGCATCGCCGTCGTGAAAAAGGGTGAGAGCAACTAACATGGCCTATAAGCGCCCCGTCTCGGTACTGGTTGTGATTTACGCCGAGGACACCGGGCGGGTGCTGATGCTGCAACGGCGCGACGATCCCGCCTTCTGGCAGTCGGTAACCGGCAGTCTGGAGGCGGACGAACAGGCGGCTCATGCGGCGAAACGAGAGGTTATGGAGGAGGTCGCCATTGATATTGATGGCGAACATCTGACGTTAGTCGACTGCAACCGCACCGTTGAATTTGAAATTTTTGCCCATTTGCGTCATCGCTACGCGCCGGGCACGTTTCACAATACCGAATATTGGTTTTCTCTGGCGCTGCCCTGCGAGCGACCGGTCGTCATCAGCGAGCATCTGGCCTGGCAATGGCTGGATGCACATGAGGCTGCTGCACTGACGCTGTCGTGGAGTAACCGGCAGGCGATAGAAGAGTTTTGTTATTAATTTGAGCCTTAACACCGGCGTGTTGCGTACAGCGCAGTGTCGTTGGGTATCGGGCAATTCTGGAGAGAGATATGGCAGGTCATAGTAAATGGGCCAACACAAAACACCGTAAGGCGGCCCAGGACGCGAAGCGCGGTAAAATCTTCACTAAAATCATTCGCGAGCTGGTAACGGCGGCAAAACTCGGCGGCGGCGATCCGGCGTCCAACCCGCGCCTGCGTGCGGCTGTCGATAAAGCGCTCTCTAACAACATGACGCGCGACACGCTTAACCGCGCCATTGCGCGTGGAGTGGGCGGCGATGAAGATGCGAACATGGAAACCATCATCTATGAAGGCTACGGTCCGGGCGGCACAGCCGTGATGGTGGAATGCCTGAGTGATAACCGCAATCGTACCGTAGGCGAAGTGCGCCATGCGTTCAGTAAATGCGGTGGTAACCTTGGCACCGACGGCTCAGTGGCGTATCTGTTCAGTAAGAAAGGCGTTATCTCGTTTGCAGAAGGCATTGATGAAGATGCCGTGATGGAAGCCGCGCTGGAAGCGGGTGCCGAAGACGTGGTGAGCTATGACGACGGCGCTATCGATGTGTATACCGCATGGGAAGAACTGGGGCAGGTGAAAGACGCGCTGGAAGCGGCGGGTTTTACCGCTGAGAGCGCTGAGGTATCCCAGATCCCGTCAACGAAAGCAGACCTGGATGCGGAAACCGCACCGAAAATGCTGCGTCTTATTGACATGCTCGAAGACTGTGACGATGTGCAGGAGGTTTACCACAACGGTGAGATCTCCGACGAGGTTGCGGCTACGCTCTGAGGTAATGTCTACGGGCCAGGGGCCTGCCGACCGCATGGCTAACATGCGGTCGGGCTATTGAGGGTAATTTCCCGCGACTAATCAGAGAGGCGCAATGGCCATTATTCTCGGCATCGACCCCGGTTCGCGCATTACCGGCTACGGGGTGATTCGCCAGACGGGCAGACAGCTTACATATCTTGGCAGCGGCTGTATTCGTACAAAGGTGGATGACTTACCCTCACGACTGAAGCTGATTTACGCCGGTGTGAGTGAGCTGATTACCCAGTTTCAGCCAGACATTTTTGCCATTGAGCAGGTCTTTATGGCCAAAAATGCCGACTCGGCGCTTAAGCTTGGTCAGGCACGCGGTGCGGCCATTGTCGCGGCGGTAAACGGTGAGTTGCCGGTGTTTGAATATGCCGCGCGTCAGGTAAAGCAAACGGTGGTTGGCACCGGCGGCGCCGACAAAAGCCAGGTGCAGCACATGGTGCGTAATCTGCTAAAACTGCCCGCCAACCCGCAGGCCGACGCTGCCGACGCACTGGCTATTGCCATTACGCACTGTCACGTTAGCCAGAACGCGTTGCAAATCAGTGCCACACGTCTCAATCTCACCCGCGGCAGACTACGCTAATACCAGAAAAGGCTGGATACCTATCCAGCCTTTTTTATATGATGTGCGCTATCGACACCGGCATGAATAAAAGCAGGAGCAAAATGTGATAGGTAGACTCAGAGGCATCGTTCTGGAAAAACAGCCGCCGCTGGTATTGCTGGAGGCAGGTGGCGTCGGGTATGAAGTGCATATGCCAATGACCTGCTTTTATGAATTACCGGAAACCGGCAAAGAAGCGGTGGTGTTTACCCATTTTGTGGTGCGTGAAGATGCACAGCTACTGTTTGGGTTTAACAACAAGCAGGAGCGCACGCTGTTTCGTGAACTGATTAAAGTTAACGGCGTAGGGCCGAAGCTGGCGCTGGCTATTCTCTCCGGTATGTCGGCGCAGCAGTTTGTAAATGCGGTTGAGCGCGAAGAACCCGCCTCGCTGGTGAAACTGCCAGGCATTGGCAAGAAAACGGCCGAGCGTCTGGTAGTGGAAATGAAAGACCGCTTTAAGGGCATGCACGGCGATCTGTTTACGCCAGCAGCAGACCTGGAGCTGACGTCACCGGCGGGGCCGGTCGCTGATGATGCCGAGGTCGAAGCGGTTGCCGCGCTGGTTGCGCTGGGCTATAAACCTCAGGAAGCAAGCCGCATGATAAGTAAAATCGCCCGCAGCGGCGCTGACAGTGAAACCCTGATTCGTGAAGCGCTACGTGCAGCGCTGTGAGGTAAAGGATGATTGAAGCCGATCGCCTGATAGCCCCTGGCTCAAGCCCGGTGGAAGAGGCCGCTGACCGTGCCATTCGCCCGAAGATGCTGGCAGAGTATGTTGGCCAGCCACAGGTAAGCGCCCAAATGGAGATCTTCATCGAGGCGGCGAGGTTACGCGGCGATGCGCTGGACCACCTGCTTATCTTCGGGCCGCCGGGGCTGGGTAAAACCACGCTTGCCAATATTGTCGCCAATGAAATGGGGGTGAACCTGCGTACCACGTCCGGCCCGGTGCTGGAAAAAGCAGGCGATCTCGCGGCCATGCTCACTAACCTTGAACCGCATGATGTCTTGTTTATTGATGAGATCCATCGTCTTTCTCCGGTTGTTGAAGAAGTGCTCTATCCAGCGATGGAAGATTACCAGCTTGATATCATGATTGGCGAAGGCCCGGCGGCGCGCTCTATCAAAATTGATTTGCCACCCTTTACCCTGATTGGCGCCACCACGCGCGCCGGTTCGTTGACCTCTCCGCTACGTGACCGTTTTGGCATTGTTCAGCGCCTGGAGTTCTACCAGGTGGCGGATTTGCAGCATATCGTGGGGCGCAGCGCTGCTTGCCTGGGGCTGGAGATGAGTGAAGAAGGTGCGCTGGAAGTCGCTCGCCGCGCGCGAGGTACGCCACGTATTGCTAACCGCCTGCTGCGTCGCGTACGTGACTTTGCTGAAGTGCGCCATAATGGTGTGATTAATTCTGAGGTCGCAGCACTGGCGCTGGATATGCTTAATGTGGATGCAGAAGGCTTTGATTACATGGACCGCAAGTTGCTGCTGGCGGTGCTGGATAAATTTCTTGGTGGGCCGGTGGGGCTTGATAACCTTGCGGCAGCGATTGGCGAAGAGCGTGAAACCATTGAAGATGTGCTGGAACCCTATTTGATTCAGCAGGGTTTTTTACAGCGTACGCCGCGTGGACGCATCGCGACGCCGCGTGCCTGGGCGCATTTTGGCATGACACCACCAGATTATCCGTAAAAGCATTCCTGATAAAACAGACTCAACCGGGGCGTGATGCCCCGGTTTTGCGTCAGGCTCAATATGTTAACTGTCATGATTGGATTTTGGGCTGAGAAAGTAAAACGCGAATGGCAGTGAGCCGATGAGCGTAAACATAATGCTGTAAATAAACACCCACGCGCCCTGGATGAAAAACATCCCCACTGTCCAGTCTTCCATCGGTAAATTGTACTGCTCAACGACACCTTCAAAAGTCACTCTCGAAATCACTGAAACAGCAATCACAAAGACAATTGCAGCGGCGATGAGAAATTTTTTGAAATCGCGAGTGTGCATAATTGGCGGCATAACGTTCTCCCTGAGTGCGATAGCAGGTTTTAATAAGTCTTTTCGGTGCAGTGCCGAAAGAAATTCAGCACAGGGTAGTCTGGCTTGCAGCAATCTGCATCTGTTTATTTGTCCACCAGTGCGGACTTGTGCGGCAAGGGCAAGGGAGAGGCATGGGCGCTTTCAGCACCGTCTCCCGGTCTGCTTAACCGGGAGACAGTCGTAACGTTACACCGGCTGGCGGCGCATCATACTGAGAATGAACAACAGTGCAGCGGCCAGCACGACGGACGGACCTGCGGGAGTATCGTAGCTTGCAGAAAAGGCAAGGCCGCCAGTGACGGCAATCATGCCAGTCCCGACAGCAACCCAGGCCATTTGCTCCGGTGTACGAGCAAAGCGGCGCGCGGTCGCTGCCGGAATGATCAAGAGCGAAGTGATTATCAACGCACCGACAAACTTCATGGCCACACCAATGGTCAGCGCAGTAACCAGCATCAGTAGCAGCCTGACGCGCTGGAGCTTAACGCCGTCAACAAAAGCGAGGTCAGGACTTATTGTCATGGCGAGCAGATTGCGCCATTGCCAGCACAGGATAGCGATGACCACCACCACGCCTGCGGCAATCGCGGCCAGGTCTTCAGGTGTGACCGAGAGCAGATCGCCAAACAGATAGGCCATTAAATCCACCCGAATACCTGACATCAGGCTCACCACCACCAGGCCCAGCGATAGCGCGCTGTGCGCCATGATACCCAGCAATGTATCAATGGCGATATTGGGGCGTTTTTCGAGCCACACCAGCGCCAGCGCCAGCAGTAGCGTTACCGCAATCACGGCATAAAATGGGTTGATATTGAGCAGCAGGCCAAACGCCACACCTAATAGTGAGGCGTGAGCGAGAGTATCGCCAAAATAAGACATGCGGCGCCAGACCACAAATGAACCCAGCGGCCCTGCAGCACACGCCAGCAGGACTCCGGCAAGCCAGCCGGGGAATAACAATTCAATCATGACTGGCCGTTTCCTCTGCGCAGAATAATTTTGCCCTGCAAATCGTGGCGGTGATTATGATGATGGCGATAAATGCCGAGTTGTTCTGCACCACGCGGACCGAACATGGAAATAAACTGCGGATGTGCGGACACCACTTCCGGTGTCCCGGAGCAGCAAATATGGTGGTTGAGGCACAGTACTTCATCGGTTTTTGCCATGACAAGGTGTAGATCGTGGGACACCATCAGTACGGCACAGCCCAGTTCATGGCGTAGTTTGTTGATTAAATCATACAACGCGAGCTGGCCGTTAACGTCAACACCCTGCGTCGGTTCATCCAGCACCAGGAGCTGCGGCTGATTGAGTAACGCACGAGCCAGCAATACACGCTGGGTTTCGCCACCGGAGAGTTTTTGCATCGGTGCATCTATCAGGTGCGCGGCCTGCACGCGCACCAGCGCGGGCTTAATGTCGCTCTTTTTCACACCAGGACGCAGGCGCATGAAGCGGCTTACTGTTAGCGGCAGCGTGGCATCGAGGTGTAATTTTTGAGGGACATAACCAATGCGCAGATTCGGGCTGCGCTTGATGAGGCCGCTGTCGGGTGCTACTAGCCCGAGTACCACGCGGACCAGCGTTGATTTGCCCGCGCCGTTTGGTCCCAACAGCGTGAGGATGCGGCCTGGGTGCAGATTAAGCGAGATATCTGACAGCACGCGGCGGGCGCCAAATGAAACTGAAATGTTTTCCAGGGAGACGAGAGTTGTCATGTCGATTTAAACGTTGCAGAAGTTATCGGATGTTATAATATCACATTCCTCTCAGCCAAAACGATGACCAGTTGCATTATGTTACATAAAAACACGCTTCTTTTCGCTGCTTTTTCAACCGCTCTGTGGTGTAGCGCGTCAACCACCGCTCAGGCAGATGTTGTCACCTCCATTAAGCCCCTGGGATTTATCGCATCAGCCATTGCCGATGGCGTCACCGGGACGACGGTTTTACTGCCAGATGGCGCATCGGAGCACGATTATGCCTTACGCCCGTCTGATATAAAACGCTTGCAAAACGCAGACTTAGTGGTATGGGTCGGACCAGAGATGGAAGCCTTCATGACGAAACCTGTCGCCCGCCTGACCGAACAAAAACGGCTGTCGCTTGCAGCACTAAATGATGTGAAGCCGCTGCTGATAAAAGGCGCTCACGAGCATGACGATGACCACGAACATGGACACGAAAAAGGTGATGAAGATCACCATCATGGTGAGTACAACATGCATTTATGGCTATCCCCAGTCATAGCAAGGCTTTCAGCGGTTGCAATCCATCAAAAATTAGTTGAACTTATGCCTGAAAATAAGAACAAATTGGATGCGAACCTGCAGCGATTCGAGGCAGAATTAGTAAAAACCGATGAAACGTTGGCAAATGAGCTGTCACCGCTAAAAGGAAAAGGGTATTACGTGTTTCACGATGCCTACGGGTATTTTGAACAACACTACGGCCTCACCCCGCTGGGGCATTTTACCGTAAACCCTGAAATCCAGCCTGGTGCGCAGCGCTTACATGAAATCAGAACACAGTTGGTTGAGCAAAAGGCCGAATGCGTCTTTGCTGAGCCACAATTCAGGCCGGCCGTCATTGAAGCCGTTGCCAGAGGAACGCGGGTACGAATGGGTACACTGGATCCTCTTGGCACCGCTATTGCGCTGGGTAAAGACAGCTATACGCAATTTCTTACCCAACTTTCGCATCAATACGCCAGTTGCCTGAAAGGAGCATAACGAGGAAGTGAATACGTGCAACAGATAGCCCGCTCTGTCGCCCTGGCGTTTAACAATTTACCGCGACCCCATCGTGTGATGTTGGGGTCGCTTACGGTTCTTACTCTTGCGGCCGCCGTCTGGCGGCCCTTTGTGTACCACACCGAATCCACGCCAATTGTCAAAAGCATCGAACTGGGAAAAGAGGATATTCGTTCACTTTTGCCGGAGGCCAGTGAGCCTATCGATCAGACGCCGCAGGAAGAAGAAGCCATCCCGCAGGATGAGCTGGATGACAAAATCGCCTCGGACACCGGACTGCACGAATACGTGGTTTCTACTGGTGATACCTTTAGCAGTGTATTGAACCAGTACGGCATTGATATGTCGGAAATCGGTCGCCTGACGCAGGCCGATAAAGATTTGCGGAATCTGAAAATCGGTCAGCAACTCTCCTGGACATTAAACGCAGACGGCGACCTGCAAACCCTGACGTGGGAAGTCTCACGCCGTGAAACGCGTACCTACGAGCGCAACAGCTCTGGTGCGTGGAAGATGACGAGCGAAACTCAGCAGGGCGACTGGGTGAACAGTCTTCTTAAAGGGACGGTAGGCAGCAGCTTTGTCTCCAGTGCGCGTTCTGCTGGCCTTACCACGACGGAAATTAACGCCGTAATTAAAGCGATGCAGTGGCAGATGGACTTCCGTAAGCTCAAAAAAGGCGATGAGTTCGCTGTGCTGATGTCGCGTGAAATGCTCGATGGCAAGCGAGAGCAGAGTCAACTTGTAGGCGTACGTGTGCGCAGTAGTGGTAAGGATTACTACGGTATTCGTGCAGAAGACGGTAAATTCTATGACCGTAACGGTGCGGGTCTGGCGAAAGGTTTTATGCGCTTCCCGACCTCACGCCAGTTCCGCGTCTCTTCAAACTTCAACCCGCGCCGTACAAACCCGGTAACCGGGCGTGTCGCGCCGCATCGTGGTGTTGACTTCGCCATGCCTCAGGGGACACCGGTGCTGGCAGTGGGTGACGGTGAAGTGGTGGTTGCCAAGCGCAGTGGTGCTGCGGGTTATTACATTGCAATCCGTCACGGCCGCTCCTATACCACGCGTTATATGCACCTGAAGAAGCTTCTCGTTACGCCAGGTCAGAAGGTCAAGCGCGGTGAGCGCATCGCGCTGTCGGGTAATACAGGGCGTTCTACGGGGCCGCACTTGCATTATGAGGTGTGGATTAACCAGCAGGCTGTTAACCCACTCACGGCGAAACTGCCGCGTTCCGAAGGCCTGGCAGGAACCGATCGCCGCGACTTCCTGGCAACTGCAAAAGAAGTGGTGCCGCAGCTGCGGTTCGACTAAAAATCCTCCTGAAGGTCAAAAGCCGGTCACAGACCGGCTTTTTGTTTGGAAAAGTCCCGGCTACCATTAAAATAAAGCAGTCTGAACTGAGATAAATTAATCGGCTTTGTGCCGGGAAGAACATGGAAAAAGAGAAAAAGTCACACATCGAGTTTATTCCTGAGTTCCAGAAAGCCTTTTTGCACCCGCGTTACTGGGGCTCATGGCTCGGTGTCTTTGCTTTTGCGGGCCTTGCCTGGACGCCTGCGGCCATTCGCGATCCGCTGTTGGGGGCGCTGGGGCGTATGGCCGGTAAATTCGCAACAAGCGCACGTCGCCGCGCACGTATCAATCTGCTCTACTGCTTCCCTGAGCTACCTGAGGCGCGCCGTGAGGCTATTATCGACAGCATGTTTGAAACAGCGCCGCAGTCGATGGCGATGATGGCTGAACTGGGCATACGTGACCCGAAAAAAGTACTTGAGCGTGTGGACTGGCACGGCAAGGAGATTATCGATGCGATGCAGGCAAATAACGAGAAGGTGATTTTCCTGGTACCCCACGGTTGGGCCGTGGATATTCCGGCCATGTTGATGGCCGCCAGCGGCCAGAAGATGGCGGCAATGTTCCACAATCAGGGCAATCAGCTGTTTGACTATGTCTGGAACCGGGTACGTCGTCGCTTTGGCGGGCGTATGCACGCACGTAATGATGGCATCAAACCCTTTATCAGCTCAGTGCGCCAGGGCTACTGGGGTTATTATCTGCCTGACCAGGACCACGGTGCCGAGCACAGCGAGTTTGTTGATTTCTTTGCCACCTATAAGGCAACGTTACCCGCTATTGGCCGTCTGATGAAGGTGTGTCGCGCGCGCGTGGTGCCGCTGTTTCCGGTTTATAACGCCAGGACGCATCGGCTGGATATCTATATTCGCCCGCCGATGGACGACTTGATGGACGCTGATGACCATACGATTGCCAGGCGCATGAATGAGGAAGTGGAAATTCTTGTCGGCCCGCACCCGGAGCAGTACACCTGGATACTGAAACTGCTGAAAACGCGTAAAGAAGGAGAGACCGAACCTTACGTGCGCAAAGACCTGTGGCCGAAAAGTAGCAAATAAACGAGATGGCTATAAAAAGGGGCCATTCGGCATGATGCTGGTCACTTACGGAAATGAGGCTCGATAATTCGAGCCTTCAATGAAGTCAACCGGATTGAAACCCTGATTCCTGCATTTCCTTTTAAGCATAATGATGAATTTGTATTCATTAAAAAGCTTAAGTGACTGACATTAGCCATTCGGCCCTTTTTCAGTCTGCGGTGGCTTAGTCAACCGTCAGGATACGGGTGGTGTTGGTGGAACCAATTGTCCCCATCACGTCGCCCTGGGTCACAATGACCAGGTCGCCTGACATCAGGTAGCCTTTATCGCGCAGCAAATTAGCGGCATCCTGTGCGGCTGCCACGCCTTCTTTCTGGCTGTCAAAGTGGACAGGGGTGACGCCACGGTACAGTGCCGTCAGGTTAAGTGTACGCTCATGGCGCGATAGCGCAAAAATCGGCAGTCCGGAGCTGATGCGCGAGGTCATCAGCGCCGTACGGCCCGATTCAGTCATGGTGATAATCGCCGTCACGCCGCGGGTATGGTTGGCGGCATACATGGCTGACATCGCCAGCGCTTCTTCCACGTTGTCGAACTGGACATCCAGACGATGTTTGGAGACGTTGATACTCGGGATTTTTTCAGCACCCACGCATACACGTGCCATCGCGGCAACGGTTTCTGCCGGGTACTGGCCTGCAGCGGTTTCAGCAGACAGCATAACGGCGTCTGTGCCATCCAGCACGGCGTTGGCAACGTCCATCACCTCTGCGCGGGTCGGCATCGGGTTGGTTATCATCGACTCCATCATCTGTGTGGCGGTGATGACGGCACGATTCAGCTTACGCGCACGACGAATGAGGGTTTTCTGGATGCCGACCAGCTCCGGATCGCCGATTTCAACGCCCAGATCGCCGCGGGCAACCATCACCACGTCGGAGGCAAGAATAATGTCGTCCATCGCTTCATCGCTGCATACGGCTTCGGCGCGCTCCACTTTGGAAACGATGTGCGCGTCGCAGCCTGCATCACGTGCGAGGCGACGAGCATAGTTGAGATCCTCCCCACAGCGCGGGAAGGAAACGGCCAGGTAATCCACACCAATTTTCGCAGCAGTGAGAATATCGGCTTTGTCTTTCTCGGTCAGCGCTTCGGCAGACAGACCGCCGCCGAGCTTATTAATGCCTTTATTGTTGGACAGGGGGCCACCGACGGTCACTTCGGTGAACACTTTCATGCCCTGAACTTCCAGCACTTTTAACTGTACGCGGCCATCATCGAGCAGCAAAATGTCGCCCGGTACCACATCAGCAGGCAGGCCTTTATAGTCGATGCCCACTTTCTCTTTGTCGCCTTCGCCTTTGCCCAGGTTGGCATCAAGCAGGAACTTGTCGCCAATATTGAGGAACACTTTGCCCTCTTTGAAGGTCGATACACGAATTTTGGGACCCTGAAGGTCGCCGAGAATAGCAACATGGCGGCCGAGTTTTGCCGCAATCTCGCGCACTTTGTTAGCGCGCAGCAGATGGTCTTCTGCTGTTCCGTGGGAGAAATTCATGCGTACAACGTTAGCACCGGCGGCGATAACCTTCTCAAGGTTGTTATCGCGATCGGTAGCTGGACCTAAGGTGGTGACAATTTTGGTTCTGCGTAGCCGTCTGGACATTTAATACTCCGTTGACTGAAACAACATCGGTAGTGCGTGAACTGAAAAATTCGGTAAGGCAGGACTGGCCTGACACGTTACCTGAATGACCTGGTAAGTGACAACGTTGTGATAGCATTCACGGTGTTTTACCGGGAACAATGGTTCCTCTATCAAACCGCGATTCCCGTAACGCTTCTTTGACTCGCTTCAAGTTATCTCTGAATTTCGCGCCTCGGCGCAGCGTAAAACCCGTGGCAAGCACGTCAAGCAGCGTCAACTGGGCCAGGCGCGAGACCATAGGGATATACACATCAGTATCTTCCGGCACATCCAGTAACAACGCCAGCCCGGCTTCATGAGCAAGCGGTGTGTTGGCGGTCGTGACGGCGATAACCATCGCCTCGTTTTCATGAGCCAGGCGTGCCAGCTCCACAATATGGCGGGTGCGCCCGGTGTGGGAGAACAGCACAACCACGTCGCCTTCGCCACTGTTCATACAACTCATGCGTTGTAACACAATATCGTCTGACCAGAACACCGGCACATTAAAACGCAGAAATTTATTCATTGCGTCGTGGGCAACAGTAGAGGAAGAACCCAGCCCAAAAAAGGCGATTTTTTTAGCCTGACTCAGCCAGTCTACTGCACGGTTAACGGCACTGATGTCCAGCCCGTTGCGTACCTGGTCCAGGCTCGCCATAGCGGATTCAAAAATTTTGTCACTGTAGGCTTTAACATCGTCGTTTTCATCGACATTGCGGTTAACCCACGGCGTGCCGGTAGCCAGGCTCTGTGCCAGCAACAGTTTGAAGTCGGGAAAACCACGGGTGTCCAGGCGACGGCAAAAACGGTTAACGGTGGGTTCGCTTACGCCTGCTTCAGCGGCAAGAGTTGCGATGCTTTTATGGATGGCTTCCTGCGGTGCACTGAGTATGGTATCAGCCACTTTCCGCTCTGATTTACTCAGTCGTTCCAGCTGTGACTGGATGTTTTCGAGCATATTCATCATCGACAGGGTTCTCAGCAAAAATTAACGTCCAGGCCAGGCGAAAATCGCGTGCCAGCGATTGTCAGAATATACTCTTCGACGAAGGCGGTGCGCTAACAACAGGCTGATGATGTTGTAGTTTTTTTTCATTACATGATCGTGCTCTGATTTCCTGCTGTATCACTGTAGTGCACATAACCGGCGGCAAGGGGGAAAGCTGTGCGTTTATGCAGCGAAAGGCACAACCTGTGTTCGCGCCTTATGTAAAATGAAGTACAGTGCATTGTAATAAAATTACAAGTGGGTCCGGATGCACAGCGCCGGGCCAGCCGATAATGAGGAGAATAACATGGCGGTAACGCAAACAGCTCAGGCGTGCGACCTGGTGATTTTCGGTGCGAAAGGCGATCTTGCGCGCCGCAAATTGCTGCCTTCCCTGTATCAGCTGGAAAAGGCAGGCCAGATTCACCCGGATACGCGTATTCTTGGCGTCGGGCGTGCAGACTGGGACAAGGCCGCGTACACCAAAGTGATTCGTGAAGCGCTGGAAACCTTCATGAAAGAGAAAATTGATGAAGCGCTGTGGGACAAGCTCAGTGCGCGTCTTGATTTCTGCAACCTTGATGTTAACGACACAGCAGGCTTTAGCAAGCTTGGCAAAAAGCTTGATCAGAAAAATCGCACCACCATCAACTATTTTGCTATGCCACCGAGCACCTTTGGCGCCATCTGCAAAGGGTTGGGTGCGGCAAAACTTAACGCCAGGCCTGCACGCGTGGTGATGGAAAAACCGCTTGGTACTTCGCTTGAGACGTCACAGGAAATCAACAACCAGGTCGGTGAGTTTTTTGAAGAGTGCCAGGTTTACCGTATTGACCACTATCTGGGCAAAGAGACGGTGCTTAATCTGTTGGCGCTGCGTTTTGCTAACTCGCTCTTTGTGAACAACTGGGATAACCGCACTATCGACCACGTGGAAATCACAGTGGCTGAAGAGGTTGGTATTGAAGGGCGCTGGGGCTATTTTGACCAGGCCGGGCAGATGCGCGATATGGTGCAAAACCACCTGCTGCAAATCCTGTGCATGATTGCGATGGCGCCGCCGCCAGATCTGACCGCCGATCATATCCGCGATGAGAAAGTGAAAGTGCTGCAGGCATTGCGCCGCATTGACCGCTCTAACGTGCGTGAGAAAACCGTGCGCGGCCAGTACACCTCGGGCTTTGCTCAGGGGAAAAAAGTGCCGGGTTACCTGGAAGAAGAGGGCGCGAACAAGAGCAGCTGTACGGAAACTTTTGTGGCTATCCGTGTGGACATCGACAACTGGCGCTGGTCTGGCGTGCCGTTTTATCTGCGAACCGGCAAGCGCCTGCCCACTAAATGCTCTGAAGTCGTCGTTTACTTCAAAAGCCCGGCGCTCAACCTGTTTAAAGAGTCCTGGCAGGAGTTGCCACAGAACAAGCTGACCATCCGCCTGCAGCCGGACGAAGGGGTCGATATCCAGATCCTTAATAAAGTGCCTGGGCTCGATCACAAACATAACCTGCAAACCACCAAGCTGGACCTGAGCTATTCCGAAACCTTCAATCAGGCGCACCTGGCTGACGCTTACGAGCGCCTGTTACTGGAAACCATGCGCGGCATTCAGGCGTTGTTTGTGCGCCGCGATGAAGTTGAAGAAGCATGGAAATGGGTGGATTCAATCACCGAAGCCTGGGCGGCAGACAACGATGCGCCAAAACCCTATCAGGCCGGAACCTGGGGACCGGTTGCCTCGGTAGCGATGATCACGCGCGACGGACGTTCCTGGAACGAGTTTGAATAAGAAATAATCGATGCCAACCGGCGTTTATTTTACCGGTAACATGATCTAACTCAGAAGTGGCATAATTTTTTTGTCAATAAAGCCCCGCGAGGTTCACCCGCGGGGCTTTTTTATTTAAACTAGCTGAAGCGATTTTGCCCAGGGGCAGTGTGCTTTCTGCGTTTGACGCGATTTTGCGCCGCGATCTGAAGCAACACGTGCCGCTTATGGCAATCAAGATTATAAGGAGTCTCTATGAACCTGAATTTGTTACGCGTAACAAAACGCATTATTGAACGCTCTCGTCCGACCCGCGAAGCTTACCTGGCACGCATTGAGGCGGCGAAGTCTAAAACCGTGCATCGCTCAGAACTTGCCTGCGGCAACCTGGCGCACGGTTTTGCGGCTTGTCAGCCTGAAGATAAGGCGGCGCTGAAAAGCATGTTGCGTAACAACATTGCGATCATTACCTCCTATAACGACATGCTTTCTGCGCACCAGCCGTATGAAACCTACCCGGACCAGATTCGTCAGGCGCTGCACAGTGCAGGGGCGGTCGGTCAGGTCGCGGGCGCAGTACCTGCAATGTGCGATGGCGTGACCCAGGGCCAGGATGGGATGGAGTTGTCGCTGCTGAGTCGTGAAGTGATTGCCATGTCGGCGGCAGTAGGCCTGTCTCATAATATGTTCGATGGCGCGCTGTACCTCGGCGTATGCGATAAAATCGTTCCGGGGCTTGCGATGGCTGCGCTGTCGTTTGGTCATCTGCCGGCCGTCTTTGTGCCGTCTGGTCCGATGGCAAGTGGTTTGCCTAACAAAGAGAAAGTGCGTATTCGCCAGCTCTTTGCCGAAGGTAAAGTTGACAGGAATGCGCTGCTGGAGTCTGAAGCCGCCTCCTACCATGCGCCGGGCACCTGCACCTTTTACGGTACGGCGAATACCAACCAGATGGTGGTTGAGTTTATGGGGATGCAGCTGCCGGGTTCTTCGTTCGTACACCCGGATGCGCCGTTGCGTGCTGAACTGACTGCTGCCGCAGCCCGCCAGGTGACTCGCCTGACCGGTAACGGCAATGAGTGGATGCCGCTTGGTAAGATGATTGATGAAAAAGTCGTGGTGAACGGCATTGTTGCACTGCTGGCAACCGGCGGTTCAACTAACCACACCATGCACCTGGTGGCGATGGCGCGTGCAGCCGGCATCATTATCAACTGGGATGATTTCTCTGACTTGTCTGACGCCGTGCCGTTGATGGCACGTCTGTATCCAAATGGCCCGGCAGATATCAACCATTTCCAGGCAGCCGGTGGTGTACCGGTGCTGATGCGCGAGCTACTCAAGGGCGGTCTGCTGCACGAAGACGTGAACACGGTGGCGGGCTTTGGTCTTAATCGTTACACCCTTGAGCCGTGGCTCAACGAAGGTAAGCTCGACTGGCGCGATGGCGCAGCCGCATCGCTGGATACTGACGTTATTGCCACTATCGACAACCCTTTCTCTCATCACGGCGGAACCAAAGTACTCAGCGGTAACCTCGGCCGTGCGGTAATGAAAACCTCTGCCGTACCGCATGAGAAACAGGTGATTGAAGCGCCAGCGGTGATTTTTGAAAGCCAGCACGACGTATTACCAGCGTTTGAAGCGGGCAAGCTGGATAAAGACTGTGTGGTTGTGGTGCGTCATCAGGGGCCGAAAGCCAACGGCATGCCGGAATTGCATAAATTGATGCCACCGCTGGGTGTATTATTGGACCGTGGTTTTAACATTGCACTGGTGACCGATGGCCGTCTGTCCGGCGCTTCCGGTAAAGTGCCTTCCGCTATCCATGTCACACCAGAAGCCTATGACGATGGTTTGCTGGCAAAAGTGCAGGAAGGTGACATGATTCGCGTTAACGGGCAGACCGGTGAACTGACGCTGCTGGTGGATGAGGCTGAGCTGGCGCAGCGCCAGGCGTTCCATCCAGACCTGAGTGCCGAGCGTATTGGTACCGGACGTGAAATGTTTGGCGCGCTGCGCGAAAAACTGTCCGGCGCAGAGCAGGGCGCAACCTGCATCGAATTTTAAGCCCGCCTCAGGCGGAATGACGGTTTAACCTTCACGAGAGAGAGTCTCTGATGAACAACTGGAAAACAAGCGCGGAAAACATCCTGAAAAGCGGCCCGGTCGTACCGGTTATCGTGGTTAAAAAGCTTGAGCACGCTGTGCCGATGGCAAAAGCGCTGGTCGCAGGCGGTGTTCGCGTGCTGGAAGTGACGCTGCGTACCGAGTGCGCGCTGGACGCTATCCGTCTTATTGCAAAAGAAGTGCCGGAAGCTATTGTCGGTGCGGGTACTGTCATCAACGCGCAGCAGCTCGCTGACGTGACCGCAGCGGGCGCACAGTTTGCCATCAGCCCGGGTCTGACTGAGCCGCTGCTGAAAGCCGCGACAGCGGGTAGCATCCCGCTTATTCCGGGGATTTGCTCTGTTTCCGAGCTGATGCTGGGTATGGAATACGGCCTGCGCGAGTTTAAATTCTTCCCGGCAGAAGCCAACGGAGGCGTGAAGGCGCTGCAGGCAATTGCCGGTCCGTTCTCGCAGGTGCGTTTCTGCCCGACCGGTGGTATTACGCCTGCCAACTACCGCGATTATCTGGCGCTGAATAGCGTGCTGTGTATCGGCGGCTCCTGGCTGGTACCGCAGGATGCGCTGGAAGCCGGCGACTATGAGCGTATCACTCGTCTGGCGCGTGAAGCAGTTGAAGGCGCGAAGTAATTTCTGTCTGTAAAAAAGCCCTCTTCGGAGTAATGCTGGTCACTTAAGGAAATGAGGTTCGATAATTCGAGCCTTCAATGAAGTAAAACAGGGCTGAACCCCTGATTCCTTCGCTTTCCTTATAAGCATCATGATGAATTTATATTCATTTAAATGCTTAAGTGACTGGCATTACTCTTCGGAGGGCTTTTTTGTGGCGCTAATCCCGGTGTTATCACCCTTCCACGCGTATCTGTTCCACCGCGCTTTTGGCGCGTTCAACGGCCTTCTCCACACTCGTAGCGGTAGCCAGTACCACGCCAAGGCGACGTGTACCGTCAATTTCCGGTTTGCCAAACAGTCGCAGTTGCATGCCGTTGTTACAGGCAACTTCTGGGTTGATAAAACGCACGTCGCGACTGGTAAGCGCGGGTAGCAGGGCCGCCGATGCAGCCGGGCCATACTGGCGTACGCCGCCTATCGGCAAGCCGAGGAAAGCGCGCACGTGCAGGGCAAACTCTGATAAATCCTGCGAAATCAGTGTGACCATGCCGGTGTCGTGCGGGCGCGGCGAGACTTCGCTGAAGACGACCTCATCGCCGCAAACAAACAGCTCCACGCCAAACAGCCCGTAACCACCCAGTGCTTTAACAATCTTCCCGGCTACGTCCCGGGCGTTAGCAAGTGCTTTCTGGCTCATCTGTTGTGGTTGCCAGGATTCACGATAGTCGCCGTCTTGCTGGCGGTGACCAATCGGGTCACAGAAGTGCAGACCATCAACGGCGTTGACAGTAAGTAGCGTAATTTCAAAATCAAAATTCACGACTGATTCAACAATCACACGTCCGGCACCGGCACGTCCGCCCTGTTGCGCATAAGTCCAGGCATTGGCGAGTTCGCTCTCATCGCGAATCATGCTCTGACCTTTACCAGAGGAGCTCATTACCGGTTTAACAATACATGGCAGGCCAACTTCACGTACCGCCTCGCGAAAACCCGCCTCGCTGTCGGCAAAACGGTAACCTGAGGTAGGCAACCCCAACTCCTCAGCGGCAAGGCGACGAATGCCTTCACGGTTCATTGTAAGTTGGGCGGCGCGTGCACAAGGCACTACACACTGACCCTGGCGCTCCAGTTCAACCAGTGTATCGGTGGCGATAGCTTCAATTTCCGGCACCACGAAGTGCGGCTTTTCCTGAGCAATCAGCGCGGCAAGCTGTGCGCCGTCCAGCATGTTAATGACGTGGCTACGGTGTGCGACCTGCATAGCAGGCGCATCGGCGTAGCGGTCAACGGCAATCACTTCCAGCCCAAGGCGTTGGCACTCAATGGCGACTTCTTTTCCCAGCTCTCCTGAACCCAGCAGCATGACGCGCGTGGCAGAAGGGCGCAGTGCGCTTCCCAACATAGCAACCTCTCGTTTTACCCGGTGAAAAAAACCGGCGCAGTATAAACGAAAACGTTTGCGTATGCAGCCAGTGGGTGAATTGTCTGGTGAGCGGCTTTCTGTTATACTGTATTAATAAACAGTATATTCGGAGCTGCACATGGCGGTAGAAATTAAATACGTAGTCGTTAGGGAAGGTGAGGAAAAAATGTCTTTTGCCAGTAAAAAGGAAGCCGATGCCTGGGACAAAATGTTGGATCTGGCTGAGGCGATGGGTGAGTGGCTGACCCAGTCGCCTGTAACCCTTGAGGCGGAGCAGGTAGAGGCGCTCGCGATGTGGCTTGCGCAGGAGAAAGATACGCTTAACACCTTGCTTAAGACCGGCCAGTTACCTGAAGCCTCAACGCCACGTGCCGTTGAGGCGCCCGGTGTAGAGCCACAGGCCGAACCTCGTAGCACAAAAAAGCAAAGTAAGGTTGCCTGAAAGGCTTGCACTGCACGCGTTTTATACCATGCTTTCTTCGGGGTTGTTTCCTGACAACAATATGGAGAACAGGATGAATAAAACAGGAGTATTTCTCGGTGCTGCATTGCTGGCGACAAGTTTTTACGGGGTAGCGCAAACTGCCCGTCAGGTGGCATTTACGGGTTGTGAAGGCCTTGACGCGCAGGGTATTGCTGCCAGCGTGAAACGTGACTATTTGCAAAACCGCGTGGTTAACTGGCCTGAGGATCAAAAGCAGCTTGGGCAGTCTAACCTGGTTGCCTGGATTAATATTAACCAGGTGAAAGGTGGGCAGGATGAATGGCAGGTACCACTCGTGGTTCGCGGTAAAAGCGGCGATATTCACTATACCGTGCATGTCGACTGCAAGAGCCATAGTGCGGATTACCGTCGCGAATAAGGGTTGGGTTTCTGTTATCACGGCGTCGCTTATGCGGCGCCGTTTTGTTTTATTTGCTTTTCTCTACGCTTCCTGACACTGCGTTGCATACTCTGCGAGCAGGTATCTGTGATGAGTCGGAGATATAAATGGCAAACTGGTTAGGTCAACTACAGTCGCTGCTGGGACAATCCAGCGGACAGCAACAGGGAAATAAGCAGGAACAGGGATTAAGCAAGCTGCTGGTACCGGGAGCGCTTGGAGGCCTTGCGGGGCTGCTGGTGGCAAATAAGTCCTCACGCAAGTTGCTGACCAAATACGGCGGTAACGCGCTGCTCATAGGCGGCGGGGCGCTGGCAGGTTCTCTGCTGTGGAATAAATACAAGGATAAGATTCGCCAGACTCACCAGGCGGAGCCTGACTGGGGCACACAAACCTCACCCCTGGATGTACGTACCGAACGTTTGATTCTGGCGCTGGTATTTGCTGCCAAAAGTGATGGCCATATCGATGATAAAGAGCGTGCTGCCATTGAGCAGCAGCTGCGCGAAGCGGGTGTGGAGCAGCAGGGGCGCGTACTGGTGCAGCAAGCGATTGAACAGCCGCTGGACCCGCAGCGCCTGGCGCAAGGCGTGCGAAATGAGGAAGAGGCGCTGGAGTTGTATTTCCTCAGCTGCGCGGTTATCGATATCGATCACTTTATGGAGAGAAGCTACCTCAATGCGCTTGGTGATGCGCTTAAGATCCCATCTGACGTGCGCGAAGGCATTGAGCAGGATATCGCACAGCAAAAGCGTGAACTTCCCCCAGGCTAACTTCCTGATTAACCTGTCCGGCGGCCTTCAGGGTTGCCGGATATGGCATAACCTGACAGGCTGCGCTTGCAAGTCTCGCCCGTTTTGCACACCCTTAAAGGTGTGTGACAGACGAGAACAGAAGAAGACGCTATGCCTCCAAAAGCAAAGAAAGTGCCGCATTCACTGACAATTCATGGTGATACGCGCATTGATAATTATTACTGGCTGCGGGACGACGATCGTTCGTCTGCGGACGTGCTCGACTATCTGCATCAGGAAAATGACTATGGCCACCAGGTCATGGCTTCTCAGCAGGCGCTGCAGGAGCAGTTGCTTAAAGAGATGGTTGACCGTATTGCCCCGCGCGATGTGTCTGCGCCCTGGGTAAAAAATGGCTGGCGCTACCGCTACTATTTTGATGAAGGCTGTGAATACGCTATCTGGCAACGCCAGCCCGCTTCTGGTGGCGAGAGTGACGAGTGGGACAGGCTTCTCGACTGTAATAAACGCGCGGCGCACAGTGAATTTTATACGCTTGGTGGTCTCTCGGTTACGCCGGATAACACCATTATGGCGGTGGCAGAAGACTTTTTGTCGCGTCGTCAGTACGGTATCCGCTTTCGTCATCTTGGCTCCGGCAACTGGTATCCTGAGCTTCTGGAAAATGTGTCACCGGATTTTGTCTGGGCAAATGATTCCTCAACGCTTTACTACGTGCGTAAGCATCCGGCCACGCTGCTACCATACCAGGTGTGGCGGCACACGGTGGGCAGTCCGTCACGCGATGATGAACTGGTGTATGAAGAAAAAGATGACACCTTTTACGTCAGCGTGCATAAAACCTCCTCGCGTCACTTCATTATTATTGCGCTCAACAGTGCCACCAGCAGTGAAATGCTGCTACTGGATGCGGAGCTGCCGGACGCCGTACCGCAGTGCTTCATCCCTCGCCAGCGCGACAGGGAGTACAGTCTCGATCACTACCAGCATCACTTCTGGGTGCGCTCTAATCACGAAGGCAAAAACTTTGGTTTGTATCGCACAAAAGTGCGAGATTTACAGCGCTGGGAAACGGTGATCCCAACGCGTGAGCGCGTGATGCTTGAAGGTTACACCCTTTTTACCGACTGGCTGGTGGTGGAGGAACGCGAGCGTGGTTTAAGCAGCTTACGTCAGATTAACCGCAAAACCGGCGAAGAGAGTGGGATAGCATTTGACGATCCGGCTTATGTCACCTGGATTGCCAACAACCCGGAACCGGAGACGGCCTGGTTACGCTACGGCTATTCATCCATGACAACCCCGGACACGTTGTTTGAGCTAAATATGGACACTGGCGAGCGCCGCACGCTCAAGCAAACTGCCGTTGCCGGGTTTGATGGCGATAACTACCGTAGCGAGCACCTGTGGATACGCGCGCGTGATGGCGTTGAGGTGCCGGTGTCGCTGGTATATCACAAACAGCATTTCCAGCGCGGGAAAAATCCTCTGTTGGTATACGGTTACGGCTCCTACGGCAGCAGTATTGATGCGGATTTCAGCTCCAGCCGTTTGAGTTTGCTCGACCGGGGTTTTGTTTACGCTATCGCTCACGTGCGTGGTGGCGGCGAACTGGGACAGCGCTGGTACGAAGATGGTAAGTTCCTCAAGAAAATGAATACCTTTCATGACTACCTCGACGTTTGTGATGCGCTATTGGCTCAGGGATACGGCGCTGCGAATCAGCTTTACGCTATGGGGGGCAGCGCCGGTGGTATGTTGATGGGGGTAGCCATAAACCAGCGCCCGGAGCTGTTCCACGGTGTAGTGGCTCAGGTGCCGTTTGTTGACGTGGTCACGACCATGCTTGATGAGTCCATTCCGCTAACGACCGGTGAGTTTGAGGAGTGGGGCAATCCACAGGATGAAACCTACTATTGGTACATGAAGTCTTACAGCCCTTATGATCAGCTGGAGGAGAAAGCCTATCCGCACATGCTGGTCACCACCGGCCTGCATGACTCTCAGGTACAATACTGGGAACCGGCAAAATGGGTGGCAAAGCTGCGGGAAATGAAGCGTGATCAAACGCTGCTGTTGTTGTGTACGGATATGGATTCCGGCCACGGAGGGAAATCCGGGCGATTTAAATCCTGGGAAGGGGTTGCACTGGAATATGCGTTTCTTATCGCACTGGCGCAGGGCACGCTACCCGGGCGGATGCTCTAGCGTTCAGCTGGCATCCAGCCAGTGGCGCAGCGTCATGCGTAGCTCTGGTGACATCTCTTTGAGGTTGTTAGACATCCAGCGCAGATAGCCCGGATCGCGACGGGCGATATCTTCAAAGGATTCACCACGGTATTTGCCAAACTGTAGCGTTTGTAACAGCGTCGGGCGTCCGGTAACGGTAACCATCTGTTCCGGGCTCCAGCCTGACTCCTGGATAATGCGTAACAGCAGTGCCGCAGTAATATAGCAGTCAAACAGAGCACGGTGATGATGTAACCCGGCGGGCGTGTCAACCTGGAGCTTAAGTGACTTATACAACCCCATATTGCTGTACTTGATGCCCGGCCACAGGCGGCGTGCCAGGCGCATGGTGCAAATCCATTCTCCCTGCATATCGGGCAGTACGCGGCTATCGAAACTGGCGTTGTGGGCCACATACCAGCGGCTGCCAAGATAGCGCGGGACAACTTCTTCAATCCACGGTTTATCGGCGACCATTGTTTCAGTAATGCCGTGGATGGCCATCGCCTGCGGGCTGATAGGGCGGTCCGGGCGTACCAGGTCGCTCATGGGATTGGTTATCTGCCCGTCGATGATATCAACAGAGGCAATCTCGACGATTCCGCCCTGCAGGCCGCAGGTTTCAGTATCGATAATTCGCAGCATACAGTTATCCAAAAGTGGTGCGCTGGTTGGCGCAAACATGGCCTGTCATGATAGCGCTAATTCACTGCATTTGCCCTGGGGATTAACGCACCGGAATGACTTCGCCCTGCCATCCTGTGGGGCTGCGTCTTCCAATAACCAGCAACTCTCCGGCTTCAGCACGAATAATCAGTTGCCCACGTTCGTCCCAGCAGGCGCTGTGACCGGTGCCGTGCCAGCGCCCGGAGTTGCAGGTCTGGTTGGCCATCAGGACCGCGATACTGTATTTATGGGCCCACTGTTGTAGATACATAGCATCATGTTGCCACCGGGCGACAGGTGTGTGGCGCCCGGTAATATACAGATTTGCACCAAGTCCAGCTGCACTGCGCGGCAGTGCCTCATCTTCGCTGGTTGTGTTAACGCCGAGTGCGAAATAGCGTCCCATTTTGCCGTGAATAGGCGTAGCCGGGCAGGGCGTAAACCAGTCGCTTTTCTCAACTGTCGGTTTACGGCTTGACTGGCGAGATCCATCGGGCATAAAAATAACGGCTCTGGCGTTATTTGCGTTGTTGTCGAGATGGGGCAGGCCAGTGACGACAGTCATCCCAAACTGGCGGGCGGCGTCACTTAATGGGTCAAGTTCGGTGGAATGTAACGTCATGGCAAATTTCGCTGCATCAGCATCATTATCACTGCACAACGAGAATTCAGGGAAGATAAGCAGATTTACGTTTTCACGCGCGGCGTGTTCAATAAAGCAGAGGTGGTGTTCAATGTTGGCTTCAAGGCCACCCTGGCGCACAGCGTATTGCGCGGCGGCAATGCTCCAAAGAGACATAACGACATCCTTATTTTTCTGCCACAACGCCTTTCAAGGACATTACAACAGCTCCGTTGAAGATTCCTACAGGAAAATCTTAACAGGGTATGCGTCAGGATGCGTAATGTTAATTGAATTATTTTGCTTTGGGTTCCCACGGAAGACGGGAAAGGTTCACTGAAGCGAGCCTGTGAGTGGTTAATCGTTCTCTGAACCAGCTACGCAGCATCTCCGGTTGCTCTCTCTCGACCGCTTCGGCAATCACAGGCATGTTGTAACGCTCTTTAAACGCGACGCTGGCGGCGGCAAGATCAACATTAACTTTATCCATCTCTTCCTGAGGAAGCTGGGCTAGGTTGTGTTTCATATTCATCTCCGTAGTATGACAAGCAAGACGTTACTGTGCACGGCACAGATTGACAAGTGTTTCTGCCCGTCACTGGTGCGTTATTCTGGATCTCGTTAGGGCCGGGAGGTTATCCTCTGGTCTCATTTTATAATGAAAGGGAATGATCATCATGGTCTTTGGCTCCAGGCAACTTGCATTCCTCGCGGTTATTGCTTCGTTTACGCCGTCCATTGTTCTCGCTCATGCACATCTGGTCTCACAGACGCCGCCAGCGGATACCAGCGTCACTCCTGCGCCCGCTGAACTCAGGCTCAGCTTTTCTGAAGGTGTGGAGCCTGGTTTTAGTGGCGTGACGCTGCGCGGACCCCAGCTGCAAACACTCGTGACCGGCAACGTGCAACTGGCTGAAGGCGATGCTAAAACGCTTATCATTCCACTGGAAGCAGCGCCGACAGCTGGCAACTGGCAGGTCGACTGGCATGTTGTATCGGTAGACGGTCATAAAACCCACGGCAGTTACCGTTTTCACGTGAAGTAACATGCTTGCTGATATCCATATAGCGTTACGCTTTAGTCACTTCCTTGCACTGATGCTGCTGGCAGGTGCTGCTGTCTGTAGCGCCTGGCTGGCATCCGGGGATTTTCGTACGGTGATGTCGCGCCGTCTGATGCGTCTGTGGCTACCTGCAGCGCTTATCAATCTCATCAGTGCGCTGCTGATTCTGGCTGTACAGGGCGGTTTGATGGGAGAAGGCTGGAAGGATGTTTTTAGCCCTGGTATCTGGGCCAGGGTGCTTGATACACGCTTTGGTGCCGTCTGGCTGTGGCAGATAGTGTTGGCAGTAGTCACGATGATAGTCGTGGTGCTGCGTCCTTATCGACTTCAGCCACTGTTGATTTGCCTTGCGGCCTTTCAGCTGATTGTGCTGGCCGATACCGGGCATGCGGCTATGCGTGACGGAGTGACAGGTCTGGTGCACCGGCTTAATCACGGGGTGCATCTGTTGTCAGTCGCCTGGTGGGTTGGAGGGCTGGCACCATTGCTGGTGTGTATGCGTATGGCCAATAAGCCACGCTGGCGCGACACCGCGATTACGGCGATGATGCGCTATTCACGCTATGGACATCTGGCTGTTGCAAGCGCGATTTTCACCGGTCTTTTCAATAGTCTACTCATTCTCGGCTGGCGCTGGCCGTGGCAAAGTGGCTACGTACAGCTTCTGATGGTGAAAATTGCACTGGTTGTACTGATGGTGGTGATTGCTCTGGTAAACCGTTACCTGTTGGTACCGCGTTTTACGCGTAGCACTTCTGGCGCGCAACGTGCATTTGTTGTGATGACGCAAATCGAGATGGTTCTGGCACTGCTGGTGATACTTTGCGTGAGTATTTTTGCCACCCGAGAACCTTTTTAACCGGAAAGAGTAACAATGAAAAAAACGCTGATAGCATTATTACTGATGGTGGCTTCTGGCTCTGCTCTTGCAGCGCCGCGGGTGATAACCGTAAGTCGCTTTGAGATGGGTAAAGACAAATGGGCTTTTACGCGTGAAGAAGTGATGTTGGCTTGTCGCCCTGGAGAGGCGCTGTTTGTCATTAACCCGAGCACGTTGGTGCAGTATCCGCTTAACGATATTGCGGCGCAGCAGATTAAAGAGGGTAAAACCAGCGGTCAACCTATCGAGGTTATCCTGGCAGACGACCCAGCAACACCAGGTCAAAAGCGGTCTCTTGTGCCGTTTGTTGAGCGCGCACGTAAGCTCTGCTGAAACTGTTATGGGCTTTACCAGAAACAAAAACCGCCGTTTCTCTGCATTGAGAACGGCGGTTTCTTTATAAAAAACAACTGCCAACAGGATTTTTGTCTGTTGCGGACGCAACAAACTGGAAAACCTGCCACGGTCAACTATTCTTATAAGGCAAGGCGATTTAGCCTGCATTAATGCCAACTTTTAGCGCACGGCTCTCTCCCAAGAGCCATTT
>CBIFVZ010000014.1:0-51878 GCA_966185765.1 uncultured Enterobacteriaceae bacterium | reverse complement strand
GAAATACCCGTACCACCTGATCTGGATAATGCCAGCGTAGGGAAGTCAGATGCCTGCCCGGTATCCCTTCTTCACGCCGGGCAGGAGACTGAACCGTGCTAACTGAATCCCTTTCTGACGCGCAGATTGCGCATACCGCCGCGTTACTGCGACACCATTGCCCGCTCGTACACTGCATGACCAACGATGTGGTCCAGACCTTTACCGCCAATGTATTGCTCGCCGTTGGTGCGTCCCCCGCTATGGTGATTGATGAAGACGAAGCCGCGCAGTTCAGCGCAATTGCCAGCGCGTTGCTGATTAATATTGGTACGATCACAACGGCGCGTGCCCGTGCCATGCGTGCGGCTATTAGTAGCGCAAACGCCGCTGGCGTGCCCTGGGTGCTTGACCCGGTCGCCGTGGGGGCGCTGACGCTGCGCACGGCGTTTGCCCATGAGGTCCTTGCGTTGCAGCCCGCCGCAGTGCGTGCTAACGCCTCGGAAATTATGGCCCTGGTGGGTGAATGTCGCGGTGGACGTGGGGTGGATAGCACCGACAGCGCCGCCGCCGCGCTGCCTGCGGCGCAGGAGCTGGCACGCCGCTATTCAACCATAGTGGCTGTGACCGGTGAAGTGGATTATGTGACCGATGGCGAGCGAGTCTATAGCGTAACAGGTGGCGATGCCATGATGACGCGCGTGGTGGGGACGGGCTGTGCGCTCTCAGCCGTAGTAGCCAGCGTCTGTGCATTACCGGGAGACAGGCTGACCGCTGTGGCCGCCGCCTGTGGGCTAATGGCGCGTGCAGGCGAGCGTGCGTTGAGCCAGAGCCACGGGCCGGGTAGTTTTATGTCGGCTTTTCTTGATGCCCTGTGGTTACATAACGTGGAGGGGCAAGCATGAAGCGCATTAACGCACTGACTATCGCAGGCACCGACCCCAGCGGCGGCGCGGGCATTCAGGCCGACCTGAAGACCTTTTCGGCGCTCGGAGCCTATGGCACCAGCGTGATTACCGCGCTGGTGGCGCAGAACACGCTCGGCGTACAGTCGGTATACCGTATTGAACCTGATTTTGTTGCCGCACAACTCGACTCGGTATTCAGCGATGTGCGCATTGATACCACTAAAATTGGCATGCTGGCTGAGACTGATATTGTCGAAGCGGTTGCAGAGCGCCTGGCGCACTGGCAGGTACAAACGGTGGTGCTCGATACCGTGATGCTGGCCAAAAGCGGCGACCCGCTGCTGTCATCTTCTGCGGTATCAACCCTGCGCGAGCGTCTGTTACCGCAGGTGTCGCTGATAACGCCAAACCTGCCGGAAGCCGCTGCGCTGCTCGATGGTCCGGTTGCTACCAGCGAGCGGGAGATGCATGAGCAGGGCAAGGCGCTGATGGCGCTCGGCTGTGAGGCCGTACTGATGAAAGGCGGGCATCTGGATAACGGTGAAAGCCCTGACTGGCTGTTTACGCGCGAGGGCATACAGCGTTTTACCGCACCACGCATTCAGACTAAAAATACCCACGGCACGGGCTGTACGCTCTCTGCTGCGCTGGCGGCACTCAGGCCGCGCCATACCGACTGGGCTAACACCGTTGCCGAAGCCAAAACCTGGCTTTCGCAGGCGCTGGCACAGGCCGACAGCCTGGAAGTGGGGCACGGTCACGGGCCGGTACATCATTTTCATGCATGGTGGTGAAACGCATCAGCCCACGTAGTGCCTGGCAGTGAAGCGTGCCAGCGGAATTAACTGAAAACAGCCGCATGGCTGGTAATACGCCTCTGAGAAGACCAGGATTAGGATGCCCGCCGTATGACGCGGGCGAGGACTAAACTGGAGCGGCAGGCGTCGTGCCTGCCGCCGAGACGGGAGTGTATTATGACTGATATTGCGCAGTTGCTGGGTAAAGACGCTGACACGCTGTTACAGCATCGTTGTATGACTATTCCGGCCGACCAGCTCTCTCTGCCCGGTAGCGATTATGTTTCGCGCGTAATGGTGGACAATAACCGTTCTCCAGCGGTACTTCGCAACATGCAAACGCTCTACAACACGGGCCGCCTGGCGGGCACCGGCTATCTGTCCATCCTGCCGGTGGACCAGGGCGTGGAGCATTCTGCGGGTGCCTCGTTTGCGGCTAATCCGCTCTATTTTGACCCGAAGAATATTGTTGAACTGGCTATTGAGGCTGGTTGCAACTGTGTGGCGTCCACCTACGGCGTGCTGGCCTCGGTGGCGCGCCGCTACGCCCACCGCATTCCGTTTCTGGTAAAAATTAACCACAATGAAACGCTGAGCTACCCCACTCAGTACGACCAGACCCTGTACGCCAGCGTGGAACAGGCCTTTACTATGGGCGCGGTGGCCGTCGGTGCGACTATCTATTTTGGCTCTGAGCAATCACGCCGCCAGATTGAGGAGATTTCTGCGGCCTTTGAACGGGCGCATGAGTTGGGTATGGTGACGGTGCTGTGGGCCTATCTGCGTAACTCAGGTTTCAAAAAAGACGGGGTGGACTATCACGCCAGCGCGGACCTGACCGGCCAGGCAAACCATCTTGCGGCTACCATTGGCGCCGATATTGTGAAGCAGAAAATGGCGGAAAATAACGGCGGCTATAAGGCGATTGGTTTTGGCTATACCGACGATCGCGTGTACAGCAAACTGACTACCGATAACCCCATCGATCTCGTGCGTTACCAGTTGGCTAACTGCTATATGGGACGTGCCGGACTGATCAACTCTGGCGGTGCATCTGGCGGCGAAACGGACCTTGCTGATGCCGTGCGCACGGCGGTTATCAATAAACGTGCAGGCGGTATGGGACTGATTCTGGGGCGTAAAGCGTTCAAGAAATCAATGGCTGACGGTGTGCGCCTGATTAACGCCGTGCAGGACGTATATCTGGACCACAAAGTGACCATTGCCTGAGGAAAGACCGCACAGGAAAAATGATGCCGGTAAGCGTTGCGCTTACCGGCATTTTTGATGGTGTAGCAACGTAAACGTCAGTTATTTCAGCAGCGGGCAGTCTGGCGGCAGACGACAGCTCAGTGCTCCTGGCTCTACCTCAATGCGAAACGTGTGTCCGCTCAATGGCTCACCGTCGAGATTAAATACAATGTCGTGCGGCGAGGTAATTTCAAACCAGGCGGATTCGGCATCCACCACATTCGCATTTTCTCCCGGGCGGGTGAGGGTATTGAACAGGGCGGGTAATAGCTCCTCGCCGGTAAAAATACGCAGCTGTAACAGCCCGTCATCGATAAGCGCTTGTGGACACAATTCCTGTCCGCCACCCGCCTGGCGGCCATTACCGATGCCGATAACCAGCGCGTCGCCCTGCCAGTGGAAGTTCTCGCCACGAATTTCACAGCGATCCGGCTTGAGTGTATCAAGGCGCAGCATACCGTGAATAAAGTAGGAAATACCGCCTAGCGCTGCCTTGAGTTTTTCCGGCGTTTGCGTAGTGATGCGGGTACCGAAGCCGCCGGTTGCCATGTTAATAAACCAGGCTTCATCATTAACCCGCACCAGGTCTACAGGAAAGGCACGCCCGACCACTGCCAGCTGAAGTGCGCGGTCAATTTCCTCAGGAACACCGGCGCTGGTGGCAAAGTCATTTGCTGTACCGAGCGGCACAATGCCCAACGCCGGTCGTCTGGCAGCGTCAACCTGCGCAAGTGCGGTTGCCACCTCATTAATGGTGCCATCACCGCCACCTGCAATAACCGTCTGTGCCCCCTGATCTGCGGCCTCTTTAACGTAGCGTGCCGCATCGCCTTGCTCCCATGTTACGCGCACGGCCAGACTGTAACCTTCTTCACGTAGCTGAGTAACCGCCGAGCGCAGCGCGTCGTTGTTAGCACCTTTGCCGTTGATGACGATAAAAGAGAGCGTGTTTTTGTCCATGACTGATCCCGGTTTTCACGAAGATAAACAGAGTGTAACCGAAGCAGGGGATAAGGGAACGTATAAAAATGCGCCTGTGCGAGGCTGCTCGCACAGGCGAAGGAGGTGATTTCTGGTACTGCCGATATGATTGATTCTGTGTTTGTTCTCAGCGTAATAATATTACTTTCAGACAACCCGCGTTGACTGTGATCGATTTCTTAAAAATTGACATCAGTGTAAAAATAACGCCAGTAAACTATTAACCGTGCGGGTTACGGGTTGTTTGCCCGGAAAGATTACGCATCAGCAGGCCGTATTCCAGCGCGATATCCTGCGGTACGGGTAGCCACACCGTGTGACCGTTGCCGGGCGCGACATCAGTCGGCTTGCCTTTGGCGTTTTCCATCTGTTCCAGCGTAAAGGTGATGTTGCCGTGCGGCGTCATCATTTCCAGGCTGTCGCCAACGCTGAATTTGTTTTTCACGTCTACCGCGGCAAAGTCACCCCGGCGCTCACCGGTGAACTCGCCCACGAACTGTTGACGCTCAGACAAGGAATAGCCGTAATCGTAGTTCTGGTAGCTGTCATGGGTGTGACGGCGCAGAAAACCCTCGGTGTAACCACGGTGGGCGAGGCTTTCAAGCGTAGTCAGCAGGGACTGGTCAAAAGGCTTACCGGCTGCGGCATCGTCAATGGCCTGGCGATATACCTGCGCGGTGCGGGCGCAGTAATAGAACGATTTGGTACGACCTTCGATTTTAAGCGAATGCACGCCAAGCTGGGTCAGGCGCTCTACGTGCTGGATAGCGCGCAGGTCTTTGGAGTTCATGATGTAGGTGCCGTGCTCGTCTTCAAATGCGCTCATGTACTCGCCTGGGCGCTGGGCTTCTTCAATCATGAAGACTTTGCTGGTCGGCTCACCTTCGCCAAGCGTCGGCTCGACGTTTTGCACCGGGATCGGCTCATGGGTGTGCACGATATTACCGGTGTCGTCCTCTTTGCCTTCCTGTACGTTGTATTCCCAGCGGCAGGCATTGGTGCAGGTGCCCTGGTTCGGGTCGCGTTTGTTGATGTAGCCAGACAGCAGGCAGCGCCCGGAGTAGGCCATACACAGTGCGCCGTGTACGAAGATTTCAATCTCCATATCCGGCACCTGCTCGCGAATTTCAGCAATTTCCTCAATCGACAGCTCACGCGAAAGAATCACGCGCGTGAGGCCCATTTGTTTCCAGAACTTCACTGTCGCCCAGTTAACGGCGTTGGCCTGCACCGACAGATGAATATCCATCTGCGGAAACGCCTCGCGTACCATCATAATCAGGCCGGGGTCAGACATGATAAGCGCGTCAGGCCCCATATCAACAACCGGCTTCAGGTCGCGGATAAAGGTTTTGAGTTTGGCGTTATGCGGAGCAATGTTTACTACCACGTAAAACTTTTTGCCAAGCGCATGAGCTTCCTGGATGCCGAGCGCCAGGTTCTCGTGATTAAATTCGTTGTTACGCACGCGCAGGCTGTAGCGTGGCTGGCCCGCATAAACGGCGTCAGCGCCGTAGGCAAAGGCGTAGCGCATATTTTTCAGCGTCCCGGCCGGGGAAAGCAGTTCTGGTTTAAACATGATGGTCTCGTCTGATGACAGGTCAGAATCGCCTCACCTGATGAGGCGGCAATACGCGAGTGCATTACCACAAATTAAGGGCGGGAATTGTAGCGCCAGCGGGCAGGGGAGTAAACCGCTGGCGATATGCTGGCGCAGTATAAACGTACAACCGGGTTACCAGGAGCCAGGGCGAGTTACTTATACTGGTGCAGGGAGTCAGACCGCAAGATCTGTCAAATTAGCCAGTTTATTTCGCCAGCCATAAGGTAAAAAAAAGACCCAGACCGAGCAGGATTAAGAATACATGCGTATGGGTAAACACCCGTAACTCATGTGTATTTGCGTCAAAATGCGAGAAATACTGCTCAAGTGCCAGTTCCTCATTTTCAGCATGTGTTTCAAACGCGACTCTGGAAAATCCGCTTGCCTTAAGCGTTTTTTGATCAGCGATGCTAAGCGCTGATTTTGGATAAATATTGAGGCTGTCATTTTTAGACCAAAAGACAAAAGTCTGCATGTGATTTCCTTTTCACGCTGTTGTCCGTTAGCGCCAATGTTTTATCACTCTCACAGTAAACTATCGCGGGTTTATTGAGCAAATAAGAATGCTTGACTAACGCAACCTGAACGAAAAGCGCAGGGCTGGATGGCTTGTGGCCTACACCACCCGGCTTGCCTCCGCCTCCCAGCGGTAGCCTACGCCATACACCGCGCGGATAAACGGCTGCTCGGCATCGTGCGCCTCAAGCTTGCGCCGCAGGTTTTTAATGTGGCTGTCGATAGTACGGTCAGTCACCACGCGGTAATCATCATACAGGTGGTTAAGCAGATGTTCGCGTGAGAACACCTTACCCGGCTCGCTGGAGAGTGTTTTCAGTAAACGAAACTCCGCTGGCGTTAAGTCCAGCACGTTCCCGCGCCAGCTGGCCTGGAAGCGACCTTCATCAATAATTAGCGGCTGTTCTTCGATTGCCGCCTGGGCTTCACGCAGCGGACGGCAGCGGCGCAAAATGGTTTTCACCCGTGCGACCACCTCACGCGGGCTGTAGGGCTTGCAGATATAGTCATCCGCACCAATCTCCAGGCCCAGCAGCCTGTCAATTTCTTCAACTTTAGCGGTGACCATAACAATCGGTACTTCGGAGAAGCGACGTATTTCCCGACACAGGCTCAGCCCGTCGGTGCCGGGCAGCATCAGGTCGAGCAAAATCAGGTCCGGCGGCGTTTGTTTAACGTAAGCCAGCACCTCGTTACCGTGGGTAATGAGCGTTGGCGCATAGCTTGCCGCACGCAGATAGTCTATTAACAGCTGCCCGAGTTTTGGCTCATCTTCAACAATCAGAATGCGCGGGGCGTTGTCATCAAGCGGGAATTCGGTCATACGTTCCTCTGTAGTTCGGGATCCAGCGGTAGCTCTACTGTAATACTCACGCCGCCAGAAGGCGAGTGAGTGGCGCTTAGTCGCCCGCCGTGGGCGGTAACGATATTGTGGCAAATCGCAAGCCCGAGGCCAGAGCCGCCGCTGGCGCGGTTACGGGAGCCTTCAGTACGATAAAAACGCTCAAAAATCTTTGCCAGTTGCTCATCGCTGACACCGGGCGCGCTGTCGGCAAAAGTCAGCACCAGCGTTCTGGCATGTACCTCACCGCTAATCAGCAACTCGCCGCCGGCATCGGTATAGCGCAGGCTGTTCTCCAGCAGGTTATTAAACAACTGCGATAGCCTGTCACGGTCACCAAACGCCGTGACCTGTTCCGGCAGCGCCAGCCTGATGGTCAAGTCACGGCTGCGAAAACGCTCCTTGAACGCGCCCGCCGCCACTTCGAGCAGGGCGACAATATCCAGCGATTTTTTCTGGTAAGCCAGTGCGCCCTCATCAGAGAGCGACAGCTGATGCAGGTCGTCGACCAGTTTGGAAAGCGTGCCGACTTCCATTTGCAGCGAGGCGAGAGTCTCCGGTGTAAAGCTGCGCACGCCGTCCTGGATGGCTTCCAGTTCGCCACGCAGCACCGCCAGCGGCGTGCGCAGCTCATGGGAAATATCCGCCATAAAGTCGCGTCGCATCTGCTGGTTTTTTTCAAGCGTGCTGGCAAGTTGGTTAAAGTCCTGGGCGAGACGACCCAGCTCATCCTGCCCCGGGGAGGCGACACGCGTCGAGAAATCCCCGGCGGCGAGGCGGTTCGTACCTTCCACCAGCCGTTTAACCGGGCGCAGCAGCCCGCGTGCCAGCGGGAAGGTCGCCCCTGCCGCCAGCAGAATCGACAGGCCGACAATCAACCAACTGGTGCGTTTTTGCTGGCGGTCAAAGTTGATATCGGTGCTGCGCGTGAGGCGTTCTACCGGCGAGGCGACCACCCAGCCCACCTGCTGACCGTTGGCGATTATCTGGCGGCGTGAACCATCCTGTGGAATCGGACCCGGCGGTCCAACCAGGCGCTTAGCGTTCAGGTCCGTGACCCAGAACTGCGTGCGCCAGCCGTGCGGTGGCAGATCCGGACCGGTGCTGGAGCCGGGGTCGCGATCAACGGAACGCAGCAACTGGAACATGTACTTTTCATTGTGGCGCAAAAAACGCCAGCTGCCGTGCAGGGTATATTGCTCGGACAGCGCTTCGCTCAACAGTGCCAGCCGTTGCTCGTTACCGTGCTTGATATAGCCGATAAAGCCACGCTCAAAACTCAGGCGTACTGCCCAGTGCATCAGGACCAGTACCAGAATGCAGGTGGCGAGAATGGCGAGAAACAGTTTTCCGGTAATGCCGGGTCGCCACAGCTTCATGACTGACTCCTTTTGCGTCGCGCAAGGGTGATATTTTTACTGCTGTCCGGTGGCACCCGCATAAACAACAGCGCGGGCAGGGCAATCACGGCGGCCATCGTCAGATAGGTGTAAATAAAGACGCTGTGCGTTACTTCGCTGTCAATGGCTACCTGCTGGTGACCAAACATACCCAGCAATATCCCGGCAATGGTAACGCCGATACTCATAGACAGCTGCATCACCATCGACAGCAAGCTGTTGCCGCTGCTGGCGTGCGGGTCTGGCAGGTCTTTAAGCGTTAAGGTATTCATGGATGAGAAGCGCACAGCGTTAATCATGCCAAGCGCAAACAGCACCACCGGTAGCAGCAGCGTCCAGCCAAGCAGGCCGACCACCATAAACAGAATGTTGACCAACGCCAGTTCCAGCGTGGCGCTCACCAGTACGGCGCGATAACCAAAGCGGTTAACCACCTGCACAACAATGCGCTTCATGCCCATGCTGCCCAGCACCATTGGGATCATCATCAGGCCTGCGTGAAACGGCGAAAAGCCAAGTCCGATTTGCAGGAAAACGGGCGTCATAAACGGCAGCATGCCGCTGCCAATTCGGGCAAACAGGCTACCGGTCAGGCCCAGCGAGTAGGTGCGGGTTTTAAATAAATCGAGGCTGAACAGCGCGGTTTCGTTACTGCGGGCGTGGCGAATATACAGCAGCAGGGCGCTCACGCCGGTTATCACCAGCGCCCATAGCCAGCCGGGGGAGAGACCCAGTCCTTTGGCGCCATCGAGCGCGACCGTCAGCGCCGCCATCCCGAACGCCAGCAGCAGAAAGCCAGAAAAATCAAAGCGCCGGGTTTGCATGGTGTAGTTAGGCATTAACAACAGCGTGGCGATACAGCCCACAATACCCACCGGCAGGTTAATCAGGAATATCCAGTGCCAGGAAGCGTATTCCACCAGCAGTCCGCCGAGCGCCGGACCGAGCAGTGGCCCAACCTGGCCTGGCAGCGTGACGAAGGTCATTGCCGCCATGTACTGTGCGCGCGGCACGATTTTCATCACCGTCAGTCTGCCGACCGGCACCATCATAGCGCCACCCAGGCCCTGCACCACGCGGGCAGCAATCAGCCAGTCAAGCGTGGGCGCCTGGGCGCACAGAAACGAGCCCAGCGTGAAAATGACAATGGCGCTACAGAAGATGTTGCGCACCCCAACGCGGTCCGCAAGCCAGCCGCTGGCGGGCAGCATCACTGCCACCGTCAGCACGTAGGCGACCACCACCATGTGCATATGCAGCGGGTTCTCCCCCAGGCTTTGCGCCATTGAGGGCAGGGCGGTATTCACAATAGTGGTATCAAGCGACTGCATAAAAAAACCAAACGCCACTATCCACAATTGCCAGCGCACGTTGTTGGGTAAGTCATTCATTGTCTACTGGCCTTCCTCCAGCGTCTGGCTTTGACGGCGACTAAAGCGCAACCGCAGACGGTCAAAAAACAGATAGACTACCGGTGTGGTGTAGAGGGTCAACAGTTGGCTAACCGCCAGACCGCCGACGATGGTAATACCAAGCGGCTGACGTAGCTCTGCGCCGTCGCCGCTGGAAATCACCAGCGGCAGTGCGCCAAACAGCGCGGCCAGCGTGGTCATCATTATCGGGCGAAAGCGCAGCAGACAGGCCTGGAAAATGGCGTCTTGCGGGCTTAAGTCGCCACGCCGCTGGGCGTCAATAGCAAAGTCCACCATCATAATGGCGTTCTTTTTCACAATGCCGATAAGCAGCATGATACCGATAAGCGCAATCAGGCTGAACGGCGCGCCAAACAGCTCCAGCGCCAGCAGCGCGCCGACGCCGGCCGACGGCAGCGTTGAGAGAATGGTAAGCGGATGCACGTAGCTTTCATACAGCATCCCCAGCACGATATACACCGTGGCAATGGCGGCGAGAATCAGGATAACCTGCGAGTTCATGGTGTCCTGGAACACCTGCGCGGTGCCGGACCAGGTGCCGCGCACGCTGGTCGGCACACTAAGCGAGGTCATGGCACGGTCAATCGCTGCACTGGCTTCAGACAACGATACGCCGCTCGGCAGGTTAAAGGAGATGGTGGACGACGCCGACAGCCCCTGGTGGTTTACCGACAGCGGTGCATTGGTGGGCGCCCAGCTTGCGAAATAAGAAAGCGGGATAGCGTTGCCGTCGTTATTAATCACAAACATTTTATCCAGTGCGCTGATGTCCTGGGTGTAGCGCGGGTCGACCTCCATTACCACTTTGTACTGATTGAGCGCTTCATAGATGGTAGAAATCTGGCGCTGACCAAAGGCGTTGTTAAGCAGGCTGTTGGCCTGTGAAACGTCAATACCCAGGCGCGACATGGTTTCGCGGTCATAGATGAGCGCCATTTCTGCACCGTTGTCCTGCTGATCTGAGTTGACATCGGCAATTTCTGGCAGCGCAGCCAGCGCTTTGCGAATTTTTGGCTCCCATTCGCGCAGCGCGGCCAGGTCGTCTGATAACAGTGTGTATTGATAACTGGCGTTAGACTGACGTCCGCCAACGCGAATGTCCTGTACCGCCATTAAAAACAGGCTTGCCCCCGGCTCTTTAGCGAGTTTGCCGCGCAGGCGGTCAATAACCTGCTGTGCGCTTTCGCGGCGTTCGGACAGCGGCTTGAGGGTAATAAACATGTTGCCGCTGTTCACGCGCGAGCCACCGGTAAAACCGGTGACGTTATCCACCGCCGGGTCTTCACGGATAATTTTCATGAAGTCCTGCAACTTACCGCGCATGGCCTGGAAGGAGATGCTCTGGTCGCCCTGAATACCGCCCATCAGTGCGCCGGTATCCTGCTCCGGGAAAAAAGTTTTCGGGATAGCGATGTACATCCAGACGTTGAGCGCGATAGTGGCGAGCAGCACCAGACCAGTGAGTTTGGCATGATCGAGCGCCCAACGCAGCGAACGGGCGTAGCCCTGCTGGATGGCGTTAAACAGTTTGCCAGAGCCGCGCTTTGGGCGGTTCTTGCTGCGTGGACGTAAAAGCCAGCCGCACATCATTGGCGTGAGCGTCAGCGACACCAGTAGCGAGATGCCGATAGACACCGACAGCGTGACGGCAAACTCGCGAAACAGGCGGCCCACCAGACCGCTCATTAACAGCAGCGGCAGGAAGACGGCTACCAGCGAGACACTCATGGACAACACTGTAAAGCCCACCTCACGTACCCCCTGCAACGCCGCCTGCATGGGCTTCATGCCAGCCTCGATATGCCGGGCGATGTTCTCCAGCACCACGATAGCGTCATCCACCACAAAGCCGGTGGCGATGGTCAGTGCCATCAGCGACAGGTTGTTGAGGCTAAAGCCGCACAGGTACATGGCAGCGAAGGTGCCCACCAGCGACACCGGCACAGCGACTGCGGGGATAAACGTCGCGCGCCCGGAGCGCAGGAATAAAAACACCACCAGAATCACCAGCGCCACCGAAATAATCAGCGTTTGTTCTACTTCCTCAAGCGAGGCGCGGATGGTGGGTGAACGGTCCATCGCTATCTGTAAATCAATGGCGGCGGGAATGGTTTCACGTAGCTCAGGGATTTTTTCACGGATGAGGTTAACCGTCTGAATAATGTTCGCTTCGGGCGTTTTACGCACCATCAGCAAAATGGCGGGTCTGGCGTTGGTCATGCCTGCGTTGCGCACGTCCTGTACGGAATCCACAACGGTTGCCACATCGCCCAGGCGCACGGCTGAGCCGTTGTTGTAGTGAACAATGAGCGGCTCATAGTCTTTGGCAGTTTTCAGCTCGTCGTTAGTTTGCAACTGCCAGCGGGTGTTAGCGTTTTCCACCGCACCCTGCGGGCGGCGCACGTTAGCGTTGCTGATGGCAGTGCGCACCGCGTCCAGCGACACGCCCTGGTTAAAAAGCGCCTGCGGGTTGAGCGCCACGCGCACGGCGGGCAAGGAGCTGCCGCCCACGCTGACATCGCCCACGCCGTCAATCTGGGCGATGGTTTGCGCAAGCTGGGTGGAGGCAAAGTCGTAGAGCTGGCCCTGGGAATAGGTATCCGAGGTGAGCGTCAGGATCATGATGGGCATGTCCGACGGGTTGGCTTTACGGTAGGTCGGACGGCTCGGCATACCGCTCGGCAGCAGGCTTTGCGCGGCATTGATTGCCGCCTGTACGTCGCGCGCTGCGCCGTTGATATCGCGGTCGAAATCAAACACCAGAATAATACGTGTGCTGCCAAGGGAGCTTGATGAGGTCATTTCGCTGACCCCGGCAATGCGCCCCAGGGAGCGCTCAAGCGGCGTTGCCACCGAAGAAGCCATCGTTTCGGGTGATGCACCCGGCAGCGAGGCACTGACCATAATCACCGGAAAATCCACCTGCGGTAGCGGGGCCACCGGCAGCAGCCGAAAGCCGAGTACGCCGCACAGCGTAATCGCAATGCTCAGCAAAATGGTCGCCACCGGGCGATGGATGAAGAGGGCGAAAAACTTCACTTACGCCTCCTCCTCGCGCCGCGGGAAGCGGCTGCGGGTCCACAGCGACAGGCGGTCAAACAGCAGGTAAATCACCGGCGTGGTAAAGAGTGTGAGGACCTGGCTTAACACCAGGCCACCCACCATCGCAATTCCCAGCGGGCGGCGCAACTCGGCACCCACGCCGGTACTGAGCATAAGCGGTAGCGCGCCGAGCAGGGCGGCAAGGGTGGTCATCAGAATAGGGCGAAAACGCAGCAGGCAGGCCTGGTAAATAGCCTCATACGGCGCCATGCCCTGTTCACGCTCTGCCGCCAGGGCAAAGTCGATCATCATGATGGCGTTCTTTTTCACAATGCCGATAAGCAGAATGATGCCGATAATCGCAATCACGTCCAGTGAACTACCCGCTATCCACAGCGCCAGTAGCGCACCCACGCCCGCTGTGGGTAGCGTAGAGAGGATGGTTATTGGGTGAATGAAGCTCTCATACAGCACGCCAAGCACGATATACATCGCAACGACTGACGCAACAATCAGCCACACCGTACTGCCGAGCGCCGCCTGGAACGCCAGCGTGCTGCCCTGGAACGCGGTGGTGATATCGCTCGGCAATTCAAGCGCTTTCTCTGCATTGGTGATGGCGTCTACGGCATCACCCAGCGAGTAATCATCCGGTACGTTGAAGGAAATGGTGGTCGAGGGGAACTGGTCGAGGTGATTAATGGTGAGCGGACCGAAGCGCTGCTCGACCTTCGCAATGGCGCTGAGCGGCACGCTGCCCCCGTCACTACTGGTAAGGCGAATGTTATCCAGCCCGGCAAGACCCGGTGTTGCCGCCGTGTCGTGCTCCAGCACAACGCGATACTGATTGGACTGGGTGTAAATAGTGGAGATCAGACGCTGCCCGAAGGCGTTATACAGCGCGTTATCGACATCTGCCATAGTAATACCCAGCCGGCTGGCGCTGTCGCGATCGACGTTGACGTAAGCCACCATTCCCTGGTCCTGCCAGTCGCTGCTGACATCAGAGATCTGCGGCAGTGTCTGGAGTTTTTCCATCAGCTGCGGTACCCAGGTGCTCAGTTCCTCAAGCGATGTTGCTTGCAGTGTGAACTGGTACTGGGTGCGGCTGACCTGAGTATCGATGGTCAAATCCTGAATCGGTTGCAGGTAGAGCGTGATGCCCGGCACCTGCGCCGCCTCGTTTTGCAGCCGCTCAATCACTTTTGCTACCCGGTCATCGCGCTCGCTAAGCGGTTTAAGGTTGATTTGCAGACGGCCACTGTTGAGCGACGGGTTAGTGCCATCAACACCCACGAACGAGGTGACGCTTTCTACCGCCGGATCTTTCATGATGATTTGCGCCACCTGCTGCTGGCGCTGGGCCATGCTGGCAAACGAGACCGACTGTGGCGCCTGCAAGGTGCCCTGGATAATGCCGTTGTCCTGTACCGGGAAAAAGCCTTTAGGGATAAACACCCACAGTAGTACCGTCAGCAGCAGCGTACCGACCGCGACACCGAGCGTCAGCCACGGATGGTTCAGTACGCGCTTAAGGAGGCGGCCATACGCCGCAATAATGCGCTCGAACATACGCTCGCTGGCCGCCGAGAAGCGATTTTGCTTACGCAGCGATTCGTGGTTCAGCATACGCGCGCACATCATTGGCGTGAGCGTGAGCGATACCACCGCCGAAATAAGTATCGCGACCGCGAGCGTTACCGCGAACTCGCGAAACAGCCGCCCGACAATATCGCCCATAAACAGCAGCGGGATCAGGACCGCAATCAGTGAGAAGGTCAGTGAAATAATGGTAAAGCCGATTTCGCCCGCGCCCTTAAGTGCCGCCGCCAGCGGCTTCTCACCTTTTTCGATATAGCGAGAGATATTCTCAATGACCACGATGGCGTCATCCACCACAAAACCGGTGGCGATGGTCAACGCCATCAGCGTCAGGTTGTTAACGGAGAAATCGAGGAACACCATCACGGCGAATGTGCCCACCAGCGAAAGCGGCACCGCCACGCCAGGAATAATGGTCGCCGGAATATTGCGTAAAAACAGATAGATGATCATGACCACCAGCGCGATGGCGAGCATCAGTTCAAACTGCGTGTCCGTGACCGAGGCACGGATGTTGGTGGTGCGGTCGGTAAGCAGCTCAATCCTGACCGATTTCGGCAGGCTTTCACGCAGCGCGGGCAGCTGTGCGCGAATATTGTCGGCGGTATCGATAATGTTAGCGCCGGGCTGGCGCAGTACGTTCATCACAATCGCCTGCTGGCCGTTGGCCCAGGCGCCGAGCCAGCTGTTCTCCGCTCCCTGTTCGACGGTGGCGATATCACCAAGACGTACCGGCGCGCCGTTCTGATAGGCAATAATCAGCTGGCGATACTCTTCGGCAGACTTCATCTGGTCGTTGGCAGAAAGCGTTACCGCGCGTGCCGGGCCGTCAAGGCTGCCTTTGGCGGAGTTGACGTTCGCGCTGCTGATAGCCGTACGGACCGTTTCACTACTCAAGCCAAGTGCCGCCATCGCAGGCGCGTTGAGCTTCACGCGCACCGCCGGGCGCTGGCCACCGGAGAGGGTGACCAGCCCAACGCCGGAGACCTGGGAAATCTTTTGCGCCACGCGGGTTTCTACCATGTCCTGCACCTGGGTCATTGGCAGGGCGGTGGAGGTCACGGCGAGGGTCATAATCGGTGGGTCTGCCGGGTTAACCTTGCTGTACACCGGTGGGTTGGGCAAATCAGAGGGCAACAGATTGGTGGCAGCGTTGATAGCGGCCTGAACTTCCTGCTCGGCCACGTCCAGCGCCAGCGTAAGCTGGAACTGCAGCGTAATCACCGATGCGCCCCCCGCGCTCTGGGACGACATTTGTTTCAGGCCTGACATCTGCCCGAACTGGCGCTCCAGCGGGGCGGTAATGGCTGATGTCACTACATCCGGGCTGGCGCCGGGATAGAGCGTAGTGACCTGAATGGTAGGGTAATCCACTTCCGGTAGGGCGGAAACCGGCAGGAAGCGATAGCCAATTATCCCGGCCAGCATAATTGCCACCATCATCAGCGTGGTGGCGACAGGGCGCAGGATAAACAGGCGCGACGGGCCGCCTGTGGCGCTGGGAGGTAATACCTGCATCAGGAACGCGCTCCCTGGGCTGGACGGCCAGCGCCGTTATTGCCGCGCGCTGGCGCGGCGTTATTATTACGTTTTCCTGCGCTGGCGTCAGTTTTTGCCTCACCGGTAGCGGCAGCAGCCTGTACCACTTCCACGGTTGCGCCTTCGGTCAGTCTGTCAATGCCGTCCGTCACCACGCGGTCACCTGCGGACAGCCCGCCGGTAATCACCACTTTGCTGCTGTCCTGAATGCCTGTCGTGACCAGATGTTTGCTGACTTTATTGTCGGCGTTCAGTACCCAGACAAAATGGCCGTCGTTGCCCATTTGCAGTGCGGCGGCAGGGATGACCACCGCATCATGCTGGGTATCGACCAGCATGCGGGCGTTAACGAACTGATTGGGGAACAGCACATCGTCCAGGTTGTCAAAACGCGCCTTGAGTTTGATGGTGCCGGTTGTCGTGTCAATCTGGTTGTCGAGGCTCAGAAGCTTACCGGTGCTGAGTTTCTGCTTGTTGGTACGGTCCCAGGCTTCAACACTGAGGGTTTTACCCGCTTTTTGTGCCTGCATGATAGTGGCAATGTCACTCTCTGGCAGGGTGAACACCAGGTCGATAGGGTGCGTTTGGGTCAGCACCACGATGCCGCTGGTGTCGCCGCTGGAAATCTGGTTACCGACATCTACCTGTTTAAGGCCTACGCGGCCATCAATGGGCGCAGTCACGCGGCTCCAGTCAAGCTGTAACTGGGCGCTGGCAACGGCGGCTTCGTTGGCTTTAATAGTGCCTGCGGTTTCGTTTACCAGTGCCTGCTGGGCATCCAGCTCCTGGCGGGATACAAGGCTGGTTTTGGCAAGTTGCTGGTAACGCGCGAGATCGCGCTGGGCGTTGGCGAGCGTTGCTTTATCACGCGCCAGTTGCCCCTGAGCCTGAGCCAGTGCCACTTTAAACTGGCTTGGGTCAATTTCTGCCAACAAATCACCGGCTTTTACCTGCTGGCCTTCCTGAAAGTGCAGGGCGATAAGCTGGCCGTCAACACGGCTGCGCACAGTGACGGTATTAGCTGCGGTCACGGTGCCAAGACCGGTTAAATAACGAGGCACGGATTCGCTGGTGGCACTGGCGGCCTGCACTGGCGGTGCGGGGCCGCGCATACCGCGACGTCCGGCACCTGCGCCCGGCTTCTGCTGACCGGAGGCCTGCGGTGCACCGCTCTTATCAGCTGCAAACTGAGAGCGCCAGAAAAAGATAGCCGCGAGCGCGATAACGATAGCGCCAAACAGCCATAACCAGCGGGATTTTTGCGTGCCTTTCATAATTATTATGTCTTCTGTTCCTGAAACGATTTAGGCGAGATGATACTAGTTTAGCCAGCCTGGCTCGCCTAATGATGAAGGAAATATGGAAGAATCCAGGGATTTGTTGATGAAACAGAGAGTTCAGGCGTATTCCGGTGTGGTTATACGCGCCACAAACGCATTACACGGCACGGTGTAAGGTATTGAGTTGATAACTGTCTGGCTACGTCGCGAGCCAAATATACACGCGGGCGTTGGAATTATCCCAATAGTGGCGTTTGCGACCTTTTCTTGTCCGTTGTCTGTAAAGTTTTCTCCTGCCTGGGCGATATCGCAGTGAACCCAATGGACTGTTGAATCGTGGAGAAAGTATGTTTAGTTCGATACGTACCCGGCTGCTGATAGCGTCGACCCTGCTGGTGGTATTTTCCCTGGGCGTAAATACCTTGATTAATTACTCAGTCAGCAGTCGTGCGAATCAGAACGCCGTGGATGCCACGCTGACGTCGCTTGCGGCAAGCCATGCCGAGACGGTAGAGCTGTGGGTAGATATGCACGTAGCGCACATTAACGCGCTCCTTCCCCACGTAAGTGATACTGTGCCAACGGTGCTACTTAAGACGACTGAAGTGGCGGGTGGTTTTCTGCATGTTGATATTGCCCTTGCGGATAAACGTACTTTCTCCTCCGATCCCTCCGGGATTCCTGATGATTACAACCCCACCGTGCGCCCGTGGTATTTACAGGCTCTCAGTGCAGGTAAAGCGATTGTCACCAACCCCTACATGGACGTTTCCAGCGGCAAGCTGACCGTAACTGTAGCAGCGCCGCGCATTGAAGACGGCGTAGCGCATGGCGTGGTGGCAGGCGACCTCGAGATGGCCGACATTATTAACAACGTGCGTTCCATTCATCCCACGCCGGGCAGTTTCGGCATGTTGATTGATGCCGATGGCACTATTATTGCCCACCCGCGCGATGACATGGCGCTTAAGCCGCTAAATACCCTTATCGAAAATCTGAGCCTCTCGCAGCTACTGGTGGCAAAGAAACCGTTGCAGATGTCTGTTGCGGGTAACATGGCCTACGTGATGGCATTACCCGTGGAGGGCACGTCCTGGTTTATTGTTGTTGTGATGGATAAAGCCGAGGCAAATACCAGCATGACCCATTTGTTGCGCCTGTCGGCGGCGTCGCTATTGGTGCTGATTCTTATCTCCGGGCTGGTGATTAACCTTATTACTCGTCGCAGTCTGGGGCCGCTGGATAATATCCGCGCTTCAATGGAGGCCATTGCTGGCGGAAATGAAGACCTGACACGCCGTCTGGCAGTGAACGGAAATGATGAAGTTGCGCAGATTGCCAGCGCGTTTAATCGTTTTGTCGACAAGCTGGCAGTGGTGATGAGAGCCATTCGCGCCAGCAGTGAATCGGTTCGCACTGCCTCAGAAGAGATAACAGCCGGCACGCTGGATTTATCAACGCGTACCGAAGCTTCAGCCGCAAACTTACAGCAGACTTCTGCGGCGCTGGAGCAGATTTCCTCGACAGTTGAGAACTCTGCCTGTTCGGCGCAGGAAGCCAACAGGGCGGTGCAGGCGGCAGCTGCGGTGGCGCGTCGCGGCGGTGAGTCAGTAGGTGAAGTCATTCACACCATGAAGAACATTGAAGACGCATCGGCAAAGATAGGGAATATCATCAGCGTGATTGACGGTATTGCCTTTCAGACCAATATTCTGGCGCTCAATGCCTCAGTAGAAGCCGCACGAGCTGGTGAGCAGGGGCGCGGTTTTGCCGTAGTGGCGAATGAGGTGCGAAGCCTGGCCAGCCGTAGCGCGGGCGCAGCCAAAGAGATTCGCACGTTGATTGATGCTACGGTTGCGAGCGTGAATTCCGGTGCAAAGCAGGTACAACGCTCGGGTGATACCATGCAGGAAATTGTCACCAGCGTGACGTCGGTGACCGCGATTATGGCGCAAATTACCCAGACTGCGGATGAACAGACGCGGGGCATCAGCGAAATCAACAAAGCTGTTGCGCAACTTGATGGCATTGTGCAGCAGAATGCCGCACTGGTGGAACAGTCTTCCGCCGCGTCTTCTGAGCTATTGGGCCAGGCGCGGGACCTGGCGCGAGTGGTGGGGCAGTTTAAGGTTTAGCGTGTTGTCACACACCTGGGGCATGGACAAACAACATGGCTGGCGAGCGTCAATTCAGGTGTGTCAGCACGTTAAATGACCAATACCAGGCACAGGCGGGGTAAGCCGGATTTACACAATAAAAAAGCGCCGTCAGGCGCTTTAGATTGCTGACAAAGAAGGAAACACGTGGTTTTTCCTTCTTTGTGGTTAGCAGGCGAAAATCAATGAATTGATTTTCCTTATTTTTTATTGGGTGTCATTCACCCTGTCTGTGACAGGATGCGGTAAGGCATCAGTCTCAAGCGCCGTCAGGCGCTTTTTTATTGCAGTGTGATGCGGTTAATCCTGAAACACCACTTCCGCCCACCTTGCCAGCCCGGCGGTGACTGAGCCAAAGTCATCGCCGCTGGCGATGCGTGTCTGCGGTAGCAACGCCGCCAGCGCCTGGCGGATAATTGGCGAACGGGCGCTACCGCCGGTGAGGTAAATCACATCTGGCATTTCCTTGCTTGATTCCAGCGCCAGCGTGACCTGTTCAAGAATACGCTGTAGCGGCTGGGTCAGCGCGCTTGCCAGCGCATCGCCGTTCATGTCAGTTGCCAGCGCCTCGGCGATAAACGGCAGGCGCAGCGTCGTGCTGTGATGTTCCGAAAGCGCGATTTTGCCTTCTTCGGCGCAGCGTACCAGCCGGTAGCTCAGACGCTGACGCCACACGTTAAGCATATGTGCCACCTTTTCTGGTTCGCGGGCGTCACGCACTAAATCTGCCAGCAGACGACCGTTGGCGCTACTGTAAAAATCGCTCTGCGCCGGCACATCATTAATAGCCACCGCGTTCCACCACGGTAGCGCGGGCAGAGCGATACCTTTTTGCGTTTCGCCCCCAAGGCCCAGCAGCGGCATCAGCTGTTTGAACGCCACGGCAATATCCAGATCGTTACCGCCGACGCGACAGCCGCTGTGGCCGAGCAGGCTATGCTCGCGGTCACGACGCGTGCTCCACTGTGGCCCCATCAACAACAGCGAGCAGTCGGTGGTGCCGCCGCCAATGTCCACCACCAGCACCCGTTGTTCTTCGGTTAACGTCGCCTCAAAATCCAGCCCGGCGGCGACCGGTTCAAACTGAAGCACTACGTCAGTAAATCCGGCCCGGTTTGCGGCCCGCTCAAGAATGCCGACTGCCTGAGCGTTGGCGTCATCGCCACCAAGACCCTGAAAGTTTATCGGGCGGCCAATCACCGCCTGCTCCACGCGGGCGTCGAGCTGCGTTTCGGCCTGCTGGCGTATATGCAGCATCATCGCGCACACCAGGTCCTCAAAGAGCGCAATTTGCTGTGGCTTGAGGCCACTTGCGCCAAGAAACGACTTGGGGGATTTCACAAACCAGACTTCGTCCGGCTCTTCCATATAGCTGGCGAGTGCGGCCAGGCCAAACTGCACGCTGGCAGGCGTGATAGTAATGTCTTCATCGCGGTTCAGATTCACCGCACGCTTAAGCAGCGTCTGACCTTCGTCACCGCCGGGCGTAACCTGGTGATGACGCCACAGCCATTCACTGATGCCTTCACGCGTGGGTGCGCAAATCATTGACGGCAGTAATGGCGAATCGCCAGCCATTTTTAACATCTGCGGTGCGCCGTTGCGCATGACCGCCAGCGAGCAGTTCGCTGTGCCGTAGTCGAAACCTAAAAACATGCATCATCCCCATGCCGGTGAAGAAGGGGGGCGACTTTAGCGAAATGTTCCGTCTGCGGCAAACAGAATTGAAAAGCAAGGCGTAACCCGGCGCAGGCGGTTATGCTCAGTGGCAACACAATGAGGACTCGCTATGCTGACATTAAATTACCAGCCGCCTTACGACTGGGGGTGGATGCTGGGCTTTCTGGGTGCGCGTGCCGTCGCGGGCGTAGAAGAGGTAAGCGCGACAGCCTACCGGCGCACGCTTGCCATTGATGGCCATTGTGGATGGCTTACGGTGACACCGGATGAGAGCCTCAGCCGGATACGCGTTTCACTTAGTGAAGGTTTACTGCCGGTGCAGGATGAGGTGCTGGCGCGTATTGTGCGGCTTTTTGACCTTGCAACCGAACCCTCAGACATGCTGGCCCATCTTGGCCTCCTGGCTACCGCTTACCCTGGCTTGCGACTGCCGGGCTGTATGGACCCCTTTGAGCAGGCCGTGCGTGCCGTACTGGGTCAACTGGTGAGTGTGGCGATGGCGGCAAAACTCACTGCAAAAGTGGCGCAAACGTGGGGTACGCCGCTGCCAGGCGCGCCGGGCTGGTGGTTGTTCCCACGCCCGGCACAACTGGCTGAACTGACGCCGGACAGGCTTAAACCGCTGGGAATGCCGCTTAAGCGCGCGGAGGCGATTATTACCATTGCGAGACTGTGTGTGGCGGGCGAATTTCCGCTTGCGCCGCCGCGGGACGTGGAGCAGGGCGTGAAATGGCTTATCGGTCTGCCAGGCATCGGGCGCTGGACCGCCAGCTATTACGCGCTACGCGGCTGGCAGGCGCCGGATATCTTTTTGCCGGATGATTATGCGGTTAAACAGCGATTTACCGGCATGACGGTTGCGCAGACGCGGCACTACAGTACCCGCTGGCAGCCCTGGCGTTCTTACGCGCTTTTGCATATCTGGAACAACAGCAGCTGGCAGCCAACGTAGCGCGTTTTTCTGGTATCAGTGGCGGGAAGTCCCTATAATTGCGGCGTCTGGCGCCCCGGCGTCGCCCTTCCTTACATTATCAGTAAATTCAGGTCGTTTATTTTATGACTGACAAGTCTCATCAGTGCGTCATCATCGGGATCGCCGGCGCATCAGCTTCAGGGAAAAGCCTCATTGCCAGTACGTTGTATCGTGAATTACGCGAACAAGTGGGAGATGAACACATTGGTGTCATCCCGGAAGACTGCTATTACAAAGACCAGAGTCATCTCTCGATGGAAGAGAGAATTAAGACCAACTACGACCACCCAAGCGCGATGGACCACAACCTGTTGTTTCAGCATTTACAGATGCTCAAGCAGGGTAAAAGCGTTGAACTGCCGGTATACAGCTACACTGAACACACCCGCACCAACGAGACGGTGCACGTTGAGCCAAAAAAAGTAATTATCCTGGAAGGCATTTTGCTGCTGACTGACGCACGCCTGCGCCAGGAACTGAATTTTTCCATCTTTGTGGATACGCCGCTGGATATCTGCCTGATGCGCCGCATAAAACGTGATGTTAACGAACGCGGCCGCTCTATGGACTCGGTAATGGCGCAGTATCAGAAAACTGTGCGCCCAATGTTCCTGCAGTTTATTGACCCCTCAAAGCAGTATGCCGATATCATTGTGCCGCGCGGGGGTAAGAACCGCATCGCTATTGATATTCTCAAAGCGAAGATAAGCCAGTTCTTTGAATGATTGTCCTCGACGCCGTATTCCGGCGTCGTTTGCGTTTATAGCCGCAGGGCGTGGTTATTCCGGCTGCGCTGTGGCAAGGTGAATCAAGTTAAGCCAAAAGGAGAAGTGCGATGCGTCTGTGTGACCGCGATATAGAAGCCTGGCTGGATACCGGGCGTTTAGCCATCACCCCGCGCCCGCCCACAGAGCGCATTAACGGTGCGACTGTTGATGTGCGGCTTGGTAACGAGTTTAGAACCTTTAGTGGCCATACTGCTGCATTTATCGATCTTAGTGGCCCGAAGGATGAAGTCAGCGCCGCGCTCGACCGCGTCATGAGTGATGAAATTGTGCTCAAGGAAGGCGAGGCATTTTTTCTTCATCCTGGTGAACTGGCGCTGGCGGTGACGCATGAGTCGGTGACGCTGCCTGACGACCTGGTGGGCTGGCTGGATGGGCGCTCCTCGCTGGCACGTCTGGGGTTGATGGTGCACGTGACCGCACACCGTATCGATCCGGGTTGGCACGGGCGCATTGTGCTGGAGTTTTATAATTCCGGCAAACTGCCCCTGGCCCTGCGCCCGGGCATGATGATTGGCGCACTCAGCTTTGAGCCGCTGTCTGGCCCGGCTGCGCGCCCGTACAACCGCCGCCAGGATGCGAAGTATCGCGATCAGCAAGGTGCGGTTGCCAGCCGTATTGACAAGGACTGAGACGCCGCCGGGCTGAGGGAGCTATGAGACGACTTTTAACTGCGCTAATGATTCTTCTGGTGGTGCTGGTTGCTGGTATTTCAGCACTGGTACTGCTGATTAATCCTAACGACTTCCGCAGCTACATGGTGCGGGAGGTGGAGCAGCGCAGTGGCTATAAGCTGGCGCTGGAAGGACCGCTGCGCTGGCACGTCTGGCCGCAACTGAGCATTTTGTCCGGACGTATGTCGTTAACGGCACCGGGTGCCAGTGCACCGCTGGTCAGTGCCGAGAATATGCGTCTTGATGTGGCTTTGCTGCCGTTGATTTCCCATCGCCTGCAGGTTCAACAGGTGATGCTGAAAAAATCAGTGATTCAGCTTACCCCGCAAAGCGAAGCGCGCAAGCCTGAAGGCGCACCGGTCGCACCCGGTGAATCGGGTCCGGTAACCCGCGAGCATCGTCACTGGTCGTTTGATATCGGTAGCCTGAATGTGGCAGACAGCGTACTGGTGTTCCAGCATGCGGATGACGAGCAGATTACCGTGCGCAATATCCAGCTCCAGCTGGACCAAAATGACCACCGTAAGGCGCAGGTGTCGCTTAACGGGCGCGTTAACCGCGATCAGCGAGACCTGACTCTGGCGATTGAGGCCGTGCTTGAGGCAGACGACAGCGGTGAGAACTTCAGTGCGGATATTACACGTCTTGATTACCAGTTACAGGGTGCGGATTTACCAAAACAAGGCATTCGTGGCGAAGGTTCGCTGAAGGCGCGCTGGGAAGACCTGAACAAGCGTCTTAGCATCAGTAACCTCAACCTCAAGGCGAATGAGAGTTCACTGCGTGGCGGGTTGTCGGTGGTACTCAACGACAAGCCGACATGGCAGCTTGATCTGACCTCGGATAATCTTAACCTCGATACGCTGCTGGTGCGTGCGCCCCTGGCCGGTGAGAACGCTGGAGACGCTCAGACGGCGCAAGCGGCGGTGCTGCCGCGCCCCGTTATCGCCAGTAGTGGCGATCTTCCGGCCTGGAGCGTGCTTAACAGTTCAGACGGCAGTGCAACCTTGCAGTTTGCCAACCTGCGCTGGCGTGGCCTGGCATTCACGAATGTTGATGCGCGCATGGTCAATAAAAACGGGCAGCTTAGCGTTGAGCGTCTTAAAGGGGACCTGGGTGCTGGCAGTATTTCATTGCCGGGAAGCGTCGATGCCAGTGGGACACCGGTACATGCGGTGTTTAAGCCTGAGGTCTCCAATATCGAGATTGCCTCCATCCTGAAAGCGTTTGACTATCCGCTGGCAGTCTCGGGCAGCTTGTCGATGAATGGTGAGTTCAGCGGCGATAGCATTGATGCCCAGGCATTTCGCCGTAGCTGGCGGGGCAAGGCCAGTGTGGAAATGGCAAATTCGCGCCTTGAAGGCATGAATTTCCAGCAGCTGGTGCAGCGCGCGGTCACCCGCAACAATAATGACGTGCAGGCGCAGCAGGACTATGACGATGCAACCGTCATGGCGCGCTTTAGCGCCAGTGCAACGCTCAATCACGGCAAATTACAGCTCCAGCAAATGGCCGGTGAGTCTGCGGTACTGGCGTTAACGGGCAACGGGTCGCTGGATCTGGTTAACGAGCAGTGCGATGCGAATTTTGCGGTGCGCGTTATTGGCGGTTGGGAAGGTAAAGGCGAACTGGTGGAGCGACTCAAGCAAACCCCGATCCCACTGCGCATTTACGGCCCCTGGAGCCAGCTTAACTATAACCTTGACGTTGACCGTGTGCTGCGCAACAACTTGCAGGATGAAGCGAAACGTCGGCTCAGGGAATGGGCAGAGCGCAATAAAGACAGCAGCAGTAAGGCGCGTGATGTGCAGCAGCTGCTCCAGGAGCGCGAAAGCCGTTGAATATTGAGGCGGCATTTACCTTATTACGCAAAGGGTGAATACTATAAAAGCCACCTCTAATGAAGGTGGCTTTTACACTGGAAAATCTCCCGGATGGCCTTTTTTGTTCACTGACAATAAATAACGTCGCTCATAGCGGCATTTTATGCGTATACATAGCAAATGCCTTTTTGAATAAAAGCCGACATTTAAACGTGAGTTAATCTGTTATTTTTCTCTTATATCTGAACAAGTAAAGCGTCTGTTTTAATTTGTGCGATTGAGAGGTCTGATAACTGCAACACTGAAGCCCAGCTACTATCAATCTGCGCGATGATCGCGTTCCGCGGGCCGTTACGCCAGGCATCGCTTGCGTAAAACGCTGCAAGCGATGAGCGCAAATGAGCGGGACTATCAAAGGCCCGGATTAAAAAATAACTCTCCTCGTCGGTGAGCGAATTACCAAAAATAACGATATCTATCCCGGCTGCCCGGTGAAGTGGGGCGCTGTGAGTGGCCATGATGAGATGAAAATTGCGCCCGGAACCTGGCTTTAACCGATACTGAAGTATTTCTACTGTTTTCATTCGCTCTGTCATTCTTAATGTCTTCCTTGTGTCGTTTGCTTAAACATCAGCGTCCATCAGTTGATGAGGCTGTCGGCCGGAAGCGATATTGCGCGTAGCGCTCAGGCTGCTCCGGTTTTTCGGTGCACAGAGGGTTCACACCTCATAATCCAGCATCCCACCTTCATCCTCCGGCGGCACCACCAGCACCTTCTGCACGCGGTGATTTTCCACCTCCAGCGTTCTCAACCGCCAGCCTGCAACATTCACCTCTTCACCCACCACCGGAATATGTTGCAGATGCTCCATCAGCAGCCCGGCCACGGTGTGGTAGTCGCGTCGCTCGTCGAGCGGCAGTGGGGCATACTGCACTAAATCTTCCAGCGGCATATGCCCGTTCACGGTCCAGCTACCGTCATCGTTTTTAGCGATATCATGCCGCGCGTCGGTTTCGTCCACCTCATTAGGCAGGTTCCCGGCGATGGTTTCCATGACGTCGCTGAGCGTCACCAGGCCTTCCACCGAACCGAACTCATCCACCACAAAGGCAAAATGGGTGCGGGCGCTGCGAAACTGCTCCAGCGCGGGCAGTAGTGTGACCGTTTCCGGGAACACCAGCGGCTGGCGCACCAGTACGCGCAGGTCCAGCGCATCGCCGCGCAGCTGCTGGGCCAGCAGGTCGATAACGTGCACCACGCCGAGCAGGTTATCGTCACCGCCGGTCACCACGATGCGCGTGTGCTGGTTTTTCTCCAGCAGTTCGCGGACGTGTGCTTCTGGCGCGCTGAGATCCACATGCTCAATATCGTGGCGTGAGGTCATAATGCTGCTTACCGTGCGTTGATTAAGGTTCAGCACCCGCTCAATCATCATGCGCTCTTGTGGGTTAAACAACGCGGCTTCGCCATCATGGTCGGCTATCAGCGAGGCGGTGTCGGCATCCAGCTCTGCCTCCTCCTTACGCCCGCTGAGTAAGCGCATGACCGCTTCGGTGGTGCGGCTTCGTAACGTCTGGTTGGCAGACAAAAAACGGCGGCGGTTAAAGTTAGCGAGCTGGTTGAGCGCTTCAATCATCACCGAGAAGCCAATGGCCGCATAGAGATAGCCTTTTGGAATATGGAAGCCAAAACCGTCGGCAATGAGGCTAAAGCCAATCATCAGCAGGAAGCTCAGGCACAAAATGACAATGGTCGGATGGCTATTCACAAAGCGCGTTAGCGCTTTACTTGCCAGCAACATCAGGCTGATGGCGATAATTACCGCTGCCATCATCACGCCGAGGTGGTCCACCATGCCGACGGCGGTAATGACTGAGTCAAGAGAGAAAATGGCGTCCAGCACCACAATCTGTGCCACTACGCCCCAGAAACGCGCACCGCGCCGCTGGGTTGGGTTGTCCTGGTCTTTGCCCTCCAGCCGTTCGTTAAGCTCAACGGTTGCCTTAAACAGCAAAAACAGCCCCCCGAACAGCATGATCAGGTCGCGGGCGCTGAAGCTCAGCGTGCGCACAGAAAAAAGTGGAGTGGTCAGTGTGACCAGCCAGGAGATGGATGCCAGCAGTAACAGGCGCATTACCATCGCCAGCAGCAGACCCGTGATGCGCGCCCGGTCGCGTTGAGCGGGGGGCAGTTTTTCAGCGAGGATGGCAATAAACACCAGATTATCAATGCCAAGCACCAGCTCAATAACCACCAGCGTGACAAGTCCGGCCCAGATTGACGGATCGGCTATCCATTCCATTAGCGAACGCTACCTTGTGACGGAAGACTGTTACCCCATTTTAAGCACGGTGTAAGAGGGCGGCAAATGCAATTCGAGCCTGAGGATTTTCCTAAATAAAATGCTCAGCCAGAATCAGAGGGTAAATAATATTCCTGACAGATATTAAGGATAATTAGTGCAGCATTTCGACAGGGTATTGGACAATCTCTTAATTCCATCGAGGATTACGCTGAATAACATGATTATTATGTTGCGGGTAAGCGAGTGAGTAAATTATGTCAACCTAAAGAAATTCCTAAAGCAATTGAATTTTGCAGCTAATCCTATTCTTAAAAATAACCACGCCGGGATTTACTACCTTGCCTGCTTATCGGTTAGCTGCAACAATCTTTCCAGCTTGCGGAGAATAAGGTTTTGACTGGGATTTATTTCTCCTCACTATTCATTCTGGCTTTATCAATAACAAAATTGATAGCGCGATGCTGAGAATAATCCTGAAGATGGCGGTTTGTTCGGCTGGGATAACTTATCTGATATCAGTGAATTGGTAGCTGTAAAGCCACGGGCGGTAGCGTATCTACAGCTGAATAATTAGCCCTGCGCATTCTGTCAATCACTCATGCACAAATAAGCGGTTTTTAGGAGTGGTGCCATTATATTCGTGTGCTGAGGTCTGCATTCTTATGCTCCTTAATACAAGGTGTTTATTTAATTGCAGGATAATGACTTTGCCAAAGTGATAAATAATCAATGATGAAATCCAATCTAAAACTGATGCCCTTATTGGTGTCTGTAACGCTGATGAGTGGCTGTACCATTTTTCCCGGCAGTAATATGTCTACGTTCGGGAAAGATGTGATTAAACAGCAGGATTCAGACGTTGACCTGAACCGGATGGTAAATGTTTATCCACTGACGCCACGGTTGGTTGAACAGTTGCGCCCACGCCCAAATGTTGCCCAGCCAAATATGTCTCTGGACCAGGAAATTGCCAGTTACGAATACCGCGTTGGTCCTGGCGATGTACTTAACGTCACGGTCTGGGATCACCCGGAGTTGACCACGCCCGCAGGCCAGTATCGCAGTTCCAGCGATGCCGGTAACTGGGTGCAGGCCGACGGCAGCGTGTTCTATCCCTACATTGGCAGAGTTAACGTACAGGGCAAAACCCTGTCGCAAATCCGCAGTGAGATCACGTCCCGGCTGGCAAGCTACATTGCCGACCCGCAGGTAGACGTCAATATCGCCGCTTTCCGTTCACAGAAAGCCTATGTCTCGGGCCAGGTGGAGAAATCAGGCCAGCAGGCCATTACTAACGTACCGCTCACGGTACTGGATGCCATTAACGCCGCAGGCGGGCTTACCGATAATGCCGACTGGCGCAACGTGGTGCTGACGCACAACGGTCGTGAGGAGCGCATCTCGCTTCAGGCGTTAATGCAAAACGGCGATCTGAGCCAGAACCGTCTGCTGTATCCTGGCGATATCCTGTTTGTGCCGCGCAATGACGACCTCAAAGTGTTCGTAATGGGCGAAGTGAAAAAACAGAGCACGCTCAAAATGGACTTCAGTGGTATGACGCTTACCGAGGCGTTGGGCCAGGCTGAAGGCATTGATATGACGACCTCTAACGCCAGCGGCATCTTCGTGTTGCGCCCAATAAAAGGCGACCGTAACGGCAAAATTGCCAACGTCTATCAGCTGGATATGTCAGATGCCACCTCGCTGGTTATGGCAACTGAGTTCCGTCTGCAACCTTACGATGTGGTCTACGTCACTACCGCACCAGTCGCTCGCTGGAATCGCCTGGTCAGCCAGCTGCTGCCAACCATTAGCGGCGTGCGCTACATGACCGACACGGCCGTTGATATCAACAACAACTGGTAACGCTTATGTTTAACAACATTCTCGTGGTTTGTGTGGGGAACATCTGTCGTTCCCCAACGGCGGAGCGCTTGTTGCGCCAGTATCAGCCGGAGTTGACGGTGGAGTCTGCCGGATTGGGGGCGCTGGTGGGCAAGGGCGCCGATGCGCGCGCCGTTGAGGTCGCGCAGGAGCACGGGTTGTCGCTGGCAGGCCACTGCGCCCGCCAGATAACCGCCAGCCTGTGTCGCCATTACGACCTGATCCTCACGATGGAAAAACGGCATATCCATGCCCTTTGCGATATCGCGCCGGAAATGCGCGGCAAGGTCATGCTGTTTGGCCACTGGAACGACGAGCGGGAAATTCCCGACCCGTATCGCAAAAGCCGCGAGGCATTTGAAGCCGTGTTTGCCCTTCTTGACCATTCTGCCCGCTCATGGGCGCACGCACTGACAGCTCAGCAGGGATAACAATGACAGAAAATGTAAGGCATTCAGCCGCCTCGACTGAGGGCAATGATGAAATCGATATTGGCCGCCTGCTCGGTACGGTCATTGAGGCCCGTTGGTGGGTGCTCGGGATTACCGCTGTGTTTGCCGCCGTGGCTATCGTTTATGTGACGTTTGCCACGCCGATTTACAGCGCCGATGCGTTAGTTCAGATAGAGCAGGACACCAGCAGTGCGCTGGTGCAGGACCTCAATAGTGCGCTCAGCAATAAGCCGCCAGCCTCGCAGGCGGAGATGCAGCTGATTCAGTCGCGTCTGGTGCTGGGTAAAACCGTTGACGACCTGGACCTGGATATTGGTGTTGAAAAAAACACCTTTCCAATTTTTGGCGCAGGCTGGGACCGCCTGATGGGCCGCCAGAACGATACGGTGAAAGTGACCACCTTCAATCTGGCAAAAAGGATGGCGAAAGACACCTTCACGCTCAGCGTTATCGACCCGCAGCATTATACGCTGGAAAGTGATGCCGGTTTTAGCGCGCGCGGTGAAGTGGGCAAGATGCTGACTCAGGGCGGCCTGTCCATCATGGTATCGGCGATTCACGCCGCTGAAGGGAGCCGTTTTACCGTAACCAAATTCTCCACGCTGGGCATGATCAAATTTCTGCAAAGCAACCTGACAGTAACCGAAAGCGGCAAAGATACCGGTGTACTGTTGCTGGCCTTTACCGGCGAGGACCGGGATCAGATTCGTGACATTCTCAACGCGATTACCCGCAACTATCAGGCGCAGAATATTGAGCGTAAATCGGCTGAGGCATCGCACAGTCTGAAGTTCCTTGATAAACAGCTGCCGGAAGTACGCGCGTCGCTGGACGAGGCAGAGAATAAACTCAACGCGTACCGCCAACAGAAGGACTCGGTGGACTTGCCGCTCGAGGCCAAATCGGTGCTCGACTCGGTGGTGAATATTGATGCCCAGCTCAACGAGCTGACCTTCAAAGAAGCCGAAATTTCTAAACTGTATACCAAACGCCATCCGGCTTACCGCACGTTGTTAGAAAAACGCAAAGCGCTGGAAGACGAGAAATCTCGTCTTAATAGCCGCATCAGCGACATGCCGCAGACCCAGCAGGAAATTGTGCGCCTGACGCGCGATGTGGAATCCGGCCAGCAGGTGTATATGCAGCTTCTGAATAAGCAGCAGGAACTGCGCATTACCGAGGCCAGTACCGTGGGCGATGTACGTATTGTCGACCCGGCTATCACCCAGCCGGGTGTGCTTAAACCGAAAAAAGCGCTCATTGTGCTGGGCAGTATTATTCTCGGCCTGATGTTGTCGATTATTGGCGTGCTGCTGCGCTCGCTGTTCAACCGCGGTATTGAAAGTGCGCAGGTGCTGGAAGAGGCGGGCATGAGCGTCTATGCCAGCATTCCGTTGTCTGACTGGCAAAAAGCGCGTGATACGGTCAAAACGGTGAGCGGCGGGGATAAGCGCTACAAGCAAAGCCAGCTGCTGGCGGTGGGTAACCCCACTGACCTTGCTATTGAGGCCATCCGTAGTCTGCGCACCAGTCTGCACTTTGCCATGATGCAGGCCAGCAACAATGTGCTGATGCTCTCCGGCGTCAGTCCCTCGATTGGTAAAACCTTTGTCTGTGCCAACCTGGCGGCAGTTATCAGCCAAACCAACAAACGTGTGCTGCTTATCGATTGCGATATGCGCAAAGGTTATACCCACGAGCTACTGGGTACCACCAACCACAACGGCCTGTCAGACGTACTGGCAGGCCAGGGCGACATTGCCGGTTGTGTACAGAAAACCGCCATTCCATGTTTTGACCTGGTGCCGCGTGGTCAGGTGCCGCCTAATCCGTCGGAACTGCTGATGGGCGAGCGCTTTGGTGAGCTGGTGCAGTGGGCGAGCGCACATTACGACATGGTGCTGATTGATACACCACCGATTCTGGCTGTCACCGATGCCGCTATTGTCGGCCGCCACGCTGGCACCACGCTGATGGTGGCGCGTTATGCAGTGAATACGCTCAAAGAGGTACAAACCAGCCTTAACCGCTTTGAGCAAAATGGTATCTCAGCGCGTGGCGTTATCCTGAACTCTATCTTTCGCCGTGCCACCGGTTACCAGGATTACGGCTACTACCAGTACGAATATAAAGCTGAAAAACCCTGACTGGCCAGGTCGCCTTCACGGCGGCCTTCATTCCGCAATGGTTATTTGAGGAAAGGAAAATGACCACGACTTCGCGCCCTTTGGTGTCTGTTTACATGCCGACGTGGAATCGCCAGCAGCTGGCTATCCGGGCTATTAAGTCGGTGCTGCGTCAGGATTACGATAACTGGGAGATGTTCATCGTGGATGACTGCTCCCGCGACTGGCAGCAGCTTGCACAGTTTGTTGATGAGCTAAATGACCCACGTGTGCACTATACGCGCAATGATTTCAACGCCGGCGCCTGCGCGGTGCGCAACCAGGCCATTTTACTCGCGCAGGGTGAGTTTATTACCGGGATTGATGACGATGACGAATGGACCCCCGATCGCCTGTCGTTGTTTTTAAGAAACAAACGCCAGCTGATTACGCACGCGTTTTTGTACGCCAATGACTACGTGTGCGAAGGGCAGGTATACACCCAACCTGCCAGCCTGCCGCTGTATCCCAAATCCCCCTATTCACGCCAGCTTTTTTTCAAACGCAACATTATTGGCAACCAGGTGTTTACTTACGCCTGGCGCTTTAAAGAGAGCCTGTTCGACGAAAAACTGATGGCCGCTCAGGATTACGACATGTTCCTGCGTATGGTGACGGAATACGGCGAGCCGTGGAAGATTGAAGAGGCGACACAAATTCTGCACATCAATCACGGTGAAATGCAGATAACCCAATCGGCTAAAAAATTCTCCGGCTATTTTCAGTTTTACCGCAAGCACAAAGGTAAATTCGACCGTGCCAGCAAGAAATATCAGCTGTTCACGCTGTATCAGATACGTAACAAGCGCATGACGTTACGCACGCTATTGACGCTGCTGTCGCTGCGTAACGGTAAGCGACTGGCTGATGGGCTGCGGGGGAAGTGATGCTCGAAGACTTACGTGCCAACAGCTGGAGCCTGCGCCCGTGCTGCATGGTGCTGGCTTACCGCGTTGCCCACTTCTGCTCGGTGTGGCGCAAGAAATGTGTGCTCAATAATCTGTGGGCCGCACCGGTATTGCTGGGCTATCGCTTTGTGACCGAGTGCCTGTTTGGTTACGAGATCCAGGCGGCGGCCACAATCGGGCGGCGTTTTACCATCCATCACGGTTATGCGGTGGTGATCAATAAAAACACCGTGGCGGGAGACGATTTTGTGATTCGTCACGGGGTGACCATTGGCAACCGTGGTCCGGACAATCTGGCGTGCCCGGTTATTGGTAACGGCGTCGAACTGGGCGCTAATGTGGTGCTGATAGGCGATATCACCATTGGCAACAACGTCACCATCGGCGCGGGTAGCGTGGTGCTCAACAGCGTGCCGGATAACGCGCTGGTGACGGGCGAAAAGGCGCGGGTAAAGGTTATCAAATGAACATTATGCAATTTAATGTGCGTCTTGCCGAAGGGGGCGCTGCTGGCGTGGCGTTGGATTTGCACCAGCGGGCGCTACAGGCGGGCATCAATTCACGCTTTATTTATGGTTATGGCAAGGGCGGCAAAAAAAGCGCCAGTCATAACAGCATTACGGCGGTGGAGAAGCACACGCCACGCCTGACATCGGTCGCGAACATTGCGCTGTTTCGTTTTCTCAACCGCGACGCTTTCGGCAGTCTGGATTCGTTGTTCAGCACAATGATGCGCACCAACGGCCCACTGGTACTGCACTTTCACGTACTGCATAGCTACTGGCTCAACCTCAGTAAGGTAGTGGCATTTTGTCAGCGGCTTAAAGCAGTTAAGCCCGATTTGCGTATGGTCTGGACGCTACACGATCACTGGAGTATTACCGGACGCTGTGCTTTTACCGACGGCTGCGACGGCTGGCAGCAGGGCTGCAAAGCCTGCCCGACACTCACGAATTATCCGCCGGTAAAAATCGACAGGGCCGCACGGTTGGTGGGTGACAAGCGCCAGCTTTTTCGCGACATGCTGGCGTTGGGGTGCCGGTTTATTTCGCCAAGCCATCACGTTGCCGGGGCGTTTAACAGTCTGTATGGCGCCGGACAGTGCCGGGTGATTAATAACGGTATTGATATTGCCACCGAGGCCATTCTGGCGGACATCTCAACCGTAATGCCCGCCACGGGCGTGGCGAAAGTGGCGAAAGTGGCGGTGGTGGCGCATGACCTGCGCTACGACGGCAAAACGAATCAGAAGCTGGTACAGGATATTATTGCGCTGGGTAAGCGCGTTGAAGTGCACACCTTTGGCAAACACTCGCCGTTTAGCGGCCCGAACGTCGTTAACCACGGTTTTATGGCCGATAAACACCGTTTGATGGGTGAGCTTAACCAGATGGATTCGCTGGTGTTTAGCTCGCGAGTGGACAACTACCCGCTGATTTTGTGCGAAGCGCTGTCGATTGGTGTGCCGGTGATAGCAACTCACAGCGACGCCGCACGTGAAGTGCTGGCAAAAATTAGCGGGCGTACTGTGGATGAGGCCGAGGCGTTGCAGCTGGTGGGGCTTTCAAAAACACAGCTGGCGCAGGCGGTGTTTGGATGTGAACTGGCGGCGTTTAAAGCCCAGTCACGCGAGGCCTATAGCGGAAAACAGATGCTGGAGGAATATGTCAGGTTCTATCAGGGTCTGTAGTTATTTGCTACTGCCGCTTATCTATTTGCTGGTTAACGTCAAAATCATTTCCCTTGGCGAGAGCTTTCCGGTCACCGTCGTCACCTTCCTGCCGCTGATACTGCTGCTGTTTATGGCGCGTATCAGCGTTAAAAAACTGATGATCGCGCTGGGCATCGGGGCTGGGTTGACGCTCTTTAACTACCTTTTTGGTCAGTCGTTAGATGCCAGTAAGTACGTGACCTCGACCATGCTGTTTGTGTATATCGTGATTATTATCGGTATGGTCTGGAGTATTCGCTTTAAAACCATCTCCCGACGTAACCATAAAAAACTGCTGCGCTTTTTTTATGTGGTGGTTGCGCTGGTGGTGATGCTGGCGGCGGTGGAAATGGCTGAGATTATTCTCACGGGTGGCAGTAGCCTGATGGAGAAAATTTCCAGTTATCTGATATACAGCAACAGCTATGTCCTGAACTTTATTAAGTTTGGCGGTAAGCGCACCACGGCACTTTATTTTGAACCGGCATTTTTTGCTCTGGCATTAATCTCAATTTGGCTTTGCATTAAGCAGTTCGGTATCAAAACCCCCAAAACAGATGCTATGATTCTGGCAGGGATTGTTTTATCCGGCTCGTTTTCAGGGGTAATGACCTTTATCTTATTTTATTTGCTGGAGTGGGCATTTCAGTATCTGAATAAAGACGCGATTAAGAAAAAGCTGCCGCTGGCGATTATCTCGCTGGGCGTGTTCGTCGTGGGTGTGGCCATTGGCTTTCCGTATATTGCTGAGCGGTTGGGTGACCTGGGTACTGAAGGGTCGTCATCCTATTACCGTATTATCGGGCCGCTGGTGATGGTGGGTTATTCTTTAACGCATATTGATGGCGTGGTGCGCTTTGGTTCGCTTTACGAATATGTGGCATCATTCGGAATCTTTAACGGTGCGGATGTCGGAAAAACAATAGACAATGGTTTATATCTGCTGATTATTTATTTTTCATGGTTTGCGATTATTCTCACTGCCTGGTATATGTGGCGGGTGATAAAAATGACAAAGGGTGCATTTGGTAATAACCAAAATTTTCGCGTGCAGTTATGGCTGTTTACGCCGATATCGCTGTTTTTTACCGGTTCGATATTTAGCCCGGAGTATGCGTTTTTAATCGTTTGTCCGTTTATTTTCCGCAAGGCGCTGAATATAACGGATTCGCTATGAGGTCAGATATGATTCTGTTAAGCGTGATAACCGTTGCGTGGAATAACCGCGACGGCGTAATGAAAACCTGGCAGTCTCTGGCTCACCTGGCACGGGCGCAGGAGATTGAATTCGAATGGATTGTGGTGGACGGCGGCTCGCCCGACGGCACCGCGCAGTGGCTGGCCGGACTCAATGGACAATACCGTTTGCGCTATGTCAGTGAAAAAGACCACGGTATTTATGATGCCATGAATAAAGGCATTAACATGGCAAACGGTCGCTATGCGATTTTCCTGAATTCCGGCGACGTCTTTCATCCGGATGTGGTTAACGTGGTTCGCGCACTGGCAAACTATAAAAAAGATAATGCGATGGTGATTGGTGACGCGCTGCTGGATTTTGGCGAGGGGCATAAAGTGCGCCGCAGCGCAAAAAAAGGGTGGTATATTTACCACAGTTTACCCGCAAGCCATCAGGCTATCTTTTTCCCGATGGTGGGATTGAGAAAATACCCATACGATCTGCAATATAAAGTGTCCTCGGATTACGCGCTGGCAGCCCGAATGTATAAAGTCGGCTATCCGTTTAAGCGAATTAAAGGGCTGGTGTCTGAGTTCTCAATGGGTGGTATTTCCACGACCAATAATGAAGAGCTGTGCCGTGATGCCAAAAGAGTGCAGCGGCGAATATTACGTATGCCGGGATTTATTGCCGAGCTGTCTTATCAACTCAGGTTACGCACCACCGGTAAAACCAGGTCTTTATATAATAAGACCTGAGTCCGTAATAAGGAATTATTATGCAGGATTTACGTGGATTCTCGGTGCCGAAAGGCTTTCGGGGCGGGAATGCTATTAAAGTTCAACTGTGGTGGGCGGTACAGGCAACCTTATTTTCCTGGTCGCCGCAAATAGCCTACCGCTGGCGTGCTTTTTTATTACGGCTGTTCGGTGCGCGTATTGGGAAAAACGTGGTTATTCGCCCGTCGGTAAAAATTACTTATCCGTGGAAATTAACCGTTGGCGATTATGCCTGGGTGGGCGATGACGCCGTGTTGTATACCCTCGGCACCATTTTTATTGGTGCCAACGCGGTAATTTCGCAGAAGTGTTATTTATGCACCGGCAGCCACGATTATATGAGCGCGCATTTTGATATTAACGCCACGCCCATTGTGATTGGTGAGAAATGCTGGCTGGCAACGGATGTCTTTGTGGCACCCGGTGTCACGGTGGGTGACGCCACGGTAGTCGGTGCGCGCAGCAGTGTTTTCAGCTCACTGCCGCCAGACAGCATCTGCCGTGGTAACCCGGCAAAAGTCGTGCGCCGACGCTGCAATCAGGCACCGGTGGCGTAACGATTCCCCTTCCCTGAAGGGCGGCCCTGCGGGGCCACAGGCAAGGCCAGCGGCTTTGTGATGTTTGTTCTCGCGTCAGCGAAGAGCACATAACTAAACGGTGCAAGACCTGAGGTTCAGGTCGTGTATCCGACTTGAAGGCTGCTGCGCCGGAGATGATCCGCTTGCAGGCGGGCTGTTCACGCGGCCCGGATTCACCATGACAAGCAAGATGAACCGGCACAACAGGCGCTTATCAGAGGAAAAACAACATGAGTAAAGTGGCTCTCATCACTGGCGTTACCGGGCAAGACGGCTCCTATCTGGCAGAGCTTTTGCTGGAAAAAGGTTACGAGGTTCACGGCATTAAGCGTCGCGCCTCGTCATTCAACACCGAGCGCGTGGATCACATTTATCAGGACCCGCACACCAGTAACCCGAAGTTTCATCTGCACTACGGTGACCTGACCGATACCTCCAACCTGACGCGCATCCTGCAGGAAGTGCAGCCGGATGAGGTTTATAACCTGGGAGCAATGAGTCACGTCGCGGTATCGTTCGAGTCGCCGGAATATACCGCCGATGTGGACGCCATTGGCACACTGCGCCTGCTGGAGGCCATCCGCTTCCTGGGTCTTGAGAAGAAAACCCGCTTTTACCAGGCGTCCACCTCCGAACTGTATGGTCTGGTGCAGGAAACCCCGCAGAAAGAAACCACGCCGTTTTACCCACGTTCGCCGTATGCCGTTGCCAAACTGTATGCGTACTGGATAACCGTGAACTACCGCGAATCTTACGGCATGTACGCCTGTAACGGCATTCTGTTTAACCACGAATCTCCGCGCCGTGGCGAAACCTTTGTGACGCGTAAAATTACCCGCGCCATTGCCAACATCGCTCAGGGACTGGAGAAGTGCCTGTATCTGGGCAATATGGACTCACTGCGCGACTGGGGGCATGCCAAAGACTACGTAAAAATGCAGTGGATGATGCTGCAACAGGACAAGCCAGAAGACTTTGTGATTGCAACCGGCGTTCAGTACTCGGTGCGTCAGTTTGTGGAAATGGCTGCCGCTCAACTTGGCATCAAACTGCGTTTTGAAGGCGCGGGCGTGGATGAGAAAGGGATTGTGGTCTCAGTTACCGGCCACGACGCACCGGGCGTGAAAGCCGGTGATGTGATAGTGGCCGTCGACCCGCGCTACTTCCGCCCGGCAGAAGTTGAAACCCTGCTCGGCGATCCGAGCAAAGCGCATGAGAAGCTGGGCTGGAAGCCAGAAATCACGCTTCAGGAGATGGTGTCAGAAATGGTGGCCAAAGACCTGGAAGCGGCGAAGAAGCACTCGCTGCTCAAATCCCACGGTTATGAGGTCGCCATTGCGCTGGAGTCCTGAGATGAGAAAGCAACGTATTTTTGTTGCCGGGCACCGGGGCATGGTCGGTTCGGCGATTGTGCGCCAGCTTGAAGGGCGCGATGACGTAGAGCTGCTGCTGCGCACGCGCGATGAGCTGGATCTGCTGGATGCGGCGGCGGTCGACACCTTTTTTGCCCAACACCGACCGGACCAGGTCTACCTGGCGGCAGCAAAGGTAGGGGGCATTCACGCCAACAATACCTATCCGGCAGACTTCATTTACCAGAACATGGTGATGGAGTGCAACATCGTGCATGCGGCACACACCCATGATGTGAACAAGCTGCTGTTCCTGGGCTCATCATGCATTTACCCAAAACTTGCCGCGCAGCCAATAAAAGAAAGTGAACTGCTTCAGGGGGCGCTGGAGCCGACCAATGAACCGTACGGCGTAGCGAAAATTGCCGGCATCAAGCTGTGTGAATCTTACAACCGCCAGTACGGACGTGATTATCGCTCGGTGATGCCGACTAACCTTTACGGTCCAAACGATAACTTCCACCCCAGCAACTCTCACGTGATCCCGGCACTGATGCGCCGCTTCCATGAGGCGGTCTCACAAAATGCGCCAGATGTTGTGGTGTGGGGCAGTGGAACCCCAATGCGGGAGTTTTTGCATGTGGATGATATGGCAGCAGCCAGTATTCACGTTATGGAGCTGGATCAGGATGTGTGGCAGGAAAACACCGAGCCGATGCTCTCGCATATTAATGTTGGCACCGGTGTGGACTGCACCATTCGTGAACTGGCGCAGACTATGGCCCAGGTGGTGGGCTACCGTGGGCGCGTGGTGTTTGATGCCACCAAACCGGACGGCACGCCGCGTAAGCTGCTGGACGTCACCCGGCTGCATAGCCTGGGCTGGTATCACGAAATCGCGCTCGAGCAGGGGCTGGCCAGCACCTACCAGTGGTTCCTTGAAAACCAGCAGCGTTTTCGGGGGTAAAGCATGTTCCTGAGCGAGCCTGATTTTACGACCGTCGTGCGTGCCACACCGCTGGTTTCAATCGACCTGATTGTTGAGAACGAGCGTGGTGAAATCCTGCTCGGGCGGCGCAATAACCGCCCGGCACAGGGCTACTGGTTTGTGCCAGGCGGGCGCGTACAGAAAAACGAAACGCTGGCGGTGGCCTTTGCCCGCCTGACCCAGGCAGAGCTGGGTCAGCGCTTTGCGATGGCGCAAGGGCAGTTTCACGGCGTCTGGCAGCACTTCTACGACGATAACTTCTCAGGCGCCGACTTCAGCACCCATTACGTGGTGCTGGGGTTTCGCCTCAGGGTAGAGGAGCAAGCGTTGAGATTGCCAGACGAGCAGCACAGCGAATACCGCTGGCAGTTACCCTCTGTGCTCTGTGCGAGTGACGACGTGCACGACAACAGCCGCGCCTATTTTCTCGAAGAACGGACTGGCGAGGTGCCAAGGCTATGAAGATTCTGGTGTACGGCATTAACTATTCGCCGGAGCTGACCGGTATTGGCAAGTACACCGGCGAAATGGTGGCCTGGATGGCCGAACAAGGGCATGACGTACGGGTGATTACCGCGCCGCCGTACTACCCGCAGTGGCAGGTACAGGGCAATTACTCCAGCTGGAAGTATGCCAAAGAACAGGGGGCAGCCACGGTCTGGCGCTGCCCGATGTATGTGCCGAAGCAGCCGTCGACGCTTAAGCGTCTGATTCATCTTGGCAGCTTTGCCCTGAGTTCTTTCTTCCCGCTGATGGCACAGCGCCGCTGGAAGCCGGACCGGATTATTGGCGTGGTGCCGACGCTGTTTTGTACGCCGGGGATGCGGCTACTGGCAAAGCTTAGCGGTGCACGCACTGTGCTGCACATTCAGGACTACGAAGTCGATGCGATGCTGGGCCTCGGTATGGCCGGAAAAGGAAAGGGCGGCAAGGTGGCACGGCTGGCGAGCGCGTTCGAGCGCAGCGGCCTGCATAACGTTGACCACGTTTCCACCATTTCGCGCTCTATGATGAAGCGCGCAACCGATAAAGGTGTGGCGGCGCAAAAAGTGATTTTCTTTCCGAACTGGTCGGAAGTGGCGCGCTTTCGTGAGGTGAGCACGCAGCAGGCTGAGGCGTTACGAGTACGTCTGGGCCTGCCGCCTGAGCGCAGCATCATACTTTATTCCGGCAACATCGGTGAAAAACAGGGGCTGGAGAACGTGATTACGGTAGCGCAGCGCTTTAGCGACCGCCCCTGGCAATTTGTGATTGTCGGCCAGGGCGGTGGGCGGGCGCGACTGCAAGACATGGCGGTAGGGCTTGGGCTGAGTAACGTCACCTTTTTGCCACTTCAGCCGTATGAAGACCTGCCAGCGCTACTGAAAATGGGTGACTGCCATCTTGTTGTACAGCGGCGTGGTGCCGCCGATGCGGTGTTGCCCTCAAAACTCACCAACATACTGGCGGTGGGCGGTAATGCGGTCATTACGGCTGACCGCGACACCGAACTGGGCCAGCTGTGTCAGGCGCATCCTGGTATTGCGGTGTGCGTGGAGCCAGAGGCGGTGGATGCGCTGGCCGCCGGGATTGAGCAGTGCCTGTCCATGCCTCAAGAAAACACGCTGGCACGTGAATATGCCGAACGCACGCTCGAAAAAGAGAGCGTATTACGTCAATTTATCGCTGATATTCGGGGATAACCATGAGTCAGTCACAACTGTTTCCGGTGATTATGGCCGGTGGCTCCGGTAGCCGCCTCTGGCCGCTGTCCAGGGTGCTGTATCCCAAGCAATTCCTCTGCCTGAAAGGGGAGTTGACCATGTTGCAGGCGACCATCAGCCGACTTAACGGCGTTAACTGCGAAAGCCCGGTGGTTATTTGTAACGAGCAACACCGTTTTATCGTGGCTGAACAGCTGCGTGCGCTCAATAAGCTCATTAAAAACATCATTCTGGAGCCAGCCGGACGTAACACCGCACCGGCGATTGCGCTGGCGGCGCTGGCGGCAAAGCGTAACTGCCCGCAGGGCGACCCGCTGATGCTGGTGCTGGCCGCCGACCACGTGATTCAAAATGAAGAGGCGTTTCGCCGCGCAGTGCGTGATGCCATGCCGTTTGCCGATGACGGTAAGCTGGTGACGTTCGGGATTGTGCCGGACCTGCCGGAAACCGGCTATGGCTATATCCGCCGTGGCGACCTGTGCGCACCCGAGGTTGATGCCGTGGCATTTAACGTGGCGCAGTTTGTTGAGAAACCCAATCTGGAAACCGCGCAGGGTTATGTCGCAAGCGGTGAATACTACTGGAACAGCGGCATGTTCCTGTTCCGTGCCGGGCGCTATCTTGATGAACTACAGAAATTCCGCCCGGATATTTACAACGCCTGTGAGCAGGCCATGAGTGCAGTGGACCCGGATCTCGATTTTGTGCGTGTGGATGAAACTGCGTTTCTCGCCTGTCCGGAGGAATCCATCGACTACGCGGTGATGGAAAAAACGGCCGATGCGGTGGTCGTACCGATGGATGCAGGCTGGAGCGATGTAGGTTCCTGGTCATCGCTATGGGATATCAGTAACCGTAGCGCCGAGGGAAACGTCCATCACGGCGACGTCATCAGTCACGACTGCGCTAACAGCTATGTATGGGCAGAATCAGGGCTGGTCACGACCGTAGGGGTAAAAGATCTCGTGGTGGTGCAGACGAAGGACGCGGTACTGATCGCCGACAAAAACCGCGTGCAGGAGGTAAAGAAAGTGGTCGAGCAGATTAAGGCAGACGGCCGCCATGAACACCATGTGCACCGGGAAGTGTACCGCCCGTGGGGTAAATATGACTCCATCGACGCTGGCGAGCGCTACCAGGTCAAGCGCATTACCGTCAAACCGGGCGAAGGGCTGTCTTTACAGATGCATCATCACCGGGCTGAACACTGGATTGTGGTAGCAGGCACGGCAAAAGTGACGGTCAACGACGACGTGACGCTGCTTGGCGAAAATCAGTCTATCTACATTCCGTTGGGGGCAACCCACTGCCTGGAAAACCCGGGCAAAATTCCGCTGGAACTCATCGAAGTGCGCTCAGGCGCTTATCTGGAAGAGGACGATATCGTGCGATTTCGCGATCGCTACGGACGCGCCGAGGCAACGTAATGGCACAGGGCAACGCCTGAACGCCAACTGATCCAACACCCGGGAATTACTGACCACTGATTCTCCCAATAAAGGGGGAAGGGCTGAGTGTCGCCTGAAGAAGGGGAAATAACGATGACAACATTAACCTGTTTTAAAGCTTACGACATTCGCGGCCGTCTTGGCGACGAACTCAACGAGGACATCGCGCGCCGTATTGGCCGCGCTTATGGTGAATATTTACGCCCGCAAACCGTGGTCGTGGGTGGTGACGTGCGCCTGACCAGTGAGACGTTGAAACGCGCACTGGCAGACGGGCTGCGTGATGCGGGAGTCAACGTACTAGATATTGGTCTTTGCGGCACCGAGGAGGTCTATTTTGCGACCTGGCATCTGGGCGTGGATGGCGGTATTGAGGTAACGGCCAGCCACAACCCGATGGACTACAACGGCATGAAGCTGGTTCGCAAGAATGCTCGCCCGATAAGCGGTGACACGGGGCTGCGCGAGGTGCAACGCCTGGCCGAGGCTAACGATTTCCCGCCGGTTAATGACCGTGAGCGCGGCAGCTACCAGCAAGTGACTATTCGTGATGCTTATCTCGAACACCTGTTCTCCTACGTCAACACCGCCAATTTTACCCCGCTAAAGCTGGTGATTAATTCCGGTAATGGCGCGGCTGGCCCGGTGGTTGATGCCATAGAGGCCCGCTGCCAGGCGCTCGGCCTGCCGCTGAGCTTTGTGAAGGTACATAACACACCAGACGGCAATTTCCCCAACGGCATCCCCAATCCGCTGTTACCGGACTGCCGTGCCGATACCCGAAATGCCGTTATCGAACACGGCGCTGATATGGGGATTGCCTTTGATGGCGACTTTGACCGCTGCTTTTTGTTTGATGAGAACGGCGAGTTTATCGAGGGCTATTACATCGTTGGCCTGTTAGCCCAGGCGTTTCTCGAAAAACAACCCGGCTCGCGCATCATCCACGACCCGCGCCTGTGCTGGAACACCGAAGACGTGGTAACGCGTGCGGGTGGCACACCGGTGATGTCAAAAACCGGGCATGCGTTTATCAAAGAGCGCATGCGTGAAGAAGACGCGGTATACGGCGGTGAGATGAGTGCACATCACTATTTCCGCGACTTTGCGTACTGTGACAGCGGCATGATCCCGTGGCTGCTGGTGGCGGAACTCGTGTGCGTGAAGGGGCTGCGGCTCAGTGACATGGTGCGTGAGCGCATCGCGGCGTTTCCGGCAAGCGGCGAAATCAACAGCACGCTGGCAGACCCGGCTTGCGCCATTGCTCGGGTGAAGGCGCACTTTACCGATAAAGCCGGGGTTGTAGACGCCACTGACGGGCTGAGCATGGCATTTGCTGACTGGCGCTTCAATTTGCGCAGCTCTAACACGGAGCCGGTGGTGCGCCTGAATGTCGAGTCCCGTGGAGACCGCGAACTGATGGCGGTGCGTACACGGGAAATTATGGCGCTGCTCAATCAGTGACGGCAGACCAGGGCCGACGCTGTCGGCCCTGGTCATCGTGCCGTGATAAACGCGCCTGCGGGCGCCTGACAGGAACGACGATGACAAACTTAAAAAAGCGTGAGCGAGCGAAAACGAATGCATCGTTAATCTCTATGGTGCAACGTTTTTCTGACATATCCATTATGTTTGTCGGACTGTGGGTCATTTGCAGGGTAATCGCACTGCCGTTCTTCTATACCCATTTGCTGATGGCGTTGGTCACGCTGGTGGTCTTCCAGATGGCTGGCGGAATAACCGACTTCTATCGCTCCTGGCGCGGAGTGAAGATCTCCACCGAACTGTTGCTGCTGTTACAGAACTGGACGCTGGCGCTGGTGTTCAGCGCCGGGCTGTTGACCTTTAGCGGCTATGTTGAAATCTCATTTGCGACCTGGGTGAGCTGGTATCTGCTCTCAAGCGTTGGACTGGTTATCTGCCGCTCGTGCATTCGTATTGGTGCAGGCTGGTTGCGTAATCACGGCTATAACACGCGGCGCGTGGCGATTGCCGGAACGCTCCCTCAGGGGCGGGAGCTGGCGCAGAGTTTTCTCAATGAGCCGTGGCTGGGTTATGACGTGGTCGGGATTTATCACGACCCGCAGCCAGGCGGCGTACCGGCATTCTGGGCTGGTAACTTCGAACAACTGGTGGAGGATGCACGCGCCGGGAAAATCCACAACGTTTATATCGCGATGGCGATGAGCGACGAAGTGCAGATCAAAAAACTGGTGCGCGATTTAAGTGACACCACCTGCTCGGTGATGCTCATCCCGGATGTATTTACGTTCAATATTCTGCATTCACGCACCGACGAGGTGAACGGCGTGCCCGTTGTGCCGCTGTTTGACACACCGCTGAGTGGCATCAACCGCGTGCTCAAGCGCGTTGAAGACATTGTGCTCTCAGCGTTGATCCTGTTGCTGATTTCACCGGTACTGGCCTGCATTGCGCTGGCGGTAAAAGTCACGTCTGCGGGGCCGGTTATTTTTCGCCAGACGCGCTACGGCATGGATGGTAAGCCGATTATGGTCTGGAAATTCCGCTCTATGCGCGTGATGGAAAATGATGCGGTGGTAACCCAGGCTACACAAAACGATCCGCGCGTGACAAAAGTCGGTAACTTCCTGCGCCGCACCTCGCTTGACGAACTGCCGCAGTTTATCAACGTGTTTATGGGGGAGATGTCCATTGTCGGCCCGCGCCCGCACGCGGTGGCCCACAACGAGCAGTATCGCGCGTTGATCGAAGGCTACATGCTGCGCCATAAGGTCAAACCCGGCATTACCGGCTGGGCGCAGATTAACGGCTGGCGCGGCGAAACGGACACGCTGGAGAAGATGGAAAAACGGGTGGAGTTTGACCTGGAGTACATTCGTGAATGGAGCCTCTGGTTTGATATCCGCATCGTGTTCCTGACGGTGTTCAAAGGCTTTGTTAACAAAGCGGCCTACTGACGAGAACGCACATGAGCCTGAGAGAGAAAACCATCAGCGGTGCTAAGTGGTCCGCGATGTCTACCGTAATGATTATTGGCCTGGGCCTGGCACAGATGACGTGGCTGGCACGCATTATCGACAGTCACCAGTTTGGCCTGCTGACCGTGGCGCTGGTGATAATTGCGCTGGCAGATACCTTGTCTGATTTCGGTATTGCCAATTCCATTATCCAGCGCCGGGAAATCAGCCACGCCGAGTTGACCACGCTGTACTGGCTTAACGTCGGGCTGGGGATGCTGGTGTGCGTGGCGATGTTTGCGTTAAGCGGTGTGATTGCGGCTGTGTTGCATAACCCTGACCTTGAACCACTGATAAAAACGCTGTCGCTGGCGTTTGTGATTATTCCTCACGGCCAGCAGTATCGTGCGCTGCTGCAAAAGGAGTTGGCGTTTAACAACATCGGTGCAGTGGAGACGCTGTCTGTGATGGCCGGGTTTATGTTTACGGTAATCAGCGTCTGGTTCTGGCCGCTGGCGATGACTGCTATCCTTGGCTACCTGGTCAACAGCCTGGTGCGTACGGTGTTGTTCGGCTGGCTGGGGCGGCGGATTTATCGCCCTGGTTTGCATTTTGCGCCGCGCAATGTGCTTGCTAACCTGCGCTTCGGCGCCTGGCTTACTGCCGATAGTCTGATTAATTATGTGAACACCAACCTGTCGACATTGGTGCTGGCGCGTATTCTTGGCGCCAGCATTGCCGGTGGCTACCAGCTGGCGTGGAATGTGGCAGTGGTGCCGCCCATGAAGCTTAATCCCATTATTACCCGCGTGCTGTTCCCGGCGTTTGCCAAAATCCAGGACGATACGGCAAAGCTGCGCGTGAATTTCTACAAGCTGTTGTCGCTGGTCGGCATTATCAACTTCCCGGCGCTGCTGGGACTGATGGTGGTGGCCAATCACCTCGTACCGCTGGTATTTGGCCCGAAATGGGACTTCATTGTGCCGATTTTGCAGCTTTTGTGCGTGGTGGGTCTGCTGCGTGCTATCGGTAACCCCATCGGCTCGCTGTTAATGGCGAAGGCGCGGGTGGATATCAGCTTTAAATTCAACGTATTCAAACTATTCCTGTTTATGCCGACGATTATTGCAGGCGGCCTGCTTGGCGGGGCGCTTGGCGTCACGTTCGGTTTTCTCACGGTGCAGGTGATTAACACGGTGTTGAGCTACTTCGTGATGATAAAACCGGTGCTCGGGTCAAGCTACCGTGAATACATTCTGAGTATCTGGCTGCCTTTTTACCTTTCTGTTCCGACGCTTGTGGTGAGCTATGGCCTGGGCTTTATGCTCAACGGCCAGATGGCGCTCGCCCCGCTACTGGTATTGCAGATGGGTGCGGGTGCGCTGGCGTTTGCCCTGGCGTTGATAGCCTCGCGTAACCCACTGGTGGTGGAGCTTAAACGCCAGTTTTGCCGCAACGACCGCCTGAAAACATTACTGAGAGCGGGCTGAATGCCCGTCGCAACGCCCTGTTCAGAGGACACTATGAAAGTACTGATTCTTGGCAACCATACCTGCGGTAACCGCGGTGACAGTGCCATTTTGCGCGGCCTGATTGATGCCATCGCCGTGCTGGAGCCGCAGGCTGATATTGATGTCATGAGCCGCTATCCGGTGAGTTCTGCCTGGCTGCTTGGGCGCGAGGTGCTGGGTGACCCGCTTTATAACCAGATGCAACGTCTCAATGGCGCAGCGGGTGTAGTCGGTCGGGTAAAAAAAGTGCTGCGTCGGCGCTATATGCACCAGGCGCTGCTGGCTAAGGTGAGCGACAACGGTCGCCTGCGTAATGTATCGCTGCCCCAGGGGTTCAGCGATTTTGCACAGCAGTTGCAACAGTATGATGCCGTTATCCAGGTCGGCGGCTCGTTTTTTGTCGACCTTTATGGCGCACCGCAGTTTGAACATGCGCTGTGTAGCTTTATGGCCGCAAAACCGGTGTATATGGTTGGCCACAGCGTGGGGCCATTTCAGGCGCCGCAGTTTAATCAACTGGCAAACTATGTGTTTGGACGCTGCGAGGCGCTGATTTTACGTGAGTCGGTGAGTCTTGAGTTAATGAAGGTCAGCGGCATTGAGACCCGCAAGGTGGAGCACGGTGTGGATACCGCCTGGCTGGTGGCACATCGTGATGAGGACTTTGTCGCAAGTTTTGCGGTGCAGCACTGGCTGTCGGTTGCCACAAGTGAAAAAACCGTGGCTATCACGCTACGTGAACTGGCACCGTTTGATCGCAGACTCGGCACAACGCAGCAGGCGTATGAAAAGGCTTTTGCCGCCGTGGTCAACCGCATTATTGACCAGGGCTACCAAGTGCTGGCGCTCTCGACCTGTACGGGCATCGACAGTTATAACAAAGATGACCGCATGGTAGCGTTGCGTGTGGCGAAGTTGATTGAGCGCCCGGAGCGCTTCCATGTCGTTATGGATGAACTCAATGACCTTGAGATGGGCAAAATCCTCGGGGCATGCGTATTGACCGTGGGCACCCGCCTGCATTCGGCGATTATTTCAATGAACTTTGGTACGCCTGCCGTCGCGCTCAATTATGAACATAAATCAGCGGGCATTATGCGCCAGCTTGGCATGCCGGAAATGGCCGTGGATATTCGCCATCTTCTTGATGGTGCTCTGCAGGGAAGGGTTGCTGACATTCTTGGCGCGTTGCCGCAGATTCGCGAAAAGCTGGCGCTGGCGGTGGAGCAGGAACGAGAAAACGGTTACCAGATGGTCAGTTCGGTACTGGCTCGCATCCGGGAGGGAAAATGAAGGTTGGTTTTTTCCTGTTGAAGTTTCCGCTTGCTTCCGAAACCTTTGTGCTTAACCAGATAGTCGCGTTTATCGACATGGGCTACGAAGTGGAAATCGTCGCATTGCATAAGGGTGATTTACACAACACCCATCGTGCGTTTGAGCAGTACAACCTGGCGCAGAAAACCACCTGGCTTCTTGACGAGCCAGAACCGCGCGTAGCCAAACTGCGTTCCAGGGCCGTGGCAACGCTCGGTGGGCTAACGCGCGCCCGCACCTGGCGCGCCCTGAACTCGCTACGCTACGGCGATGAGGCACGTAACCTGATTCTTTCCGCTATCTGCGCTCAGCACGCAAAGCCGTTTTGCGCGGATGTGTTTATTGCCCACTTTGGCCCGGCTGGCGTAAGTGCGGCGAAATTGCGCGAGCTGGGGCTGCTGCGCGGTAAAATTGCCACCGTATTTCACGGCATTGATGTGTCGCACCGCGATGCGCTTGCGCGCTACACCCCCGAATACCGCAAATTATTTAATCGCGGCGATTTAATGCTGCCAGTTAGTGAATTGTGGGCCAGCCGTTTGCAACAGATGGGCTGCCCGCCGGAGAAAATTGCGGTGTCGCGGATGGGGGTAGATATGGATAAGTTCGCCATGCGTCGCCCAAAAAAAGCAGGTGAGACGCTGAACATGATTTCGGTCGCCCGTCTGACCGAGAAAAAAGGGCTGCACGTGGCGATTGAGGCCTGCCGATTGCTGAAGGCGCGCGGCGTGCGCTTTCACTATCACATTCTGGGTATTGGGCCGTGGGAACGACGCCTGCGTACCATGATTGAACAGTTTCAGCTGGAAGATGAGGTGGACATGCCGGGCTTTAAGCCCAGCCATGAGGTCAAGGCAATGTTGGATGAGGCTGATTTGTTTTTGTTACCCTCGGTAACCGGTGTCGACGGTGATATGGAAGGTATTCCTGTTGCCTTAATGGAGGCAATGGCAGTGGGTATCCCCGTGGTGTCTACCGTGCACAGCGGGATACCCGAATTAATTGACGCTGACCGGGAAGGCTGGTTAGTGCCGGAGTATGACGCGCAGGCGCTTGCATCACGGTTACAGCGCTTCACAACAGTAGGGCCGGGCGAGCTTGCCACTATGCTCCAGTGCGCCCGTGATAAGGTCGAAAGGCAGTTTAATCAGCAGCATATCTACCGCCAACTGGCCGGGCTTTTGCAATCGCTGGTGGCCTGAGTGCCCATAAGCTGAAGTAGCGCGGGTGTCATGCTCGCGCCAGAAGAGGTTTTATGCGTCATATCAAAAAAACATTCCCTGTCTCTCGCCGTGGTTTGCTGCGGTTTGGCTCAGCGCTGGCGGCTCTGCCGTTACTGAATACGCCTGTTGCTCGTGCGGCAGGACAGCGCAAGGAGGTGAGTATTAAAACCTGTTATCAGGGGGACTGGATAGCAGCATTCAGACAGGCTTTTGATGAGGCCGATATCGTGGAAGTGCCTGCCGGATTAGTGGTCGATAAGGTAAATACCGGCATTTTCATCCCCGCTGGTAAAACGCTTAAAGTAAGTGGTGGTATCAAAGGAAACGGACGAGGGCGTTTTGTCTTACAGGATGGCTGTAAAGTGTTAGGAAGCAGCGGCGGGCGCATGAATAATATGACCCTCGATGTTCGTGGTTCTGACTGTGAAATCCGTAATCTTGATATCAGCGGCAGAGTCCCGGTCACGCTTATCTATATCGGCGGTAAGCAAAAACGTGTTATGCGCAATTTGCTGATTGATAATATTAGCGCCCACGACGCGAATTACGCCATCCTGCGCCAGGGGTTTCATAATCAACTCGAGGGCGTGCGTATTACCAATAGCCATTTTAGCCGCCTGCAGGGCGATGCCATTGAGTGGAACGTGGCAATCAACGATAAAGACATTCTCATCTCAGACCATGTGATTGAAGATATCAACTGCACCAACAGCAAAATCAACTGGGGCATCGGTATCGGCCTCGCCGGTAGCACTTACGACAACCGCTACCCTGAAAAGCAGACGGTGAAGAATTTTGTGGTGGCTAACATCACGGGGCGTAACTGCCGACAGTTGGTTCACGTCGAAAATGGTAAGCATTTTATTATTCGTAATATTTCAGCGCACAATATTACGCCAGAATTTAGCAGGAATGCGGGAATTGATAACGCAACGGTTGCAATTTATGGTTGTGATAATTTCGTAATAGATAACGTTAATATGACAAACAGTGCTGGAATGCTGATTGGCTATGGGACAGTAAGAGGGAAATATCTGTCCATACCGCAAAACTTCAGAATTAATCAAGTCACTCTGGATAATAGAAGCTTACCTTACAAAGTCCGTGGGCTTCAAATATCAGCCGGCAACCCAGCGTCGTTCGTCGCACTCACGAACATACGGCTGTTGCACGCCAGCCTGGAGGTGCACAACAGGCCGCAGCATCTGTTCTTGCGTAACGTTGACGTGATGCAGACCGCTGCGCGTGGGCCTGCGCTGAAGCTTAATTTTGACCTGCGTAACGATGTTCGTGGCCATTTTATGGCGAAAAAAGACACACTGTTGTCGATGGGAAATATCAATGCAGTCAATGAATACGGGCAAAGTTCAGTGGATGTGGATTATATCGACCATGAGGTGGTGAACGCTCATGAACTGAACTTTCCTGTTAGGCAGCAGCAGTAATACCCATGTTATGCTTAGGTAATCATCTTCAGGAGTGTTAAATAAGGTTTTCCGAGTCTTAATTGGTGTAGATATCGTTGTATAAAGGTTTATAATCAACAACAAATTGGATGCTATGGCTATGAATGTGTTCATGCGTTAGCATGAGTAATATTTGCATTCTATCTATGCCTGGTAAAACGGATACAATACAACGAGTGATTTATGAAAGAGAAAGTCATTTTTGTCGGCGCTTCAGGGTTTGTGGGTACACGCCTCGTCGAGATTTCACAGTCAGAATTTGATATCAAGAACTTTGACAAACAACAAAGCCATTTTTATCCAGAAATGACAGTGTTGGGTGACGTGCGTAATCAAAGCGATCTTGATGCCGCGTTTGATGGTCAAACCACCGTTGTATTATTGGCTGCTGAGCATCGTGATGACGTGAGCCCTACCTCACTATACTATGATGTCAATGTTCAGGGAGCTCGAAATGTTTTAGAAGCCATGGACAAAAATGGTGTCAAAAACATTATCTTTACCAGTTCTGTTGCCGTTTATGGTTTGAATAAGCAGAACCCTGATGAGTCTCATCCTGTCGATCCGTTTAACCATTATGGCAAAAGCAAGTGGCAGGCTGAAGAAGTGCTACGTGAATGGCACAGCCAGGCTCCAGACGAGCGTTCTTTAACTATTATACGTCCGACAGTTATTTTTGGCGAACGCAATCGTGGGAATGTATATAAT
>CBIFVZ010000013.1:0-59160 GCA_966185765.1 uncultured Enterobacteriaceae bacterium | reverse complement strand
CGGACAAACCGGGAATAACGACAGGGATACCAGAACAGCGTCTGCGCCTGTCCCGACAACCGTGTAGTCGCGTCTGATCTGCCCTCTGGCGGTAAATACCGTCGCATACCTGCGCAGCCTCGAGTAATAACCTCTGGCGTTGGGAATCAATCATGTACGTCATAACCGCTTTATTGGCCCTGGGCGGGTTAGTGAATTTGACATTAAACGTGTTCCCTTACTGGTCAGCCAGGTAGCCAGTGCGTATAACACACAGTCTCTACACCCCATTGCGATGAGTAAAAGCTGAGCGTGTGTACGATTCCTGCTTCCTCCAGTCCGGCTTATGTTCATTCAGAAACCCAAAGTATCTCTACAGAGCCAATAGCAGCACCTGACCTGGCGTATACCCTGAATATCCTGTGTCTTAAATTCCTTCAGAGTGAATTCGTAAACCACAAGTGGCTACCCGTGGTTTTCCGGGCAGCATCACAAAATACATTTATACAATTAATTAACACTTTCTTTACTCTTATGTCCGGCGCAATCTGTTGTTCTGCGTTTATCAGGCCTGTTCAGGCCAGAAGACTGGAGAAAAAACAATGACAGAAGCAAGCGCCGCCGACAAAACAAGCCTGGCGGACAGTGATACCCGCAAGCGAGTATGGGCGATTGTTGGGGCATCCTCAGGAAACCTGGTGGAGTGGTTCGACTTTTACGTTTATTCATTTTGCTCACTCTACTTTGCGCATATCTTCTTCCCGTCAGGAAACCCGACCACCCAGCTCTTGCAGACAGCCGGTATCTTCGCCGCTGGCTTTCTGATGCGGCCCATTGGTGGATGGTTGTTTGGCTATATTGCCGACAAACATGGGCGTAAGAACTCTATGCTAATCTCTGTATGCATGATGTGCTTTGGATCGCTGGTTATTGCGTGTCTGCCTGGCTATGCGGCTATTGGCACCTGGGCACCGGCATTGCTCCTGCTGGCACGACTTTTTCAGGGGCTGTCAGTTGGCGGAGAATATGGCACCAGCGCGACATACATGAGTGAAGTTGCAGTGGAGGGGAGAAAGGGATTTTATGCGTCTTTCCAGTACGTCACGCTTATCGGCGGACAACTCATGGCGCTGCTGGTTGTCGTTGTATTGCAGCAAATCCTCACAAATGAGGAATTGCGTGCCTGGGGCTGGCGCATTCCTTTCGCGCTGGGCGCGGTGCTGGCAGTGGTTGCATTATGGTTACGCCGTTCGTTGAATGAAACCTCTGATAAAAGCACACGTGCGCTTAAGGAGGCCGGTTCGCTTCGAGGGCTGTGGCGTAATCGCCGCGCTTTCGTCATGGTGCTGGGTTTCACTGCCGGTGGTTCTCTGAGCTTTTACACCTTCACGACGTACATGCAAAAGTATCTGGTCAATACTGCGGGGATGACAGCGAACACCGCCAGCATGATTATGACCGGTGCGCTCTTTATTTATATGATTATACAACCATTTTTTGGTGCATTGTCTGATAAAATTGGGCGTCGAAATTCCATGCTGTGCTTTGGTTCACTGGCTGCCATTTGCACTGTACCCATTCTGACTGCGTTGCAGACGGTGAATTCACCGTGGGCGGCATTCGGTCTGGTTATGCTGGCGCTGCTGATTGTCAGTTTCTACACCTCTATTAGCGGTATACTGAAAGCCGAAATGTTTCCGGCTCAGGTACGAGCGCTCGGTGTTGGGCTATCTTACGCGGTGGCTAATGCGCTTTTTGGTGGCTCAGCGGAGTATGTTGCGCTATCGCTTAAATCACTTGGCTCAGAAACAACCTTCTTTTGGTATGTCTCTGTGATGGGGGCGATTTCATTTCTGGTCTCGCTCATGCTGCACCGCAAAGGCAAAGGAATGAAGCTTTAATGGCTGGCTAACTGCCAGATAGCGTAGCCGGTGCTGGCGCCGGCTACATCCCAGGCGAAATCTTTCCAACTCCAGCCCGTACCCGTAGGGCGACTATCCCAGAGTTCTTTACCTGCCCCGAGACTGACCGAAAATAACAGACCAAATCCGGCACTGCGATCGCGACTCCAGCCCTGCTGGCGCTGTCCATATTCATTTCCGGCTGCGGAGAGGAGTGCTGAGGCGATAAAGTGCTGCGCTTTGTCCTGCCCGCTCCAGCTATCCTGCGCCAGGTGCATTGAACTGCAGCCATTAAGTATCAGCGTTGAGAGCAAAATGAGAACGCGCATACCGGCCTCCAAAAAATAAATGACCCCGAGGGGCCATTTTATCAATCACAGAATACGGCTAATCAACCTGTCTATACGGATACGACGTAATCGACGAATCAGCTTACGGACTTTCACCGGATAGTCGGCAATGCTTTGCAGATCGCGATAATGTTGGACAACAGTCGTGTGGGTACGAATACGCGTCAACTCTTCTTCACGTTGGGCAGTAAGCTGATGTTGCGGATCGTGAATAAGAATGGCGTTCTCAAGATCAAGGCGCCAGGCTCGCGGGTTGAGGTTGTTGCCCGTTAACAACATCCACTCATCGTCTACCCACATACCTTTAAGATGATAGCTATTATCGTCATCCTTCCACAGTCGCACAGTAAGTTGGCCACTGTTGATGTAGTACTGCAGGCGGCTCAGGAAACGACGTAGATTGATTTCATAAAGGTAGGGCAGGGCGCCGATAATTTTGAACGGCTGATCCTGGGGAATGTAGAAGTCATTGGCCGTTTTATCGCCAACGATAATTTCAACCTTTTTGCCCTCACGCAGCAAGCCAATAATGTTGCGCACCAGTACTGCTGGAAGGTTGAAATACGGTGTACAGATGGTGAGCTTGTGCTCGGTGCAGGGCATCAGGTGGTAAATGGCTTTATTCAATGCGCTGCCTTTACCAAGACCAACCAGAGGGGTAACGGCGAGAGTGTCGTTGTCCGTATTACCCTCAAAGTGATACCCGGCATCACGCAGTGTCTGACGATATACCCGAATTTCGTTTTTGATTTCCTGACTTTTAGGACGCTCTTCATTGTTGAGTAGATTCACCGCGCGTCCATGAGCGAGGTAACTCTGAACCCAGTTAAACATGATGTCCGACATGCGTGCATTGCGAATCAGGTGATAGCGGTCATAGCGATATTTATCATGCTGGTGCAGGTAGACATCGTTGAGGCTGGCGCCGCTGTAGAACACGCTGTCGTCAATGATAAAACCTTTGTAATGCAGTACGCCCAGTGCTTCACGGGTGTTAACGGGGACGCCGTAAACCGGGATTGTGATATCCGGATTTTCCTGGGCCATACGGCAATACCAGTCAGCGTTGGTATCAGATGCTGCGTCGCCAATACGTCCGCGTTGAGCACGATGCCAGTCCACCAGCACACTGATATCAAGCTCGGGGCGCTGTCGTTTTGCAGCATACAGTGCGCTCAGGATCCCCCGGCCGCCATCGTCCTGCTCAAGATAGAGCGCGACAATACAGATACGCTGTGTTGCCTCAGCTATTTTCGTAAGTAATTTTTGCCGGAAGTCGGCAGGAGAAAAAAGGAATTCTACATCATCAACTGACTGAGAAAGTTTCGGTAGCTGGGCAAGGTGTTGTTGATGCTTGTTACGCTTAAATTTTGACAACATCACAGTGCTTATCTTCTCTATTCATTAGATGGCCTTCTGTTCCATGACAACGACAGAAGCTGACAATAATACCATTACTGCCAGGCAATGTCGGTAACATTTCCAGTAACTTACACAGAAGGGCTTTCCTGCGCCAGTTGTAGCGTCAGGCTGACTATCCCATCCTCAAGCTCAATATCGACATTAAAGCCCAGTTTACGCGCCAGGGCGATCATACCCTGATTATGTGGCATGGTAATGCCGTTAAGTCGCTGCAAGCCGTGCTGACGGGTATAGGTAATGAGTTTTTCCATTAACTGACGCCCAAGCCCTAATCCTTTCAGATCGGAGCGTACCAGCACGGCAAACTCGGCATCGACATTATCCGGATCGGATATCGCGCGCGTTACCCCGATAATTTCGTCATCGCCTTCTTCGCGCCTAACCGCGACAAAAGCCATTTCCCGATCGTAGTCGATCTGCGTCATATTCGCTAAGTCATCATGGGTAAATTCGTTGATCTCACTGAAATAGCGGTAATAGAGATCTTCTTTCGTTACCCTGCCAATAAAGCGCTGTAGCAAAGGTTCGTCTTCCGGAAGAATGGGACGGAACAGACAGCGTCCTCCGTTTTTCATCATCACTTGTTCTTCAAGGTGCTGAGGATAAGGGCGAATGGCAAGTCGGTTTTCGCTATCTCCTGCGAAATCCTCAAGTTCCAGCGTCACATCCAGCAGGGTGAACTCGTTACCGGAGACGAGCAGCGGATGGATATCCAGCCGTTTGATCTGAGGGCAGTCCACCACCAGATTGGAGACCTGAACCAGCAGTTGGCTCAGCCCGGCGATATCCAGCGAACGTAACGCGCTGCGCCCGCGAATCTTATGTTGTTTAATAGCCTGAATCACCAGGTAGCGAGCCAGGTTCATATTCAGTGGCGGCAAGGCAACGGCTGCCTGTTCGTCTGCGCGCCAGGCGACTCCCCCTTCGCCCAACATAATCAGTGGCCCGAACACGGGGTCGTGCTCCACGACTATCCGCAGTTCCTGTGCACCTGCCCGATTAGCCATACTTTGTACTAACAGTCCGTGAATACGTGCCTGGGGCCAGGTGAGTTTGACGCGATCGAGTATGGCGTTGGCTGCCTGCTGTACTTCTTCTGCTGTGCGCAGATAAAGCATCACGCCCTGAACTTCTGATTTGTGGGGGATATCTGGCGAGCGCAGTTTCAGTGCAACCGGATAACCAATTTGTTCAGCAATATGAACGGCCTCGGCGCTATCACCTGCAATCCAGGTTGGTAAGGTCATCAGACCATATGCCTGCAATATAGGTTGCACTTCGTGGGTATCAAGAGTTGTCGGCCCATTTTGCAGCGCTTGTTTAATCAGGTTATGAGCCTGCTGTGTATTTGCGGCCAGATGTAACGGTAGCGTGGGCGTTTCGCGCAGTTGCTTCTGATTACGGTGATACTCCACCATGTGCATAAAGGCTGTGACGGTACCTTCGGGTGTTCGGTAGGTCGGAATACCGGCTTCACTGAATAGTCTGCGCGCTTCCTGCGATGAGTGCTCCCCACACCAGTTTGTCAACAGTGTGACGTATTTACCGCGCGGGTGGCGTTTCACCAGCTCAATGATTTGCCGTGCACATTCGCTGGCAGGGGCTGACGCACTGGGCGCATGAACGAGCATAATGGCATCCTGCTGGGCAGAGTCGAGCAGGATTTCCAGTGCCTGAAGATAATGTTCTGTTGTTGCATCGTCACGCAAATCAAGTGGGTTAGCAGCTTCGACACTATGGGAGAGTTTTGTTTTAAGTTTATTCAGCGTGTCGTCATCAAGTTGTGCAAGCTTGCCATTTCTGGACTCCAGCTCATCGAGTGCCAGTGCCGCTGGTGCGGCACCATTGCTGATGATGGTCAATCTTTCGCCCCGCAGCGGACGCATATGGCTCAGGGTTTCTACGGCAGAAAACAGCTCGTGCGTATCCTGCACACGCAGTAGCCCTGCACGCTGAATGGCGGCATCCCAGGCAGCATCAAGGCCAGGACGCGTTTTCAACAACGTTTGTGCACGGGTACTTCGTCCGCTTTTTATCACCAGAATGGGCTTGTTGCGTGATGCACTGCGTGCCGCAGAGACAAAACGCCGTGCGTCACTGAGTTGTTCAAGATAAAGCAGAATAGCGCTGGTTTTGCTGTCTCGGGCAAGGAAATCCAGCAGTTCGTCAACATCTACGTCCTGACTGTCGCCAAGTGCGATAAACCAGGAAAAGCCTACCTGGCGCTGCTGTGCCCAGTCGAGAATCGTATTTGAGACGGCAGCGGACTGAGAAATGAAGGCAAGGCGACCTTTTTGAATCGGTACTGGCGAGAAGCTGGCGTTAAGTCCCTGCCAGGGGCCTAACAGGCCGAGACTATTGGGGCCGAGGATGCGAATTTGCCAACGGGCGGCGCAGGCCATCAGAACCTCACGCTGCTCCGGCGGAGACGAGAGAATAATGCAGGCCTTACAGCCTTTTTGACCCAGTGCTTCAAGAAGTTCCGGATTACGGCGGGCGTTAGTACAAAGTATTGCAAGGTCAGGAGCAAACGGTAGCGCATCAACATCTGGCCAGGCCAGTACGCCACACACAGCTTTATACGCGGGTGTTACGGGCATAACCGGGCCGGAAAAACCCCCGGCCAGCAGATTGCGCATCATCAGATAGCCCGCCCGGCTGGTTTTCATGGAGGCTCCCAGCACGGCGATGGATTTCGGGCGCAGTAAGGCTTCTAACCCGCGTTGGCTCATGACGCTCTCCTTCAGGACGTTTGTTACCTGATTTTAAACGCTTTCCACCGCTTGTGCTGTGATGTTGCACTGATGATGAGGTTTTCCTGCCAGGTAGCGCTCGCGAAAAAGTGTGAAGTGAGCATTAAGCCCTTGTGCTGCATCGTCATCACCGGCAAGGCCAAGTAGCGCAGTGGCAACTTCAGCGGTACAGTATTGATCGCTTGCATGCGCTTCACGCAGGCGGTAGGCAGAGAGATGTTCCAGGCTAACGGAAATCACCGGGAAGCGGTCCAGCCACGGACTTTTGCGAAACATCTTGCGTGCTTCAGACCAGGTGCCGTCGAGCATAATAAACAATGGTGGTTTACCATTGTTTACAGGTTCGTTGAGAACGCGGCGCTCTCCTGAAGCATAAGACGCCGGGAACACAACCAGTGGTTGATAGACTTCGCTTTCCAGTAGTGCAAGCAGTTCTCTGGGCGCCTCAGTGCGCGACCAGCCAAAGGCCAGCGTCTCAGGCAGGACATCTGCAATCAATCGCCCGGTGTTGCTGGGTTTCATTGGCTCAGTGTCATACATCAACAGACAAAAACGGCTACGTGCCTCTTGTGGCTTAAGGGTTGCGCACAGGCAATGTTTGAGTGCCAGCAGACAACGCTGACAGCGGCGCATGCGGTTGCCTCGGGCAATAAAAGGACGCGTGGAGCGCGCCAGGCGCTCGGCGCGCAGGCGAAGAACGGCGTTGTCAGTCATCACAGTATTTGTGTTAAAACGACCATTCTCGCAGAGGGGGGCCAAGGGCACAAGGCCCCCTGGTCATCACAGATTTTCGTTGAGCCAGCCGTCAAACGGGGCTTTAGGCATTGCCCCATTGAGCATATCGACTACCTGTCCATGCTTGAAAATCATAATGGTTGGAATGCTACGAATGCGAAAACGTGCACTCAACTCAGGTTCGGCTTCGGTATTGACCTTCACAAAGCGTATTTTACCGCTGCGCTCCGCTGCCACATTTTCAAAAATAGGGGCGAAATTAACGCATGGTCCGCACCACGGTGCCCAGAAATCAACCACAACTGGCAGGTCATCCTTTAATAATGAATCCAGCGTTTCACTGGTGGCGTTAACCACTTCACCATCAAAAAGTGCATGACCACAACGCCCGCATTTTGCAGCGTCATTGATGCGGTCATCGGGAATGCGATTGATTGCCTGGCAGGCAGCGCAGACTGTATTCATAGAAAACCTCAGGGAATACGTAATGTTGGCTTTGTGGGGTAATTGTTTAAATAATGTTACTTAGTATTGACCAGCAAGCTGCCCCTGGCAATCTGGTTTATTCGATGAGTGTAATAGTTTTGCCCTAAATTATTGTTGGGGCCAGGTATCCGTGAAAGTTAATGGATAAGCGTACAAACATCGGGTAATCTGCGCGCTTCGCGCAGAGCAGGTGGAGACAAAAGATGAGCGACGAATTCAAGGGTAAAAGCGGCAAAGTCAAAGTGATGTATGTCCGCGGTGGTGACGACGACGAACAGCGTTCCCGCAACCCGCGCACCGGTAAAGGCGGCGGTAAGCCGAAGGCTGGTGGTGACAAGCGCCGCGCCCCGCGCGAAGACAAACATGCAGACCGCGGTCCACGCCGCGATGCCTCACCCTGGCGCACCGTATCACGTGCCCCGGGTAATGAGGCTGACAGCGCGCCAGACCACGGCGGCATCAGCGGTAAAAGTTATATTGATCCGGAAGTGCTGCGTCGTCAACGAGCGGAAGAGACGCGCGTTTACGGTGAGAACGCCTGCCAGGCGTTGTTTGAGCACCGTCCGGACGCTATTGTTCGTGCCTGGTTTATCCAGAGCGTTACCCCGCGTTTTAAAGAAGCCTTGCGCTGGATGGCGGCAAACCGTAAAGCCTATCACGTGGTGGACGACGCGGAGCTTACCAAAGCTTCTGGTACGGAACACCACGGCGGCGTTTGCTTCCTGATTAAAAAGCGTAACGGTACTACGGTTACCCAGTGGATTGAAAAAGATCTGGAGCAGGACTGTGTGTTGGCGCTTGAAGATATCGGTAACCCCCACAACCTGGGCGGTATTATGCGTAGCTGCGCACACTTTGGTGTGAAAGGTTTGCTGGTGCAGGATGCAGGTTTGCTGGAATCGGGTGCTGCGGTGCGCACTGCCGCCGGTGGTGCAGAGCATGTACAGGCTGTAACCGGTGAGCGTTTTGGCGAGGCGCTTAAGCAGTTCCGTGATGCGGGCTACAGCATTGTGACCACATCCAGCCACCGTGGAACGCCATTATTCCAGGCTGAGCTTCCGGCAAAAATGGTGTTGGTTCTGGGTCAGGAGCAGGACGGTATCAGTGATGCGACCTTTGCCGATGCGGATCTTCGTATTTCCATCGATGGCACGGGTAATGTTGAGAGTCTCAACGTGTCAGTGGCAACCGGAGTGCTACTGGGCGAATGGTGGCGACAGAACGCCGTGAAAGCGTAAAGACCAAAACCAAAAGCCGCCTTGGGGCTAATGCTGGTTACTTAAGGAAATGAGGCTCGATAATTCGAGTCTTTAATGAAGTAAAACTGGGCTGAATCCCTGATTCCTTCGTTTTCCTTGTAAGCATAATGATGAATTTATATTCATCATTATGCTTGAGTAGCTGACATTAGCCTTCGGGCGGCTTTTTTTTATGCCATCTCTTCAGGCAGTTTTGGCTGCCAGTCTATGGGAGCTTCACCGCGTGCAAGCAAGTATTCATTGGTTTGTACAAAGTGGCCGCAACCAAAGAAGCCACGATGTGCTGAGAGTGGAGACGGATGCGGTGCCTGTAATACGCCGTGTCGCTGGCGGTCAATAATACGCCCTTTTTTCTGAGCATGTGCGCCCCACAAGAGGAACACCACACCTTCGCAGTGCTGGTTGATAAGCTCTATGACTTTATCGGTAAACGTTTCCCAGCCGAGGCTGGCGTGAGAATGCGCCCGCCCGGCTTCTACAGTCAGTACGGTATTAAGTAACATCACTCCCTGCCGCGCCCAGTTTTCGAGATAACCGTGATTTGGACGAGTGAAGCCCGGCACGCTGCCTTCAAGCTCTTTATACATATTCAGCAGAGACGGTGGGGGGGCAATTCCAGGCAGGACGGAGAAAGAGAGGCCGTGCGCCTGACCCGGACCATGATAAGGATCCTGTCCCAGGATAACCACTTTCACATCACCAAGCTCTGTGTAGCGAAACGCGTTAAACACGTCTTTTTGGGGGGGATAGACCGTTATGCCTTGCGCACGTCGTGCGGCTACTGCCTGCAGCGTTTCAATAAAGTAAGGCTGATTTTTTTCTTCGGCCAGCACGTCGTGCCAGGTGAGTTTCGTGGTCATCTCGCTCTCCTGCGATAAGTGTCGGCATAGCTTAACCGCTTCTTTACGCAGAACAAAATTTCCTGTCGCTTCGAACGGGTATTATCAAAAAAAGTTGAAAATTTACAAATATATCGTATGCCTGGCTGCTGGCTAAGTTGATGTAAAACAAATAAATGCTGTTATGCCCTTACTTGCTGAATGGTTTTTATTGATTTTAATCAATGAATCACCCTGGTTGCGCTGGTATACAGAACATCAGGACAACAAAGGTTTTACCAATTAGCCAGTCGCTGGCTAAAAAATGAATAATGAAGCCCTAGGGAGGCATAAATGATTACTGGTATCCAAATTACTAAGGCCGCCAATGACGACCTGCTGAACTCTTTCTGGCTGCTGGATAGCGAAACTGGCGAAGCGCGCTGCGTGTGTGCTAAAGCGGGTTACGCTGAGGACGACATTGTTGCCGTCAGCAAACTGGGTCAGATTGAATACCGTGAAGTACCGATGGAAGTGAAACCGGAAGTGCGTGTGGAAGGCGGTCAGCACCTCAACGTTAACGTTCTGCGTCGCGAAACGCTGGAAGACGCCGTTAAGCACCCGGAAAAATACCCGCAGCTGACTATTCGCGTATCGGGCTATGCCGTTCGTTTCAACTCCCTGACGCCGGAACAGCAGCGCGACGTTATTGCTCGTACCTTTACCGAAAGCCTGTAATTTCGGGTTCGTTTACAAAGCCGCTGGCATTGTCCGGCGGTTTTTTTATGGACGCACAGGCAAAAAACCGCCGAATCATCGGCGGTTAGGTTTACTCTTCATTGTTTGGCACTTCACTGGCTCTGCTGGGTTTACGGCGCTTGCCAATATTTTTCTTATCACGATGACGCTGTTTTACGCGTGATTTTCCAGCCTCTTTCTCTTTTTTCTGCTCTTCGCGTTTCGCTTTCACTTTTTTGGACGGTTTGCCCTTAAGCTTCTCGCTTGGTGCTCTGGTGGTTGGGCGCAGTTCATCAATGACGCGGGCTTTCAGCGGTTCCTGAATGTAACGTTCAATTTTGCCGAGTAGCAGATTGTCGTGCGCTTCAACCAGCGAGATGGCCGTGCCTTTACGGCCAGCACGCGCGGTGCGGCCAATGCGGTGCAGATAAACGTCGGCGGTGCGTGGCAGGTCGAAGTTAAACACATGGGTAACGTCGGGAATATCAATGCCACGTGCTGCTACGTCGGTTGCGACCAGTACGCTCACACGCCCGTCAGTGATACGTTTGATCGCTTCGTTACGTTTGGCTTGTACCATTTCGCCTTCAAGCCAACAGGTATGAATGCCTGCTGCCTGTAGCCATTCCACCAGCTCATGCACGCGCTCGCGCTTACGTACAAATACAATGGCACGGCGCGTATCTTCCTGCTTGAGCAGATGCGCCAGCAGTGCGGTTTTGTGCTCGGTATTATCAGCGCGATAGTACCACTGGTTAATTTTTTTGCGCTCGCGCACTGAGGGGGTGGCGGAGACTTCAACAGGATCTTCGAGCAGTCGACGCGAAAAATCGGTGATGGCTTCGCCTTCAAGCGTGGCTGAAAACAGCATGGTCTGTTTGCGCCAGCGGGTTTCACCGGAAATGTGCTCAATATCCTGGGCAAAGCCCATATCCAGCATGCGGTCAGCTTCGTCAAGGATCAGTAACTCCACCGCGCGGCAGTCGAAATTTTCTTCTTTAATATACTGCAGCAGGCGTCCGGTGGTGGCGACAACGATATCCTGGTTTTCGCTGAATACTTCTGCGTGGTTCATGTACGCCACGCCCCCGGTAATTGTTGCGATATCCAGATGGGTGTTTGCCGCAAGCTCGCGGGCGTGGTCGGCTACCTGCATCGCCAGCTCGCGCGTAGGCGTCAGAATCAATACGCGCGGCGGCCCGGATTTTTTACGCGGGAAATCGAGCAGATGCTGAATGGCCGGCAGCAGGTACGCTGCGGTTTTACCGGTACCCGTGGGCGCTGAGCCGAGAACGTCGCGTCCGTCCAGCGCGGGCGGTATGGCTGCCGCCTGAATCGCGGTGGGGCGTGTGAAACCTTTGGTTTCCAGCGCGTCCAGCAGGCTTTCGTCTAATTCGAGTTCGGAAAAAGTGGTTACGGTCATGGTCTACCTCTGTGTGGGGCGCCGATTATAGACGTTATGCCCGTGATGTTCATCTGTTTCCGACGTCCGGGGCTTTTCGATGGCGCTCTCTTCCCCTATGCTACTGCGGTCTTTTCACCAGGTGTGAGCTATGTTGGAACAAAAAGCGGTTCTCCCCCGCAATGGATTCACTTTCAAACAATTCTTTGTGGCGCATGACCGTTGTGCGATGAAAGTGGGTACAGACGGGATTTTGCTTGGCGCATGGGCACCGGTTGCGAACGTGCAGCGGGTGCTGGATATTGGTACAGGAAGTGGGCTGGTGGCGCTGATGCTGGCGCAGCGCACCGGCGGACAGGCGCAAATTGATGCTGTGGAACTGGACACACAGGCCGCAGAGCAGGCACGGGAGAATGCACTGGCCTCTCCGTGGGCACACTGTGTGCGTGTCTACCCGGCGGATATCCGCGACTGGGCGGCAGCACAGACCATGCGTTATCAGCTCATTGTCAGCAATCCACCGTATTTTCCGCCGGGCGTTGCCTGTGGGAACGAACAGCGCGAGCAGGCGCGTTACACCACATCCCTGGATCATGCCGATCTGTTGGCTTGCGCGGCACAGCTTATCACCGAAGAAGGTTTCTTTTGTGTGGTATTGCCGGAGCAAATCGGCCAACAGTTTATTGCTAAGGCAATGGAGCAAGGCTGGCACTGCCGTTTTCGTACTGACGTGGCAGACAATGAAATGCGTCCACCACATCGCGTATTGCTTGGACTGTCACCAAAACCCGGTGAGTGTTTTACCGAGCGACTGGTGATTCGCAGTGGCGATCGTGAGTATTCGCCAGCCTGGTGCGGCCTTACTCAGGATTTTTATCTGTTTATGTAGTGCTGCGAGGTCAGAATGGTTGGCCCTGTGCTGTCATTTTGCTGCGGATAGTCGAGAGTGAAATGTAGCCCGCGACTCTCTTTGCGCTGCAACGCGCAGCCCACAATCAGTTCTGCAACCTGCGTGAGATTGCGCAACTCCAGCAAATCCCCGGATACACGAAAGTTAGCGTAGTATTCGTCAATCTCCTGCTGTAACAGTGCGATGCGGCGCTGCGCACGCTCCAGCCTTTTAGTGGTGCGCACAATACCGACGTAGTCCCACATGAACAGTCGCAGTTCTCGCCAGTTATGGTTGAGCACCACGCGTTCATCAGCATCATCAACCCGGCTTTCGTCCCAGTCTGGTAGCGCCTGCATCGTCCGAAACTCCGGCAGCCTGTGGAGAATATCTTGTGCTGCTGACCAACCGTATACCAGACATTCCAGTAGCGAGTTTGACGCCATACGATTTGCGCCGTGCAAACCTGTGCAGGTGACTTCGCCAATTGCCCACAGCCCGGTCACATCAGTACGGCCCTGGGAATCCACCATCACACCGCCGCAGGTGTAATGGGCGGCTGGCACGACCGGGATTTTGTCTCGCGTCAAATCCAGACCCAACCCGGCCAGTTTCTGGCAAATCATAGGAAAATGTTGGCGAATAAACGCTTCTGGCTTATGGCTGATATCAAGGTACATGCACTCCACACCCAGGCGCTTCATCTCACCGTCAATGGCACGCGCGACGATGTCGCGTGGCGCAAGCTCGGCGCGGGGGTCGATATCAGGCATAAATCGGCTACCGTCAGGTCGTACCAGCCAGGCACCTTCACCGCGTAAGGCCTCCGTGAGCAGAAAATTGCGCGCCTGCGGATGATAAAGTGCAGTCGGATGAAACTGGTTAAACTCGAGGTTGGCAACGCGGCAGCCTGCACGCCACGCCATAGCGATACCGTCGCCTGAAGCCACGTCGGGATTAGTCGTGTACTGATAGACTTTCGCGGCGCCGCCGGTTGCCAGCACCACGCTGCGCGCACGACAGGTAACGACGCACTCACGCTCACTGTCCCAGATCCAGGCCCCCATTGCCCGGCGTGGGCCGGGTAGGGCGCATTTGTCAGAAAGGATAATATCGACAGCATGCTGGCGCTCAAGGATGCGGATGTTAGGGTGATGTAAGGCTTTACTGACGAGCGTGGTTTCTACCGCGCGCCCGGTGGCATCAGCCGCGTGGAGAATGCGGCGATGGCTATGGCCGCCTTCGCGCGTGAGGTGATAGCCTCCGGCACCAGGTACACTGCTGTCCTTATCAAAAGCAACGCCCTGATCGATGAGCCATTGCACACAATGGCGTGCATTACTCGCTACAAAACGTACGGCCTGTGGGTCGCACAGTCCGGCTCCGGCGATCAGCGTATCGTCAACGTGTGCATCAATGCTGTCAGTTTCATCAAATACAGCGGCAATCCCGCCCTGTGCGTAAAACGTTGAGCCTTCATGGACTGGCCCTTTACTGAGCACCATGACCTTACAGTGTTCTGCCAGGCGTAGCGCAAGTGACAGGCCCGCAGCGCCACTGCCTATAATCAGTACATCACAAGAAAGAGTATTATCAGAATTCATGGCTTTTGTTTAATGTACTAAACACATTGCCTGAGCATAGCATTCCCGTTGCGGTGAAAAACCATTTTTTTCACGTTTAGGTTATAAAAACTAAACACATATTCGTAAAAGTTGGTTTTTCATAAGGTTTATTCCACAACAGGGTAAAGATTTAAGGGTGAAAAAAGCCCCTGCATGCGATACTCTGCTGAAGGTTTGTTTGATGCCTTTTAACGCAGGCGTAGTGAAAACTGATGGGCGCGGAAATTTAGAATGAAATATAACCAGGTTCCGCGAGATGTAACACAAGAACAATGGCCGTAATGGAACTTTTCGGAAAGCCGATGCTCTAACCGTCTGCTTGCTCAACGTGCAGAGTTCGGAGTGGCCTTTCTATTACGCGAGGATAAGAGTTTGAGGAGACATTACCTCGGATGAGCGAGCAGTTAACGGATCAGGTCCTGGTCGAACGGGCTCAGAGTGGCGATCAACGGTCATTTAGCCTTCTGGTAGTTCGCTATCAGCATAAAGTGGCTAATCTGGTCTCCCGCTATGTGCCGTCGGGTGACGTACCGGACGTGGTGCAAGAATCCTTCGTCAAAGCCTGGCGCGCCCTTGATTCCTTCCGGGGCGATAGTGCGTTTTACACCTGGCTTTACCGCATTGCCGTCAATACGGCGAAAAACTACCTGGTGGCTCAGGGGCGCCGCCCGCCTTCCAGCGACGTTGACGCTATCGACGCGGAAAACTACGAAAGTGGGAGTGCGCTGAAAGAAATTTCGAACCCTGAGAACTTAATGTTGTCTGAGGAACTGAGACAGATAGTTTTCCGTACCATCGAGTCACTCCCTGAAGATTTACGCATGGCAATTACACTAAGGGAGCTGGATGGCCTAAGCTATGAAGAGATAGCAGGAATTATGGATTGCCCGGTAGGAACCGTGCGTTCGCGTATATTTCGGGCAAGGGAAGCTATCGATAACAAGGTCCAACCGCTTATTCGCCGTTGACGAAAGCGGGATACTGAAAAAGGTATTTAGGCATGCAGAAAGAAAAACTTTCCGCTCTGATGGATGGGGAAACGCTCGACAGTGAACTGATGAATACGCTGTCTGGTGATAAAGCATTGCAGCAAACCTGGGCCAGCTATCATCTTATCCGCGATACCCTGCGCGGCGAGGTGAATGAACAGGCGCTTAATATTGATATTTCCGCAGGCGTTATGGCTGCGATTGCTGCTGAGCCGACGCGCCGTGCTGTTACCCCGCTGCAGGAGTCACAGCCTGCGCCGAGTCAGTGGCAGCAAATGCCATTCTGGAAAAAGATGCGCCCGTGGGCGAGCCAGATTACCCAGATTGGTATGGCTGCGTGCGTATCACTGGCGGTAATTGTTGGCGTTCAGCAGTATAACGGCCGTTCTGCCGATGGCAGCAGTCAGCCAGAAACACCGGTCTTCAACACACTGCCTATGATGGGTAAAGCAAGCCCGGTTAGCCTGGGTGTCCCTGCTGACAGCAATGCCAGCAACCAGGGGCAGCAGCAGATTCAGGAGCAGCGCCGTCGTATTAATGCCATGCTTCAGGACTATGAACTGCAGCGTCGCCTGCATGCTGAGCAGTTGCAATTTGAACGTTCTCAAACGCAGCAGGCTGCTTTACAGGTGCCTGGAAACCAAACTTTAGGAACCCAGTCGCAGTAATGAAGCAGCTTTGGTGTGCCATCTCTTTTGTCACTGGCAGCCTGTTCTTCTCCTCTCACGCCTCGGCGGATGTTTCGTCCGGGGCGTTGTTGCAGCAGATGAACGTGGCCAGTCAGTCTCTTAATTACGAACTGGCTTTTATCAGTATCAATAAACTGGGCGTGGAGTCACTGCGCTACCGTCATGCCAGGGTGGATAATAATCCGCTCGCACAGCTTTTGCAGCTTGATGGTCCGCGCCGTGAAGTGGTGCAGCGCGGTAGTGAAATCAGCTACTTCGAACCTGGGCTTGAGCCATTCACGCTCACCGGCGACTATATCGTCGATTCGCTTCCTTCCATTGTTTACTCCGATTTCAAAAAGCTCTCACCTTACTATGACTTTATTTCGGTTGGTAAAACGCGGATTGCCGACCGGATGTGCGAAGTGATTCGTGTGGTTGCACGCGATGGCACGCGCTATGGCTATATCGTGTGGATGGATGCGCAAACAAAATTGCCAATGCGTGTGGACTTGCTTGACAGAGATGGTGAAACGCTTGAGCAGTTTCGTGTCATCAATGTTGTGCTTGATGACAGTATCGGTAGCTCAATGAACGGGTTGGCTAAAGCCAATCTGCCACCGCTCTTGTCCGTCCCCGATAGTGATAAAGCCGATTTTAACTGGACGGTAAGCTGGTTGCCTCAGGGTTTTAAAGAAGTATCCCGCAGTCGTCGTCCGCTGGCAGCCATTGGTGAACCGATGGAATCGCGCCTCTATTCTGACGGGCTATTCAGTTTTTCAGTGAATGTTAACCGCGCCACGGCGGGGTCACGTGGTGACCAGATGCTGCGTACCGGTCGCCGTACTGTCAGCACAGAAGTGCGTAATAATGCAGAAATTACTATTGTGGGCGAGCTGCCGCCGCAGACAGCAAAACGCGTGGCAGATAACGTGAAATTTCGGAGCGCGCAATGATAAAAGAATGGGCGACAGTCGTCTCCTGGCAAAACGGTGAAGCGCTCGTCAGCTGTGACGTGAAATCCTCCTGCAACAGCTGCTCTTCACGTGCGGGCTGTGGCTCTCGCGTATTAAATAAATTGGGCCCACAAACCACCCATACGATTACCGTACCCTGTATCGAGCCGTTGGTTGCCGGACAGAAAGTGGAGTTAGGTATTGCCGAAAGCAGCCTGCTGAGTTCGGCATTGCTGGTGTATATGTCACCACTGATAGGATTATTTATCATGGCGGGCCTGTTTCAGGCGCTGTTTGGTGGGGATACAGCCGCAGTTTGCGGGGCGCTGCTCGGCGGCGTGGGTGGTTTTCTACTCGCGCGTGGGGTATCTCCACGACTGAGCAAGCGCGCGCAATGGCAACCGGTTATTCTCAGCGTAGCGCTGACACCCGATGCTCTGCGGGTTGACACTTCTTCTGTTTCACAGAGTCGGTAAGCCGACTCTTTTATTATCTGATACTTTCCTCGTATACGCTGCTGATGAGCAGTTTCCCCGTTTTCTGGTTGTAGTGTAGAATGCAACGTTTCCGGCGCAGAGAGCCGCAGCCACAATCCCGTCTCAGCACAGCGCGTTGCGCGAGGCCACGAAGGCATTATTAAGGTATAAAAATCTCCTGTATGAAAAACATACGCAACTTTTCGATTATTGCCCATATTGACCACGGTAAGTCGACGCTGTCTGACCGTATCATCCAGATTTGCGGCGGCCTCTCCGATCGCGAAATGGCAGCGCAGGTGCTGGATTCTATGGATCTTGAGCGTGAGCGCGGCATCACCATCAAAGCCCAGAGCGTAACGCTTGATTACAAAGCCTCTGATGGCGAAACCTACCAGCTTAACTTTATCGACACCCCGGGCCACGTTGACTTTTCTTATGAAGTGTCGCGCTCACTTGCTGCTTGCGAAGGGGCACTGCTGGTGGTGGATGCAGGCCAGGGGGTGGAAGCCCAGACGCTGGCAAACTGCTATACCGCGATTGAAATGGACCTCGAAGTCGTACCGGTACTGAACAAGATTGACCTGCCGGCTGCTGACCCGGAGCGTGTGGCAGAAGAAATTGAAGATATTGTCGGTATTGATGCCACCGACGCCGTGCGTTGCTCGGCGAAAACTGGCGTAGGGGTGCAGGATGTTCTGGAGCGTCTGGTACGTGACATTCCACCGCCGGAAGGTGACCCGGATGCCCCGCTGCAGGCGCTGATCATCGACTCCTGGTTCGATAACTATCTGGGCGTTGTGTCGCTGGTTCGTGTAAAGAACGGCACGCTGCGTAAAGGCGAAAAAATCAAAGTGATGAGCACCGGTCAGACCTACAACGCCGATCGACTTGGTATCTTCACGCCTAAACAGGTTGATCGTACTGAACTGCACTGTGGCGAAGTAGGCTGGCTGGTTTGCGCCATTAAAGACATTCTCGGTGCGCCAGTGGGCGATACCCTGACCAGCGCACGTGCGCCGGCTGACAAAGCATTACCCGGCTTTAAAAAAGTAAAACCTCAGGTGTATGCGGGTCTGTTCCCGGTCAGCTCTGACGATTATGAGAGCTTCCGTGACGCGCTTGGTAAACTGAGTCTCAATGACGCCTCCTTGTTCTACGAGCCGGAAAGTTCTACGGCTCTGGGATTTGGCTTCCGCTGCGGCTTCCTCGGTTTGCTGCACATGGAAATTATCCAGGAACGTCTGGAGCGTGAGTACGATCTCGACCTCATCACAACGGCGCCGACCGTCGTGTATGAAGTGTTAACCACCAGCAAAGACGTGATTTATGTCGACAGTCCGTCCAAGCTGCCGCCGCTTAATAACATCGACGAGCTGCGTGAACCCATTGCGGAATGTCACATGCTGCTGCCGCAGGAATACCTGGGTAACGTCATCACTCTGTGCGTTGAGAAACGCGGCGTGCAGACCAACATGGTGTACCACGGCAACCAGGTCGCGCTGACCTATGAAATCCCTATGGCCGAAGTGGTGCTGGATTTCTTTGACCGCCTGAAGTCAACTTCACGTGGTTATGCGTCGCTGGACTACAACTTCAAGCGTTTCCAGGCATCGAACATGGTGCGTGTGGATGTGCTTATCAATGGTGAGCGTGTGGATGCACTGGCACTCATCACCCACAACGACAATGCGCCGTATCGCGGTCGTGAGTTGGTTGAGAAGATGAAAGAGCTGATTCCACGCCAGCAGTTTGATATTGCGATTCAGGCAGCGATTGGCAACCACATCATTGCGCGCTCAACGGTGAAACAGCTGCGTAAAAACGTTCTGGCCAAGTGCTACGGCGGTGACGTTAGCCGTAAGAAAAAGCTGTTGCAGAAGCAGAAAGAAGGTAAAAAACGCATGAAGCAGGTCGGTAACGTTGAGCTGCCGCAGGAAGCGTTCCTTGCCATCCTGCACGTCGGCAAAGACAGTAAATAATTTAAGGAGTTGGCATGGCGAATATGTTTGCCCTGATCCTCGTGATTGCCACGCTGGTGACTGGGCTGCTGTGGTGTCTGGATAAATTTGTGTTTGCGCCAAAGCGTCGTGCAGCGCAGGCACATGCCCAGGCCGCGGTCAATGGTGAGCTGGATAAAGACACGCTGAAAAAAGTGGCGGCAAAACCGGGCTGGCTGGAAACCTGTGCCTCGGTTTTTCCGGTGCTGGCTATTGTGCTGGTGGTGCGTTCATTTATTTATGAGCCTTTCCAGATCCCGTCTGGCTCAATGATGCCTACACTCTTGATTGGCGATTTTATCCTCGTTGAAAAATACGCCTACGGCATTAAAGATCCTATTTTTCAAAAAACGTTAATTGAAACCGGCCATCCGAAACGCGGTGATGTAGTGGTGTTTAAATACCCACGCAACCCGACCGTTGATTATATCAAGCGTGTCGTAGGCCTGCCAGGCGATCGCGTGGTTTATGACCCGGTTGCAAAACAGGTGACGGTTGAACCGAACTGCAGCTCCGGTCAGGCTTGCGATAACGCGCTGGCGATTACCTACAGTAACGTTGAGCCAAGTCAGTTTGTCGAAACGTTCTCTCAGGGGAGCGGTGAGGCACGCGGTGGGTTCTGGCAGTTGCCACTGGATCAGAACAAAGAAGGCGGCGAGCGCCTGACGACACGTACGGAAAAACTGGGCGATGTGGCGCACAGCATCCTGATGCTGCCGATTGCACAGGACCAGGTCGGCCTGTACTACCGCCAGCCAGGTGTACAAACCGCCTCATGGATTGTGCCGCCGGGCCAGTATTTTATGATGGGCGATAACCGTGATAACAGCGAAGACAGCCGTTACTGGGGGTTCGTGCCGGAGCAAAACCTGGTGGGCAAAGCCGTTGCTATCTGGATGAGCTTTGAAAAACAGCAGGGTGAATGGCCAACCGGCGTACGTTTGAGTCGTATTGGCGGTATTCATTAATCGGGGCTAATCAGTTAACGACATCCCCTGTCGTTACGTATAGAATATTTCCCCGTGTTTTTAGTTCGGCCCTCGTAAGGGGGCCGCAGCACACAAAACCGTTCTGCTTTAAACGTAGCGCGGTTTCGTGTGCTGAATTGTCGACGTCTTCATATTACTGGTATCGCATGAATCCCATCGTAATAAACCGGCTCCAGCGAAAACTGGGCTACACTTTCCTGCATCAGGATCTGTTGCAGCAGGCGCTTACGCATCGCAGCGCCAGCAGTAAGCATAACGAGCGGCTGGAGTTTCTCGGCGACTCTATTTTAAGTTTTGTTATCGCTAATGCGCTTTATCACCGTTTTCCACGCGTAGATGAAGGCGATATGAGTCGCATGCGTGCGACGCTGGTTCGCGGCAATACGCTGGCTGAAATTGCCCGTGAGTTTGAGCTGGGTGAATGTCTGCGCCTGGGGCCTGGTGAACTTAAAAGCGGCGGGTTTCGCCGTGAGTCTATCCTTGCCGATACGGTAGAAGCGCTGATCGGCGGCGTGTTCCTGGACAGTGATATCCAGACTGTCGAGCGCCTGATCCTGAGCTGGTATCAGACGCGTCTGGATGAAATAAGCCCTGGCGATAAGCAAAAGGATCCGAAAACGCGTCTGCAGGAGTTTTTGCAGGGTCGTCACTTACCTCTGCCGTCTTACCTGGTGGTGCAGGTACGTGGTGAAGCGCACGATCAAGAATTTACCATCCACTGCCAGGTCAGTGGGTTAGGCGAACCGGTCGTTGGCACCGGTTCCAGCCGTCGCAAGGCTGAACAGGCTGCGGCGGAACAAGCTATGAAAAAGCTGGAGCTGGAATGAGCGACGAAAAAACATACTGCGGATTTATTGCTATCGTAGGTCGCCCCAACGTGGGCAAATCGACGCTGCTGAATAACCTGCTCGGGCAGAAAATTTCTATCACCTCACGCAAGGCGCAGACCACGCGCCACCGCATTGTTGGCATTCATACTGAAGGTGCATATCAGGCTATCTATGTGGATACGCCCGGGCTGCACATGGAAGAAAAGCGTGCTATCAACCGCCTCATGAACCGCGCGGCCAGTAGCTCCATTGGCGATGTTGAGCTGATCATCTTTGTTGTGGAAGGCACGCGCTGGACAGCTGATGATGAAATGGTGCTCAACAAGCTTCGCGATGGTAAAACACCGGTTATTCTGGCGGTTAATAAAGTCGATAACGTGGTTGATAAAGCTGAACTGCTGCCGCACCTGCAGTTTCTGGCAAGCCAGATGAATTTCCTCGATATCGTGCCAATTTCTGCAGAGACGGGCATGAACGTGGATACGGTTGCTGGGATCGTGCGTAAGCATCTTCCTGAAGCGATCCATCATTTCCCGGAAGATTATATCACTGACCGCAGCCAGCGTTTCATGGCCTCTGAAATCATCCGTGAAAAACTGATGCGCTTCCTGGGCGCTGAGCTGCCGTATTCCGTCACAGTAGAGATTGAGCGCTTTATTACCAACGAGCGCGGTGGCTATGACATCAATGGCCTGATTCTCGTTGAACGTGAGGGGCAGAAAAAGATGGTGATTGGCAACAAAGGGGCCAAAATTAAAACTATCGGTATTGAAGCGCGTCGCGATATGGAAGACATGTTTGAAGCCAAAGTACACCTTGAACTGTGGGTAAAGGTGAAGTCTGGCTGGGCCGACGACGAGCGTGCGCTGCGTAGCCTCGGCTATATCGACGACATGTAACAGGGTAGAGTCAATGGAAGGCTGGCAACGGGCTTTTGTGCTACACAGTCACCCCTGGAGCGAAACCAGTCTCCTGCTTGACCTCTTTTCTGAAGAGTCCGGGCGTATTCGCCTGATTGCCAAAGGAGCGCGTTCAAAGCGCTCCAGTCTTAAAGGTTCGCTGCAACCTTTCACGCCACTGCTGGTGCGCTGGAGCGGACGGGGGGATGTGAAAACCCTGCGTAGCGCCGAGCCTGTCTCTCTTGCGCTGCCCCTGACCAGCATTCATCTCTATAGCGGTCTTTACGTCAACGAACTGCTTGCACGTGTGCTGGAGCAGGAGACACGCTTCTCTGAACTGTTCTTCGAATATTTGCATTGTATACAGGCGCTGGCAGGTGGTCACGGTTCGCCGGAGCCAGCGTTGCGTCGTTTTGAGCTGGCATTGCTGGGCCATCTTGGATATGGCGTTGATTTCCTGCATTGTGCGGGCAGCGGTGAGCCGGTGAGTGACACGATGACCTACCGTTACCGAGAAGAAAAAGGGTTTATTGCGAGCCTGGTTGTTGATAACACCAGTTTTACCGGGCGCGAGTTACGTGCGCTGGCGGAGCGTAATTTCCCGGATGCCGTCACGCTGCGGGCCGCCAAACGTTTCACCCGCATTGCACTTAAGCCCTATCTTGGTGGTAAGCCGCTGAAAAGCCGCGAGCTGTTTCGCCAGTTTATGCCGAAAAAACCAGCGCTTAAATCTCCCGCGGACCCTCAGTAATGCAAGGCTGATAGCCACACTTTCCTGCAGCAGTGTACACTTGCGGTTCCTGACTGCAGATTACCGAGGATTGTTATGGCTGAATTACTTTTGGGGGTCAATATTGACCATATTGCCACGTTGCGTAATGCTCGCGGCACCCGCTACCCGGACCCGGTTCAGGCGGCGTTTATCGCTGAACAGGCCGGTGCTGACGGTATTACCGTTCACCTGCGTGAAGATCGCCGTCATATCACCGATCGCGATGTTCGCATTCTGCGTCAGACCTTACACACGCGCATGAATCTTGAAATGGCTGTTACAGAAGAAATGCTCGCCATTGCCTGTGAGACAAAACCCCACTTTTGTTGCCTGGTGCCAGAAAAGCGCGAAGAAGTAACTACTGAAGGTGGACTGGATGTTGCCGGCCAGCCGGAAAAACTGCGCGATGCCTGTCGCCGTCTTGCCGGGGCTGGCATTCTGGTTTCGCTGTTTATCGACCCCGATGTTGTTCAGATAGATGCCGCAGTTGCTGCGGGTGCTCCCTATATTGAAATCCATACCGGCGCTTACGCTGATGCCGAAAGCGAAACCGCGCAGCAGGAAGAACTGGCGCGTATTGCTCATGCGGCGACGTATGCTGCAGGCAAGGGGCTGAAAGTGAACGCCGGGCATGGCCTGACCTATCATAACGTCAAGCCCATTGCGGCATTACCGGAAATGCATGAGTTGAATATTGGTCATGCCATTATCGGGCGTGCGGTAATGGTGGGGCTGAAAGAAGCAGTAGCCGATATGAAACGTCTGATGCTGGAAGCGCGTGGCTGATGGCAATTCTTGGGCTTGGCACAGATATTGTTGAGATTGCGCGCATTGAGGCAGTCATTGCGCGCTCAGGCGATCGGCTGGCACAACGTGTGTTATGCGCCAGTGAATGGGCACTTTACCAGGCACATCAGCAGCCGGTTCGTTTTCTTGCCAAGCGTTTTGCTGTGAAAGAAGCGGCAGCAAAAGCGTTTGGTACAGGCATCCGCAACGGGCTGGCGTTCGATCAGTTTGAAGTCTTCAACGATGCGTTGGGGAAGCCACAGGTGCGTTTTCATGAGGCTGCGCAGCAGCTGGCCCAACAGATGGGCGTGAAGTTCGTGCATGTGACGCTTGCGGATGAGCGGCGTTATGCTTGTGCGACAGTTATTCTTGAATGCTGAGCCAGACCAGGTTCATCGCCAGGGCTGTTAGAGCCTGAGTTATAGGGCGACTGCCTGGCGCGTAGTAGAGCGTTGAGAGGTGATTACCCGTTTTGGGGCTAACACAAGAGGCAAATGGCGCGCTTAAATCTTATCGGCGTGATGGAGTAGCACAAACTTATCCCACAGCTGCTCCTGGCTTTCCTGGTGTGCCGGGTCTTTGAGAATAGTATTGGGGATAGGGCACACTTTCTGGCAGGTAGGCGTATCGTAATGACCTACGCATTCGGTACAACGATCGCTGTTAATCTGGTAGATACTCTCCCCCATGGAGATGGCTTCATTCGGGCATTCCGGCTCGCACATGTCACAATTGATACATTTTTTGGTGATAACTAACGCCACGGGGAGATCTCAACAACACAAACAGGGCATGCATTATACGCTCCCTGAATCCAGAAGGCAGCTGCTTATTAAGAACTGATTAATGCGTTATTGCATTAATTGTTTTCTTTTACGCATTATTAAGGTACCCAGAGGGTGGATTTTGCTATGCCTGCCACATACTGAATTTTTGCTACATCGTTCTTCGCAATGCGAATAGGTGCGTGATCCTCATTGACCGGCAGCAGATGGTAGTAGCCATCTCGTTCAAACAAAAAGGTCTTTACCATCACTTCACCATTGTGGGTGACAACCAGTACTTCATCGCCAGGATGATAGTTGTGATTAGGCTCGATGATGACGAACTCGCCTTCTTTAATACGCGGCATCATCGAATCACCCACACATTTAAGCGCATACACCTCTTCATCACATGATGGCCAGCGCAGATATCCATCACCGCCGCCGACCGGATATTCCATATCGCTCCAGTAGCCGCCGTGCCCAAGTTGTGTGTTGCCCAGCACAGGTACACCCTGAGCGTGAAATTGCCAGGCGGGACTACCTGTCTCTGCAGAGGCAGGTGTTGAGTGCTGCAGGTCGCGCTCAATCAGGTCTACAGGGGAAATACCAAAAAAGGTCGCGATGTTACTCAACGTGGTGTATTTCGGATCCCTGACTTCACCGGTCAGCATGCGGTGCAGCGTAGATTGCTGCATGTTCAGATGTCGTGCCAGTTCAGTCACGCTGCTGATGCTGGCCTTTTCCATTAAGTATTTGATATTTCGTTGCAGAGTGTCAGGTGCACTGTTCATGGGATAACTCCGCGGTTAACTGGTTAATGCATAATCGCATAAAAAAAGCCATCCATCAAACCGTTTCCGGGTTGCCTGGTAATGCGTTTTCGGATAAAATGCCTGACGTGGTAATACGAAAACGGATTCCAGCAGGCACCTGACAGGCGCAGAGGTAGCGGAAGACGTTCCTGACGGGCCTCTTTGTATTGACGCGATGTCAGGGCGAGAGGCGAGATTTTAGTGGTTAGGAGGGGTTCACGGTGCGTAATATTCAAAGAGTTCTTGAGCGTTGGGGTGGTTGGGCAGCAAGAGACTATATTGCACTCGGTTGGTCACCGGTGGCGGCGGGGTTCAAAGGTTTGATTGCGGCCCCACGCTCTACACGACCGACCTGTTGTGATGACGATGGTTTATTAATTGATTCCTGTGTTTCTCGGCTGAGAGAGATTCGCCAGACAGGAGAATATGACCTCCTGATGGCACATTATGTCTATGGCGTATCTAAGCGCACACTGGCACGCATATTAAAGCAAGACGAAAAAACGGTGCGGGTACAGTTACAGGTTGCCGAAGGTTTTATTGATGGTTGTCTGAGTATGCTGGATGTCACACTTGAAATGGACCCGGAAGTTGAGATGACAATTGTTAAAGAAGAGCCTAAACCTCGTCCGGTGAAAAAAGTCGTCATGTGGTAGTTATTCTGATATTTCTGGTTAATGCTGTTTCTGTTTTTAAACTTACTCTATAGTGACGTGTAGTAAATATAATAGTGTTATTCACTTAATGGCCTTTTTTTCATTAGGCACAATATATTATGCGATAAACAGTAGTTAATCTTATCTTGTTAAAAGGAATAGCGGTTTATCTGCTGTTCCTTTTTTTATTTGATAAAGTATTGCGCGGTCCGCGAAATGACTGTTAATCTTATATCATCGAAAGGAATGGCGGTTTATCTGCTGTTCCTTTTTTTATTGGATAAGGTGTTGCGCGGTCCGCGAAATGACTGTTAGTCTTATATCATCGAAAGGAATGCGGTTTATGTGCTGTTCCTTTTTTATTGGATAAGGTGTTGCGCGGTCCGCGAAATGACTGTTAGTCTTATATCATCGAAAGGAATGGCGGTTTATCTGCTGTTCCTTTTTTATTGGATAAGATGTTGCGCGGTCCGCAAAATGACTGTTAGTCTTATATCATCGAAAGGAATGGCGGTTTATCTGCAGTTCCTTTTTTATTGGATAAGGTATTGCGCGGTCCGCGAAAAAGTTGTTAGTCTTGTATTATTGAAAGTCATGCTGTTTAGCCTTTTTCTTTTAATAATGTAAGTCGCACCTGTCTTTATCATAAAAATAAATCGTTGTTATCATTTTCGGCAATTTGATGAGCTTAATTGTCAATGTATTGACATTTTATTAAGTTTTGTTTGCCGGTTTTATTTAAGGCCACGTTATGTGGCCTTTTTCTTTTATATTTTTTGAGACGACAAGCGTGGGCAGTTTTCAGGCGCAATGTTCGGTTTCAGAGAAAATAAGTGACGAGGTTTATATGAATATCAGTGAGCAGGGCCTGGCGCTGATCAAACGTTTTGAGGGCTGTAGCCTGGAGGCTTATCCCGATCCCGCGACAGGTGGTGCGCCGTGGACGATTGGCTTTGGCTGGACCCAGCCTGTTGATGGTGTGCCTGTGCAACCCGGTATGGTCATTACTAAATTTAAAGCAGAGCAATTACTGCGTCGCGGTATTGTCAGCTATGAACAGGCGTTAAACAAAGTGATTCGGGTGCCAGTAACCCAGGCGCAGTTTGATGCCATGCTCAGTCTTGCATGGAATATTGGTACCAGAGCATTTTCTACTTCAACTCTATTAAAGTTGCTCAACCAGAAAGATTACGCCGGTGCTGCGGAACAGTTTTTACGCTGGAACCGAGCTGCAGGTAAAGTTATGCCTGGCCTGGTCCGACGTCGTGCTGCGGAACGACAACTTTTTATTTCACAAGCATTGAGTAGTACAGCGCTTATCAATGATTGAATAACGTCTTCAACGCCTCTGTAAGTATGAGAGTTTAATAATTATTTACCGATGCGTGCTTGAAGTAGAAGTACTTTAATTTATGTAACCTGAAATAAGGAATTAATATGGGTATTGTAATTGATGAGTTTGTTGGTAATCCAGCGCCAGTATCAGACGTAATTAGTGCCATTGAGGCAGATGTTGAACGAAATATCTTTATCATCCATTTTACCGAAAATGCCATTAATGACCAAAGACTGCATCGTGCCAGGATTGGTATCGTTGCACACACTTTTATCCCGCCGGGATATCCTCTTGTTCAGTTTAACCGTCCGGCAGCAAAATACCTGGAAACTTCAACGGCTAATGCACCTGAAACGGTTGGTGATTTTATCTTTGATCCGAAATTTGGCGAGGAAGGTGATGGCGTTTATATCTTCGACAGCCCAATTGTGATGAGGGAGCGTAATGGCGAAAATAGCGTATATTTGCGTATTTTTATGGAGGATGAGCAATATACTACTTATCATGAGGTTGAAGGTAATCCTGTTTCCGTCGCAACTTGCTCAGTCGAACTGCCACCAGCATAAATATTTTCTTTTGGGGGAGAGATATTCTCCCCCTTTTTAAACCTATTTTATTTCGTATCGTTCCATATCGAGAATTTCTAAAAACCTACTTTTATCTCTGTTTATCCTGCTTGTAAACGACATTATAAAATGACACAAGCACAATGTTTTTTAATTATTAACTTCCACCGGTTAAATTATTAAAGATACGATCGGGGTGGAGGTGGTTATGTTCACGTTTGAAGATGTCATTGAGCAAACAATGAAGTGGATTGAAGATTTTTTACCGGCAATATATGCCGCTGCGGCGGCTTGCAGTATTTCCTCGTTGATGAGTATTTACGATGGCAAGTCGGTCGTGAAAACGGTAACGGGAGCACTGTCATGCGGCATTCTGACACTGGCTATCGCGGGTTCGCTGGCATTGTTTGGATTGCCGGAAAACTCTGTCACCTTTGTCGGTGCAACAATTGGTTTTGTGGGGGCAGAGAAAGTTCGTGACAAACTGCTATCAATTTTTAATCGCCGCACCGGTGGCGACAAATAATAACTGGTTTACCCTGATAGAAAGTCTTATCTGCACTGTTTTTAATATTATCATGATAATACTCCCTCAGTAAAAAATCCTGACAGGAGGCTATATGTATATGTTCGCGAAAAATGCCAAAATGATAGGCTGGTCATTGGATGGTTAGCCTGGCGAGGTATTGAGCGTTTTAGCTATTGATATGAATACCGCTGTGCCAGACGATAAAATGAATTATAAAGTCGGCTTGGGCATGTATGCCTACGTCAGAAATAATAAATTGCTTAATCCTGATTATACCCATGCGCCTTTTTACAACCCTGCCACTTGCCCACTAAATGTCGTTGGGCGGCGAAACATTGAAATTTATTCAACACCAGCTTATGCCATTGAGTCGGTGCGAGAGTTTCTTGAATTCCAGAGTGAGAATGTTGCGATATATCAGTCGCTGGTAGACGATGGCATTATTACCTCTGACTCGTTTATTCTGCCCGTTAACGGCATGATGTTTACCTCATCTACTCTCAGAGTCGATATTTATGATAACGATAGCAATATTGTGGAAGAGTCCAGTCAGGAGTTTCAGCTTGATGCTGTGCCGGTGCCCTGGGTGTCAGGTCAGTAATCGCCTCTTATTGTGTTAATGAGCCATAGCGACTTTGCACAAAGGCGAAAAGGATAGTTATGAACGGGATAATCAAATACTGGCGTCAATTTACAGTGGCTGTACTGCTGCTGGCGCTCTATACCGCCGGGTATCAGCAGGGTTCAAACACCAGCGAACGACGCTGGAAACTGCGCTGGAGTGAGCGCGATGCTGCTCAGGCGCAACAGGCTGCTGAATTTGAAGCGCGAAGTCGCATTGAAGAACAGCGCCGGCGTGATGAAATGGAACAGGTAACTCAACATGCAGAACAACAACTGGCGACGCTGCGCGCTGATGCTGCTGCCGCTCGTGGTGCTGCTGAGCGGTTGCGTCGCACCCTCTCAGAATTACAGCAAAATAGCACCCGTACAGACTCCAGTGTTACCAACACAGGCGCGTCAGGGAGAACAAGCAGCGGTGTGCTCGCCGACGTGCTTGCAGAATCTGTCGAACGCAATCAGCAGCTGGCAGCAGAAGCTGACCGCCGGCGAATAGCAGGGCTGGCGTGTGAAAAGGCCTTCGATGCAATGAGGGATTCACAGTGAGTAAAGAAAACTCACGCGATCACTCATATATTAATTAATGTTGATTATAACGCTTTGTTTTGAAAAAAACGGGCAGGAATATATTTCTGTATGGCGTTGTCGTGCATTGTTGGTTTATGAATACACAGGTTTGATAGAGTTATAGCAAGTGAGCCGTTTATATGACGGTTTTTTTATTTTGTATTGTTTATTTAATGAGGGGTTATTATGTCTATTATTGCTGCGTTACATCGCCCGGATGCTTATTCCCTGGCTATTGAGTTTGCTGAACGGGCTGAGTTTATGGATGCAAATACAGAAGTTTGCATGTGGTGTGATGGTTTTGAAACAAAATCATGGTTTTTTCCTGTGAGCGCTGATTCACTGCGTTATAACGCGCCAGCTGCACAATATGCAGTGCTGAATACCATGCCGAATATCAGGCGCTCTCCGCTTTTTAATGCAAACTCTGAATATCCCAATTGTCTGATTATCAGGTTTAATCATGAAGTTGAAGCGGGGATTTTCAATATTTCCACTCGCTTTCTCTTTTCACCAGCAGATCAGGCTCAGGTAGAACAAATGTCCTTCCCGGCTTTCAGTGATCAAATAACGCTAACCTGAGGCCAGCTTCTTTATTGTGTTAGGTTTTTTATTTAATAACGTTGCTAAATATGGTTTGATTATATAAATAACTCGCTGGTCTTCTATAAGAGACCGGTTTTAGGTATGCATATATTAAGTGTAAGGGGAACCTAATGAATTTAGTTTCAGCTGTACATCGCCCAAATAGTATTTCACTGGCCGTTGAGTTCACTGAAGAAGCACTAATGCTGAATTCGGACACTGAAATTGCCTTGCTACTGACCACGTCTGAACCTATGTCATCATATATCCGGCCATTGACAGAGAATTCATTGTTTTTTGACCCGATGATGGCGGAGTATGCGGGGTTGAACTCCATGCCCAATATTAAAGCTTCTCAGCATTTTAATGCAAACTACGATTATCCAAACTGCTTTATTATCTCCTTACATCAGGAGGTTGCTTCCGGAATACTACGCATATACCGTCGACAACGTAATGACCGATATGCACAAGTAGAAGAGGAAATGATCCAGTTCTGATACGTTGCATGGATTAGCTGACAGTCTGAATTTTGTATTACGCTAGTATCATGAAAATAAAATTGCACAGCCTTCGTACTGATTACTTTACCTTCCTGGTTTTACAGGTGCGGCTCAGACACCGCTATGAGGGCAGCAGAATAGTCTGTTAGTAAATGCTTTTTTTGTCTGGACTCATTGCGATAATAAATGGAATGCCGTTCTGGCCGCGTCTTAGAAAAAGGCCTGCTGGAGCGGTTCCGACAAGAAAATTGATCCCTGTTTTTCTGGCCCTGAGACATACCGTCTCGGGGCTTTTTTTTGGACCACACAAGGCTGATGTGCCGGGGAGGGGATGTGAGTAACAGCAGTAATACGCCTGGCTGGTTGACGCCACTGGGCGCTGAGCCTGCTTACGATGCGGCGCTGGATGCGCTGTTGGCAGGCTGGATCGCCGGTGTTTCGGCTCTGTCGCAGGAGGCCATTGTCGCACAGACAAACGTGTTGCCAGGCCAGCCGGAGGTAGAGAACAGCTGCACGTTTGCGGTGACGGAGATCGCACGAGATCTCAATCCCGCATTCACAAAGCAGGGGAATGAGAGCGCATCGCTACGGCGAGGCGAAACGCTTTCATGTTGCCTGACGTTTCGCGGCCCACAGGGGCAGCAATTTGCCGCACGCTTTCTTGACGGTGTGCTGGTAAGCCAAAACCAGGAACAACTGCAGGCGCTGGGCTTTACCTTCGGCGGCCATGAGGCGCTGAAATGTGTCTTTGAAAATAGTAATAACCAACCGGCAAGGCGTTACGACGTGACGCTGCGCCTTTTTCGCACGGTTGCTCGTGAGTACGGCGTAATGTCGCTGACTCAGGCTCCCGTCATTTTCTTTACAGGAGAGTAAGTATGTCACAGGGTTTACCTGTTTCTGATGTTGTTAACGTCACCGTGAGCATGGCCGCTCGCGCAGCTCAGGCGCGCAACTTTGGCGCGCTGCTGGTTGTCGGCAGCAGTGATGTTATCGATGCGGGTGAGCGTCTGCGCACCTATTCTGATATCACCAGCGTGAGCGCTGACTTTGGTACTGGTTCAGCAGAGTATCAGGCTGCCAGCTTGTATTTCCAGCAGTCGCCGCGCCCGGTTGACTTGTTGATTGGCCGCTGGGTGAAAAGTGCATCTGCGGCATTACTGCGCGGTGCAATCCTTACCGATGACGAGCAGGCACTGTCTCGTTTTACCTCGGTGACCAACGGCGTACTGGAAATCATAATTGATGATACAAAGCGCAGCGCGACTGAGGTCGACTTGAGTAAGGAAACGAATCTGAACGGTGTTGCGGGCCGTCTGCAGGATGCACTCAGCGGTGCCAACGTCTACTGGGATGAAACTAACGGCCGTTTTACGGTGCAGTCCATCACAGCAGGTTCTGGTTCTTCTGTGGGCTTTGCCAGTGCGACCGCTGAAGGCAGCGACCTTGCTGAACTGATGGGGCTGAGTGAGCATGCTGGCGCAACGGCTGTGGCCGGTAAAGATCAGGAAAGTCTTGCCGATGCCCTGGCGGCACTGTCCGGTGCTTCTGGCGATTGGTACGGCATGGTGATTGCTGATGACATGCTCAGCGATGAAGACGTACTGGAAGCAGCAGCCTTTATTGAAGCCGATGCCATGTCGCGCTGCTTTGGTCACACCGTACAGTCCACTCGTGTACTGGAAGCGGACGTAAAAGATGATATTGCCTCCAAACTCAAGGCAAGCAACTTCAGCCGTACCTTCGTGCAGTATTCCAGCGCTTCGCCTTATGCCGCAGCGTCCATGTTTGGCCGGGCGTTCAGCGTTAACTTCAACGGCAATAACACCACCATCACGCTTAAGTTTAAGCAGGAGCCGGGCATTCGCGCGGAAACCCTGACTCGGGGCCAGGCCGATGCGCTGCGTGCGAAGCACTGCAATGTCTTTGTGAACTACAACAACGACACCGCGATTATCCAGGAAGGCGTGATGTGTAATGGCGACTTCTTTGACGAGCGCCACGGTCTCGACTGGTTGCAGAACTACGTGCAGACCAACCTGTTCAATCTGCTGTATACCAGCACCACCAAAATCCCGCAGACCGATGCTGGCGTGACGCGCCTTGTGAGCAACGTTGAGCAGTCGCTCAACCAGGCGGTAGCAAACGGCCTGGTTGCTCCGGGCGTGTGGAACGGCGGTGAGATTGGCGAGCTGGCATCGGGCGATACTCTGACCAGCGGTTATTACGTTTATGCGCCAGCCATTGCCACTCAGGCGCAGTCCGATCGCGAAGCACGCAAGGCACCGGTTATCCAGGTCGCCTGCAAACTGGCCGGTGCCGTGCACTACGCCGATGTCGAAATCAACGTTGTACGATAAGGAATAAAATACATGAGCACTTACTCTTTTATGGATGTCACCGCCTCTCTGAATACCCCGGCGGGTGTCATTGATTTTGGCGCGGGTTCCGCCAACTCAGAAGAAGGTATTTCGGTTGCGATGAAAGCCGAAAAGAACACCATGACCGAAGGCATTGACGGCGAAGTCATGCACAGCATGAACCCGAGCAAGACCGGTACCATTACCGTCAACCTGCTGAAAAGTTCACCGGTGAATAAAAAACTGTCTCTGGCCTACAACGCACAGACCCTGTCTTCCGCGACCTGGGGTCGTAACACGATCACAATTCGCAACACCTCTTCCGGTGATGTGATTTCCGCACGCTCTGTGGCGTTCCAGAAGCTGCCTGATAATAAAAATGCCAAAGAAGGCGGCACTGTCGCATGGGTGTTTGACTGCGGCAAAATCGACCAGGTATGGGGCGTATTCAACTAATGGAACTCACGCTCAACGATACCCAGTACCGTATCTCGAAGCTCAATGTGTTCGAACAGCTGAAAGTCGCGCGCAAACTGCTACCGCTGTTTGCGGAAATGGCGACGGACTACGAAGCGATTCAGGAATCTCTGGAGAGTGCGGCACAGTCGATGCTGCCGAAAATGGCAGAGGTGATTAGCCGGATGAGCGAAGAAGACTGCAACGCCATTATCCACCCCTGCCTGGAGGTGGTTTCCCGTGAGCACATGAAAGGCTGGGTGCCGGTTTTTGCACACGGCACACTGGCATTTGACGATATTGAACTCATGACCATGCTGCAACTGGTGGCCCGGGTGGTGGCCGATTCACTGGGAAATTTTTTGCAAGAACTCCCCGCAGTGGTGATGCAGGAGCATCAAGCGGACTGACTCTGGATACTCTGCCGGGCGGGGAGGAATATATTCTGCGCCCGGCAGAAGTTTTTCATCTCAACTGGATGGATCTGAAAAGCGGCGCGGTGGATCTCTGTGACATCGCGCTGATGAACGATTACCTGGAGATGAAGGCGGATAATCAGGCCCGCGTTGCGCGGTGGAGAGAACAAGATGGCGAGTGATGAGACGGGGACTTTCTGTTGAAATCGGAAATGACAGGTAAATAATATGAACAAGAGTGTCATCCTCGCATTATCTATGAAAAATAAAGGGGGGGATTCCTATGCTAATGCCAATGCCTTTCTCGCCCACAGGTATGGGGATAGCGAATGCAGGGGTTATCTCAGGAGCTGGGGATGCATCGCAAACGGATTCAGGTAAATACAGCGTGAAGAGCACAAATGATCGTGCCGCGTCATTCCTTGATAATTTTGTTGTGAACTTCATGCTGACTGGAAGTAAAATAAGCCATATATTTGAAAATGCGCTTATAAACTCTAATCGCGAGTCTGGGTTTTTACTATTCCCTACATTAGTTGCTTATTTATCTGCTAAGAAAAATATGAAGGGGGTGGGAGCTGGTAATGACTACATAGGTTCTTCGCCCTCATCAGACTTTATAGAAAGAGTTGATAGGCTGGATATCCCTTCAAAGCCAAAAAGTAACGGCCGGAATGATATTACAGGTATTTATTCTGTAGAGGGGGGAGACAGGCAGGTACCGCGTACATATATAGACCGTAGTCAAATACAAACACCGGCAGTTCCCTCTATAGCGGGAAATATGAGTATATCCACAATGCCGGAAGCACAGCCACTTTCGGAAAGTATTGGTCTGGCAGGGATGACTGCAATTGCGGGTATGATAAATTCCTCTCCGGATCCAGAAAATCAAGGTGGTAATAATAAAATCCGCCGGGAAAGGAAATCACCAAAGCTTACCACTTCGGGTACTGCCGATATAGTCACCCTTATACTCGCGGTAAAGGATTCCCTTCATTCGCTGTTCGGCAATAAAAATACTGGAGATTGTCAACCTTGCTGCCCCAGTCCACCGAGTTGCAATGATACGGCTCTTTCTGCTAACGGTGACGAGTTTTGCTCTTCAACTGGAAAAGGGCATTTAAATACTACGATTGAAGACATACGTATTGATGTCAATCGATTAGCTAATAGATTTTCGAATAACGATAGTCAGCATCCAGACGATGGGCAGGGTCAATATAAGTGTCTGGAACAAAGTTCGTTCAGTTCTATGCTCGGTGAAATTCTCGGGAACGTTCAGTGCCTGACGAATTATTTTGTCAAAAGTACTTCTGAACAACCGGCCAGCAACAAACAGTCAAACATTGAGTCGGCACTTACAACCGCCAACACCACACTTAACAAAATCGACAATAACGTTAACCGCCTGGCAGAGCGTTTTACGCCTGAAGCGCCTGATAAGACCGGTAACAATAAAACGCAGCAGCCAGACTGGTCGCTCATGTTGCTTGGCAATATCGCTATTGATGTAAAACGTATGGCGGACCAATATGTTGGTAGCAACCTGAACCATTCATCTAATGGGCCGGTATTTCAAAATATTCGGGATACGGTCTGGCTGAATAACACGCTTAACGGTATTCAGGACAATACAACGCGTGTCGTGTCTTTACTTCCCGTACAGCCGAATAATTATTTCAATCAAACGAATAATTTCACTATTTCTGGTGTGCAGGAACCACGTACTGTGGTAGATGCCGTGCGCGATAGTGTGCCAATGATGAGTGACTTCTCGCAGGCGAACCAAATTCTCCAGGCAAAGGCGATATAAATGGACATTCTTTCCGCGATTTTTAAAAGCGAACGCTCCAGCATCGGTACGCTGGTGCCGACGGTTATCACAAAGGAAGGACATACCCACAAGCTCAACATCACCTCACATCCGGTTGAACGTGGCGCGAACATCAGCGACCACGCCTACGTGGAACCCGCTGAGATCACGATGGAGTGCGGGTTCGCCGGTGGTGGGTCGCTGCTGGATTTTACCGATACCCGAAACTGGCAAATTGGTGAGGGGCTGACGCCTGCTGAAACACTCGATAGCCTGATTAAACTCCAGGAAAGCGCGCAACCCATTACCGTCGTTACCAGCAAGCGTACCTACAACAATATGCTTATTACCTCGCTGGGTTTTTCGACGGAGCAAAAAACGCGCCATGTGCTGACCTGTTCCCTGACGCTTAAACAGATACGTATTGCTGACAGCAAACGGGTGTCCGTCGCGCCTAAAGGTCGTATGGCGGCGGGTACATCGACGTCTGAAGTGCATAACGCCGGAACCAAAAGCACCATTCCTGTAGACAGCATCAGAGCCAATTCGCGTAAATAAGGAGAAATATGAGCATAAGCGAAATTCCGCTTACTGCAGATAATCAACAATTTGCGGTACAGCTCGGTGGCCGCTGGCTGCGGTTCACGCTTTTGTGGCGCGACGAGGCGGGCTGGGTGATAGACATCCATAACGAGAGTGATAAGCCGCTTATCAGCGGCGTGCCGCTGGTGACTGGTGTGGATCTGTTCGAACCCTATCGCCATCTGGGTTTTAGCGGTGAGTTACGCGTGCAGTTGGATGACGACGCGACACTTTACCCCGGCAAAACCAGCCTGGGCGAGCGCAGCCATTTGCTTTATATCAGCGCCTGAAGCCGGGAGGAATTATGAGTCATTTCTGGCGTCGCCGTTTTGAACTGTTGCTACTTGATGACAGCGGCTCAGGCATTGCACTATCGGATTTCAGCGTTGATTTCAGTGTGACATGGAACCAGGCCAAAACTCCGCGCATTGCTAAAATTAAAATCTACAATCTGCGTCGGGATACCGTCAGCCGCCTGCTGGCGCGTGAGTTTTCCCGGGTGCAGATATCGGCCGGTTATTTTGGTCTGGATCCAGCCGGAGAGGGATATGAGCTACCAGCTGATGACAGCAGCGCGTCTTCCCGGTTTGGTACCATCTTTAGCGGTGATATTCGTATTGCTATTGAAGGACGCTCCGGTACCGAAAGCTGGGTGACCATTCAGGCGCTCGATGGTTTTGAAGCCTACAGCTATGCGCGTATTTCCGCGACGCTCGCTAAAGGCTATACCGATGAAAACGTCTACAATCTTCTGCAAAAAAAACTGGAGCAGGATTACGGTATCCTGCGTGGCAAAACGCCCACCTTCAGAAGCACGAAATATCCACGCGGCAAAACATTCAATGGCACGATTGCGACTTACCTGGATGAGTTGACAGAAAAGCCCTACAAGGCAACTTGGCAATTTCTTGACGGCAGACTGGAAATCTTCAACGACGACATGATTGTCGATGAAACGGCAGTGGCACTTAATCGTGAAACCGGACTGATTGGTTCACCGTTACGCACCACCGGCTCCGGTATCACTGCAAAATGCCTGATAAATCCGGCTATCCGCCTCAATGGATTGGTGCATATCAACCAAGGGTCGATTGCTACTCAGGATCTCAGTGACGAGACGCTGCTCTCAACGGATAAAGAGGTCGGTTATCAGCAATCGGGCGTCATGATTGACAGGGCAGGGGATAATCAGGTTTATCGCGGGATAGCTACCTCACCGGATGCTATTGCCACGGATGGTATCTATATCGTTCGCGGCATCACATACAGCGGCAATACCCGTGGTAGCGAGTGGTACATGAATCTGATGTGCCAGGCGCGCGGGGATACCAGTAAGCTTAAACCACAGTCGGCAAAAGCAAAATAAGCCACGCCGATATGTAATGAATCATTAACCCGCCACGGCGGGTTTTTTTATGCCTGGAGTTTTTATGGCACTGACATCTGAAACCCTGAGCGCCGATCCGCTGGAGGCGCTTTCCTCACTGGCTTCGGCCATCAGCAGCTCGCTACATGTCGCTGTACCCGGTGTGATTGAGTCCTTTGACCCAGATACCGTCACTTGTGTGGTGCAACCGGTGGTTAAAGGTGGCGCGATGGCAAGCGACGGTACCATCAGCACAGAAGATTATCCGCTGCTGGTGGACGTACCGGTGGTATTCCCCCGTGGAGGTGGCTGCACGCTCACGTTCCCGGTCCGGGCGGGTGATGAGTGCCTGGTAGTGTTTGCTGACCGTGAAATTGACTTCTGGTGGCAAAGCGGCGGTACACAGGAAAGCGCCAGCGCCCGCCAGCACTCGCTCTCAGACGCTTTCGCCATCCCTGGCCCGCGTTCTCAGCCACAGCATATTAACAACATCAGTATCGAAGCCGCGCAACTGCGCACCGACGACGGCAGCGCGTTTATTGAGCTTGCCGCGGACGGCAACGTGCGTCTGGTGACTACCGGGAAAATCAGCGCCAGCGCCGATGCTGGCGTGGATATCACTGCACCAACGGTCAGCATTACTGGTGATGTCACTATTGCAGGCACGCTCAGCGTCAGCGGTGACGCGACCGCGCAGGGCATCAGCGTGTCGGGGCATACGCATTCCGGCGTACAGGGCGGCTCAGGCAGTACAGGAAAACCACAATGAAATATCGCAAAGAAATTGACGGTGACTACGCCTTTGGGCGGGGCGATAACTGTTTTTACGCCGATGTACCCGAGGCCGTCGCGCAGGCGGTACGCAGTCGGCTGGCACTCTGGCGGGGAGAATGGTTTCTCGACATCAACGAAGGCACGCCCTGGAAAGACGCTGTGCTGGGTAAGCAGGCACCAGAAGTCTACTCGCTGGCGATTCGCGACCGTATTAACGGCACACCGGGCATCCGCCAGCTTCAGCATTTCTCGACCAAAAATGACAGTGAAACGCGCCGCCTGAGTTTTTCTGCGACGCTTAATACCGTGTACGGGGAGGTAACGGTAGATGTATGAAGATGTAATCGACAAAATGCTGCCCGTTATCGGACAAAGCGGCATTAGCGCACCGGATTTCCAGACCATCCTTGGACTATGGAAAGACATTTTTCGCGATATTTACGGTGCCGATATTTACATCGAGCCGGATAGCAAAGATGGTGTGCTGCTGACGCTCATTGCCTATGCCATGCACGGCTGTAACAACGCTACCATTGCAGCCTGGCAGTCCTTTAGCCCTGTTACCGGTATGGGGGAAGGATTATCGCGTAACGTTAAAATCAATGGTATCACCCGTAAAGCGGCAAGTTATTCCACCGCTGACCTGCTGCTTACCGGGCGCGTCGGTACGGTTATTCACGACGGTCAGGTTCGCGACAGCGCAGGTAACCTGTGGACACTGCCGCCGGTAGTGACCCTTGACTTGCATGGCAAGGCAACGGCAACGGCAACCTGTCAACTTGAAGGTGCCGTCAGTGCACTGCCGGGCGATATTAGCCAGATTGCCACGCCCACTCTGGGCTGGCAGAGCGTGACGAATCCGGCTGCGGCAACAGAAGGACGCCCGGTGGAAACCGATGCGCAACTGCGCCAGCGCCAGGCGCTCTCCGTCGCACTGCCGTCACGCTCGGTGATGGAAGGGTTACACGGCGCGTTGGCAAGTCTCAATGGCGTAACGCGAGTCAAAACGCTGGATAACGACACCGATGCAATCGACGCGAATGGTGTGCCTGCCCACAATATTGCCGTGGTCATCGATGGCGGCGACTCGGCCGAGATAGCCCATACCATCGCCCAGAAAAAAGCGCCGGGTGTACCGACATGGGGCACCACGAAAGAAAGCGTGACCGACATCTGGGGTAATACCAAACAAATCCATTTCTTCCGACCTGACCGCGTGCCGGTGTATGCCGAAATAAAAATCCGCCCGCTTATGGGTTATACCACGGAGATTGGCAACGGCATTTCCCAGGCGGTGGCCAACTACATCAACGGGCTGACGATTGGTGAGGTGCTCTATTGCTCTCGTCTGTTTAAACCTGCAAGCCTCAGTCATGCTGAAGGCGGCGATACCTATGAAATTCTGTCGCTCGAGATTGGTGTGAGTGCGGATGCGCTTAGTGCGAAAAACGTTGAGATTGCCTTTAACGAAATGGCAGTCAGTAATACCAGCAACGTGAAAATCACAACGGTGAGTGTATGAGTAACCGGTACAGCACGCTTGTGCCTTCCGCGCAGCGGGAGTCACCCAGGTTTCTGGCTACCGTTGATGCGCTGGGGCTGGCGTTTAGCACTCAACAGAGTCGCAGTGCGGCGCTGATACCGGCGTTCGACCTTGACCGTGCCGTGGGTAAACAACTCGATATACTCGGGCTTTGGATTGGTCAGGGACGCACTATCAATGCGCCCATTGATGACTATTTCTTTACCTTCGACAGTGAGCCATTGGGGTTCGATTACGGCTACTGGAAGAACCGTTATGACGCGGATTTTGGTTACGTCGATTTAGACGACGAAAATTATCGCATGGTACTGCGTGCAAAAGTCGGCGCGAATAACTGGGACGGGACAATGGAAACGCTACCCGCTATTTTGCAAAGCATCTGGCCGAAGGGCGATATTCAGATTAGCGTGCGCGATAACCAGGATATGACCATGACAGTATCCGTTCACGGTAAGGCCATTTCCACCATGACGAAAGAGATTATTCGCCAGGGCTATCTTGCCATTAAACCTGGTGGCATCAGCATTATTTATGAAATTACGGAGGACAACGATGGCCGTAAATGAATTTAAGACGTTCGCTACTGGCGAAAATGCCAATGTGATTTCCCAGGCTGAGTTCGATGATATGGCGGCCCGTGACGTAGGGTTCGAAACCGGTATTGCCCGTAGTGAACAGTTAAATAAAGTTTGGCGACAGGCAAGTGTTATTGCTCATGTGATAGGTGAGTTCATTGCTGATAGTAATGATGAAGATGTAGTAGATGATGGTGATACGGTTTCACTTAAAAAGAAACTAAAATCAGCGCTTCTCACTAACGCCCGGGAAGCCATTCCTGAAGCATCACTCGCTATTTCAGGCACGACAAAACTCAGTAATGCAACGGACAGTGATAGCGAAACCGTAGCGGCAACTTCTAAAGCCGTAAAAACGGCACTCACGCGTAGCCTGGATATGATTTATCCAGTTGGCGTAGTGATGTGGTTTGCACAGAATAAAAATCCAAATGATTTGTTTCCGGGAACGACATGGAAGTATGTTGGTGAAAACCGTACAGTTCGTCTCGCTTCGGCTACAGGTACAGATCTGTTAACGGTCGGGGGTGCTGATACTGTTTCGCTGACAGCCTCGAATATCCCTTCTCATAGTCACAGCTTTTCTGCCGCAACAAACAGTTTTGATTACGGCACTAAAACCACAAGTAGTTTTGACTATGGCACTAAGACATCCACCAGTTTTGATTATGGGACAAGAACATCGAGCAGTTTCGATTATGGTAGTAAGTCCACCAGCAATGCTGGGGCTCACACGCATACTTATAATCAGCCCAGACCCAATTCTAAACCTACGGTTTACATAAATACGCAAGGGTTTCATTCAGGAGAGACTGCTTTTACAACGCCATCAGCGGGTGCTCATACCCACACAGTTTCTATAGGTGCACATACGCACAGCGTTGCTTTGGGGGCGCATACACATGCAGTCGCGTTAGGAACACACAATCATACGGTCTCTGTTGGGGCTCATACACATACAGTGTCAGGCACTACAGGGGCGGTAGGTTCAGGTGCAGCATTTTCAGTTTCTAACTCATATATCAAGTTAATGGCGTGGTATCGAGTGTCATAATAATTAGATTTATAAGGGTTCTCAATGTTGTTGTTACGGATTTTAAAAGTGCTGGTTTTATAGTGCCATAATTAAAGGAAGTGCCTGTGATTTTTTCTGATAATAAATTACAGCCTTTTATATAGCTAAATATGCATTTTTTATGGTGGAAGAGGCTTGTTTAGCAGATTTTGATCCTCAATTGTGAAGTGGAAACTATGGTAAAAAATGATTTTAAAGCATTTGCTATTGGCAAGGAGGCAAATGTACTTTCGCAAAATGAATATGAAGATCTTGAGGCTATTGATGATGGCTTTCATTCCGGTATTGCACGCAGTGAACAATTAAATAAAATCTGGCGTCAGGCGTCAACGATTGCCGCCGTAGTGGCACAATTTATGGCTGATAAGTCTGGCAATAACGTGGAAGATGACGGGGATCTGGAAAAGCTCCGTAAGACCCTGATAAAGGCGCTGCTTAATAACTCTATCAGTCAGCTTGACGGACGGTATTTAAAATCGTCTTCTAACCTGAGTGATGTAGCAAATGCTGCAAGTGCACGCACAAATCTCGGGTTAAGGGGAGCGGCATTGCAGGATGTTGGCACAGCTTCTGGGACGGTAGCTGCTGGCAATGACAGCCGCATAGTTAATGCCGCCCAGCGCGGGAAAAATTTATCTGATTTAACGGATAAAGCCGTATCTCTTTCAAACTTGAATGGTGTTTCAAAAACGACAACAGTCAATGGTAAGGCTTTATCTGGAAATATTAATGTTACTTCACAGGATATTTTTAATACACAGGCAACCCCTATCCCTTCTGGAGTAAGCCTCAATGATTACCAGACACCTGGTATTTATTTCCAGAGTCTGAATGTATCTGCACAGGCAGGGAGTAATTATCCTGAGGCATTGGCTGGGTCATTAATGGTGCTGAAAGGTGCAGGTGTAACTCAGATATACGCTATTTACAATAGCAGTCGGATTTATTCTCGTTCACTTTATCCAGGAGCTACCTGGACTGCATGGGCGAAAGAGTATAATTCATTGAATAAGCCTACTGCTTCTGATATTGGAGCACTCCCATCGTCTGGCGGAACCCTGACTGGGGCATTGTCCCTGAATGTCGATGGCGGTAGTGTTAATTTAAAACCTAAAACAGCTGGCCATGCTTCCTATTTAATTTGTCGAGACGCAGATAACTCTAATTTATGGTATGTAGGGAAGGGGTCTGCTAATAATAATGATGCCGTGTTTAATAATTATAAGGGTGGCAATAATAGGATTGAGTTAAGGGCTGATGGGCAATTAAATATTCTTTCTGGAAACCTAAAGCCTGTAACTGTTAATAATGAGATTTATAGTGCTTCTGCAAATGCGTTTCGAATGATTTATGGTAACTATGGCGCTTTTTGGCGGCAGGATGGGGCCAATCTCTATCTGTTATTAACCAATTCTGGTGACCAGCGTGGTGGGTGGAATAATCTAAGGCCCTTTACCGTAAGCCTGTCTGGTGGGACGGTTAATATTGGTAATGGATTAACAGTTACAGGCACCGTAACACCCACCAATTACTCCAACTTCGATACTCGATACCAGGCCAGAAACACTATGGGTAAGGCCACTAATGGTTGGTTCAAAGACACCTCAACTGGAATGATCTTCATGTGGGGGAGAGCAACTGGCGGTAATGACGACCAATATTACACGGTAACGTTACCAATCGCGTTTCCATCTGTGTTTGCTTCACTCCAGGTCTATCCGATTTATGGCTCGGCAATAACGTCTTCGAATGTGTTATCCTCCGCAGGTGAGATTAAATCAAACTCGCAATTTGGATATGGTCTCTCCGACTCAGCTGGCAGGCCGGTTACGGCTAAAGGTGTTTACTGGTACGCAGTGGGGTATTAATAATGGAAAAGAACACTAATTACTATTATAGCGCCAGGAATAATGCGTTTTATCCGGCCTTATTAAAGGCTGATTATATTTCAGCTGGCTCTTGGCCTGATGATGTTATTGAATTAGATGATGAAACATATGCGGCTCTTTTAGAAGGACAGAGTGCAGGAAAACACATAGTATCGGATAGAAATGGTAAACCCACACTTTCTGAACCACCGGCTCCAGCACCTGAGGTTCTCGTACATAAAGCAGTCACTCAAAAAGACAGACTTATGCAGGAAGCGCGAGAAACAATTTCATTGCTGGAAAGAGCAGTGAAGCTTGAAATGGCGAGCAAGGAAGAAATTGAGCTTCTTGAAGCGTGGGAACGGTACAGCATTCTGCTTTACAGAGTTGATGTAAGCACCGCACCAGGTATTGACTGGCCACAGCGGCCGGACGGAGTCTAAAAGCTTAACTACTATACTGGCTTCCCAAAACTCGCTTTATTCCCCTCACTCCAACCTCCTCACCAGCTCCTCACTATGCCGTATACGCTCTGGTGCATGCTCCAGATCCCGCTGCACCAGCGCCATAAACAGCAGGTCGGTCAGCAGTAGTTGAGCGCTGGTGGAGGAAATAGCAGCACTGCGTGTCGCCTGCTCTTCGGCAATAGTATACAAACAGTGGCTGGCGCGTTGCTGTAGGGCGTTTGGGGTAAAGCCGGTAATGGCGAGTATTTGGGCACCTACGCGTAGTGCTTCATCTGCTGCCAGGTTTATCTCACGTCGTTCGCCGGAGTGGGAAATCGCGAGCAATACATCTTTTTCATTCATCGCTTGCACCGTGGCCAGCAGGGCGTGCGCATCCTGTTCGGCCACGGCATTCACGCCAATTTTCATCAGCTTCCAGGCCAGATTTTTTGCTACCAGTCCGGAAGCACCTATCCCCACCAACAAAATACGCCGCGCGTTGCCCAAGAGCGTCGCGGCCTGCGCTAACTTCTCTTCGCTGTTTATATCCAGGCTGGCATTCATGGCGGCCAGCTTCTCTTCCAGCAGCTTCTCTCCCACGCGCTTTAGCGGGTCATTTGCCAGAATTTCGTTATGTACCTGCACCGGGCGCGAACCATTTGCCAGCGCATCGCTTAATGCCAGCTTGAGCGCCGGAAATCCTTTGTAGCCCAGTTTCTGGGCGAACTTCACCACACTTGACTGACTCACCCCAACGTCGGCCGCTAGTTGCTGTGAGCTGAGATGTCGCGCACGCTCGGCGTGTTCCAGCAGATAATCCGCCAGTTTTCGCTCGCTCTGTGCCAGCGTTGAATAGCGCTGGCGGATGCTCAGCAAACAGTTCACGGTCACTCTCCTGTTGTCAGTCCCTGCCAGCCGTTGCCAAAAGGGTAGGAATATCACTCGCCTCATTGAATATAATATTCCATTATAACCTCATCATATCGAATTAAATATTCAGAGGTGTGCTAATGAATCTCGGCGAACTGGTTTCTGAAACCCGAAACGCTCAAACCATGGACCTGGATGCGCTCTCAAGCCTTGAGATGGTCACGCGTTTTAACGATCAGGATGCGTTGGTTGCGCAGGCGGTCAGGGCTACACTACCCGCGGTCGCACAAGCGGTGGATGCAGCCGCAGAGGCGCTGCTTGCAGGAGGACGCATCGTTTATATGGGCGCCGGAACCAGCGGGCGGCTGGGTGTGCTTGATGCTGCCGAATGCCCGCCAACTTTTGGTGTGCCACACAATCTGGTGGTTGGGTTAATTGCAGGTGGTCCTGGCGCGCTGCTTAAGGCAGTAGAAGGGGCTGAAGATAATCCACAGCTGGGTGTTGATGATCTTAAGGCGCTGGATTTGCAGGCGCACGATGTGGTAGTAGGGCTCGCTGCCTCAGGGCGCACGCCCTATGTCATCGGTGGTCTTGAGTATGCACGTCGCTGCGGTTGCTGCACCGTCGCGGTTTCTTGCAACCCGGACTCACCGGTAGCTCAGGCCGCCGACATCGCGATTTCTCCAGTCGTCGGCCCGGAGGCGCTCACCGGCTCCACGCGTCTGAAATCCGGTACTGCGCAAAAGCTGGTGCTGAATATGATTTCCACCGGAGCGATGGTGAAGTTTGGTAAGGTTTATCAGAACCTGATGGTTGATATGAAAGCGACTAACGTCAAGCTGGTGGATCGCGCCTGTCGTATGGTAATGGAAGCGACCGGGGCGTCCCGGGAAGAGGCGCAATCCGTGCTAAAGCAAACCGATTATGAAGTGAAGCCGGCAATTTTGATGATACTGACCGGACTGGATGCGACACAGGCGCAGGCACGTCTCGCCGCTCATCGCGGTTATTTACGTGCCGCGCTACAGGTCTGACTGACATCATGGCGCTAGCGACGGTCTTTATATGCGCTAAAGTGATGCAGTAGCGCTTTACCTGATTATCTCACCGCCAATTTTCCGTTGACGAATGTAACTGTCTAGGGAGTAACGGTTTGCCCAGTGATGAACAACGCGTAGTATTTTTTGATCTTGATGGCACGCTGCATCAGGAAGATATGTTTGGTACGTTTTTGCGCTGGCTTTTACGCCGACAGCCGGTGAATGTTGTGCTTGTGTTGCCGCTCCTGCCAGTGATCGGTGTGGGGCTACTGATACACGGGCGTGCTGCCCGCTGGCCGATGAGTCTGCTGTTGTGGGCCTGTACCTTTGGGCACAGCGAGGCGCGGCTCAACGCGCTTGAGCAGGCGTTTGTAGCATGGTTTCGCACTCGGGTGACCGCGTTTCCGGTGGTGCAGGCGCGGCTGGATAATTACCTTTTTAGTACCGATGCCAGTGTCTGGCTTATTACCGGCTCACCGCAACGTCTGGTTGAGCAGGTGTATCACGACACTTTGTGGCTGCCGCGCGTCAATCTGATTGCCAGCCAGATAATGCGCCGTTATGGCGGCTGGGTGCTGACGCTGCGCTGTCTTGGGCATGAGAAGGTTGTTCAGCTGGAGCAGCGCCTTGGTACGCCGTTACGCTTGTACAGTGGTTACAGTGACAGTAACCAGGACAATCCATTACTGTGGTTTTGCCAGCACCGCTGGCGGGTGACGCCGCGCGGCGAGCTACAGCAGCTGGAATAATGGTGTGGCCGGAAATCTGTGTATAATGCGCGGCGCTTTTTTGACTTTGCGGGGAGCAGCGTGTCAGATAATCACGACCATGAATACTGGATGGAGCATGCGCTAACGCTGGCGCGTCGAGCCTGGGATGAGGGTGAGGTACCGGTGGGTGCCGTGCTGGTGCTCAAAGGCGAGGTTATTGGTGAAGGCTGGAACCGGCCAATTGGACGCCACGACCCCACCGCCCATGCCGAAATCATGGCGCTGCGCCAGGGGGGAGCGGTGTTACAGAATTACCGTCTGTTGGATGCCACGTTGTACGTCACCCTGGAGCCGTGCGTAATGTGTGCTGGCGCGATGGTTCATAGCCGCATCGGGCGGCTGGTATTTGGCGCGCGTGATGCCAAAACTGGGGCGGCGGGGTCGCTAATGGATGTGCTGGCTCATCCAGGTATGAATCATCGGGTTGAGGTTACGGAAGGTGTGCTTGCGCCAGCGTGCTCGACTCTGCTGAGCGATTTTTTTCGCGAGCGTCGCCTGCAACAGAAGGCGCTAAAGGAAGCGAGCCGAAAACCGGAGTGAACAGCTCAACCGGGCTGACCACCGGATAGTGTTCGGCCAGCTGCTGGCGGATGCGCTTCTGTTTATCCTGCTCCTGCAAGTAGCCTACCAGACTAAGATGGTATTTTCGGATATTCTCCACGTAAGCGTAGGCTTCATGTCCGCGTGCATATCCCCAGGTGGTATTTTTGTAATACGCCTTCTGGCTTAGCAGTGGTAGCGTCTGTTTTACGTCAGCCCAGCTGTCAGGATTACCCTTTAAACGTGCCGTAAGGTTACGGGCATCAAGCATATGTGCATAGCCCATATTATATGCTGCCAGCGCATACCAGATTCGCTCATCTTCCGGCACCGTCTGCGGTACTTTTTCCATCATAACTTGCAGATAACGCGCTCCACCGCTAATGCTCTGCTCCGGGTTGAGTCTGTCACTTAAGCCCAGGCTTTGCGCCGTGTTACGTGTGAGCATCATGATGCCGCGCACGCCGGTAGGGGAGGTCGCCTGGCTGTCCCAGTGGGATTCCTGGTAAGCAATCGCCGCCAGCAGGCGCCAGTCAATATCGGTGGCGTATTTCTCAAACAGTGGCTGCAGGTCGGGCAGCACTCTGTCCACTGCCCGCAGGAAGCTGCGGGTGTCCACATAGTCAAAATTGCCCACGTGGCCGAGATACTTCTCTTCCAGGCGCGCCAGCGTACCGCTGTTATTCATCTGATTAAAGAAGTCGAGCATCGCGGCAGACAGGCTGTCATCGTTGTCGCGCAGGCTAAACCAGGTGACGGGTTGTTCGTCGGTGATATCCAGCGCGACGGCAAGTTGCGGGTGGATACGCTGGAACATGCTGATGGCGACCGAATCGGCAATAGTATAGGCGATACTGCCATCGACAACTTTACGCAGCAGGGCGTTGGTGTTCTGTTTGTCATCAATGGCCCAGCTCAGGTCAGGATATTGACTTTCTTTAAGCGCACGTAAATCGCTCAGCACGGCAAGTCCAGGAGCCAGAACCAGCTGATCCCCTTGTACATTACTGAGCGTTTTTGGACGTGGGGCGCCCATCCGGTACACCATTTGCTGGGAGACGGAATAATAGGCAGGACCGGCGTTGTATTGTTTACTGCGATCGCTGTTATACACCAGGCCTGCGGCGAGCACGTCCGCGTTGCCGCTGTCGAGATCGTCAAATAATTTATCGATACCCGAGCGCACGGTTATCTGGAGCTTTACGCCCAGATAATCGGCAAATCCCTGCGCCAGCTCGTAATCAAGTCCGCTGTCTTTGCCGTTGACCCGGGTGAGTGTCAACGGGGTTGCGACGGTGCTCACGCGCAGTACACCGCGCGCTTTTATTTCAGCAATGCGGTTTTCGGCTTTGCTGGTCCAGGGGACGGATGGCCAGAGTGCCATCGCCAGAAGCAGGGTCACAACACCAATAAGCAGATAATTAAGCTTTAGCTTTTTCAATAAGTTAAATCTCTGCGGTGCCTGAAATCTCAATAAGGGATAATGATGAACTACAGATTGTACGGTTTAAGGCGAGCAGCATTTTGCTTAACAATGCGTATGCTGGCAACTCCTGCGGCACAATTTGTGCACAAAATATCATACAGGGTGTGACGATTTTATTTCTACGCAAACGGTTTCGTCGCTGCGGCGGATTCTTTATAATAGCGCCCGTTTTCCCCCAGACGCCCGTAAGGGCGCCATACAGCCGCTTCGAAGACGAGAGATCTTATGATGGAAATTCTGCGTGGTTCGCCCGCCCTGTCGACCTTCCGTATTAACAAACTTCTGGATAGTTTTAAGGCGGCCCAACTGCCGGTGAAGGGAATATACGCAGAGTATATGCATTTCGCTGAACTCACCGCACCCCTCGACGATGAAGCACGTACTCGCCTGACGCGTTTGCTGAAATACGGTCCAACCATTGAAGAGAATGCCCCTGAGGGTACGCTGATTCTGGTCACACCGCGCCCGGGCACGCTATCGCCGTGGTCTTCTAAAGCAACCGACATTGCCCGCAACTGTGCGCTAACGCAAGTTAAACGTCTTGAGCGTGGCGTGGCGTACTACATTCATGGCGATACGCTCAGCGAAGCACAGCTCAAAGCCGTTGGCGCGCTACTGCATGATCGTATGATGGAAACCGTATTCAGCACGTTTGAACAGGCGCAGGCGCTGTTTGCTTACCATGAGCCAATGCCGGTGCAGAGTGTGGACCTGCTGGGTCAGGGGCGTGCAGCACTGGTTGAGGCCAATATTCGTCTGGGGCTTGCGCTGGCGGAAGACGAAGTTGATTATCTCCAGGCGGCATTTACCCGACTGGGACGCAACCCGAACGATATCGAACTGTATATGTTCGCCCAGGCAAACTCCGAGCATTGCCGCCATAAAATCTTTAACGCGGACTGGGTTATCGACGGCGAGTCACAGTCGAAGTCGCTGTTTAAAATGATTAAAAATACCTTCGAGCAGACGCCGGACTTTGTTCTGTCAGCCTACAAAGACAACGCGGCGGTGATGGAGGGCTCAGAGGTTGGCCGCTTCTTTGCTGATGCTGATGGTGACCGCTACGCCTGGCATCAGGAGCCAGCGCATATCCTGATGAAAGTGGAAACCCACAATCATCCGACCGCTATTTCCCCCTGGCCTGGTGCCGCGACTGGCTCTGGTGGCGAGATCCGTGATGAAGGCGCAACCGGGCGCGGTGCTAAACCGAAAGCCGGGCTGGTGGGTTTCTCCGTCTCTAACCTGCGTATTCCGGGCTTTGAGCAGCCGTGGGAGCAGGACTTTGGTCGCCCTGAACGTATTGTATCCGCGCTGGATATCATGACCGAAGGCCCGCTGGGTGGCGCCGCGTTTAACAACGAATTTGGTCGCCCGGCACTGAATGGTTACTTCCGCACCTATGAAGAGCAGGTGGACAGCCACAACGGCAGCGAGCTGCGCGGCTATCACAAGCCCATCATGCTGGCAGGCGGCATTGGTAACATCCGTGCAGACCATGTTCAGAAAGGTGACATTCCCCCTGGCGCGAAGCTGATTGTGTTGGGTGGGCCGGCAATGAACATTGGTCTTGGCGGCGGTGCCGCATCGTCGATGGCATCCGGTCAGTCTGACGCCGATCTGGATTTTGCGTCTGTACAGCGTGATAACCCGGAAATGGAACGCCGCTGTCAGGAAGTGATTGACCGTTGCTGGCAGCTTGGCGATGACAACCCGATTCTGTTTATTCATGACGTCGGGGCAGGTGGCCTGTCTAACGCCATGCCGGAGCTGGTAAGCGACGGCGGACGTGGCGGGCGCTTTGAATTGCGCGATATTCTCAGCGATGAGCCAGGCATGAGCCCGCTGGAAGTGTGGTGTAACGAATCTCAGGAGCGCTACGTGCTGGCGGTAGCACCGGAGCAACTTGCCTTGTTTGATGCGCTGTGCCAGCGTGAGCGTGCGCCGTACGCCGTGATTGGTGAGGCGACACAGGCGCAGCATCTGACCCTGAATGACAGCCATTTCGACAACCAGCCTATCGATATGCCGCTGGATGTGCTGTTGGGTAAAACACCGAAAATGACCCGCGATGTGAGTACCCGTAGAGCCAACGGCAAAGCACTGAACCTGGCGGGCGTTGAACTGCAGGATGCCGTTAAGCGTGTACTGCATCTCCCCGCCGTGGCTGAAAAAACCTTCCTTATCACCATTGGCGATCGCTCGGTAACCGGTATGGTCGCCCGTGACCAGATGGTCGGGCCGTGGCAGGTTCCAGTGGCAAACTGTGCGGTAACCACGGCAAGTCTGGACAGCTACTACGGCGAAGCGATGGCGATTGGCGAACGTGCGCCGGTGGCGTTGCTTGATTTTGCTGCCTCAGCGCGTCTGGCCGTTGGCGAAGCGCTGACCAATATTGCCAGTGCGCGTATTGGTGATCTCAAGCGCGTGAAGCTTTCTGCAAACTGGATGGCGGCAGCCGGGCATCCTGGCGAAGACGCCGGTCTGTACGAGGCGGTCAAAGCAGTAGGTGAGGAACTATGTCCGGCGCTGGGGCTGACCATTCCGGTGGGTAAGGACTCTATGTCGATGAAAACCCGCTGGCAGGAAGGCAACGAGCAGCGCGAAATGACCTCGCCACTTTCACTGGTGATTTCTGCCTTTGGTCGCGTTGAAGACGTGCGCCAGACCGTCACGCCGCAGCTGCGTACTGATGACAACGCGCTGCTGCTTATCGACCTCGGTAAAGGCCATAATGCGCTGGGGGCGACAGCGCTGGCGCAGGTTTATCGCCAACTGGGTGACAAACCTGCGGACGTGCGAGATGTGCAACAGCTGAAAGGCTTTTTTGACGCCATCCAGGCGCTGCTGGCGCAGGGTAAACTGCTGGCGTATCACGACCGCGGCGATGGTGGCCTGCTGGTGACGCTCGCAGAAATGGCCTTTGCTGGCCACTGTGGTGTAGAGGCAGATATTGCCACACTCGGTGATGACCACCTGGCCGCACTGTTTAACGAGGAGCTGGGAGCCGTGATTCAGGTGGCCAGCGCAGAGCGTGACTATGTTGAAAACGTGCTGCGTGACTACGGCCTGGCAGACTGCGTGCATTATCTCGGAAAAGCGGTGCAGGGTGACCGCTTTGTGTTGCGTGCGGGCGAACAAACGGTGTTAACTGAAAGCCGCACTCAACTGCGCATGTGGTGGGCTGAAACCACCTGGCAAATGCAGCGCCTGCGCGACAATCCGGCCTGTGCTGACAGTGAGCACGATGCTAAACGCAATGATGCCGATCCGGGGCTGAACGTGAAGCTGTCGTTTGATATGAATGAGGATGTTGCCGCGCCGTATATCGCCACTGGTGTGCGGCCAAAAGTGGCGGTGCTGCGTGAGCAGGGCGTCAACTCGCATGTGGAAATGGCTGCGGCGTTCGACAGAGCGGGCTTCGAGGCCGTGGATGTGCACATGAGTGACTTGCTTGCCGGTCGCCGCAATCTGGCGTCTTTCCACACGCTGGTGGCGTGCGGTGGTTTCTCCTATGGTGATGTTCTTGGCGCAGGCGAAGGCTGGGCGAAATCGATTCTGTTTAATAACCCGGTGCGAGATGAGTTTGAACGCTTCTTCCACCGTCCGCAGACGCTGGCTCTCGGTGTGTGTAACGGCTGCCAGATGATGTCAAACCTGCGCGAGCTTATCCCCGGCAGCGATCTCTGGCCGCGTTTTGTGCGTAACCAGTCTGAACGTTTTGAAGCGCGTTTCAGCCTGGTGGAAGTGAGTGCCAGTTCATCGCTGTTGCTGGATGGCATGGTTGGCTCTCGTCTGCCGATTGCTGTTTCTCATGGCGAAGGGCAGGTGGAATTCCGTGATGCGGCTCAGCTTGCACAGCTTGAAAGCAAAGGGCTGGTTGCGATGCGCTATGTGGACAACTTCGGTAGCGTCACACAGGCCTATCCGGCGAACCCGAACGGTTCGGTAAATGGTATTACCGCCGTAGCCAGTGAAAGTGGCCGGGTGACCATTATGATGCCGCACCCGGAGCGCGTATTCCGTAGTGTTGCTAACTCCTGGCATCCGGAAGACTGGAATGAAGATGGTCCGTGGATGCGTCTGTTCCGTAATGCGCGCAAGCAGTTAGGTTAAGGGTTTTACGTCGTGACGTTTGCCAGGTGAAACTAAACTGTCGGTAAATCGCGACAGAGTGCGAAGTTAGGTGTCTCTTAAAGGAGACACCTAACTGATTGATCTTTATAAGTGGCATTTTTTGATAATAACTCTGTCGGGCTTTGGCGACAGTTGTGGGCTGAAGTCATATTCCGCTAATTTATCTGTCTTTATTATTTTTTATTTATTATCAATCTCTTACCATTAAACATGAAAAGCTGGCACGTTTCATGCTAATGCTATAGCAGTGGCTCATTCACCTCCTTATGTCAGCCCCGTAAGGTTGCGCTACATAAACCTCGAATGACGCACAAAAAGGTGCCTGCCGTCCAACTTCTGATTATTGTGACAATGTCCTTTATCAGGCTCCGGGCGTAACGTTGAGTAAGGCACCGCCTGTTTCTCGGCCTGTGGTCACAACACCCTGGGTTGAACCTAATGAAGAACCCGCTTCTGAATGTCAGAAGCGGGTTTTTTCTTTTCAACGACTTCGCTTTGCGCCTTATTGGCAACCCAAACCCTCCCTGACCTTTCTATAAAACGTCTTGCTATCTGCTGGCGTAATGCTGCTGTCGTTCAGGCGCTGGCTGCGTTAGCATCTGGGCCAGGAAAAACAATGAGGGAATGTCCTTGAAACGCTGGCTTACTTTTCCCCGCTCGTTACGCCAACTGGTGATGATGGCCTTCTTGCTGGTGCTGTTACCGTTACTGGTACTGGCGTGGCAGGCATGGCAAAGCCTGAATGCACTCAGCGCCCAGGCCGCCTCGACCAACCGCACTACGCTGACTGACGCCCGTCGCAGTGAAGCAATGACGAACGCGGCGCTGGAAATGGAGCGCAGCTACCGCCAGTACTGTGTGCTGAATAACCCAACGCTTGAGCGGGTGTATCAAAGCCAGCGCCAGCGTTATAGCGATATGCTGGATGCCCATGCGGACGTGCTACCCAATAAGGCAATCTGGAAAGCGTTGCGTGAGGATCTTAACCGGCTAGCCGTACTTAAATGTCAGAACAGCGGACCTGAGCCTCTTGCATCTGGCTATCTTGAGACTTTTGCACGTGCTAATGCCGAAATGGTTCAGGCGACGCGCGCCGTGGTGTTCTCACGTGGTCAGCAGCTACAGCAAGAAATTGCCGAGCGTGGTCAGTTCTTCGGCTGGCAGGCGCTGGGGTTATTTCTGGTCAGCCTTGCGCTGGTGATGTTGTTTACCGGCATGATTATTGGGCCGGTCAAAAGACTTGAGCGCATGATTAATCGTCTGGGAGAAGGTAAGCGTTTGAGCGATGTTCAGCTTTTTCGCGGACCGCGCGAGTTACGCTCAGTCGGGCAGCGTATTATCTGGCTCAGTGAGCGTCTGGCGTGGCTTGAGTCGCAGCGCCATCAGTTCCTGCGCCATATTTCACATGAGCTAAAAACGCCGCTTGCCAGCATGCGTGAGGGAACAGCGCTACTGGCTGATAAAGTGGTTGGTCCGCTTACGCCAGAGCAGGAAGAGGTCGTCGCTATACTCGACGACAGCAGTCGCAATCTACAAACGTTAATAGAACAGCTTCTCGACTATAATCGCAGGCTGGCTGACACCAGCGCGCAAAGTGAGCCTGTGGCGCTGGCGCCGCTATTTGATCGCGTAATTGCCGCGCATTCGCTCCCTGTCAGGGCTAAAAAGATGAAAACAAACGTTACGCTGATGCAGACTGAATGCATGGCAGAACCTGGCCTGCTGTTCAGCGCACTGGATAATCTGTACTCCAATGCGGTGCACTATGGCACTGAATCCGGTACCATTTATCTGCGCAGTCGGCTGGAGCAGGAGCGCATGGTCATTGAGGTTGCCAATACCGGACAACCTATTGTGCACAGTGAAAGCGCCATGATTTTTGAGCCGTTTTTCCAGGGTAGTCAGCAGCGCAAAGGCGCGGTTAAGGGAAGCGGGCTGGGATTGAGTATTGCCAGGGACTGTGTACAACAAATGCAGGGTGCGCTGAGTCTGGTCGACGATGACCAGGCCGACGTCTGTTTTCGTATTGAGCTGCCAGCCCGGACAACAAGCAGGAACGAATGAAAAAAACGATAACTAAGGCAGCATGGCGTGCAGTGATGAAAAGTGCGCGACGTATTTTGTTGCCGTCAGCGCTGCTGCTGGCAGGATGTGTGACAAGTGAGCCGGTGAGCGTTGCGCAGATTAAGCCAGAGGTTGTTACACCCGAGCAGCAGCTTGCCGACTATCGCAATGTGGATTGTGATGCGCTGTGGCAGATTAAAGGCCAGACGGCGCAAGAGAATCCCCTTTACTGGCTGCGCGGCATGGATTGTGCACAACGTCTGGCGCCTGCGGACGCTCGAATGCTGGCGCATCACTGGAATGAAGAGACCTGGCAGGCAGCGTTTCGCCAGAGTATTGTGCTCGGGAAAGCCCGTATCACGCCACAGGAACGACGCCTGTATGTCATGAAACTCGATGACGTCAGTTATGCCATACCGGACTCACTTCGCCCGCTGTATCAGCTCTGGCGAGATGCTCAGGTCAATGAACTTGAGTTGGTACGGGCTCGTGGGCGCTACAGCACGTTACAGGAAAATACCGACCGGGAACTGGATAACCTGCGTGCGCAGGAAAAACACCTGCGCGCACAGCTTGAACAAACCACACGCCAGCTACAAAATCTGACCGATATTGAGCGTCAGCTTTCCAGCCGTAAATCTTCAGGTAGCTACCTTCCTGCAGAAAAAAATGGGGCGACAGATGACAAAGATGAGCTGGCGTCACCCGGTGAGGTGAAAACGCATGACGCAGAACAACCGTCAGAAGGGACGAAACCATGACGCAAAGAAAGACCGCTCGCCTGTTGCTGGTGGATGACGATCCGGGATTACTGAAGCTTCTTGGCATGCGCCTCACCAGCGAAGGGTATACTGTGCTAACGGCACAGAGTGGCCCCGAAGGCCTGAAAATGCTGATGCGCGAGAAGATAGACCTTGTTATCAGTGACCTGCGGATGGATGAGATGGATGGTATGCAGCTGTTTAGCGAAATCCAGAAAGCCCATCCGGGTCTGCCCGTCATTATCCTCACGGCGCACGGTTCTATCCCCGATGCGGTTGCAGCCACGCAGCAGGGCGTGTTCAGCTTTCTGACCAAGCCTGTCGACCGGGATGCTCTCTACAAGGCGATTGATGATGCACTGGTGCACACGGTCGCAAGCGGCGATGAACAGTGGCGTGAAAACATTGTTACCCGCAGTCCGGTGATGCTACGCCTGCTGGAGCAGGCGCGCATGGTCGCCCAGTCGGATGTCAGTGTATTGATTAACGGCCAGAGTGGGACCGGCAAGGAGATGCTGGCGCAGGCTATTCACAATGCCAGCCCACGAGCCTCGAACACGTTTATTGCCATTAACTGTGGCGCGTTGCCTGAACAGTTGCTGGAGTCTGAGTTGTTCGGCCATGCGCGCGGTGCATTTACCGGCGCTGTCAGCAACCGCGAAGGGTTGTTCCAGGCCGCTCAGGGCGGCACGTTGTTCCTGGATGAAATTGGCGACATGCCTGTGCCGTTACAGGTGAAGCTGTTGCGCGTATTACAGGAGCGCAAAGTACGCCCGCTTGGCAGCAACCGTGATATTGATATTGATGTGCGTATCCTTTCTGCAACCCATCGTGATTTACCGAAGGCCATGCAGCGCGGCGAATTTCGTGAAGACCTGTTCTACCGTCTTAACGTTGTCAGCCTCAAAATCCCGACGTTGCAGGAACGCGCTGAGGATATCCCACTGCTGGCGGCACATTTGCTGCGCCAGGCGGCCGACAGACATAAGCCGTTTGTACGCAGCTTTTCGACCGATGCAATGAAGCGACTGATTGCAGCAAGCTGGCCTGGCAATGTGCGCCAACTGGTCAACGTGATTGAGCAGTGCGTGGCACTCAGCTCAGCACCGGTTATTGGAGAGGCATTGGTTGAGCAAGCGCTGGAAGGGGAGAATACCGTGTTGCCTACCTTTGCCGAGGCGCGCAATCAGTTTGAATTAAACTATCTACGCAAGTTGCTGCAAATCACTAAAGGCAATGTAACCCAGGCGGCAAGACTTGCCGGGCGTAACCGCACTGAATTTTATAAACTGCTTGGGCGACACGAGCTGGAAGCCAACGATTTTAAAGAATAATTGTGTCATGGCGTGCGGTGGGAGCGCTCTGTTTGCTCCGGGGCATGTCTGTGATAACGTAAGCGACCGTAATGGCGTTTAACCTGCGGCGCCGGGTTAACTGAAGGATCCACGATGAAAAAGATTGATGCGATTATTAAACCGTTCAAGCTGGACGACGTGCGTGAGGCGCTGGCAGAAGTCGGTATTACCGGGATGACCGTGACTGAAGTGAAAGGCTTTGGACGTCAGAAAGGGCATACCGAGCTGTATCGCGGTGCAGAATACATGGTGGATTTTCTGCCGAAAGTAAAAATTGAAATTGTTGTCCCGGACGATATCGTTGAAACTTGCGTGGAAACCATTACCCGCACGGCGCAGACCGGTAAAATCGGCGATGGCAAAATCTTTGTCTTTGACGTTGCCCGCGTAGTACGTATCCGCACCGGCGAAGAGGACGACGCGGCTATCTGACAAAACGCCGTCTGCCACTAATACCCCAGCCACTCAGCTGAGTTTCTGGGGTTTTTTATTGCCCTGAACAAGCCGTCTGAGCGTCACTGAAACGGGCGCGTTATCTTTTTACAGACCACTGTCGCCAGAGTCATACCTTTCATTTTAGCGCGCTGAAAGCCAGCGGTTACGCAGCATGCGTGCATAGCCCAGGACAAAAAAAGCCCGGCCACCGTTTGTTGGCCGGGCTGTATTATCACTACGGTTGTGCTTACAGCACCTTGTGCGGCCCAAAACACTCGTAATGAATGCGTTCAGCGTTGATGCCCAGATTCACCAGCTGGCTTGCAGCGAATTGCATAAAGCCCACCGGGCCGCAGAGATAAAACTGCATTGCCGGGTTGCTGAAACGGCCTTCTTCTTGCGAGAGGTCCATCAGGCCCGCGCTGTCATAACCGCTGTCAGTCGCTTGCGGCTGGCTATACCATACGTGACTGTAAAAGCGCGGCAGGCGTGAGCCAGTCTGTGCGACCTCATGGGCAAAACCGTGCGCACTGGCGTTGAGCGCCGCGTGAAACCAGTTAACCTCGGCAGGATGACAGTTTGCCGCCAGCGTGTCGAGCATCGCGAGCAGCGGGGTCTGGCCCACTCCCGCAGAAATCAGTGTAACCGGTGTTTGCGGCTCGACATCCATAAAGAAATCACCACACGGCGTGGCGAGCTGCACAATATCACCCGGTTGCGTGTGCTGATGCAGCCAGCCGGACATTTTGCCCCCTTCCTGGTGCTTAACCGCGATGCGGTAGCTTTTGCCGTTAGCGGCCTGCGTCAGTGAATACTGGCGAATCTCCTGGTGTTCAAAACCTTCGGGTTTGGTCCAGATGCTAATGTACTGGCCAGGCTGATAGCGGGCGACCGGTCCACCATCGACAGGCTCTAGTTCAAAGCTGGTAATCAGAGTGCTTTGCGGTGTTTTAGCGGTGATACGAAACGCGCGCGTACCTTCCCAACCACCCGTCTGCGCTGCACTGTCGCGGTAAATCTCACCTTCCCGGTCGATAAAGACCTGCGCCAATACGCCGTACGCTTTGCCCCACGCATCCAGCACTTCCTGGCCCGGATTGAGCATTTCGTCGAGCGTAGCCAGCAGATGTTTACCGACAATCTGATACTGATCGGGCTGAATGCGGAAGCTTGCATGTTTTTGAGCGATTTTCTCCACGGCGGGAAGCAGGACCTCGAGATTATCGATATTCGCGCCGTACGCGCAGATAGCATTGAACAGGGCTTCACGCTGATCGCCATTGCGCTGGTTGCTCATATTGAAAATTTCTTTCAGTTCTGGGTTATGCGCAAACATACGATCGTAAAAATAAGCGGTCAGTTTTGGCCCGGTTTCGGTCAGCAGGGGGAGTGTGGAGCGCACAACAGCAATAGTCTGTGGGTCAAGCATAGCGGACGTTCCTTCGTGGTAAACTTAAACATGATTTTAAAATGCATGTTATATGCGTTTTGTATCCCTGTAAAGATGCGGGGAATAAAGGTGAAAAATCGGCAATCACAAAATGAAGATCTTTCCTGAAACAACAGCCTGCCCAGATGCCCGCAAACCCTTGCAGGGCGTGTAGCCAATCGTTTGCGTAAAAAGCGTTGTCAAGACCTGTCTTCGCATTACGAATCAGTTATACTGTGGCCCTTCGCCCTTACGGGGCCATTTCGTAGTAGTCCAATTACCGTTAGCTGAGTCAGGAGATGCGGATGTTAAAGCGTGAAATGAACATTGCCGAT
>CBIFVZ010000012.1:0-63063 GCA_966185765.1 uncultured Enterobacteriaceae bacterium | reverse complement strand
CGCCCAGAGACTCGTCCGGCGTCCAGCTCCACTTGCCGTCTTCACCCACCTCGACAGTGTCAATAACACGTTCGCCGTCATAGATGTTCACGGTGCTGCCCGGCTCTGCGCTGCCGCTGATGGTCGGCGTAGCGTCGTCGGTGGTGTCGCCGTCCTTGATTTCGCCCTGAACATCGCCAACATTATCGGTGATGACCAGATCGGTAATCGCGTCCGGTGCCTGCGTATCTATCTCGATACTCCATTCACCGCTCTTCTCGCTTGCCTGACCTACGCTATTCACGGAGTCCGCTCTGAAGGCGTGAGTGCCATCTTTGAGCGCCGTGGACGGGGTAAAGGTCCAGCTGCCATCGCTATCCACAACAGTACTGCCAATAATTTTATTGTTGTCGTAGATACGAATGATGCTGGCAGCTTCGCCATTACCTTTCAGCGTCGGGGTGTTGTCGTCGGTGACACTGCCTTTCTGCAACGGCCCCGTCAGCGAGCCTGCGTCATCAAATACAGTATTGATGCTTGGCGTCGACGGACCGTCGCCTGCAGTGTACACGGTAACCACATAGGAAGGCGTCGGGCTGGTGCTGTTGCCTACCGGATCGGTTTCTACTGCGGTTAACTGGTTTACACCGCCTGCGAGTGCATTGCTCTCATCCAGCGCCAGTTTCCAGGTGCCGTCGGCTTCCACGGTGGTGCTGCCGAGCAGGGTTTTCACGCCATTAACGGTGGTGTACACGCTGATGGTGTCGCCCGCAGTACCGGTACCGGTGATGACCGGCATGGTGTCGTCGGTGCTGCCGCCGTTAAGGATATTGCCCTGCACCTCACCCACGTTGTCTTCAAAACCGGTAATAGCCAGTTTAGACGCATCCGGTGCGCTGTAGTCGGTGGTCAGCGTGAACGCGTTGGACCTGCCGCTCTCGTTACCCGCCGCATCGGTCGCCGTCACGGTAAACGTGTGGCTGCCTTCGCTCAGCGTTGAGGTCGGGGTGAACTCCCACTTGCCGTCTGCGTCCGCTTTCACGGAGCCGATGGCCTTCTCACCGTCATAGATAGTGACGAGGCTGCCTGCTTCCGCCGTACCGCTCAGGGTCGGGGTCGGGTCGTCGGTCACGCCGCCGCTCGCCAGGTCTCCCTGAATGGCCCCCACATCGTCATGCGCGCTGTCGATGGTCGGCATAGTCGGTGCGGTGGTGTCGATGGTGAAGCCAAAGCTCACATCTTCACTGGTCTGGCCCGCTGCGTCGGTCGCGTTCGCGGTAATAGTATGCTCACCCGGTGCGATCGGTACGCTCGGCGTAAAGCTCCACTTACCGTTAGCATCGATAGTCGTGCTGCCCAGCAGGGTCTCACCGTCGTAAACCTTCACGATGCTGCCCGCTTTACCGGTACCGTTGATGGTCGGCGTGGTGTCGTCAGTTACGCCACCGCGGGCGATATTGCCGGTCACCGTACCGACATCGTCCACCACATTGGTAATGGCGATGGTCACTTCGGTGGTGTCAACGGTGATGTTGATGTCCGGCGTACGGTCAGACTCGTTGCCCGCTTCGTCGGTCACGCTCACAGACAGGCTATGGTCGCCTTCGCCCAGAGACTCGTCCGGCGTCCAGCTCCACTTGCCGTCTTCACCCACCTCGACTTCGCCAATCTTCTCGTCGCCGTCGTAGATGTTCACGGTGCTGCCCGGCTCTGCACTGCCCTCAAAGGTCGGGCTGCTGTCGTCGGTGGTGTCGCCGTCCTTGATTTCGCCCTGTACGTTACCCACATTGTCGATAACTTTCAGGTCTTCAACCGGGTTCGGCGCGGCGGTATCAATGGAGATAGCCCACTCACCGCTTTCCTCGCTGACCTGGCCTACGTTGTTCACCGCATCAGCTTTGAACACGTGTTTGCCATCGTTCAGCGCTTTACCCGGCGTAAAGGTCCAGCTGCCGTCGCTGCCAACAGTGGTAGAGCCAATCAGCGTACCGTTGTCGTAAATGCGAATAGTGCTACCGGCTTCGCCGTTGCCTTTGAGCGTCGGGGTGTTGTCGTCGGTGACACTGCCTTTCTGCAACGGCCCCGTCAGCGAGCCTGCGTCATCAAATACAGTATTGATGCTTGGCGTCGACGGACCGTCGCCTGCAGTGTACACGGTAACCACATAGGAAGGCGTCGGGCTGGTGCTGTTGCCTACCGGATCGGTTTCTACTGCGGTTAACTGGTTTACACCGCCTGCGAGTGCATTGCTCTCATCCAGCGCCAGTTTCCAGGTGCCGTCGGCTTCCACGGTGGTGCTGCCGAGCAGGGTTTTCACGCCATTAACGGTGGTGTACACGCTGATGGTGTCGCCCGCGGTACCGGTACCGGTGATAACCGGCATGGTGTCGTCGGTGCTGCCGCCGTTGAGGATATTGCCCTGAACTTCACCCACGTTGTCTTCAAAGCCGGTGATAGCCAGTTTAGACGCATCCGGTGCGCTGTAGTCCGTGCTCAGCACAAACTCATCAGACTTGTCACTCTCGTTACCGGCGGTGTCGGTCGCGGTCACGGTAAAGCGGTGTTCGCCTTCACTCAGCGGGGTGGTCGGCGTGAACTGCCATTCACCGTTACCATCCGCCTTCACGCTGCCCAGCACGGTCTCGCCATCATAAATGGTGACAACGCTGCCCGCTTCCGCACTGCCGTGCAGGGTCGGGGTGGAGTCGTCGGTCATGTCGCCGTTTACCAGCGCATCGCGTACGCTGCCTACGTCGTCGATTGCGCCATCGATGGTCGGCAGGATCGGAGAGGTGATATCCACTTCAAACACGAATGCACCAGACTGCTGGCTGGTGCTGCCTGCCAGATCGGTGGCAGTCACGGTCAGGCTGTGGCTGCCTTCGGCCAGTTCAGTCTCAGGCTGGAAGCTCCAGTTGCCGTTGGCATCAGAGGTGGTGCTGCCCAGCAGCGTTTCACCGTCATACACCTTGATAACGCTGTTAGCTTTGGCAATACCGTTAATCTGCGGACGGGTATCGTCGGTCACGCCGTTCGGGGTGATGTTGCCCACGACGTCGCCCACGCTATCAACCACGCTGGTTATCTGTGCGGTTGGGTCGGTGGAGTCAACGTTAATGACCAGTTCGTCTGAATGGCCTGATTCGTTGCCTGCCGGGTCAGTCACGGTCACGGTAATGCTGTGTGAACCGTCGTCCAGCGCCTCATCCGGCGTCCAGCTCCACTTGCCGTCTTCGCCTACTTCAACTTCGCCAATCTTCTCGTCGCCGTCGTAGATGTTGACGGTACTGCCCGGTTCAGCGCTGCCGCCCAGGGTCGGGGTGGTGTCGTCAGTGGTACCACCGTTTTCGATAGGACCTTGTACTTCGCCTTCATTATCGGTAGCCACCAGGTCTTTCACCGTCTCCGGTGCCTGGGTATCGATGTTAAAGCCGAACTCGCCACTCTTAGCACTGGTCTGACCGACGCTGTCGGTCGCGGTCACAGTGATATTATGTTCACCGTCAGCAAGCGCGGTGCCTGGGGTGAAGCTCCAGTTACCGTCTTTATCGGCGATAGTGCTGCCAACAAGCTTATCGTTGTCGTAAATACGAACGGTATCGCCAGCACCAGCAGAGCCGGTGATGGTCGGCATGTTGTCGTCGGTGACATCGCCTTTTTGCAGCGGACCGGTTTGCAGGCCCGCGTTATCCACGATAGCGCCAATGCTCGGCACATTCGGGCCAACGACGTACAGCGTCACGGAATAATCATCAGAGGTGATATCGTTGCCTGCCGGGTCAATTTCTTTGGCAGAGAAGACGTTTTTACCGGCCAGCAGCGGGCTTTGCGGCTGAATGGACCAGTTACCGCTGGCATCCACGGTCGTGCGGCCGATTTCGTGTTTACCGCTGGCATCCGTGGTATAGAGAATGATGGTGTCGCCCGCAGTACCGGTACCGGAAATAGTCGGACGGCTGTCGTCGGTCTTACCGCCGTTGTCGATGTTACCGGTGATTTCACCTACGGTATCGTTCACGCCGGTAATAGACAGCGCGTCGGCATCAGGTGGTATGGTATCCACAATGATATTGATGTCCGGTGATGGCTCAGAGGTATTACCCGCTTTGTCCGTCTCCGTGGTCGAGACGTTGTGCTCACCATCAGGCAGCGGTTCTTCCGGCTTCCAGCTCCAGTTGCCTTTTTCGTCAACAGTGGTGGAACCGATTTTCTCGCCGTTATCCCAGATATCAATGGTATTGCCTGGCTCGCCTTTACCGTTAAGCTCTGGCTGTGCATCGTCGGTCGCTTCGCCACTGGTAATAGGGCCGGTTTTTTCACCCACGTTATCGGTCGCACCCGGCGTTGATGGGGTTTCCGGCGGCGTGGTATCGACGTTGATGGTGATGTCCGGCGACGGCTCAGAGGTGTTACCGGCTTTATCGGTCTCGGTGGTGGACAGCTTGTGCTCGCCTTCGCCCAGCGGCTCTTCCGGCGTCCAGGACCAGTTACCGTTTTCGTCAACGGTGGTGGTGCCAATTTTCTCGCCGTTGTCCCAGATATCAATGGTGTTACCCGGCTCGCCCTTACCGGACAGTTCCGGCTGGGTGTCGTCAGTGTAGTCACCATCGGTCAGTGGCCCCTGTTTGTCACCCACGTTATCGGTGGTGGACGGCGGCGTGGTGGCACCGGTCGGCGGCGTGGTATCTACGATGATATTGATATCCGGCGACGGCTCAGAGGTGTTACCGGCCTTGTCGGTCTCGGTGGTCGACAGGTTGTGCTCGCCTTCTTCCAGCGGCTCTTCCGGCTTCCAGGACCAGTTACCGTTTTCGTCAACGGTGGTGGAACCAATTTTCTCGCCGTTGTCCCAGATATCAATGGTGTTGCCCGGCTCGCCCTTACCGGACAGTTCCGGCTGTGCGTCGTCGGTCGCTTCGCCACCGGTCAGCGGCCCCTGCTTGTCACCTACGTTATCGGTGGTGGTTGGCGGCGTGGTGGCACCGGTCGGCGGCGTGGTATCTACGATGATGTTGATATCCGGCGACGGCTCAGAGGTGTTACCGGCTTTATCGGTCTCGGTGGTCGACAGATTGTGCTCGCCTTCTTCCAGCGGCTCTTCCGGCTTCCAGGACCAGTTACCGTTTTCGTCAACGGTGGTGGAACCAATTTTCTCGCCGTTGTCCCAGATATCAATGGTGTTGCCCGGCTCGCCCTTACCGGACAGTTCCGGCTGTGCGTCGTCGGTCGCTTCGCCACCGGTCAGCGGCCCCTGCTTGTCACCCACGTTATCAGTGGTGACTGGCGGTGTAGTGGCCCCTTCCGGTGCCGTGGTATCGACATTGATTTCAAAGCCAGCAGACGGATCAGAGGTATTCCCTTTGGTATCCGTCTCGGTAGTTGTCAGTTTATGATTGCCTTCAGTCAATGGCTTATCCGGCGTCCACAGCCAGTTGCCGTTACTGTCTACCGTGGTCGAGCCAATCGCTTTGCCATTGTCATAGATGGTGATGGTGCTGCCCGGTTCACCTTTACCGCTCAGCTGCGGGCGTGTTTCATCGGTCGTATCGCCAGAAGTCAGAGGACCAGTTTTGCTACCCGTGTTATCCAGTGCACCACCGACACCCTTGCTGGTCGGGGGCGTGGTGTCCTGCGGTTCTCGCGAGTCGTTTTTGTCACGATTGTGGTTGGCAATCGCAATCCCGCCACCCACGGCGCCCGCCAGAGCAAACAATCCCAGCAGAATCGGCCACAGTTCCGAGTTGTCTTCCTGGGCGGTGAAGAAGGCTTCACCCGCGCCCATCGGTTGACCGCCAAGTGCAATCGGTGACATCTGGCCGTCGGCCATCAGGTAACCCGTCTCGTAACCTTCGCCAGACAGAGGAATATATTGATAAAGCTGGCCATCTTCTGCCATGCCCAGTAGTACAGGCGCTCGTTCGCTGCCTTCAACTTCAGCAAAGTAATCGGTAAGAATCAGGCCAGGTTGCTCGTCACCTTCATTAAATACCTGTAGGTCTTTGCCTACACGTTTTAAAGTAATATTTTCAGGTGCGAAATTATCTGCCGCATTCTTTAATAAATATAAAGCACCAGGTTTTACAGCGATTTTTTTTGCGCTGTTTTTACCTGGTGTAAAACTTTCACTTTTGCCATCCATGGTCCTTGTGACGAGGATGAAGCTCTTCCCGTTCATATAATCTCCTGAATCTAAGATTGTCGAGCCAAGCACTGGAGCGAGTTCGCCCCAGCCGTCAAGTCCAACCTTAAATATTCTATTTTCCCGAGGGTTTTAAAGATATCAGTCAGAAAGTAAGACCCGGAACCTCACTGAGAACAACCAGGCAAAACTCACCACTAACCAACTGATAGATAAAGATATCGACAACACTCCTTCGTTAAATAGCCGATATCAGAATCATCCATTTTAAGAATTACTTAAGACTAAACATAAAACTATCCCGCATCGTATAAACAATGAAAATTTAAAATGCAGTTAATGGGGAAGATATTTCCCCAGGAATTTTGCAGAAAGAAAAATCAGATTAAAATTAGTTTGCCTTAAGCTGCCAGCCTTTCATTCCTAATTTTCTTAGAATGTTAGACTTATGCGCACTAATGGTTTTCTCACTGCGTGAAAGTCGCAGAGAAATAGATTTGTTAGTTTCACCGGCAAGGCAAAACTGGAGGATTTCGCGTTCGCGGCGGGTCAGTCCCGCTTTTTCGTACATCTCTTCACTCAGGCCACTACAGGTAATGCCTTTATAATCAAACACATTCCAGGAATAACAATATCCGCCATCAGCGATAACGCTAATAGCTTTGATAAGAAAATCAGCATTGCCATTACGATTAACCATGCCGCGCAGTCCCGGCATGTCGCCATGCAGGCGTCGCAGCAGACTTTTATCCACCGCCAGCGCCATGATGGGCGCATCGACAGAGGAAAGCTCGCTTACCAGGTTATCAAGGAAAGGCTCAATCGCTTCGCAATCGAGAATAACAATATCGTACTTATTTTTAAGCAAATCTGACTGTGCATCCTGGAGATTTGCAAGCGTCAACTGGTCTTGCGGAAAGCACATTTCCAGCATGTAGAAGATGCCATTACTGCTTAAATTACCCACACCCAAATACAACATTTTCATATCCGCCTCCTTGCGAAATAGAGAGATCCCAATTTTTCAACCAGATAAAAGGATTCGCCAACCCTGACCCCAGGCGTACCCTGAGAATCAGCCCTGTAAGGCGAGAATTATCCTAAAATCATTGGAGGCTAAGAAGACCATCTTATAAAAACAATGTCAACACAGTGTTACTTAGAGATTGCGATATTAATAAGAAATAATCTTAGATATTACGAGAAAAGTTTATAATAAATAAAACATTTTCAGGTAAAAACACTCCTTATCAATTAATGCGCAAGCGTTTTTTTAACATTAATTACCCATCCAACACCTAAGAAAATACCTGAAAAGAGTTAAGTTCATTTCAGAAAAACATTTTCGCGCGTCATCGGTCTATGAACGTTTCTGAACATCCCACAGCTTCATTGACTGCGCTTCATGCTGATTTTGCGGCACTGGCAATGACGTTACGCAAACACGGTAAGCTCAAAAATCAGACAATTAGTAGATAAGACTGATAATTATTTGCCATGAAAATTAAAATGTGAATTAATAACAAATTAACAGAACTTTTAACCACAAAAGGAATGAAAATGAAGAATAAAAAATTGGTGATAGCAGGTCTTATTGCACTGCTGACGGGTACTGCACAGGCTGCGGGTAATGAGCAGAATGCATTAAGTCAACAATCGCTGGAAAAGGTTGCGCCTTATCCGGCAGCTGAGAAAGGCATGACGCGCCAGGTCATCTGGCTACCGGAGCAGAAAAAAGAAGAGGACTACAAAGTTGAATTGCTGATCGGCCAGGAGCGTGAAACGGATTGCAACCGCCAGTCGCTGGGCGCAAAACTTGAAACGAAAACGCTGGAAGGCTGGGGATATGACTATCTGGTGGTCGATAAAGTGTCGGGTCCGGTATCTACGATGATGGCCTGCCCGGATAACACCCGTGAACGTACTTTTGTCACAGCAAACCTGGGCGACAGCGCTATGCAACGCTATAACAGCCGTCTGCCGCTGGTAATTTACGTCCCGCAGGGTACGGAAGTACGCTATCGCCTGTGGAAAGCCGATGATGCAGTGCAAAAAGCACTGCTGAAATAGTATTGCCTGCCGCCGCTTTGGCGGGAAGGTGATACGAGTACCGTGCCAGCAGGGAATATATGCACAGGCTAACAACAAAATGCCGTCAGCTGCCCCAGAGTGGCAGTCCGGAAGGTAAGAAAGGAAGCATCAAAGGACGGGGAAGAGAGGCCACGCCGTCTGGTGTCAGAGGCATTATGCGGTACTCATTGCGGCAGCCGGTATCATTACGGTTGCCGCAAGCCAAAAAACGGGGGACTCGTGATTAGTTCGCGAGCGGCAGAACCTCTTTTTTCATTTCAATAACTTTAGGTTCATCCTGCTTCATCAGCTTACTTTCAACCTGTGCCTGGCCGCAGAACACGCCGCCTTTCTTAATGGATAAGTGCGCGTAACGGATATTGCCTTCAATGCGTCCATTCTCATAAACATCAATCGCGCCGCAGCTACATTCCCCTTTTACCAGACCGTCAACAATCAGCTCACGGCAGGAAATGTTGCCGTCAACCTGACCACTACGCATCACTTTCACAATGCCGTTTTCAGATTCAACATTCCCTACGATGGTACCGTAGATATAGATCATTCCGCTGCTGCAGATATTACCGTCGAAACGCACGCCACTGGCGACCACGGTATTCGTGGATTTCTCTTCACGCTCGAGATCTTTTACCGTAGAAATTTTATTTTTCTCCATATTAAGCTCCTTCTCATTGGGCAGCACATGCTCGGTCAGCTCGGGCATAGCCGCTTTTTTTTCCTGGCTATCAGATTTACTTTTTCTGAACATAAACAAAATCCTTTGTTGTTTTATATGAAAAATAAAAGAGATGACTGACAAAATAGCGAAAACAATGCTGACAGAAGTATATTTAAGCCAGAAACAAGAAAGTGCGATAACCCAGCATATTAGGCCAGCATTGAGAAACCCGTAAATTTTTAAGTTGTTATTCGCCATTGTTATCCACGCTCCCGGTGCCTGACAGGACTCCCTGTTCGCTGTTTTGTCAGATCTTCCGCCTCTGCCTGGCAGGCTCATGGCCACTCCTGACCATTATCTGAACGCCAGTAGACTGCCATATTTTCACTTTCAGGTAAACATGACGACCGCAAAGAACAGCGACTTTGCCAGCTCGTAATATAAAGTCGTTCAATGAATGTTTTAGTTACGGTTTATCTTTCTACAACTTATTTATCATTCCGAGCCATCAAATTAATTCTCAGGGCTTATATTTACCCAATCTGCAACAACACACCGTGCAATAATCCACCAACGCTGCGGGGTGTAAAAATTCTCAGGGTACAAAGAGAAACCTGAAATACCGTTGACTGCATGGCCCGTAGCAAACGCCGCGCTAACGCATCATTTGTCATGATGCAAGAAGACGTGGATATGGAGAATACGCGCGCAGCACAACGTTCACGTCATTGTAATGCATAGCGGCATCACCCCTCTGAATGCTCCTGCAACGGCCTGGCTGGCGCTTGCCCCAGCACTATTCGCGCACCATTGTGGAGAAATCAGGTCCGATCGCCCCGACAATGATGAGGTTTTGCGGTATACTTGCCCACAATTAGCGCCTTCAGACTTGTGTCATGCTGAACGGCTTTTTTTATTACGTTTTAATGATTACCGAGGAATGCTCATGTCTCTGCCACACTGCCCAAAATGCAACTCAGAGTACACGTATGAAGACAACGGAATGTTTATCTGCCCTGAATGCGCCTACGAATGGAATGACGCGACGGGCGCTGAGGAAAGCGATGCACTGGTGGTAAAAGACGCAAACGGCAATCTGCTGGCCGATGGCGATAGCGTCACTGTAATCAAAGACTTAAAAGTAAAAGGCAGTTCTTCAATGCTGAAAATTGGCACAAAAGTGAAGAATATCCGCCTCGTTGAGGGCGATCACAATATTGACTGCAAAATTGACGGTTTTGGTCCAATGAAACTGAAGTCTGAGTTTGTGAAAAAGAACTAAGTTTGCGCGCTGCTGGATAGCAATGTTTTATTGAGATCCAGCATGCTCCGTTCACTATAAGCCCGGCAATACGAGCGACTTCATTTGCGGTGAACAGGTTAAGAGGGCTGGCCTAACCCGCTTAAGAATCTCCAGCGAAACCGCCCTGTAAGTCGCGCAATCGGGCCACCGCCAGCCGTTCACGCTTCGCCTGTTTCAGCCCGGGTCAGCAACCCGACACAGCACGCCCCTGCTGCTTAATAACTTACTGCCCCTGCAATAAGGGTAAATAAACCATAACGAAATCAAGCAACACCCCAGACAATATTGTTGCCACCAGCCCGGACGTGAGCAACACAGCCCCCATCCACAGCAAACATTTCCGCACTCAAAACACGCAATAAAAGCCGCTGCCGCGCCTGGCTTAGAACAGCAACGTTTGCCATGCTCACGTTGTACCCTTATGCGAGGTGACCATCGTGGCACTCAATCCCTATATCTTCTTTCCTGGCAACTGTCGGGAAGCCATCGCCTTTTACCAGCAAACGCTGGGCGCAGAAATTCTCTTCTCCATGACCTTTGCCGACATGCCAGCGCAGGAAAGCGGTGAGCAGCAGGAGGGCTGCGCGCCTGCGGTCATGCCACCAGACGCCATTTTGCACGCCACACTACGCGTCGGCGCTAGCGAGTTGATGATGAGCGACGGCACAGCGGAGAGCGTGTCGGCCCATCACGGTTATGCACTCAGCCTTTCAGGTCACAGTATTGATGAAGCCAGGAGTTGGTTCGAGGCGCTGAGCCAGGACGGACGTATCACCATGCCGTGGCAGGCCACCTTCTGGACGCCCGGCTTCGGTATGCTGGTGGATAAATTCGGCATTCCGTGGATGGTCGGCGTCGCCCACCAGATGTCACTCTCGCCGGGCCGCGTCAGCGGCTCGCGCTCTGATGTCAATTCTTCATCTTAACGAAACCTGACGTTAACAGAACCGTCACACTTCCCCGGCACCATAAAGCCACATTTTTATGGAGGCCGGAACATGCAAACGATCATCCGCGTCGAGAACTTAAGCAAAACCTTTCACCACAACCCGGCGCTCAACGCCGTTAGCCTTACGGTTGGCAAAGGGGAAATGGTCGCCCTGCTGGGGCCGTCGGGTTCAGGCAAATCCACGCTGCTGCGCCATTTAAGCGGCCTGATGAGCGCCGATCGCGAAAGCCGCTCGCACGTCGAACTGCTGGGCCGTACCGTACAGCGCGCAGGCAAGCTGACACGCGACATTCGCCGCAGCCGCAGCGACATTGGCTACATCTTCCAGCAATTCAACCTCGTCAACCGCCTGTCGGTACTCGACAACGTATTGATTGGCGCACTCGGCAGCACGCCGTTCTGGCGTACCTGCTGTCGCTGGTTCACCGCAGAACAAAAACAGCAGGCGCTGCACGCCCTGACCCGCGTTGGCATGGCGCATTTCGCCCACCAGCGCGTTTCCACCCTCTCCGGCGGCCAGCAACAGCGAGTCGCCATTGCCCGCGCGTTGATGCAAAAAGCAAAGGTCATTCTTGCCGACGAACCCATTGCCTCGCTGGACCCGGAGTCGGCCCGCATCGTGATGGAAACCCTGCACGACATTAACCGCAACGACGGCATCACCGTGGTGGTCACCCTTCACCAGGTTGACTACGCCCTGCGCTACTGCGAACGCATCGTCGCACTGCGCCAGGGCCACATTTTCTACGACGGTGCCAGCGGCGCGTTCGACAACGAGCGGCTGGGCAATCTTTATCGCAGCATAAACCGCGTCGAGCCAGACGCTGCCGCTGCCTGATTTCTTTTCACTCAAAGGAACACTCAATGAGCCACAACGCGGTTGCCGCCCTCGCCTTCACCAGCCTGTTCAGCATCAGCATGATGAGTGCTCAGGCAAATGAACCCTCAGCGCTGAACTTCGGCATCATCTCCACGGAATCACAGCAAAACCTCAAACCGCAGTGGGACCCGTTCCTCAGGGACATGGAAAAACAGCTTGGTGTGAAAGTGAACGCCTTTTTCGCGCCGGACTACGCCGGGATTATTCAGGGCATGCGCTTTAACAAAGTGGATCTGGCCTGGTACGGCAATCTGTCGGCGATGGAAGCCGTTGATCGCGCAGGCGGCCAGGTGTTCGCCCAGACCGTGGCGGCAGATGGCTCCCCGGGCTACTGGAGCGTACTTATCGTTAACAAAGACAGCCCGATTAAAAACCTCGACGAGATGCTGGCAAAGCGTAAGGAACTGACTTTCGGCAACGGCGATCCTAACTCCACCTCTGGCTTTCTGGTACCGGGCTACTACGTGTTTGCCAAACACAACGCTGCTGCCAGTGAATTTAAGCGCTCGCTAAACGCCAACCACGAAACCAACGCGCTGGCCGTTGCCAACAAACAGCTGGATGTGGCGACCAACAATACCGAAAGCCTTGACCGCCTCAAAGCCACCGCACCGCAGAAGTACGCGCAACTGCGTGTTATCTGGAAATCGCCGATCATCCCGGCTGACCCGATTGTCTGGCGAAAAAACCTGCCGGATGCCACCAAAGAAAAGCTGCGCAGCTTCTTTTTAAGCTACGGCAAAACGCCTGAACAACAGCAGGTGCTCAAAGGACTGCAATGGGCGCAGTTTCGCGCCTCAAGCGACCAGCAGTTAGTCCCGATTCGCCAGCTGACGCTGTTTAAAGAGATGCAGAGCGTGAAGAACAACACCAACCTGAGCGAGCAGGAGCGCAGCAGCAAAGTTGCCGCGTTGCAGACGCAGCTCGACGCGCTGGAAAACGCAACAAAACAAACCGCCCAGGCACAGTAAGCCCCTGATAACGGAGCAAAGATATGCACAGCATCACCGTTGCCCCACCCAAACGCAGTACCTTCTCGCTGATTGGCTGGGCGCTGGTTCTGGCCATTCTTGTCGCATCCTGGCACGGTGCCGAAATGGCACCGCTCACGCTGTTTCGCGATGCGGGCAATATGGCGACGTTTGCCGCCGACTTCTTCCCGCCTGATTTCAGCCAGTGGCCGCAATATCTTCAGGAGATGGCGGTCACGCTGCAAATCGCCGTCTGGGGCACCGCGCTCGCGGTGGTGCTCTCCATCCCGTTTGGCCTGATGAGTGCCGAGAACATTGCCCCGTGGTGGCTTTACCAGCCGGTACGCCGGGCGATGGATGCCTGTCGCGCCATTAACGAAATGGTGTTCGCCATGCTGTTTGTGGTGGCCGTGGGTCTCGGCCCGTTTGCCGGGGTGCTGGCGCTGTTTATCCACACCACGGGCGTGCTCTCCAAGCTGCTCTCTGAGGCGATTGAGGCCATCGACCCCGGCCCGGTGGAAGGCATTCGCGCCACCGGCGCAAACAAAATTGAAGAGATTATCTACGGCGTACTGCCCCAGGTGATGCCGCTCTTAATCTCCTACTCGCTCTACCGCTTTGAGTCCAACGTGCGCTCCGCCACCGTGGTGGGCATGGTCGGCGCTGGCGGTATCGGGGTCACGCTGTGGGAAGCCATTCGCGGTTTCCAGTTCCAGCAGACCTGCGCCCTGATGATTGTTGTGATTGTCACCGTCAGCCTGCTGGACTTCCTGTCCCAGCGCCTGCGTAAGCAATTTATCTGAGTCCGAGAGGAGTTTGCGCTATGCACTTGTCCAGACAACCGACCAGTTACCGCACCCGCTACGAAGAGATCGCCGCAAAGCTCGAACTGGAACTGCGCCACTACCGCTGCGGCGACTACTTACCTGCCGAGCATCAGCTGGCTGCACGCTATGCCGTCAACCGCCACACGTTGCGCCGCGCCATTGACCAGCTGGTAGAGCGCGGCTGGGTTCAGCGCCGCCAGGGTGTCGGCGTGCTGGTACTGATGCGCCCCTTCGACTACCCCCTCAGCGCACAGGCGCGCTTTAGCCAGAATCTGCTTGAGCAGGGCAGCCATCCCACCAGCGAACGCCTGCTGGCAGTCTTGCGCCCGGCAAGCGGCGGCGTGGCCGAGGCGCTTGGCGTCCTGGAAGGCGACAACATTATTCACCTGCGCACGCTGCGCCGGGTCAACGGCGTGCCGCTGTGCATCATCGATCACCACTTTGCCGAGCTGGCGTGGTGGCCGGTGCTGCGCGAGTACACCCGGGGTTCACTGCACGACTGGCTTTATGCGCAAACCGGCGTGGCGCTCACCCGCCAGCAGACACGCATCAGCGCCCGCCGCGCCCAGGCCAAAGAGAGCCGGGTACTGGAGCTACCCAACATGGCGCCACTGTTATGTGTGCGCACCCTTAACCGCCAGGCCGACAGTGAGCAGGTAGCGGAGTACTCCGTCAGCCTGACGCGTGCCGACCTGATTGAATTCATCATGGAGCACTGAAATGGACAGCCATTTTACGACCGCCGACAGACAGCGCTGGATGGCCGTGCTGGCCCACAGCGAACCGCAGGCGCTGGCCGAATGCTGGCACGCGCTGGACCTGAAACCGCAGTACGACACCCTGCGTCCTGCCGAAACCGGGCTGGTGCAGTTAAAAGCGCGGGCAGGCGCCACCGGTGAAGCCTTTTTTGCCGGTGATGCCACGCTCACCCGCGCCGCCGTGCGCCTGACAAGCGGCGTGTGCGGCTACAGCTGGGTGCTGGGGCGCGACAAAGCCCACAGCGAACGCTGCGCGCTGATTGATGCCCTGATGCAGGAAAAACAGCACTACCTGACCCTACTCGAAACGCTGATTAACCCGCTGGAGGCCCGTCGCGCGGCGCGCCTGAGCCAGCGCGAAACCGAGGTTAACGCCAGCCGCGTTGACTTCTTTACCCTGGTTCGCGGAGATAATGAATGACTTTAACCACCGCCTTTCCCCAGCCGGTGCAGGATGCCCAGGCCTGTTTTCGCCGCCTGCTGAAGGCCATGAGCGAGCCTGGCGTTGTTGTGGCATTGCATCCACTCAGGCACGGCTGGCAGCCACTCGGCGTTGCCACCAGCGGTACGCTGCTCACCCTTGCCGACGGCGATACCCCGGTGTGGCTCGCCCCTTGTGTGGATAATGACCTGGTACGCCAGAACCTGCGTTTTCACACCGGCGCGCCGCTGTGCGCGCACCCGCAGGATGCCCAGTTCGCCGTCGCCGACGACACCATTGCGCCCGAACAACTCAACGCACTGGCACAGGGTTGCGCCACCTCTCCAGAGCAGAGCGCCACGCTGATTGTGCAACTCGCCTCGCTAAGCGGCGGGCGCATGCTGCGCCTGACGGGGCCTGGTATTGCCGAGGCGCGCATGATAGCGCCGCAGCTACCCGCCTGCGTACTGGACTACCTCATTGACCGCCCGCAGCCGTTCCCGCTGGGTATTGATCTCATTCTGACCTGCGGCGAGCGCCTGCTGGCCGTGCCGCGAACCACGCATGTGGAGGTGTGCTGATGTACGTTGCCGTTAAAGGGGGCGAAAAAGCCATTGCTGCCGCCCATCAACTCCAGCACCACAAACGCCGTGGCGACACCTCCGTTGCCGAACTGAGCGTGGCCCAGATTGAGCAACAGATGGGTCTGGCCGTGGACCGCGTGATGACCGAAGGCGGCATTGCCGACCGCGAACTGGCGGCGCTGGCGCTCAAACAGGCGAGCGGCGACAGCGTGGAAGCCATCTTCCTGCTGCGCGCCTACCGCACCACGCTCGCTAAATTTGCGGTAAGCGAACCGCTGGATACCGCCAGCATGCGTCTGGAGCGCCGCGTGTCGGCGGTGTACAAAGACATCCCCGGCGGGCAGTTGCTTGGCCCTACCTATGACTACAGCCACCGCCTGCTCGACTTCACGTTGCTGGCTGAAGGCAACACGCCACAGCTTGAACAGGCCGAGGCCAGACGCGACGCGGCGCCTCATGTATTCAGCCTGCTGGCCCAGCAGGGGCTGGCAAAACGTGAAGAAGACAGCGGCGCTACGCCGGACGACATCACGCGCCAGCCTGCGGTCTTCCCGTGCTCACGCGCTTCGCGCCTGCAACAGCTGGTGCGCGGTGACGAAGGCTACCTGCTGGCGCTCGCCTACTCCACCCAGCGCGGCTATGGGCGCAACCACCCGTTTGCCGGTGAAATCCGCAGCGGTTACGTTGACGTCTACATTGAGCCAGAAGAGCTGGGATTTGCGGTGAATGTCGGCGAAATGCTACTGACTGAGTGCGAAATGGTAAACGGCTTTGTGGCACCCGCCGATGAGCCAGCACACTTTACCCGTGGCTATGGCCTCACCTTCGGCATGAGCGAGCGCAAAGCGATGGCGATGGCGCTGGTTGACCGCGCGCTTCAGGCACCGGACTACAACGAGCCAGTCAGCGGCCCGGCCCAGGACGAAGAGTTTGTGCTCTCTCACGCCGATAACGTCGAGGCTGCGGGCTTCGTCTCACATCTCAAACTGCCCCACTACGTGGACTTCCAGGCCGAACTGGAACTGCTCAAACGCCTGCACGAACGGGAGAATGACCGTGACTGACACCCTCACCGGCTATAACTTTGGCTATCTCGACGAACAGACCAAGCGCATGATCCGCCGCGCTATTCTCAAAGCGGTTGCGATTCCCGGCTACCAGGTGCCCTTTGGCGGGCGTGAAATGCCGATGCCTTACGGCTGGGGCACTGGCGGCATCCAGATTACTGCCAGCGTCATTGGCGAAAGCGACGTGCTGAAGGTTATCGACCAGGGCGCGGATGACACCACTAACGCCGTCTCCATTCGCAGCTTCTTTCAGCGCGTCACCGGTGTTGCCACCACCGAATCCACCGCTGAGGCAACGCTTATTCAAACGCGCCACCGCATCCCGGAAACGCCGCTCGGTGAAGATCAAATTTTGATTTACCAGGTACCCATCCCGGAGCCGCTGCGCTTTATCGAGCCGCGCGAAACCGAAACCCGCACCATGCACGCGCTGGAAGAGTATGGCGTCATGCAGGTGAAGCTGTATGAAGACATCGCCCGCTTCGGCCACATCGCCACCACCTACGCCTACCCGGTGAAGGTCAACGGGCGCTACGTGATGGACCCGTCGCCGATCCCGAAATTCGATAACCCGAAGATGGACATGATGCCCGCCCTGCAGCTGTTCGGCGCCGGGCGCGAGAAACGCATCTACGCCGTCCCGCCTTATACCCGGGTGGAGAGTCTCGATTTCGACGATCACCCGTTTACGGTGCAGGAGTGGGACGAGCCGTGCGCCATCTGCGGCTCCAAACACAGCTATCTGGACGAAGTGGTGCTGGACGACACGGGCAAACGGATGTTTGTCTGCTCCGACACCGATTACTGCCGCCAACAGAGCGAGGCGAACGGCCAATGAAACCGCTGCTTTCGGTTAATAACCTGACTCACCTTTATGCGCCGGGCAAAGGCTTCAGCGACGTGTCGTTTGAGCTGTGGCCGGGCGAAGTGCTGGGCATTGTCGGCGAGTCCGGCTCCGGTAAAACCACCCTGCTGAAGTCCATCTCCGCGCGCCTGACGCCGCAGAATGGCGACATTTTGTATGAGGGCGTGTCACTGTATGGCATGAGCGAAGCCGAGCGCCGCCGCCTGCTGCGCACCGAGTGGGGCGTGGTGCACCAGCACCCGATGGACGGCCTGCGCCGTCAGGTATCGGCGGGAGGCAACATCGGCGAACGGCTGATGGCCACCGGCGCGCGCCACTACGGCAACATCCGCGCCACGGCGCAGCACTGGCTGGAACAGGTGGAAATCCCCGCCTCACGCATCGACGACCTGCCCATCACCTTCTCTGGCGGTATGCAGCAGCGCCTGCAAATCGCCCGTAACCTGGTCACCCATCCGAAGCTGGTGTTTATGGACGAACCGACCGGCGGACTGGATGTGTCAGTACAGGCGCGTCTGCTGGATCTGCTGCGCGGGCTGGTGGTGGAGCTGAACCTGGCTGTGGTGATTGTCACCCATGATTTAGGCGTGGCGCGCCTGCTGGCCGACCGCCTGCTGGTGATGAAGCAAGGCCAGGTGGTGGAAAGTGGGCTGACCGACCGGGTGCTCGACGATCCGCATCACCCGTATACCCAGCTACTGGTTTCTTCGGTTCTGCAAAATTAAGGGCGCGCTATGACCATTTCTGTACGGGTGGAAAACCTGAGTAAAACCTTCGTGCTGCACCACCAGAACGGTGTGCAATTGCCGGTGCTGAAAAACGCCTCGCTGGAAGTGCGCGCCGGGGAATGCGTGGTGCTACACGGCCACTCCGGCAGCGGTAAGTCGACACTGCTGCGCTCGCTGTCCGCCAACTACCTGCCGGACACCGGGCATATCTGGATTAAACATAACAATGACTGGGTCGATTTGGCCCAGGCACCGGCGCGCGACGTACTGGCGGTGCGTCGCAGCACGCTGGGCTGGGTAAGCCAGTTTCTGCGCGTGATCCCGCGCATTTCCGCGCTCGATGTGGTGATGCAGCCGCTGCTGGACCTCGGTGTGCCGCGCGCCACCTGCGTCGAGCGCGCAAGCGCTCTGCTCACACGCCTGAACGTGCCGGAACGTCTGTGGCATCTGGCACCGTCCACCTTCTCCGGCGGTGAGCAACAGCGTGTGAACATCGCCCGGGGGTTTGTGGTGGATTACCCGGTGCTACTGCTTGATGAACCCACCGCCTCACTGGATGCCGCCAACAGCGCCGCCGTGGTCGCACTCATTAACGAGGCCAAAGCACGCGGGGCGGCGGTGATTGGCATTTTCCACGATGAAGCGGTGCGCAACCAGGTTGCCGACCGTCTGCACCACATGCAGGCCACAGAGGAAATAGCATGATTATCAACAATGTGAATCTGGTGCTGGAAGATGAGGTGGTGCACGGCTCGCTGGAGATGGAAGACGGCGTGATTCGCAGCATTACCACTGCCCGCAGCCAGCTACCGCAGGCGCTGGACGGCGAAAACGGCTGGCTGTTGCCAGGGCTGATTGAGCTACATACTGACAATATGGACAAGTTTTTTACCCCACGCCCGAAGGTAGACTGGCCCGCCCACTCTGCCATGAGCAGCCACGATGCGCTGATGGTCGCCAGCGGTATCACCACGGTACTCGATGCCGTCGCCCTCGGCGACGTGCGTGACGGCGGCGACCGGCTGGAAAACCTCGAGAAAATGATTGGTGCTATCGAGCACAGTGAACGTCTGGGCGTGAACCGTGCCGAGCATCGCCTGCATCTGCGCTGCGAGCTGCCACATCACTCCACGCTGCCACTGTTTCGCGAATTAGTCGAGCGCGGGCGTGTGTCGCTGGTCTCACTCATGGACCATTCGCCAGGCCAGCGCCAGTTCGCCAACCTTGAGCAATACCGTATCTATTACCAGGGCAAATACCAGCTCAGCGATGCCGACATGGCGCGCTTTGAACAAGAGCAGTTGGCCCTGGCCGCCCGCTGGTCGCAGCCTAACCGCCAGGCCATCGCCGCCGAATGTCGCGAGCGCGGCATAGCCCTGGCGAGCCATGATGACGCTACCGCCGCTCACGTGGACGAGTCCCACAGTATTGGCAGCGTCATTGCCGAATTCCCCACGACCGCTGAAGCCGCGAAAGCCTCACGCGAGCGTGGGCTGCATGTGCTGATGGGCGCGCCCAATATCGTGCGCGGTGGCTCACACTCGGGCAACGTGGCCGCCCACAGCCTGGCGCAGGACGGACTGCTGGATATCCTGTCGTCCGACTACTATCCGGCAAGCCTGCTGGATGCCGCCTTTCGCGTCGCGGCTGACGAGCGCAACCGCTATAGCCTGGCACAGGCGATTCATCTGGTCACGCGCAACCCGGCGCGTGCACTGGGGCTTAACGACCGCGGCGTGCTGGCAGAGGGCAAACGTGCGGACCTGGTGCTGGCGCGTCAGGTCGGTGAACACATGCACGTTAGCCGCGTATGGCGTGAAGGGAGACAGGTGTTCTGATGAACCGGATTATCTGGCTAATCGGCCCTTCCGGGTCAGGCAAGGATAGCCTGCTCACGGCACTGCGCCAGCAGCAGGAGCAGCAGCTTCTGGTGGCCCATCGCTATATCACCCGCCCGTGCGATGCGGGCGGCGAAAACCACGTCGCACTTAGCGACGACGAGTTCTGTCAGCGCGCACGGCGCGGGCTGTTTGCGCTCGACTGGGAGGCCAACGGCTGGCGCTATGGCATTGGCATTGAGCTGGATTTGTGGCTGGCCTGCGGGTTTGACGTGGTGGTTAACGGCTCGCGTGCGCATCTGGCACAGGCACAGGAACGCTACGGTCCACGGCTGGTGCCCATTGTGGTCCAGGTATCGCCGCAGGTGCTGGAACAACGCCTTATTGCCCGTGGACGTGAAGATAGCGGGCAGATAGCCCAACGCCTGGCGCGTGCTGCGCGCTATGACAGCGCGACCCGCCACTGTCGCGTGCTCAATAACGACGGCAGCTTGCAACAATCCGTCAGCAGGCTGCTGACGCTTATCCGCGAGCCTGCCCCTCTGGTGTGAAGGAGAATCATCATGTCTGTTGAACTGCGTCGCGCCACGCTGAACGACGCTAACGCCGTGTACGCCTTACTCTGCGAACTTAAGCAAAAAGACTTCGATCGTAACGCGTTTCTGGAAGGATTTGCCGCGAACCTGCAAAACTCAAGATTTTACTGCCAACTGGCGCTGGGCGAGGGTCAACCGCTGGGGCTTATTACGCTGCATTTGCAGTTTCACCTGCATCATGTGAACTGGATAGCTGAGATTCAGGAGCTGGTGGTCATGCCGCAGGCGCGCGGGCTTGGCACAGGGAAACAGCTGCTGGAATGGGCTGAAGATGAAGCCACGCGCGCAGGTGCAGAAATGATTGAGCTTTCAACCAGCACCGGGCGACTGGATGCGCACCGCTTCTACGAGCGTGAAGGCTATCTGCCAAGCCACCTGCGTTTTACCAAAGCGCTTTCGGAGGTATCTTGAGCCTGACACTGACCTTTACCGGCACCGGTGGCGCACAGCAGGTGCCTGCCTTTGGCTGCCACTGTCGCGCCTGTGAACGCGCCCGTACGCAGGCTTGGTACCAGCGCGGGCCGTGCAGCGCGGTACTGGAATCTGCCGGTACGGTAACGTTGCTCGACGCCGGACTACCGGACCTGATGGCGCGCTTCCCGGCAGGCAGCTTTCACCAGATTTTACTTACCCATTACCATATGGACCACGTACAGGGGCTGTTCCCGCTGCGTTGGGGAGTGGGAGACCCTATTCCGGTCTATGGCCCGCCGGACGAGCAGGGTTGCGATGACCTGTTTAAGCACCCTGGCCTGCTGGATTTCAGCCACCGGCTCACGGCGTTTACCGCCTTCCACCTCCAGCACATCCGCGTCACGCCGCTGGCGCTCAATCACTCAAAGTTAACCTTTGGCTATCTGCTGGAAACTGCACACAGCCGGCTCGCCTGGCTGTGTGACACCGCCGGGTTGCCGGAACCCACACTGGCGTTTCTGCGCGCCCACCGCCCGGATATGATGGTGATTGACTGCGCTTATGCACCGCGCCCACACACGCCGCGCAACCACTGTGATTTGAATACCGTGCTCGCGCTTAACGCGTCCGTCGGCGCGCCGCACGTGCTGCTCACACATATCGGTCATGAATTCGATGTATGGATGATGGACAACCCGCTACCGCAAGGTTTTTCAGCGGCCCGTGACGGGCAAACCATTGAATTGCCCTAATTCTGGTCGCCGTTATCAAGACGGCGCTCTTCTTCGTTAAGCTCGCGGCGCTGCTGCTCATTGAGCTGACGGCGGCGTTCATCAAGCTGGCGTCGCCTGGCGTTATAGCGCTGGCGCTCGTTATCACTTAACGATTCGCGCCACTGCCCGTCGTCATTGTCCTCATACGCCTGCTCATCATCGCTTTGCTGGTTCAGCGCCTGCGTGACCGAATTAATGGTGTCGTTAATGATGGTGTCCAGGTTGTCAGCACGGGCAACACTCGCAAACGTGAGCGTCATCAGCAGCGCAAGGGAAGTCTTTTTCATAGGCGGCCTGTCGGTAAACGTGGGCTACTGACCTTAGAAAAGCACCAGCTACGGGGCCACAGGAGGATTCCCAAAGTCACCGCACTCACTTTGGCCCAATACCATCGGGAGTTGTCCTGAGGGCAACTCACGGCACGTGACCGTTTTCCCTACACTGAATACAGATTTTCACTGTAAGGAGACAACACTATGCAACTCACCCAAATCCGTAATGCCACGCTGCTATTAACCTACGCGGGTAAAACGTTGCTTATTGACCCTATGATGGCTGAGAAAGGCCGCTATGAAGGCTTTGCCGGTACGCCACGCTCTCACCTGCGCAACCCGCTCGTTGAGCTACCGTGCGCGGTGGACACCCTGCTTAAGGTTGATGCCGTCATTGTTACGCACACCCATCCCGACCACTGGGATGAGGCAGCGCAAACGCTTATCGGCAAACATTTGCCGGTGTTTGTGCAAAACGAGCAGGACGCGGCCACGCTGCGCCAGCAGGGTTTTGCGCAGGTGCAGGTGCTGGGACAGCACACCACTTTTGCTGGCATCGACATTGAAAAAACTGGCGGCCAGCACGGCAGCGATGACGCTTACGCCAACCCGGATGTGGCCGCGTTTCTCGGTGAGGCCTGCGGGCTGGTGTTCAGCCACCCCGGCGAAAAAACGCTGTATCTGGTCGGTGACACTATTTGGGTGGATGCCGTAGAACACACCTTAAAAAACCGGCAGCCGGAGGTGGTTATCGTTAACGCCGGTTTTGCCCGGATTGACGGTTATGGCGCCATTATCATGGGCAAGGAAGATTTCCCGCGTCTGCACCGCCTGGTGCCTGACGCCACGCTTATCGCAAGCCATATGGAGGCGCTCAACCATTGCCTGCTCAGCCGCGCTGAACTGCACGAGTATGTGACGCAGCAGGGCATTGCCGACAGCGTCTGGATCCCGGCAGATGGCGAAGCGCGGACACTGTAGCCACGCCGTGGTTAAATAGCTGCTTGTGGTGCCAGGAGGAATAACATGTCTTTACCGTCCGTTGCCCTGTTTGTGATGCCGGGGTTCAGCCCGTTTCATCTCTCAACGCCTGCCATTATTTTTGGTGATATTTTGCCGCAGCCGCTATTTTCGCTCACCTTCTGCGCAGAGCAGCCCGGCACCGTGCGTAACGAATATGGGATGAGCATTGAGGCAACCGGTGGTCTGGCACAGCTTGAGACGGCAGATATCATTATTATTCCGCACTGGCCGCACCCGGCGCATCGCCCTTCTGAGGCGCTACTGCACGCGCTACGTCGCGCCCACCAGCGCGGTGCGCAGCTGGTAGGCATGTGTCTCGGCGCCTGGGTGCTGGCCTGGACAGGCCTGCTTGATGGCCGCCGGGCGGCGACCCACTGGGAGTGCGAAGCGGATTTTACCCGTACTTTTCCCGGCATCCGGCTGGATACCAATGCGCTGTACGTTGATGAAGGAGGCATCATCACCTCGGCGGGCACCGCTGCTGGTATCGACTGCAGTTTGTATATTGTGCGTGCGCGTTATGGCAGTGCAGTCGCAAACCGTATTGCGCGGCGCATGGTGGCGCCACCGCACCGGGAAGGTGGCCAGGCGCAGTTTATCGACAGGCCGCTGGCGCAAACCACTCAGGACACCCGAATTAACGCGCTGCTGGCGCAGTTGCGTGAGCATTTACATGAGCCGCAGGCGCTGGACACACTCGCCGCCACCGTCAACATGAGCAGGCGGACCTTCACCTGCCATTTTCAGCGCGCAACGGGCATGAGCGTGGGCGACTGGCTGCTGGCAGAACGTTTGTAGCGCAGCCAGCGGCTACTTGAAGAGACCGGCCACGGTATTGAAGCCGTGGCGCAGGCCTGCGGATTCCCGTCACCGGTGACGTTTCGCCAGCACTTTAAAGCACGCTACGGCGTAAGCCCCAGCGAGTGGCGGCGCACGTTTTGCGGCAGCAGGGATACGCAATAAATATCAGCAGGTAAGAATGACTATCTTCACTGACGTTGCGCATCCCGGCACGGTTACTGATGAAAGACCACGCTTTGCTCAACCGGGATGCGGTCCATGCGTAACGTATTGGCCCGGGCATCCGGGTCTTCATAGCCAAAAGAGATACCAAACAGCAGGCGATAGTTATCGCTCACACCCAGCATCTCGCGCACCGTATCCGCATGAAACCCTAACAGGGTCTGTGGAATACCGGCATAGCCACGGGCAGCCAGCGACAGCAAAAAGTTTTGCGCATACATGCCAATATCGCCCGCAACACGCACGTTGTCGCCCACAGACGGCATGAACAAAAACGCGGCATGTGGCGCGCCAAAGAAGGCGTAGTTACGCAAGTAAGCGTCATGGCGCTGCGCCTTGTCGTCTCTGGCAATCCCCAGCACGTCATAGTACTGCTTCGCCTGATCCTGACTGCGCGTAAAATAATCACCGGAAAAATCAGCGTAATCGAAGCTGAAATCCGGGCTTATCTTGCCCATTTCGTCATTTTTCAGCATGGCCCGGGTCAGCGCCTGCTTCGTTTCACCGGAGACAATATGAACATGCCAGGGCTGCGTATTGCAGTTGGAGGGCGCGTACTGGGCATCCTCTAATACCTCATGAATCTGGGCATTGGTCAGCGGCGTGGGCAGAAAAGCGCGCGGCGAGTGGCGCAGGCGAACGGTTTCTTCAAATGACAACATCGTGGTTCCTGAAAACATGTGGTGGAGAGTGCTGTCATCCTATACTGGAATCCTGCGCCCATTACGGGTAAATATTCCATCCATTGTGGAATTCATTTCAATAATATGGAGCGCCATGTTTCCCTCTGAACGTCTTAAAGGCATTGATGTGTTTGTCTGTGTAGCTGAAGCGGGCAGTTTTACCGCCGCAGCGCAGCGGCTGCACCTGACGACCTCGGCGGTCAGTAAAGCGGTGGGCCGACTGGAAAAACGCCTCCAGGTGCGGCTGTTTATACGCACCACACGCCATCTGGCGCTAAGCGAAGAGGGAGAGGCATTTTACCGGGCCTGCACCGGAGTCCTGAACCAGCTTGAAGAGGCTGAACTGGCATTACATCACCAGAGCCAGGCGTTGCAGGGGCGCATCCGTATTGATTTACCGGTCAGCTATGGCCGCATGCATGTGTTGCCCGCTGTTCTGTCCTTTCTTGAACATCATCCTCAATTAGCGCCGGTGATTACGTTTTCCGACAGGTTTGTCGAACCGGTAGAAGAAGGTATCGATCTGCTGGTACGCAGCGGCGGTTCAGGCGTCTGGCCTGGGGCTGTCGATCATCACCCGCTCGGTATCCAGCGTCTGATCCTCTGTGCCGCGCCTCATTACCTCAGCCAGTACGGTATGCCTGAAAATGAGCAAACCCTTATCCAGCATCGCTGCATATTTTACTGTCATAACGACGGTAACCTGTCGCCGCTGCGTCTGGCGGGTCAACGTCATGCACAGAAACACCAGCACAGCGTGCTGGCGCTGGGAGATACCGAAGGAATGGTGATGGCGGCACTCGCAGGGCATGGCATCGTCCAGCTTCCCACCTGGCTGGTAGCAAAACATCTGGAACAAAAAACACTGGTGCAGGTGCTGCCTGAGCTGTCGATTTCCGGGATGCCCATCAGCCTTGCCTGGCTTAAGAGCCGCGCCAGAATGCCGAAGGTGAGCGCCCTGCGTGACTGGCTGATTGAGCACCTGACGCCAACGCTTGCAGAATGATGACAGCGCTGGCGGACTATAAGACATAAAAAACGCCGGGGGAAACCCCGGCGTCAGATTGCTGACAAAGAAGGAAAAAACGTGGTTTTTCCTTCTTTGTGGTTAGCAGATGAAAATCAATGAATTGATTTTCCTTATTTTTTATTGGGTGTCATTCACCCTGTCTGAGGCAGGATGAGGTAAGGCATCAGTCTCACGCCGGGGGAAACCCCGGCGTATGTCTGTCAGGCAGGCGCGCTAGTTAGCTGCGGATAAAGTCCAGCAGATCCTGATTGATACGGTCTTTGTGCGTGCTGCACAGACCGTGAGAAGCGCCTTCGTACACAATCCCGCGGCCGTTCGGCAGTAGTTTCAGAGCGGCTTCGCTGGAAGAGACCGGCGGCACAATCTGGTCGTCGTCACCGTAGATAACCAGTGTCGGCACGCTCATTTTACGCAGGTCTTCACGCTGGTCGGTTTCAGAGAACGCGGCAACGCAATCGTAGAGTGATTTAATGGAGCCCATCATGCCCTGCATCCAGAAGCTGTCGCGCAGGCCCTGAGAAACCTCGGCACCTGGGCGGTTTGCACCGTAAAACGGAACAGACAGGTCTTTAAAGAACTGCGAACGGTCTTTACGCACGCCTTCACGAATGCCGTCAAATACGTCACGCGGCAGGCCATTCGGATTGAAGTCAGTTTTCAGCATCAGCGGCGGTACTGCACCAATCAGCACCGCTTTTGCCACGCGGGAAGTGCCGTGACGGCCAATATAGCGAGCCACTTCGCCGCCGCCGGTGGAGTGACCGACGTGTACGGCATCTTTAATGTCCAGATGCGCCATCAGTTCTGCCAGGTCGTCTGCATACTGATCCATGTTGTTGTTATCCCAGGACTGGGAAGAACGGCCGTGGCCACGGCGGTCATGGGCGATAACCCGGTAACCTGCGTTGGCGAGAAACAGCATCTGATCTTCGAACGCATCGGAGGACAACGGCCAGCCGTGGCTGAACACAACTGGCTGCCCTTCGCCCCAGTCTTTGAAATAAAGCTGAGTACCGTCTTTGAGTTCAAGATAACCTGAGTTGTTTCTCATAATGAATTTTCCTTTTAGGTATATAACCTAATTAGCAATGGGTAAAACCTTATCATCCGACACTATTCTTTGTGTCGAGACGAAAGATACTCTCATTGTGAAAAATTCAAAGAAGATAATTCCTTAGTTATTCATTGATAAAATCTTTTGGCACAAATACAAAGACTCATCTATACAATGAATTATAATGGACAAAATAAATACAATTGTTACATTGTTATGATATTTCAATCATAATTCATGAGAATCCGTCTGATTTTTACCTCGCCAGAATCCGGATTGGCACTGGTTTTCATAGCAGAATCTACCACTGTAGTTCGCACAATGGTCCCTCTGCTCGCAGAACAATGCTGGCTAATCCCCAATTCAATAGCGTCAATTCTGCATTTATTTCTTGCTACAGCGGAATCCTCAACGACGCTGCCATGAAAATTAACGCCGCCATTTGAAGGGTGAGCGTGATTAATAGAGAAAAGTAAAAACAAAAACACGAATGAAAAGAGTGAAAAATTTACCTTAGTATAAATAAAATGTCTCACAATCCCTCCTGGATATTCCTGATAAAAATTCCCAATTCGCCATTTAATTATGAGGCAATATAATTACAGGCAACAACAAGAACATTCATAAAATGTGATATAAAACAGCATGTTAAGAATAAAAATAAAATAACTGCTTATTTAAAACATTGCCGCACTATTTTTCACGCGCCATAACAACCATTTACACCATAGCGACAGCCACTCACATCCTTTAACCAAAAGGGCCAATCCGGATAAAATAGTCAATAAAAAATAAAACAGGAAAATAAGACCATGAAAATGCTAAATTCCATTACTTTCAACCAGTAAACGCGCATCATGCAGACGTTTTTAAATACTGTAAAAGAGGGGAACACACCAGCCCGCACGGTTAAAAGATGTTGTCACCGGCTGCGGCGTGTGGGGCTGGCATGCTTTAAGCCTAAAAAGCCGCCTGTCGGCGGCCAAGACTGATGCCTTACCTCACCCTGTCTCAGACAGGGTGAATGACACCCAATAAAAAATAAGGAAAATCAATTCATTGATTTTCATCTGCTCACCACAAAGAAGGAAAAACCCCGTTTTATCCTTCTTTGTCAGCAATCTGAGCCGCCTGTCGGTTGCCCGTTTTCACGCTACATATAATGCCCTTAACCGCGCACGCTCGGCATCGGTCACACCCAGCCCGTCACGCATAAAGGCGTCAGCCCCACCGTAGAGCGTATCCATTGCCGCAAACGCGGTTTGCAGATACCGTTCCTGCACTTCAAGCAGCGTTAAAATATCCGCAGCCGGCTTGTCCGGTACCAGCGGCTGGAACTGCGCCAACAGGCGCTGGTTCTCTTCGGCACGATAGCGGTTACTGAGCAGGTAATCTTCAATAATCAGCCCGCGCTCTGCCCCCAACGCCAGGAGCAACACCGCTGCTGCAAAGCCGGTGCGGTCTTTCCCCGCCGAACAATGGAAGTACACGGCACCGTCAGACGAGGCCAGTAACTCGTCAAACCAGCGCCGCCAGACTGCACGACAAGATGGCTCTGCCACAAAAGCGTGATAAATACCGAGCAAGACCTGCGCCGGGTCCTGTTGCCCCATTCGCTCAATCATCTCTTTCGGGCTGGCGCTGTGCGCCTTGAGCACGACTTTGAGTACGTCAAGCTGCACCATTTCTGCCCCTTCCGGGCGGTGGTTGGGCTGGTCCTTTAGCTCGCCGTCGGTACGCAAGTCGATAACTTTGTTGACCGGAAATTGCGCTAGCCGGTGCTGCCCTTGCGGCGTAAGCGCGCTGAGGTCCGCACCGCGAATCAACCGCCCGTGGCGAATCCTTCCGCCTTCAACCTGATAACCACCCAAATCGCGGGCATTGCAAACTCCTTCAATCGCCAGCGGCTGCGGCGTTAAAAACGTCTCCATTATTGCTCCTTGCGCTGTGCATCTGCCTGAAAATGTATTCCATGTTTTTTATCAGGGAATTGACCGTTTTCTCTCCGTTATGATGCCCGATGAAGGCCGTGATTGCATGACATAAAAACGGCCTACACAACAACGACAACCACTGCTGAGCACGGAGCAATGCACCATGAAAAAGGTCATCACCGTCTGCCCTTACTGCGCCTCTGGCTGCAAAATCAACCTGCTGGTTGAAGACAACAAGGTCGTGGGTGCACAAGCCGCCCAGGGACGTAATAACCAGGGCACGCTGTGCCTGAAGGGCTATTTCGGCTGGGATTTTCTCAATGACACACAGATCCTCACCCCGCGTCTGAAAACCCCGATGATTCGCCGCACACGCGGCGCAAAACTTGAGTCCGTAAGCTGGAGCGACGCGCTCGACGTTGTGGCGCAAAAGTTGCTGGCGATAAAAGCTAAATACGGGCCGGATGCCATCATGACCACCGGCTCCTCACGCGGTACCGGCAACGAAACCAACTATCTGATGCAGAAATTCGCTCGTGCGGTGATAGGCACCAATAACGTCGACTGCTGCGCACGCGTCTGACACGGTCCTTCGGTTGCAGGTCTGCACCAGTCGGTCGGTAACGGCGCAATGAGCAATTCGGTTGTCGAGATTGAAGACACCAATTTACTGCTGATCTTTGGCTACAACCCGGCAGATTCTCACCCTATCGTTGCTAATCGCGTCATTCGGGCAAAAGAGAAAGGGGCCAAAATTATTGTCTGCGATCCCCGGCGCATTGAAACAGCACGCATAGCCGATATGCATTTACAGCTCAACAACGGCACTAACATTGCGCTACTTAACGCGATGGGCCACGTCATTATTGAAGAAGGGCTGTGCAACAGCGCCTTTATCAACGCGCGTACTGAAGGTTTTGATGAATACCGCAAGATTGTTGAAAGCTACACGCCGCAATCCGTTGAGACAATTACCGGGGTCGCCGCTGCTGATATCCGCAAGGCCGCGCGTCTGTACGCCACCGCCAAAACCGCCACCATTCTCTGGGGCATGGGCGTGACTCAGTTTTATCAGGGCGTGGAAACCGTGCGTGCGCTCACCAGCCTGGCGCTGCTGACCGGCCACCTCGGCAAACCCAATACTGGCGTGAACCCGGTGCGCGGTCAGAACAACGTACAGGGCGCATGCGATATGGGCGCACTGCCGGATACCTATCCTGGCTACCAGTCAGTCAGCGTTGCCGAACACCGTGAGAAGTTTGCCCGCGCCTGGGGTGTGCCTGCGCTTCCTGAAAAACCCGGCTATCGCATTAGCGAACTGCCACACCGCGTGGCCCACGGCGAGGTACTCGCCGCGTACATCATGGGAGAAGACCCCATGCAGACTGACCCGGAGCTTTCTGCCGTGCGTGAAGCCATGAACAACCTGGAACTGCTGGTGGTGCAGGACATCTTTATGACCAAAACCGCCGCGGTGGCGGACGTGGTACTGCCGTCAACCAGCTGGGGCGAACATGAAGGCACGTACACCGCCGCCGACCGTGGCTTTCAGCGCTTCTTTAAAGCCATCGAACCGCAATGGGACCTTAAAACCGACTGGCAAATCATCAGCGAAATCGCCACCCGCATGGGTTACCCAATGAACTACACCTGTACTCAGGAAATCTGGGACGAAATGCGCCGTCTGTGTCCGACCTTCTTTGGGGCCACCTACGAGAAGATTGGCGAGATGGGTTACATCCAGTGGCCGTGTCGCGATGAAGCGCCGTCTGACCGGGGCACACAGTGGCTGTATGACGGCAAATTTGACCGCGCCAACGGGTTGGGCCAGTTCTTCACCTGCGACTGGGTACCTCCACAGGACAAACTCAGCGACGAGTACCCGATGGTGCTCTCCACCGTGCGCGAAGTGGGCCACTACTCGTGCCGCTCGATGACGGGCAACTGCGCGGCACTGGCCGCGCTCGCCGACGAGCCGGGCTACGTGCAAATTCATACTGATGATGCAGCGCATCTTGGTATTGAAGACGAGTCGCTGGTCTGGGTAACCTCACGCAAGGGCCGGGTAATGACACGCGCGCAGGTAAGCGAGCGCCCGAATCGCGGCGCGGTGTATATGACCTACCAGTGGTGGATTGGTGCCTGTAACGAACTGGTGCACGAGCATCTAAGCCCGATAACTAAAACGCCGGAGTACAAGTACAGCGCGGTACGCGTCGAGCCGATTGCTGACCAGCAGGCCGCAGAGCAGTACGTGATTAACACCTACCAGCAGTTGAAAGACCGGCTGCGCGAGAGTGCGGCGGGCTAAATCTGGCGCACAAAAAAAGCCCCCTGCGCCTTGCGGCAAAGGGGGCCAGAAATTCCGACGTTATAGTTTGCTTAGTCTTGCGCGGTTCTGTCGAATTTACCGAGCACTTCCCGCTCGTATTCACGCGCTTTTTTAGCATCGAACTTGTGTTCCCACTTAGCGATAACCAGTACCGCCAGCGCGTTACCCACTACGTTGAGCGCCGTACGCGCCATATCGAGAATACGGTCAACACCGGCGATAAATGCCAGCCCTTCCAGCGGAATACCGACGCTGCCAAGCGTTGCCAGCAGCACCACAAACGACACGCCTGGCACACCGGCAATGCCTTTGGACGTCACCATCAGCGTCAGCACCAGAATGATTTCCTGCCAGATAGACAGGTCAATACCGTAAAGCTGGGCAATAAAGATAGCCGCGATGCTCTGGTAAAGCGTGGAACCGTCGAGGTTAAACGAATAACCGGTCGGCACCACAAAACTGGTGATAGACGACGGCGCGCCGTAGGCTTCCATCTTCTGGATAATACGCGGCAGTACGGTCTCAGAACTGGCCGTTGAATACGCCAGAATCAGTTCCTCTTTAAGGATGCGAATCAGCGTCCAGATGCTCAGTTTGCACAGGCGTGCCACAGCACCCAGCACCACCAGCGCAAAGAACAAAATAGCCATGTATACCAGGATAACCAGCTTGGCGAGCGGCCACAGCGAGGCAAAACCGAAGTTCGCCACGGTGACGGAGATGAGTGCGAACACCCCCACCGGCGCATAGCGCATCACCATGTGGGTAACTTTGAACATGGTTTCAGAAATGCCGCGGAACACAGCCACCAACGGCTCACGATTCTTCGCCGGCAGCGAAGAGAGGCCCAGCCCAAACAGCACCGAGAAGAAGATAATCGGCAGCATATCGCCCTTCGCCATTGAAGCGAAGATGTTGGTCGGCACCAGCGAGAGAATGGTTCCCATCAGGCCGTGGGAGTGGCTCACCACGTCTTCAGTGGTGCGCTGATACTTAGAGATATCCGCCTGCGCAAGCTGCGACATATCAATGCCGCTGCCCGGCTGAAAGATGTTGGCAAACGTGATGCCAAGAATAATGGCAACGGTAGTAATCACTTCAAAATAAACGATGGTCTTAACACCAATACGGCCAAGCTGTTTGGCGTCACCGACCCCGGCAATCCCCACCACCAGTGTGGAAATGACGATAGGCACCACTATCATTTTAATCAGGTGAATGAAGATATCCCCTGCCGGAGACAGCAGGTTATCCACCAGCCAGCCGCGGGTATCCGGCTGATAATGGAGATAGCTCCCAAGAAGAATACCCAGCACCAGCGCCAGCAAGATTTGCCAGGCAAGGCTAAATTTTTGTTTTTTCATAGCGTTTCTGCATCCTGAACTCAGGCGGCCTTCTCAACCCTGTCGAAGAGAACACCGCTAACTGAAAAGGGTAAGGCGAACGTCGGGTGATGTTATGGAGTTTTTGTTCGCCATGATCAGTATCATTAGCACCCTATCCCACGCAACCCTTGAAAATTAAAGCCATTCACAGAATTAACACAGTTAACAAGATTTTTTTACCGTTCATGACATCTAACTTACTGTTGTTAAATAAATTTACCTCTCCTGTTTTTAAATAGTTTGCTAACGAAACTATTTCTCTGGTGCAGTTCGTTTGCTTACTTTTCAGTCATCTTTTAATGCGTGATCTGTCGCGCAAAAAGTAAACATTATCCCTTCCCCCTCTGTGATTAACCTTTATTTGACATATTATTAACATCTTACAGGAGAAAAAAAGCTATGAGCCAAATACATAAACATCCCATTCCTGCCAGCATTGCGGAACATTGCCTGATTAGCCCGCAGCAGTATGCGTCTAAGTACCAGCAGTCGGTGAGTGATCCCGATGCATTCTGGGGTGAGCAGGGTAAAATTCTCGACTGGATTACACCTTACACCACGGTCAAAAACACCTCTTTCGCACCGGGCAATGTTTCCATCAAATGGTATGAAGACGGCACCCTGAACCTTGCTGCTAACTGCCTGGACCGCCACCTGAGCGCACGCGGTGACCAGCCCGCCATCATCTGGGAAGGCGATGATGCCAGCCAGAGCCAAACCATTACCTATCGCGAGCTTCATCAGGACGTCTGCCGCTTTGCCAATGTCTTGCTCAATCTTGGCATCAACAAAGGTGATGTGGTTGCTATTTATATGCCGATGGTGCCGCAAGCCGCCGTGGCAATGCTTGCCTGCGCGCGCATCGGCGCTATTCATTCCGTCATTTTTGGCGGCTTCTCGCCAGAAGCGGTTGCCGGTCGCGTGGTCGATTCCAGCGCCCGTCTGATTATCACTGCTGATGAAGGTATGCGTGCCGGGCGCAGCATTCCCCTTAAGAAAAATGTCGATGAGGCGCTCAACAACCCAAACGTGACAACCGTTGAACATGTCGTGACGCTCAAGCGCACCGGCGGCCAGATTGGCTGGCAGGAAGGACGCGATCTGTGGTGGCACAACCTGATGGAAAACGTCAGTGCTGAGCACCAGCCGGTAGAAATGAATGCCGAAGATCCGCTGTTTATTCTCTATACCTCCGGCTCGACTGGCAAACCCAAAGGCGTGCTGCATACCACCGGGGGTTATCTGGTTTATGCCGCGACCACCTTCAAATACGTATTCGATTATCATCCAGGCGAAGTGTACTGGTGCACTGCCGACGTGGGCTGGGTGACCGGCCACAGCTACCTGCTCTATGGCCCGCTCGCCTGTGGCGCCACTACGCTGATGTTTGAAGGCGTACCGAACTGGCCGCAGCCGAACCGCATGGCGCAGGTGGTGGACAAGCACAAGGTTAATATTCTCTACACCGCTCCCACCGCCATTCGCGCACTGATGGCCGAAGGCGACAAGGCGATTGCAGGCACCGACCGTTCGTCGCTGCGCATTCTTGGCTCCGTGGGTGAGCCGATCAACCCGGAAGCCTGGGAGTGGTTCTGGAAGAAAATCGGCAACGAGAAGTGTCCGGTGATGGATACCTGGTGGCAGACCGAGACCGGCGGCTTCATGATTACCCCGCTGCCCGGTGCAACAGAGCTTAAAGCAGGCTCGGCAACGCGCCCGTTCTTTGGCGTGCAACCGGTGCTGGTGGACAATGAAGGCCACCCGCTTGAAGGTGCGACAGAAGGCAATCTGGCGATTCGCGACTCCTGGCCGGGCCAGGCGCGCACGCTGTTTGGCGATCATGAGCGCTTTGAGCAGACTTATTTCTCCACCTTCAAAAATATGTATTTTAGCGGCGACGGTGCGCGGCGCGATGAAGACGGCTATTACTGGATAACCGGGCGCGTGGACGACGTGCTTAACGTCTCCGGTCACCGTCTTGGCACCGCAGAAATCGAATCTGCGCTGGTATCGCACCCGAAAATTGCCGAGGCTGCCGTTGTAGGTATTCCGCACAACATCAAAGGCCAGGCCATTTACGCTTACGTCACACTCAATCACGGTGAAGATCCGACGCCGGAGCTGTATACCGAGGTGCGCAACTGGGTGCGCAAAGAGATTGGCCCGCTGGCAACACCCGATGTACTGCACTGGACCGACTCACTGCCCAAAACCCGCTCCGGTAAGATTATGCGGCGTATCCTGCGCAAAATCGCTGCGGGGGACACCAGTAACCTCGGTGATACCTCAACGCTTGCCGATCCGGGCGTGGTGGAAAAACTGCTCGAAGAAAAACAGGGCATCACCATGCCGTCCTGAGACAGGCTTTAACGTCGTCACAACGGTGGGCTGAGGCCCGCCGTTTGCTCTGACCAGGGAAGAACCTGTATTGCACGGTTGCGTAAGTCAACATCACCGTCAGCTCTCCGGTAACAGGAGGCGACGGGCACGGGTGGGGTTCCCTGTTGTCCCGCGCACTAAACACAACAATAAACCGTAACTACCTCTGGAGACTCTGTGATGAATGACCTCATTTGTCAGCGGATAGAAGGCAGTGCGCATTTCAGGGAACTGGTCGAAAAACGCCAACGTTTTGCCGCCACCCTCTCTCTGATTATGCTGGTAATTTACGTCGGCTTTATTCTGCTTATTGCGTTCGCGCCCGCCTGGCTGGGTACACCGTTACACGCGGGTACCACCGTCACACGCGGCATTCCTCTTGGTATTGGCGTTATCGTTATCTCTTTTTTGCTGACCGGGCTGTATGTCTGGCGTGCTAACGGCGAGTACGATCGTCTGACAAAATGCGTGATTGAGGAGGCTAAAGCATCATGAAACGCTTCTCAACACTCGCCTTGCTGGCGCTGCTGACCATGCCCGGCACGCTGCTGGCCGCCGATGCGATGACCGGCGCAGTACAGCGCCAGCCCACTAACTGGCAGGCAATTATTATGTTTCTCGTGTTCGTGGCGCTGACGCTTGGCATCACGTACTGGGCCTCCAAACGCACGCGCTCGCGCAGCGACTACTACACGGCGGGCGGTAATATCACCGGGCTGCAAAACGGGCTGGCGATTGCCGGCGACTTTATGTCTGCCGCCTCGTTTCTTGGCATTTCTGCGCTGGTGTACACCTCCGGCTACGACGGGCTGATTTACTCACTGGGTTTTCTTGTCGGCTGGCCGATTATTCTGTTTCTGATTGCCGAACGCCTGCGTAATCTCGGGCGCTATACCTTCGCTGACGTGGCGTCTTATCGCCTTAAACAAGGTCCCATTCGCGTGCTTTCCGCCTGCGGCTCGCTGGTGGTGGTAGCGCTGTATCTGATTGCCCAGATGGTGGGTGCCGGTAAGCTCATTCAGTTGCTGTTTGGCCTGAACTACCACGTGGCGGTAGTGCTGGTGGGCGTGCTGATGGTGATGTACGTACTCTTTGGCGGCATGCTCGCCACCACCTGGGTGCAGATTATTAAAGCGGTACTGCTGCTGTTTGGCGCAAGCTTTATGGCGTTTATGGTGATGCGCCACGTCGGCTTTAGCTTTAATAATCTCTTTACTGAGGCCATGTCAGTGCACCCGAATGGCGAAGCCATCATGCGACCCGGCGGCCTGGTGAAAGACCCGATTTCGGCGCTGTCGCTAGGACTTGGGCTGATGTTCGGTACTGCCGGTCTGCCGCATATCCTGATGCGCTTTTTCACCGTGAGCGATGCGCGCGAGGCGCGCAAGAGCGTATTCTACGCCACCGGTTTTATGGGTTACTTCTATATCCTGACCTTTATTATCGGTTTTGGCGCCATCATGCTGGTAGGCGCCAATCCGGTGTTTAAAGATGCCGCAGGGGCGCTGATTGGCGGCAATAACATGGCGGCAGTGCACCTGGCCGATGCCGTCGGCGGCAACCTGTTCCTCGGCTTTATCTCGGCGGTGGCTTTCGCCACTATACTCGCGGTGGTAGCAGGACTCACGCTTGCGGGGGCATCCGCCGTCTCGCATGACCTCTATGCGAACGTATTTCGTAAAGGAGCAACGGAGCGTCAGGAGCTGAAGGTCTCGAAGATAACCGTGCTGGTGCTCGGCATCGTGGCGATTTTGTTGGGGATTGCGTTTGAGAACCAGAACATCGCCTTTATGGTCGGGCTGGCGTTCTCGATTGCTGCAAGCTGTAACTTCCCGATTATCCTGCTCTCCATGTACTGGTCGAAACTCACCACGCGCGGGGCAATGATCGGCGGCTGGCTGGGACTGTTAACGGCGGTGGTGTTGATGATCCTCGGCCCAACAATTTGGGTACAAATCCTCGGCCACGCTGCCCCGGTGTTCCCGTATGAGTACCCAGCGCTGTTCTCCATTCTGGTCGCGTTTGTCGGTATCTGGTTGTTCTCAGTGACGGATAACAGCGAGGAAGGCGCTCGCGAGCGCGAGCTGTTCCGCGCCCAGTTTATCCGCTCCCAGACCGGGATTGGGATTGAGCAGGGACAAGCGCATTAAGTAAGGTGACCCGGCCCACAGGGCCGGGTTTGATAATGTTTTAAGCAGTTAATGCTGTACAACCCATCATATAGCCCGTATGCCATTAATCCATATTTGCAAATGACGAAATATGTGATGAAGTGGAAATCATTAAGATAATTGAACAAACAAAAGGCACAAATCAGGGAAAGGAGCGCAATCATGGCAGATATTCGTGATGGGAAACTTATTTATCATTTAACAGACGTTAACAATTTGGAGGCTATTTTTTCGCAGGGATTAAGACCTCGCAGTCTTTTGAAGCAATTTTCAGATGTGGCCGATGCTGGCATCATAGAATCGCGCCGCACTCTGCGATTAGAAGAATGCGTTCCCTTTCATTTCTTCGCCAAAAACCCTTTTGATGGTAGGGTTCATCGCAACAATGTTGATAAAAAATTCGCTCTGATTACGGTTCTTCGCAGCCATGCACAGACAAATAACTGGCACATTATTCCCAGACATCCTTTAGCCGGAGCAGATATCACCCTGCTGGGTTACGAGGCTGGGATAAAAACGATTGATTGGGATACTATGGAGCGCCGGGCTTACCTTGAGGATGAATGCAGACATGTCTGCATGGCAGAATGCTTATCCCCCTCCACAGTCCCTGCCAGCGATTTCTACAGCATTTACGTCCCTGATGAAGGGACCGAGCAAACTGTCAATGCGCTAAAAAAAAGGTATAAATTGACTCTCTACGTTAATAACAGCCCCAATATGTTCCCGGAGCCTGAGCGTGGCCTACGACTACAGCGCCAGCCTTAACCCGGAAAAAGCCCTGATCTGGCGTATTGTCCATCGGGATAATATCCCGTGGATACTGGACAACGGCCTGCACTGCGGCAATAGCCCGGTACAGGCGAACAACTGGACTCACATTGGTAATCAGGAGCTTATTGGCAAACGCGCCGGGCATCTGGTGCCTGTTGGGATGGGTGGTACGCTGCATGACTATGTGCCGTTTTATTTTACGCCCTTCTCGCCGATGCTAATGAATATTCACAGCGGGCGCGGCGGCATTAAACAACGTGATAATGAAGACATCGTCATTCTGGTCAGCAGCCTGCGAACCGCAGCGGCACAGTCCCTCCCTTTTGTCTTTACCGACAGCCATGCCTACTGTAGCCTGGCGAATTACTACACCAGTCTGGACAACCTCAACCAGATTGACTGGCGTATCTTGCAAACGCGGGATTTCCGCCGCGACCAGGATGACCTGGCAAAGTTTGAACGCTATCAGGCAGAAGCGCTTCTCTGGCAACACTGTCCAATCACATTACTGAGCGGGATGGTTTGTTACAACAATGATGTCAAGTTACAATTAGAGCATTGGCTGTCGCAACGCAATTTGACAATGCCCGTCCATGCACGGGCTGGGTGGTACTTCTCATGATCACATATACACAAGGCAACTTACTGGATGCACCCGTGGAAGCACTGGTGAATACAGTGAATACCGTGGGTGTCATGGGTAAAGGTATTGCGCTGATGTTCAAAGAGCGTTACCCACAAAATATGAAAGCGTATGCTCACGCTTGCAAACACAAGCAGGTGGTCACCGGTAAGATGTTCATTACCGAAACGGGCGAACTGATGGGGCCACGCTGGATTATCAACTTCCCCACCAAACAACACTGGCGCGCCGATTCACAGCTTGAGTGGATTGAAGACGGTTTACAGGATCTACGCCGCTTTTTACTTGAAGAGAAAGTGCAGTCTGTTGCCATTCCGCCGCTCGGTGCAGGTAATGGTGGCCTGAGCTGGTCAGACGTAAAAGAACGCATTGTGCGCGCATTAAGCGACATACCCGGCGTTGACATTCTGGTGTATGAACCCACGGACAAATACCTGAATGTTGCCAAAAGTACCGGGGTAAAAAAGCTCACTCCCGCCAGAGCGATGATCGCTGAACTGGTGCGCCGTTACTGGGTACTGGGAATTGAGTGCAGCCTGCTGGAAATCCAGAAGCTGGCATGGTTTCTACAACGCGCAGTTGAACAGTATCAGCTGAAAAACGAACTTAAGCTGCGGTTTGAAGCGCATAATTATGGCCCTTATGCACACAACCTGAATCATTTGCTCAACGCCCTTGATGGCAACTACCTGAAAGCGGAAAAACGTATCCCCGACAGCCAACCACAGGATGTCGTCTGGTTTAATGACCAGGAAAAAGATCACGTAAATACATATTTGAATAGCGAAGCTAAAGCCTGGTTGCCTGCAATGGAGCAAGTCAGCCAGTTGATTGACGGCTTTGAATCTCCATTTGGTCTGGAACTACTGGCCACTGTTGACTGGCTGTTGACCCAGGGAGGATGCCAGCCCACGCTGGATTCCGTGAAAGAAGGATTACGCCAGTGGCCTGCGGGTGAGCGTTGGGCCAACCGTAAGATGAAGCTATTTGATGATAACAACCTGCAACTTGCTATTGCTCGTATCCAGGAGTTTCATTGCCAGCGGTTACAACCCACTTGATCCATTCATAAACCATCAGGCAGGTGGATATAACAGCGCCTACCTGCCATGTCAGATAATATCTCAACTAAAGCAGGCAGTTTTACGCCATTCACCGCGCAGAGCATTACGTTTTCGCGGTATTCAGGTCACCGCGACGCGCAGGGGCGCAAAACAACAATCCAAACACCAGCAGGCTCACCAGCGAAGCGCCCATTTGAAGGTATTGCGACTCCCTGCTCCAGGGCAAATACTGTACGAGCAGTAAGCATACCCACCACAGCACCGCCCATACGACCGGCCAGGCCACCAGTTCACGAAAGCGTTTGATGATAATGAGAAGGCCGGAATAGTAACTACAAAGCAACGTCAGCCAGTACAGCCACTGAAATATAAGCGTGTTCCCTGAATAGACTGTATTGATTGCCGCCCAGATACCAATGACGGTTAACGCAGTCACAATTAACGCACAGACCAAAAATCGCCCCCGTCCCAGGGTGCCAGTGCGCCAGCCAATAAACAGATCTGTTATGATAAACACTGTGCCATCCTCCATGACTTCACAGGTCGTCCTGCGATAGCGCGTCAAAATAGCATTTTCGCCACCAGCGGTGCCACTAATACCATCACCACACCCGATAACATCATCACAATCAGCGCGCGGGCATGGATTGACTGCTGCAAGCGACTGTGGGGGATTAAGCAGGGATAAGCGAGGTGACATAGTTTTAACGTCTTTACCTGGAACAGGTGTTAACAATTAAACCCGTATGCCCCATAAAAAAACGGCCAGGTTATCAAACCTGGCCGTTTTGTCTGGCGTGTTCGCGTTACTCTTTTTCCATCAGCAACGTTTCCAGCAAATCCAGATCGTAAAGCATCTTCGTCAACGTCTCGTTGCTAATTTGCTGGGTGGCACGCAGGTGATACAGCTCCGCACGCTCCGAGCGCAGCGCCGTCAGGCGGAAGCGGCGCTCCAGGTTCTCTTCCAGCTCCGAGTTCTCCACGTCGTTGCGCCCGTCGGCACGACGACGCAGGTTCCCGATGACGCGTGAACTCACCTCTTTAAGCAACTGATTGTCGATGTTCTCTTCCATGTTGGCAGCCAGACGCTCTTCCATTTTCTGGATAGCGACAATAGCCACTTCGGCGGTTGCCGATTTCGCCAGACGTTCTTCCTGCTGCGACTGCGATTTGTCAGCCACTTCAAGGTGGCGCAGCAGAATCGGCAGCATGATAACGCCCACGAACAGCGAGAACAGAATCACCCCTGCGGCGAGGAAGATAAGCTCATAACGTGCCGGGAAGACATCGCCACTTGGCAACAGCAGCGGGATAGACAGCACACCGGCAAGCGTAATGGCACCACGCACGCCCGCAAAGGATGCAATCAGGATTTCACGCATGCTCCAGGCGCCAAATTCCATCGGTTTTTTCTTCAGGAAGCGTTTGCTGAAATTCTTCATGCACCACAGCCACAGGAAACGCACCAGGATGAGCGCAAAGTAAATCAGCACGATATCCAGGAACAGCATCCAGACTTCAACGTTCGGGTCGGCCTCAGCCGCAATCAGCGAGGTTTCCAGGATATCCGGCAGCTGCAGGCCCAACATCAGGAACACCATGCCGTTAAACACAAACTCCAGCATCGACCACACGCTGTTGGCGCGCAGGCGCATAGCCAGCGGTGCGGTGCGCATCACGCCGGAACGGGTGATGGTCATGCCCGCCGCAACCGCTGCCAGGATGCCGGAAACACCAATGTGTTCAGCAATCAGGTAAGAGGCAAACGGCAGCAGGAACAACAGCACAATCTGGGTTGCCGGTTCATCGCCGCTCCAGCGGCTCATCAGACGCAGCGAACGGCCATACAGCCAACTTACCGCAATACCGGCCAGCAGACCGCCAATGGCGACCTTCATGAACTCCAGCGACGCGCCGCCAACGGTAAAGACCATTGTGCCCATCGCTACGGCGACCGCAAACTTCAGCGACACCAGGCCGGAGGCGTCGTTCATCAGCGCCTCGCCCTGCAAAATCCCCATGATTTTTTTCGGGATGCGGCCTTCACCCACAATGCCCGACAGCGCTACGGCGTCAGTGGGCGAGAGTACCGCCGCCAGCGCCAGCGCCGGTATCAGAGGAATGCCTGGCACCATCCAGTAAATCAAAAAGCCGATACCGACCACGGTGATAAGCACCAGCACCAGCGCCAGGCCAATGATTTCACGGCCGTGTTGTATGAACTCCCGCGTCGGTGTTTTCCAGCCATCGGCAAAAAGCAACGGAGGAATAAACAGAACCAGAAACAGTTCCGGATCGAAGTCAACGTGCAGACCAAACGTTGGCCAGGCGAGCAGCGCACCGATGGCAATTTGCATCAGCGGCAGCGGTATCTGGAAAGGGAGAATACGCGTAACGACCCCTGAGAGAGACACCACAAAGGTCAAAATCAAAATGGTAAAGAATATTTCCATGCTGTCCTTGTCGCGATTTTTTCTACTATCAAAAAAACTACCCAGATAATAGAACAACTTTTTTCAACCAAAGGAAACAAGAAGAGGCTTAAAACTGTCGAAAAAGGGAAAAGTCGGAAAGGGGCCGGTTTCCCGACCCATCAACACTATCAAATAGCCCAGCCGCCAGCATAAAATGCCACCAGCGCCACGGCAATGATAACCGTACCCACATTCAGTTTACGCCACTCCCCGGACACCAGGCGCCCCACGACCAGCGTGGCAAAACCAATCATAATGCCGGTGACGATGTTGCAGGTGAACACGATAAACACCGCCGTGATTAGCCCTGCCATCGCATCAACGAAATCATCAAAATCGATTTTTGCCACGTTGCTGAGCATGAGCAGACCCACGTACATCAGCGCCGGTGCAGTCGCATAAACTGGCACCAGATAAGACAGCGGCGAAAGGAACAAAATCAGCAGGAACAGCACACCAACCACAATCGCGGTCAGGCCCGTTTTACCCCCTGCCGCCGTACCGGCCGCAGATTCAATGTAGACCGCCGCCGGAGACGCCCCCACCAGGCTTGAAAAGACGCTACTGACAGAGTCAGTGGTTAGCGCTTTACCGCCGTCGATAATCTGGCCGTCTTTATCCAGCAGTTTTGCCTGCCCGGCCACGGCGCGGATTGTACCGGTGGCGTCAAACACTGCGGTCATCACCAGCGCCAGCACGCTTGGCAGCACCACCGGGTTGAGCGCCCCCATGATATCCAGGCTGCCAATCAGCGAATGACCGTTCTCATCACTCAGTGACGGCATGGCGAAAATACCGCTAAAGTGCACCGCCGGGTCAAAAATCAGGCCGATAATCGAGATACCGATAATCGTAAGCAGAATACCGCCGGGCACTTTGAGCTTTTCCAGACCAATAATCACCGCAAGACCAATCAGCGACATCAGTACCGGGAAGCTGGTGAACTGCCCCAGCGCGACCGGCAAGCCATCAAGCGGGTTTTTTACCACCAGGCCCACGCCATTTGCGGCAATGATGAGCAAAAACAGGCCAATACCTATGCCAGTGCCGTGGGCCACGCCCATTGGCAGGTTGCGCAAAATCCAGCTGCGGATACCGGTTGCAGAAATCAGTGTAAACAGTACGCCCATCAGGAACACCGCACCAAGCGCCACCGGTACGCTGATTTGCTGGCCCAGCACCAGGCTAAAGGCGGTAAACGCGGTCAGCGAGATAGCACAGCCAATCGCCAGCGGCAGGTTAGCCCACAGCCCCATCACGATAGAGCCAAAACCGGCTACAAGGCAGGTTGCCACGAACACGGCCGCAGGCGGGAAGCCGGCTTTGCCGAGCATACTCGGCACCACAATAACCGAGTACACCATAGCCAGAAAGGTCGTCAGACCGGCGAGCACTTCTTTGCGCACGGTGCTGCCGCGCGCAGAGATTTTAAACCAGCCGTCAAGAGAGCCGCCGGTGCGCGCAGATGGAGTAGACATAGAGCAATCCCCTGAGATTTTTTTGATATGTGTCGTAATAGATAGTGAACCGGTCGCAGCGGAGTCTGTTTAGTTATGCATTGGCGCATCAACGAACATACGCAAACGTTTAGCTCTGCGTTTACAGTGCAAGCGGTAATATCAGGCAAACGATTATCCGGCCTTCAGACTGGGCTTTTCAACATAACTTTGACGATTTACCGACAAAAACGTGCCAGGAGCACACTTTCTCACCAGCACGTGCGCAACCGTTATCGTTGATGCGCAAAGATGTTAACAATCTGGTAAACCCTCAGTCATCACCCGGTACATCAAACGGCCCGCCCTGCGCCACCGCCTGCTGGTAAGCCGGACGCTGCTGCACGCGCCGCCACCAGTTGCGAACGTGTACTAACTCGCCCTGCTTCGTACGTGAGAGCAGTGCTGCAATGGGATAACTCATTTGAATATCGGCAATGCTGAAGCCATCTGCGGCGAAGTAAGCATGCGTGGAAAGATGATCATTGATAAAAGCAGTGTGGGTTGCCAGCTGGCCATTAAGCCAGCCACGCTGTACGCCCGAGCCAAGCGCACGACCAACCGGGCGTAGCAGCCAGGGGACCGGAGCCTTTCCCAACCGTGACAAGATCAGTGAAATTAACAGCGGCGGCATTAGCGAGCCTTCTGCATAATGCAGCCAGAAACGGCATTGCTGACGCGACTCCCCTGCCTGCGGGCGCAGGTGGTCGTCTGCGTCGTAGGTTTCCTGTAAATACTCCAGAATCGCGCCTGATTCGGCGATGACCTGCCCGTCATCCACCAGTACGGGAGCCTTACCGAGCGGATGGATGCGCTTTAATGCTGGTGGCGCCAGCAGCGTTTTCTCTCGCTGGTAGTGCACTATCTCGTAAGGCACATGCAGCTCTTCGAGCATCCAGATAATGCGGCTGGAACGAGAATGATCTAAATGATGGACAGTCAGCACAGGCGTCTCCTCGGTATGGGCACTGCATACACTATAGAGAAGCACGCCACTTCTGGCGAAAACGCGTTTACGGCTCTTCCAGGTCGCCGAGCAGCCGCGCCCCGGTGCCCTGCTTGCCCAACTGGTCGTTAGGGTTACGCAACGGGCAGTCGCTGCGCGACAGGCAACCGCAGCCAATACAGCCATTAAGTTCGTCACGCAGCGCGGTCAGCGTATTAATGCGTCGGTCAAGTTCTTCACGCCAGCGTGACGACAGCTGCTTCCACTCTCTGGCGCTCAGCGTGTGGCCTTCTGGCAATACGCTAAAGGCTTCGCTAATGGTTGCCAACGGAATACCAATGCGCTGAGCAATTTTGATGATTGCCACATAACGCAGCACATCACGCGTATATCGCCGCTGATTACCGGCATTTCGGCGGCTTTTTATCAACCCTTTGCTTTCATAAAAATGCAGGGCCGACACCGCCACACCGCTACGCTTTGCCACTTCCCCCACCGAGAGCAGCATTTTTAGCCGGGGAGATTTCTTTTCCATAATATGCTTTACCTCAAGTTAACTTGAGGAATTATACTCCGGCTTAGTAAAGACTTCGAATCGGAAAATAAGAGAGGAAAATCATGGCCCATCAGGAGATTATTGACACCCTGACGCAATGGATTGATGAGCATATCGATAAGCCGCTCAACATTGACGTCGTGGCAAAGAAATCCGGTTACTCGAAATGGTATCTGCAACGGATGTTCCGTACCGTAAAGCACCAGACGCTGGGAGATTATATTCGCCAGCGTCGTCTGGAAATGGCGGCACGCGAGTTGCGCAACACACAGCGCCCAATCTTTGATATTGCGATGGATTACGGTTATGTCTCGCAACAGACCTTTTCCCGCGTGTTCCGCCGCGAATTTGACCAGACACCCACGAACTATCGTCAGCACGCCTGACCGATGAACCTGCCAGCTTATTACGCCACCCTAAGGGCAGATGACAACGCATTACGCTACACTCACTGCCCTTTCTCTTCACTTTATGCCGCACAAAGACGCTAAAAAACGCACATCCATCTGGTGAATTAATCATCAAATGTGATAAACTTCACAAGTCCTGTGCAACAGGGCATGAGTTTACATTTTCTGCGACAACTTGTTCCCTGCGGCTCTTATCCCTGTAAAAACGCGACTGCGTGTATGCCGTGCGGCGTAATAAGTTTGCTTTGAGGATTAGGTTTCATGGCTACCATCACCACTGGCGTGGTCTTAATGCGCTGGCAGTTAATCAGCGCGGTGCTTATGTTTCTTGCCAGCACGCTTAATGTCCGTTTTCGCAAAGCGGACTATCCGTTTCTTGCGGTGGTTTCCAGCGGGCTTGGCATTGCCGCCTCCTGCTGGTTTGCCACGGGCCTGCTCGGTCTGAGTGCTGACTTACCGCTTATCTGGGCCCACGTGAAAGATGTGACGATGGAAGTCATCAGCCAGGCCCCGCCGGAATGGCCAATGATGCTACCGTAATCACCACCTGCCGCCCCAGCGCCGGGGCGGTTATTTGCGTCTTAGCAACATACGCAGACGCCCGCTATCGCGCACCAGCCCCACGCCCACGCCCAGCGCGGCGTAAAACGCGCCCAGCAGCAGCAAAATCAACACATCATGCAGCGCCGAGTGCCAGGACAGCCCCATCTGGTTAACGCCTGCGATTGCTTTGGTAGCCCAGGTGGACGGCAGGAAGGACGATACCATGCGCACCCAGTCCGGCATGGCCTGTAGCGGCCAGATGGTCCCTGAGAGATAAAATACCGGCATCGTAATAAACGACAGCGTCAGGTAAATCATCTCCACACTGCGCAGGCACTCGGTCAACAGTTTACCCAGCCCCAGCACCGCCAGCAGAAACGGGAACGTCAGCAGCAAAATTTCCGGTATTGACGCAGTCTGGCGGTAGCCCAGCACCCACGGCCAGAGTACAAACAGCACGATAGACAGAAACAGCCAGATCGGCAGCAACGCCGACAGCCCACCGAGATAGACCGGCAGCGGCGGCTTACCCTGCGCACGTAACACGATGCTGACGCGCACGCTGGCAATCATGAGCGAGTGTTGCAACAGCATCACCAACAGGCCCGGAAAAACGATGGCGGCAAAGCTGATGCCGGGGTTGAACACATCCACCGCCTTGCCGACCAGGGGAGAGAGAATCACCTGCGCCTGGCGTTCGCTAAAGCCATTACCGAGCATCAGCGCCATATCATAGTGATTGAGCATTTCCTGGTAGGCCGCCACGACGTCCTGCTGAATCTGGCCGTTTGCCAGGCGGTTGGTCGCATCACCATACACCGGGATGGTCACCGCTTTACCACTGAGCAGTTTTTTCTCCAGGTCTGTAGGCATAATGATGACAGCAAACAGCTTGCGCCAGCCGAGATCGTGAATGGCCTCGTCCAGGCTATCGTAACTGCGCATGCTGATTTTAGACGTGGCATCAAGGTTGCGAATAAGCAGGCGGCTCGCCGGGCTGTGGTCCTGGTCCACCACGGCCACAGGCAGATCCCACACGGTGCGGTGCACATAGACGGTGCTCATGATGCACAGCGACACCAGCAGCATCAGCCACATGGGGCGCTCAAGCATGCCCATCAACACCTTTGTGAAAGTGGCCCAGTAGCGTTTCACACTACCACCTCCTGCTTACGCAGGCGCGCAGGAAGACGTCGTCGTACCAATAGTCCGGTCACCAACGGGTAAAGCAGTAGCATGGCGCAAACGCTGATGACAGGTCGCCCCGGCACCTGGCGCAGGAAAATATCAAACATGGCAGATAACGCGTGGGTAAGCGGTTCAATATTCGAAATAAGTTGCGCAATCGGCGGCATGGAAAGCGTGGGAATAACGGTGCCGGAAAACGTAAGCGCAATGCCCACCATAATCCCCATCAACGTGTAAGCGGTAATGGCACTGCCAGTGAAGGTAAACAACAACAGGCCAATGCTTTGTGCCGCCATCACGTAAAAGAAACCCACCAGCAGCATATACACCGGATTACCCACTACCCGGGCATCAAACACCCATACCAGCAGCGCCAGCTCTACCATTAACAACGCGGTGTAGCACAGCGTGTAGGGTGCAATTTTCCCTAACAGCGACATGCTGAATGAACTTGAATAGATAAGCGGTTTACTGCGCGCCAGCACGTAAATCATGCAGGTGACAACAAAAAGCTGTAGCAGATGGATAGTAGCGGCAAATTGTTGGTAATAGACGTAGCTGCCGCTGGCGTTAAACAGGCTGTCGTAAGACAGGCTCACCTGGGCAAGTGTTGGCACCGTTTTACCGATGCTCGCGGCAACCACCGGGCGGTATTGGGTGTTCAGTTCCGCAATAAGGGCGCTAAAGTCCTGGGTAGAATACAGCCCGGCACCGTAAAACAGTGCGTTGTAGTAGAAGATGACGCTGGGCTGACGGCCTGCCAGCACATCAGCCTCAAAATTGAGCGGAACGTACAGCACGCCATAATCCTGGGCGCTGCGCAGTCGCTCTTTGGCCTCCTCCAGCCCCCCCGTGGCCGGTGCCAGGCGAGCGTGCGAACCGGCATCAAGCTTGCGCACCAGCGCCCTGGAAAGCTGGCTGTTGTCGTTATCCACCACCGACACCGGCAGCTCCATCAGCGTGCCTTCGGAGAAGTTACTGCCAATCAATCCAAACAGCAGCAGTGGGAAACACCAGCCAAGCCAGTGCATGACAGGTTTACGAAACGCGGCGCGGACTTCGCGGCGAAAGGCAAGGCTGAAGCAGTTCCAGCCAATCCTCAGACCTTCCATTGCCATAGTGCGCTCATTCCCTGTCTTAACCCCTCAACGGGCTGGGTCGGCCACAGGCGGACCTCAAAGGTTTTTAAATCAAAATCACCGGTCGCACGGGTGGCGCGACGGGTGGCGTAATCCCCAAGCGGCGCGATGTAGTGCACCTCGGCCTCAATAATCTGGTTATTTAGCCCCGGCACGCGCAGGCTGACTTTGTCGCCTTTACGTACGTGGGCAAGAATGTCTTCACGCAGGTTAAACACAAAATACGCCTGCGGCTGGCGTACCAGGGTCAGCAGTGGGCTGGCGGCGTTAAGCAACTCGCCCACTTCTGCCGGGATGGGACCGACCTCGCCGTCAACCGGCGAGCGGACGTTGAGATCGTCGGCCTGAACTTTGATTTCCAACAGTTGCTGCTCGGCCTGACGCAACTGGGCGGCATACACGGCGCGCTGTTCAACACGGTCGCCGTTCACGCCTTCATCCAGATTGGCTTTCGCCGCCTGCACTTTCTCCCAGGCCGCATCACGCGTGCTGCGCGACTGTTCAAGCGCCTGGGCCGACACATAGCCTTTTGCCGCCACACGCTGGTTACGCGCCCAGGTATCCTGCGCGTTGCGGTAATCGGCCTGCGCCTGTGCAAGCGTCGCCTTCAGATTACGAATGCTTTCTTCACGGGTGCCGTTCAGGGAGAGGTCGAGCTGGGCCTTTGCCTGGTCGCGACTGGCCTGGGCGGCCTGGAGTTGTGCAATCAACTCTGGAGCCTCCAGCTTCATTAACAGCTGGCCTGCTTTAACATCGTCACCGCGCTCTACCAGGCGCTCTACCACGCGCCCTTTGGCTTTTGACGTGACAATCACTTCTGGTGCATCCACTTCGCCCTGCAGCAATAAGCTCTGATTTTGGGCGCGAAATAACACGGCAAGCGAGACGGCCACCACCACTACCAGCAGCGTGAATAAGGTCTTTTTCTTCACCGGTACGGCCTCCGGCTCAACATAGCGAACTCCATCACGGCTCCTTGTTTAGGATTGTATAAATAGCGTAACACACGCCATTCTGGCCGATGAAGCAATTCGCCACATACTGCGAGAGGATAATGAGCGAAAATATAGCCCGCTGGTCAGCGGGCTGCAACGAGAGTCAGGAGGTGCTTCTTTTGGCGTTGTACATCAGGCTATCGGCGTGAGCAATAGCCTCATTCATTGGCATACCGCGGGCAATCTCGGTCACACCATAACTAATTGAAAGTTTCATCTCGGCGCTGAACAGTGAGATGTCATGTTCAATGCGCTGCATGCAGGCCTGCGCCTGGGACACACTGGCGTTTTCAAATACAATGAGAAACTCATCGCCCCCCATGCGGATGGCGTAATCGGTTTCACGATTAATGCGCCCCAGAATGGCCCGCCCGATATGCCTGAGCGCGTTATCGCCGGTGGGATGGCCGTGAGTGTCGTTGATATATTTGAACTCATCACAATCAATCATGACCAACGCCCCAGGCGTGATAGCCTTCTGATTTTCCAGTGCCTGTAACAGGCTGCGGTTATACAATCCTGTTAACGGGTCGAGTAGCGCCCGCTCGCGCGCCACGCGTGCCGTACTGCTGTAAATCAGGTAGATGGCCATAAAACACAACATGATGATGGCCAGAATGATGACATCCGTGCGTCCGCTCTGGGTCAGGTAATAACGCAGCGGGCTAACCGACACGATAACGTCGTAGCGTTCATTGATGGCAGAGCGCATTTCTTTGCCGTCGCTGCTTTCACCGACGATGCGAAACTCGGTATTGGTATGTTTATCTAACAAAAAGACATTCAGGAAGCGATTCTTTTTGCGAATACCAAGACTGTGCACAATGTCCTGCAATTCACTCTGCTGATAGTCAAAGCACAGCCAGCCCAGCACAATATCGTCGCGATTTTGGTCCAACACCGCATGCTGTACGGTAATGACCGGTGAACCGGAGATGGAGTCAATATACACAGGTGACACTTCCACCGAGTGGACCGCAGGCTCAGCACGCAGCTTTTGGTTAAGCCACACGCCATATTGCGGCATGGTAAAAATGCCATAGTTTTTGCTGCTGTCCGGCTGGAACACAAACTGCGATAGCGGCATTTTGTTGGCGATATACATGAAGTCATTGTCGCGCGAGAAGAAATAGCGGCGCTCCATTTTGCTAAAACGCGAATCCTTACTTTCAATTTCCGTCGCCATATCAATAGCCTGAGCCAGCTTCAGCGTCTGCTTCGTCAACGGGCGCACGGACTGCAAGGTGCCACGTAGTGCACTGTTAGGTTGATTCTCGTAGAGATTCACGCCGTAAATATGATGCTCACGGTCGTACTCCTGCTGAATCTGGCCCCCACGCGTTTGATCGCGCTTGAGGCGCATATACAGCACCGAAACCGCGTCGGCAAAGTTTTCGTTGTGGTGCAGGTCGGTTTCAATGGCGCGCGCCAGTTCGTTAGCGGCAGATTCAGCAATAGACAACTGGCGCTGCCAGGAGAAAAACCCCAGCATCGCCGTGACCAGTAAAAAACCGGCCAGTGTTACGGCAATAACAAATATTTTTGAATCAAGGCGGGAAAACCGACTCTCACTGATCATCTGTTCGGACTCAATCGCATTCACTGCATAAACTCCAGGAAAAACAGTCTGAAAGCGAGCATTGAGGAGCAAGGCTTCAGAACGCTTAAGCCGACCGGACAATCACTACTGGTAAGCCAGTCGGCAAAATGTGTAATCACTGCGTCCATGCACGTAGCGCAAAAGCGCCTGTAACTGCGCCTGACCTGAATTGCAGATACAGTCCTTTACCGCCTCCGGTAAGGTTTGCGGCTTTTCACGTCCTGAGAGGCAACTATCCGGGGAGTACAACAAACGAATGAACGGTGGCAATCCGCATTCGGGGGCTATTTGCGTACAATAAAAACACGTAGTGGGCACCTTAACCCTGCCAGGCGGTTATGCTTTTTAATTATTGTTTGTGTTAAATAAAAGAGGTGAATGTGTTTGCAGGGAGCCTCAAAACCGCGCATAGCTTATCATCTCTCATTCAAATCACAATTGAATTGTACTAAATTTATCCGTATACAAGAACTATCTTACTCATTGATAAAAACAATGGTGCGAGATATTAACATTCTTACGGCAGTGATAACGATCCAGCCGTGTTTATTAAATGATGAACGCAGTGCAGCAGATATAACCATCTGGTCGTAATGATATTTTTTTGTTTCTCTCAACGCTTTCTCGACTGGCTGCCTGCATTTTATTTAAAAGCCTTAAGGTTTCGCTGTGTCTGCACGCTCGCGAATTTCACCGCCGTTGCTATGCATTAACAGGGGGACAGGCGTAGAGAAAATATCGCTAATTTTCGGCATTAAAAAAGCCCCGCGTGCGGGGCTTTTTACATCCAAAGCGACTGATAACAATCAGAACGGGATGTCGTCGTCAAAATCCATCGGCGGTTCGTTAGACGGTGCCGGTGCGCTCTGTGGCTGCTGCTGCGGGCGAGACTGCGCGCCGCCGCTGAACTGCTGGCCGCCACCCTGCGGCTGCTGAGGCTGACCCCAACCGCCCTGCTGCTGGCCACCGCCAGCACCACCGCCCATACCGCCACCTGCGCCGCCCGGGCGACCACCCAGCATCTGCATCACGCCGCCAATCTGCGGTACGTTGATCTCGGTGGTGTAACGCTCCTGACCACTCTGATCGGTCCACTTACGGGTACGCAACTGGCCTTCAATATAAACCTGAGAACCTTTGCGCAGATATTCGCCAGCTACTTCAGCCAGCTTGCCGAACATCACCACACGGTGCCATTCAGTCTGCTCTTTCATCTCACCGGTCTGCTTGTCGCGCCAGGATTCAGAGGTAGCCAGCGTCATGTTGGCAACTGCGCCGCCACTTGGCAAATAGCGTATTTCCGGGTCCTGACCCAGGTTCCCGACGAGAATCACCTTGTTTACGCCTCTGCTGGCCATGTTCGTGTCTCCTGAGATGGTTTCAAAATAGTGTAAAACGCGTGATTCTATCACGCCAGCCTCAGAGATTATACCTGCGGCCTGTCTTCCAGAAATCTATCACACCGAATGCAATTTGCGAAAGAACACTGGATATTCATTCAGGTTAAATTGTGTCATAATTAGCCGTTTCTGGCCGCCGGTCTCAGCCCGGCACAGGCGTTACTTCCGGGAAAGGTGAATGGATAAGATAGAAGTCAGGGGTGTGCGCACCCACAATCTCAAGAACATTAATCTCGTCATTCCTCGCGACAAACTTATCGTTATCACCGGCCTGTCCGGCTCCGGCAAGTCGTCGCTGGCGTTTGACACGCTGTATGCCGAAGGCCAGCGCCGCTACGTTGAGTCGCTGTCTGCCTACGCACGCCAGTTCCTGTCACTGATGGAAAAGCCCGACGTTGACCATATTGAAGGTCTGTCGCCTGCTATTTCTATCGAGCAGAAATCTACCTCGCACAACCCGCGCTCCACCGTCGGTACCATTACCGAAATCCACGACTACCTGCGCCTGCTGTTTGCCCGCGTGGGCGAGCCGCGCTGCCCGGATCACGATGTGACGCTGGCCGCACAAACCGTGAGTCAGATGGTGGATAACGTGCTGAGCCAGCCGGAAGGCAAGCGCCTGATGCTGCTCGCGCCCATTATTAAAGAGCGTAAAGGCGAGCACACTAAAACGCTGGAAAACCTGGCAAGTCAGGGTTACATCCGCGCCCGTATCGACGGTGAGGTGTGCGATCTGTCCGATCCACCTAAGCTGGAGCTTCAGAAAAAACACACCATCGAGGTGGTTATCGACCGCTTCAAGGTACGCGAGGATCTGGCGACTCGCCTTGCGGAATCCTTTGAAACCGCGCTGGAGCTGTCCGGCGGGTCAGCTATTGTTGCGGATATGGACGACCCGAAAGCCGAAGAACTGCTGTTCTCAGCCAACTTCGCCTGCCCGATTTGTGGCTACAGCATGCGCGAGCTTGAACCGCGCCTGTTCTCCTTTAACAACCCGGCCGGTGCCTGCCCCACCTGCGACGGCCTGGGCGTGCAGCAGTATTTCGACCCCGATCGCGTGGTGCAGAATAAAGAGCTGTCGCTGGCCGGTGGCGCGATCCGCGGCTGGGATCGCCGCAATTTCTATTACTTCCAGATGCTGCGCTCGCTTGCCGATCACTATAAGTTTGACGTAGAAGCCCCGTGGGACAGCCTCAGCGACAAGGTGCGCGAGGTTATCCTTAACGGCTCCGGCAAAGAAACCATCGAATTTAAATACATTAACGACCGTGGTGATACCTCGGTGCGCCGCCATCCGTTTGAAGGCGTGCTGCACAACATGGAGCGGCGTTACAAAGAGACGGAATCCAACGCGGTACGTGAGGAGTTGTCTAAATACATCAGTAACCGCCCGTGCATCAGCTGCGAAGGCACACGCCTCAATCGCGAAGCACGCCACGTGTTTGTTGAAAACACCTCGCTGCCGACCATCTCAGACATGAGCATCGGCCATGCGATGGACTTCTTCACCAACATGAAGCTGTCCGGCCAGCGCGCCAAAATCGCAGAAAAAGTCCTTAAAGAGATTGGCGATCGCCTGAAGTTCCTGGTGAACGTCGGTCTGAACTACCTCACGCTCTCACGCTCGGCGGAAACCCTGTCCGGTGGTGAGGCGCAGCGCATCCGTCTGGCAAGCCAGATTGGTGCAGGGCTGGTTGGCGTGATGTATGTGCTGGATGAGCCGTCCATCGGTCTGCACCAGCGCGACAACGAGCGCCTGCTCGGCACGCTCATCCACCTACGCAACCTCGGCAACACCGTCATTGTGGTAGAGCATGATGAAGACGCAATTCGCGCGGCAGACCACGTCATTGATATCGGCCCAGGTGCTGGCGTACACGGTGGTCAGGTGGTGGCCGAAGGTCCGCTGGAGGCGATTATGGCGGTGCCGGAGTCGTTGACCGGCCAGTTTATGAGCGGTAAACGCCAGATTGCGGTGCCGAAGCAGCGCGTGAAGGACGACCCGTCTAAAGTGCTCAAGCTCACTGGCGCACGCGGCAACAACCTGAAGAACGTGACGCTGACGCTGCCGGTGGGACTGTTTACCTGTATTACCGGCGTGTCCGGCTCCGGTAAATCGACGCTGATTAACGACACGCTGTTCCCGATTGCCCAGCGCCAGCTTAACGGCGCCACCAGCGGTGAACCGGCCCCTTATCGCGATATCCAGGGGCTGGAGAACTTCGATAAGGTTATCGACATTGACCAGAGTCCGATTGGCCGCACGCCGCGTTCCAATCCGGCCACCTACACCGGCGTGTTTACGCCAGTGCGTGAACTGTTCGCAGGCGTACCGGAAGCGCGCTCGCGTGGCTACACGCCGGGGCGCTTTAGCTTTAACGTACGCGGCGGGCGCTGTGAAGCCTGCCAGGGCGACGGCGTTATCAAAGTGGAAATGCACTTCCTGCCGGATGTGTATGTCTCCTGCGATCAGTGCAAAGGCAAGCGCTACAACCGCGAAACGCTGGAGATTAAATACAAAGGCAAGAGCATTCATGAAGTGCTGGATATGACCATTGAAGAGGCGCGCGAGTTCTTTGACGCCGTGCCAGCGCTTGCCCGCAAGCTGCAGACGCTTATCGACGTAGGTCTGTCTTATATCCGCCTCGGTCAGTCAGCCACCACGCTCTCCGGCGGCGAAGCGCAGCGCGTGAAGCTCGCACGCGAGTTGTCAAAACGCGGTACAGGCCAGACGCTGTATATTCTGGACGAACCGACCACCGGCCTGCACTTTGCCGACATCCAGCAGTTACTGGAAGTGCTGCATCAGCTGCGCGACCAGGGCAACACTATCGTGGTGATTGAGCATAACCTGGACGTGATTAAAACCGCCGACTGGATTGTTGATCTTGGCCCGGAAGGCGGCAGCGGCGGCGGGGAAATTCTGGTCTCCGGCACACCAGAAACGGTGGCCGAGTGCGAGGCCTCGCACACCGCCCGCTTCCTTAAGCCGATGCTTGAGAAGAAGTAATGCCCAGGCCCCTCAACGAGGGGCTTTTTTTATGGCGCCAGCAGCTGCTTACGCGTCTGCTCCGGCACCAGTTCCAGCGCCAGCTGGTATGACGCATCTACCAGGTAATAAATCTGCGAATCGGGCAACGTGCCATCCAGAAACAAGGTGCTCCAGTGCGCTTTGTTGAGGTGCGCGCTGGGCTTCACGTCCTGGTGCTCATCACGCAGCAGTTCTGCCAGCGCCGGGCTGGTTTTTAACGATACCGCCGGGCGCTCATCCACCTCATGCACCATCGCAAATAACACCTCGGCCACTTTAATTTGCGTGGCTTTCCAGTCGCTGTGAACGCTCTGCTGCGCACCGGGTTTATTCATGCAGTATTGCAACAGCTCCGAATTGGTCATTGTTATTCCCCCTGTAGCGTTGCGATAATTTTTCGCGAACCGCCGTGGATACGGTGTTCCCCCAGCCATATTCCCTGCCACGTTCCCAGCGCCACACGCCCATTTTTAACCGGCAGCGTCAGCGACGCGCCCAGTAGCGACGACTTAATATGAGCAGGCATATCGTCTGCACCTTCGTAGTCGTGTTCATAAGGCGCATTGTCCGGCACGGTACGCAGGAAGTGGCGCTCCATGTCCGGGCGCACGGTGGGATCGCAGTTCTCGTTGAGCGTCAGGGACGCCGAGGTATGAAGAAGCAGCAAATGCAGCAGGCCGACGCGAATTTGCGGCAAATCATCAATCTGCTCCAGCACCTCATCGGTAACCAGATGAAAACCGCGCGGTTTTGCGCTTAGGGTCAGGGTTTGCTGAAACCACATGGCGGCTGCTCCGTAGTAAACAATCCTGTTAAGTGTGCAGCAAGCCGCAGAAAGGTAAAACCCGCCGGGGAAAAATTTATGATGAATGCGCACAATAATAAAAAACCCGCCTCAGAATAACCTGAAAAGCGGGTCTCTTGATGAGAGTGAATACTTACATCACGACAGCAAATGAACGGGCAACATATTCCACGTTGCGGGTGTTTAACCCGGCCACGCACATACGGCCACTGGCAATAAGGTAAACGCCAAACTCCTCGCGCAGGCGGTCTACCTGAGCGGCACTCAGGCCGGTGTAGGTAAACATACCGCGCTGGTGCAAAAAGTAGCTGAAATCACGCCCAGGCACTTCACGGCTCAGGACCTCCACCAGCACGTTACGCATAGAGATAATGCGCAGACGCATCTCTTCAACTTGCGCAAGCCAGCTTTCACGCAGCGCGTCGTCATTAAGCACGGTGGAAACCAGCTGTGCGCCAAAGTTCGGCGGACTGGAATAGTTGCGGCGCACGGTCGCTTTAAGCTGGCCCAGCACGCGCGCGGCGGCGTCGGCGTCTTCACACACCACGGAAAGCCCGCCCACGCGCTCGCCGTACAGTGAGAAAATCTTCGAGAATGAGTTACTGACAAATACCGGCAGGCCCGCGTCGGTCGCCGCGCGAATGGCGTAGGCATCCGCTTCCATTCCGGCGCCGAAGCCCTGGTAGGCGATATCCATAAACGGGATTAAGTCACGCGCTTTCAGGACTTGAATCACCGCATCCCACTCAGCGTTAGTCAGGTCGGAGCCGGTCGGGTTATGGCAGCACGGATGTAGCAGCACAATGCTCCTTGCCGGGAGCGCACTCAGCGCATCAAGCAAAGCGGCAACACGCACGCCTTTCGTTTCATCATCAAACCAGGGGTAAGTGCTTACTTCGAAGCCAGCACCGGAGAATATGGCAACGTGGTTCTCCCACGTCGGGTCACTGACCCAGACTTTCGACTCAGGGAAATAGCGTTTAAGGAAATCTGCCCCCACTTTGAGCGCGCCAGAGCCGCCAAGCGTCTGAATGGTGGCAATGCGCCCTTCGCGCAATGCGGGATGGTTTGCGCCAAACAGCAGCGGTGCGATGGTGTGGCGATAGCTACCCAGCCCTTCCATCGGCAGGTACACCGAAGCGCCGTGCGGCTGTGCGTTGATACGCGCCTCAGCGCTCGCGATGGCGTCAAGCTTAGGAATAATGCCGTCTTCGTTATAGTAAAGCCCGATGCTGAGATTGACTTTTCCCTCGCGCGGGTCTTCCTTGAAGCGTTCCATAAGGGAAAGGATGGGGTCGCCCGCGTAGGCGTCGACATTCTGAAACACGCCGGTTTCTCCTGAGTCAAATGTGGGTTGTGGACAACCACAATAAACCGGATACGCCAGGAGATCGAGCAAAGTGATACCAGAAACGTTAACGCAGATGATCTCTGCGTTAACAGTGCCGAATTTAGTCGAGATAAGACATGGCAACCCTTGAGGTCAGGCGCGTGATAAGTTCGTAAGCACTCACTTTTGTTATTTCAGCAATGCGCTCTACCGGCAGGCCTTCACCCCACATCACCACCGCGTCGCCCGGCTTTTCCTGCGCATCCGGCCCTAAATCGACGCAAATCATATCCATTGCCACGCGCCCAACAATGGGCACTTCACGGCCATTAACCAGCACCGGCGTACCGGACGGGGCAGAGCGCGGATAGCCATCGCCGTAGCCCATCGCCACAACCCCCAGGCGCGTATCGCGCTCACTCACCCATGTACCGCCGTAACCCACCGGCTCCCCTGCTTTATGCGGGCGCACGGCAATCAACGAGGAGGTCAGCGACATAGCTGGCTCAAAGCCCAGCTCTGCGCCCCAGGGTTTACCCTCAAGTGGCGACACGCCGTACAGGATGATGCCCGGGCGTACCTGCTCAAAATGTGAATCCGGCCAGAACAGCAGACCGCCGGAGGCCGCAATAGAACGCTCACCCGGCTTGCCCGCGCAGAAGCGGTTGAAAATTTCCAGCTGGCGCGGTGTGGCGTCACTTTCCCGTTCATCCGCCCGAGCAAAATGGCTGACGATATTGACCGGCTGGCGCACGTTTTTGCAACGCGACAGGCGCGCGTAGAAATCATCCGCCTCATCCGGGCGCACGCCCAGGCGGTGCATACCGGTATCAAGCTTCATCCATACGGTTACGGGGGCCGCAAGCTCCGCTGCTTCCAGCGCCGCCAGCTGTTCCGGGCTGTGCACCGCCGTCTGGAAATTCTCGCGCTGGAGCACCGGCAGATCGGTAGCGTTAAAAAAGCCTTCCAGCAGCAAAATCGGCTGTGTGATGCCGCTAGCACGCAGGCGCAGCGCTTCTTCAAGGCGCGCCACGCCAAACACATCGGCGCTTTCCAGCGTGCGTGCGGTTTCCAGCAGGCCGTGGCCGTAGGCATTGGCCTTAACGACAGCGACGATACGGCTCGCCGGAGCGAGCTGGCGCAGGCGCTGCAAATTGTGGCGCAGAGCGCGGCGGTTAATGACGACAGTGGCCGCTTGCATGTGTATTCCTTTTTTATCAGTCGCGTGGTGATTGCCGCAAAGCTGGCGACGCACCGTCCTGAAAGCGCCACTCAGCCAGCAAAATCAGAGGAGTGATTATTCGTCGTCGTACTGTGGGCCAGCGTAGTTATCAAAGCGTGACCACTGGCCGTTAAAGGTCAGACGCACGGTACCGATGGGGCCGTTACGCTGTTTACCGATAATGATTTCGGCAATGCCTTTCAGGTCACTGTTCTCGTGGTACACCTCATCACGGTAGATAAACATGATAAGGTCGGCGTCCTGCTCGATAGAGCCGGACTCACGTAAGTCAGAGTTGACCGGGCGTTTATCAGCACGCTGCTCAAGCGAGCGGTTGAGCTGCGACAGCGCCACAACGGGCACCTGAAGCTCTTTTGCCAGCGCCTTAAGCGAGCGGGAGATTTCCGCAATTTCCAGGGTACGGTTGTCAGACAGCGACGGCACGCGCATGAGCTGCAGGTAGTCGACCATAATGAGGCTGATGCCGCCGTGTTCGCGATAGATGCGACGGGCGCGTGAGCGCACTTCGGTTGGCGTCAGACCGGACGAGTCGTCGATATACATGTTGCGCTTTTCAAGCAGGATCCCCATTGTGCCAGAAATGCGCGCCCAGTCCTCGTCGTCAAGCTGGCCGGTACGAATGCGAGTCTGATCCACACGCGACAGCGACGCCAGCATACGCATCATGATCTGCTCGGCGGGCATCTCGAGTGAGAAGATAAGCACGGGCTTGTCCTGCAACATGGCGGCGTTCTCGCACAGATTCATCGCAAAAGTGGTTTTACCCATCGACGGACGCGCCGCCACGATGATGAGATCCGAGCGCTGCAAACCGGCGGTCTTTTTGTTCAGATCCTGGTAGCCGGTGTCAACACCGGTCACGCCGTCATGCGGCTGCTGATACAGCGTTTCAATACGCGAGACGGTGGCTTCAAGAATCTGATCTATGCTCTTTGGCCCTTCGTCTTTGTTGGCTCGGTTTTCGGCTATCTGAAAAACGCGTGACTCTGCCAGATCCAGCAGATCTTCACTGGTTCGCCCCTGAGGATCAAAACCGGCGTCAGCAATTTCATTAGCAACGGCGATCATTTCGCGTACTACCGCACGTTCGCGCACGATATCGGCATAAGCGTTAATGTTCGCCGCACTTGGCGTATTTTTAGAAAGCTCTGCCAGGTAGGCAAACCCCCCTACGCTTTCCAGCTCGCCCTGCCGTTCCAGCGATTCCGAAATGGTAATCAAATCGATGGGCCGCCCGGTTTCCTGCAGGCGGTGCATTTCGGTAAAGATGAGGCGATGCTGACGGGTGTAGAAATCTTCTGCCACCACGCGCTCGGCCACATCGTCCCAGCGCTCGTTATCCAGCATTAAACCGCCCAACACCGACTGCTCTGCTTCCAGCGAATGAGGCGGCATTTTCAGCGCGGCAACCTGCGGGTCGCGTGGCTCAGCGGGTTTGTTGAAGGGTTTATTTCCTGCCATAGTGAATGGAGTGCCAAATTCATTAGAGAGACGGGGAAGTATACCTTCTCCCGGCTCAACGACAAAAGGAGTTCACATGGCAACGCGCATCGAATTCAGCCAACACGGTGGGCCGGAGGTTCTCAATGCGGTGGAATTTACTCCCGCCTCCCCGGCAGACAACGAGGTACAGATAGAAAACAAAGCTATCGGTATCAACTACATCGACACTTATGTGCGAAGTGGGCTGTATCCGCCTGCCACTATGCCGAGCGGCCTGGGCACCGAGGCATCGGGCGTGGTGATTAAGGTGGGGCGCGGTGTCACACACCTTAAACCCGGCGACCGCGTGGTCTATGCTCAGGCAGGGCTGGGTGCCTACAGCACCGTGCATAACGTGAACGCCGATAAAGTGGCGCACCTGCCGGATGCCATTTCATTTGAGCAGGCCGCAGCGTCATTTCTTAAGGGGCTGACGGTGTTTTATCTGCTGCGCAAAACCTATGAAATTAAACCTAATGAAATATTCCTGTTTCACGCAGCAGCGGGCGGCGTGGGGCTGATTGCCTGTCAGTGGGCAAAAGCGCTTGGTGCGAGACTGATTGGCACCGTTGGCTCGGCACAGAAAGCCGAAAAAGCCAAACGCGCCGGGGCGTGGCAAACCATAAATTACCAGGAAGAAAATATTGTTGAACGCGTGCGCGAACTGACAGACGGCAAAAAAGTGGCGGTGGTATACGACTCGGTGGGTAAATCCACCTGGGAAGCCTCGCTGGACTGCCTGCAACGGCGTGGGCTGATGGTGAGCTTTGGTAATGCCTCCGGGCCAGTCACCGGCGTGAATCTCGGCATTCTCAACCAGAAAGGCTCGCTGTACGTTACTCGCCCTTCTCTGTTTGGCTATGTCACCAACCGCGCGGAGCTGGAAGAAGCCAGCAACGAACTGTTCTCACTGCTTGCCAGCGGCGTGATTAAGGTTGAAGTGCCGGAGAGCCAAAAATTCCCACTGCGCGAGGCAGCCCGCGCGCACCAGACGCTGGAAAGTCGGGCGACCAGCGGCTCCAGCCTGCTGATTCCGTAACCGTCAGAAAGAATTTGGGCTTCCCGAGGGAAGCCCATTCTTTTTTAGTTCGCGTCTGTCTGTAGGGTACAGCGCGATGAATTTTGTAAACAGCCGCTGCATAGTGACAGATCCCATCGGCAAATCCTATGCTCAGAGCCCGCGAAACCTCGAGTCTGTGATCCACTACGCAGATGGCCGCAAATCAGTAACGGCTGCGGCTGTAACGGCGATAGTCGCGACGGCTGTAGCGCTCACGCACCAGGCCATAACGCGCATACGGGTCTTTCTTCTCTTTCAGAGCACGGATAAGCCATACGCCCGCAACGGCCAGCAGCAGCCACGGCAGAAGCTTAATCATCAGTGCGAATACGCCGCCTGCGAACATCAGGATAGTGGCGACAAACAGTGCCGCCAGCACACCGAGCGCCGAAACACCGGTCAGCAGCAGCATAAAAAAGAAACCCAGCACAAAAATCACTTCCAGCATGGTTTTACTCCTTATCAAACACAACCTGGATGATACAAGAAGCGTGCCAATGTTAATGTCGCGGCCTGTAAGCAAAAATCCCGGCGAGTACGCCGGGATTGGGTGAAATTGACCAGAAAGTAGTGAAATTAACGTTGTTCAGCGACCAGCTGTAGCGCCTGCTCAACCACGGCGATATCGGCCCCGGCCTTGTGCGCGTTCTCACTTAAGTAGCGACGCCACTGGCGCGCACCCGGCACGCCCTGGAACAGGCCAAGCATATGGCGCGTAATGTGGCCGAGATACGTGCCGTTGCTCAGTTCGTTTTCAATATATGGATACATGGAGCGCACCACGGCGACAGGATCGGGATCGGCAGCATCGCAGCCAAAAATCACACGATCGACCGCCGCCATGATCCCCGGGTTCTGGTAGGCCTCGCGCCCCACCATCACGCCATCAAGATGCTGAAGGTGCTGCTGCGCCTCTTCAAGCGTTTTAATGCCGCCGTTAAGCGACAGCGTTAACTGCGGAAAATCGCGCTTAAGCTGATACACCCGTGGATAATCCAGCGGTGGAATCTCGCGGTTCTCTTTCGGGCTAAGGCCCGACAGCCACGCCTTACGGGCGTGAATGATAAACGTGTCGCAGCCACCGCTGTTGGCAACGGTATCGATAAAGTCACACAGAAATTCATAGCTGTCCTGATCGTCGATACCGATACGGGTCTTCACGGTTACCGGCACCGATACCACATCGCGCATCGCCTTAACACAGTCTGCCACCAGCCTCGCTTCACCCATCAGGCAGGCACCAAAGCGGCCGTTCTGCACCCGGTCGGACGGGCAGCCGACGTTGAGGTTAATCTCGTCATAGCCGCGGGCTTCTGCCAGCTTCGCGCACTGCGCCAGCGCCGCCGGGTCACTGCCACCAAGCTGCAACGCCACCGGATGCTCTTCTTCGCTGTAGGCCAGATAGTCGCCTTTACCGTGAATGATAGCCCCGGTTGTTACCATCTCGGTATACAGCAGCGCGTGGCGCGACAGCTTACGCAGGAAATAGCGACAGTGGCGGTCGGTCCAGTCGAGCATGGGGGCGACGGAGAAGCGAAGTGCGGGGAGTGTGTTGGCGGAGGATTGTGGCTGCATAGTGGCGATACGGTCCGGGTAAAAAGGGGCGCTACTATAGCATATAAATTTGGTTGAAATATAAATTAAGTCTAGAAAATTTTCATTGAAAATAAAAACATTGACCTATAAAAGAGCTTACCTTATATAATATAAGCGCATTAAATTTTCAATTATTATAAAGAGATTCACCATTTAATCGT
>CBIFVZ010000011.1:0-66961 GCA_966185765.1 uncultured Enterobacteriaceae bacterium | reverse complement strand
CGCACGGCGCAAGCCCTGCGGGCTTTTTTGTGCCCTCAATTTGTCCCGCGAAGTCCGAAGAGAACTAATTAAATCCGAACCTTTTAGGCCCATTGATAGGCCCAACGAAAAGCTCTATTGTTTTCGTTGGGCCTAAACGCATGGAGACTCCCCATGGCAAGAAAAACCAAGCCGTTAACCGATACGGAAATCAAAGCCGCCAAACCTAAAGATGCCGATTACCAGCTGTATGATGGTGACGGGCTTACTCTGTTGATCAAGTCCAGCGGTAGTAAGCTCTGGCAGTTCCGTTACTATCGACCTTTGACCAAGCAGCGAACCAAGCAGAGCTTCGGAGCCTATCCAGCCGTCTCCCTTTCTGATGCGCGTAAACTCAGAGCTGAATCTCGAGTTTTGTTGGCAAAAGATATTGATCCTCAGGAACACCAGAAAGAACAGGTGAGGAATTCTCAAGAGGCCAAAACCAACACCTTCTTGTTAGTTGCCGAGCGTTGGTGGAATGTGAAGAAAGCCAGCGTAACAGAGGACTATGCCGACGATATCTGGCGCTCGCTTGAGAGAGATATTTTCCCAGCAATCGGTGATATCAGGGTCACTGAGATTAAGGCTCATACTCTGGTTAAAGCAGTACAGCCGGTTCAGGCCAGAGGTGCATTAGAGACTGTTCGCCGCCTTTGTCAGCGTATTAACGAAGTCATGATTTATGCGCAGAACACAGGCCTGATTGATGCAGTTCCCAGTGTAAATATCGGAAAAGCGTTCGAGAAACCGCAAAAGAAAAACATGCCGAGTATCCGTCCGGATCAGCTTCCACAGTTAATGCAAACAATGCGTACAGCAAGTATCAGTATGTCAACGCGGTGCTTGTTCATGTGGCAGCTTCTCACCATTACCCGCCCTGCCGAAGCCGCTGAGGCACGATGGGATGAGATCGATTTCAGTGCTAAAGAATGGAAAATTCCAGCAGCTCGTATGAAGATGAACCGAGACCATACGGTTCCACTATCGGATGAGGCTCTTTCTATTCTGGAAATGATGAAGTCACTCAGTGGTGGCCGAGAGTTTATCTTTCCCAGTCGCATCAAACCAACCCAGCCAATGAACAGCCAAACAGTTAATGCCGCACTTAAGCGTGCTGGCTTAGGGGGCGTACTCGTATCACACGGTTTACGCTCTATCGCTAGTACGGCACTCAATGAGGAAGGATTCCCGCCTGATGTCATTGAAGCAGCACTGGCTCATGTAGACAAAAATGAGGTACGTCGCGCTTACAACCGCAGTGATTACCTTGAGCAACGTCGTCCGATGATGCAGTGGTGGGCTTACTTTGTGAAAAAGGCAGATAGTGGCAGACTCACTGACGTTGAATTAACAACATTAAAGCTCACTGGATAAGTCCAATTCTTAATCCACACAAGCGAAAAACTGGAGTGTGCGGTAATGGCGCAATCCTGTTATATAAAGCCTAACTCCCTAGGCTTCACGTATGATTCGACCGGACAGCATTGACTCATACTAATCCTAAGGAGCCTGCCATTGGTACGTATGCTTACAAACACTCATATGCTAAATCAGGGGTATAATATTGTTTACCATTGAGACTGCACGTGAAGAGGCGAATAGGTTTCGAAAGATACTCGAAACATGTGATCCGTCAACAACCTACCTTGTACCTCACGGCTTCCCGGTAATGAGTTGCAAGCTTTGCTCAATGTTACTTTCCTTCCACTTTCTGCAATTATGGCCCGAACTGGAATTGAAAGGGGTCACTGGAGTCACCGGTAAAAATGGCGCAATAACTCACTTCTGGCTGGAAGTGGAAGATTACGTTATTGATATCACCGGAGATCAATACAACATCATCAACGCCCGTAAACTAAACGAAAATATCGTAAGAAACAGGCCCTTTATGCCTGTTCACGTCGCTAACCAAAAGGATAGCTATCTCTATAATTTATTTGAAATTAAAGGGAAAGAGCATTTGAGCTATGGCTTTCCGACAATCGGTGATGATTTCATCGATGAGATGGAATGTGATTATCGCCAGCTTGTCAGGTGATGGTGGAAATAGAATCAAGAAATAGATGCAGACCTGCGCTTTATCGGCAAGTCTGCATCATAAGCTCTAAAGGCCTCTCAGCTGCCGTCATATTAACTGGCTAGTGCCAAAGTTACGATAACCGTCATGGGAATCTTTACTGTACGTTTTTGACAGGTAAGCAACACGTAGCAGGAAGTCGTAATAATCAGCACTTAACGTTAACGCATCATCCCGAGTGAACCACGCGCTGTGATTCTTCGGAAAATGCGGGAGATAAGCATATTCAGGATAATCAAGCCCAATGGCGCTGCACCAGGCTTTCTGAATACGGGTCGCCATATTATCAGCATCAGATTCAGTGTAATTCCCCAGATAGGCATAAACCTCTTTGTCAAACAGCAGAATCAGATGGTAGTGAGGATGTTCCCCGGTAACACGCTCTCTGGCCCAGATATAGGCGAATGGCGCAGACTCACCAGCCCTGCCAGAACGCTTGTGCTCTTCCCTTAGCTGACTCTTAAGGGATTCTATAGCCCGAGTGATGACTTTCTCATCATCTTTCTGAAAGCATGTCGGCATATCTGGCTCTCCTGGCACATGGGACTGAGCAAACCTCAGATCAGCACGTAATGCGAATACCCGGTTATAGTTTTCCAGATAATCAGATATCACAGCAAGCGATCTACGAAGCATATAGCGTGATATCCGGGAGTCATATTTCTTTTCTGCTGCCAGTAGCAGGAATTCAAATTCTTTTTCAGATAACTCATAAGGTAATTTCATAATAAATTACTCAGGTAACATTTGTTGATTAATGGGTAGCAGCGGGCTACCCATGTGATTAGGCGTACAGTTCCTCTCACAGAGATGGATTATCTATGCTGGTATCTGGTATAGTGATTGGTTCTATTAGTTAACTGGTATCCAGGCATACGTTAATAAGGATATATATTACATATACCGACTAACCAAAACTAAGAAACGATATTATTCGCGACACTCTAACCCGCAACCAGCCAGGGTTTGCGAGCAATATAACTCGTTGATAAATCATAAAAATCACTCTGAAGTTATTCAGGTTTAGCCAGCTTGCTCAGTGTCAGTGATCCGGACTGGTGTATTGGCGTATTGGTCTTAGCTGCAAGTTCGACAGGGTTCATTGTTGAACCGATAAATTTGACATAATTGATACCTGCCTCTTCGAATAACTGCACCATTCCTTTCGATTTAAGCTTTTCCAGTGCTGGTATAAGCCGCTCAGAGCATCTGATGGATCCTGGGCCTTTTTTGATAATGTCGTTTCTTCTGAAATCGTAAGAGCCATTTTCTACAAGATGCGATTCCAGCCAGAATAATATTTTTTCTTCATCACTAAGTTCTCTTGTGGAATCAATTTTTGTAATGGAATGATTTACAAACCAGTCAGTCAGATTCAAAGCAGACAACAGATTTTCCCTTACAATCTCTGTCGATTCAGGGTCACCAGTAACCTGAAAAATACCTGCAATCCTGAGACTCTGCTCGATAAAACGAGCGGCTATATCATCATAGTGATACAAGGCTCCGCCAGGCTTCATCTGCTGCTGCAAACTCAACGACGTTTCATCCATTAGATCCTGCGCGTCCGGAGCAAGGGTAAGTGCAATATACTCATCGCCATTTTCTCTTCGCTTAACACCGGCGTCCATAAGTTGTGACATGACAGAATACAGCTCCTGAAGCAGGCTTTCATCCCTGGCACTGTGCTCATTGATGGTGTATGGCTTTGTAATCTGCTCCATATCTATCATCAGGGTACGAGCCAGCAATCCTGTGAATCTGATACTGGCCCTTTTCCGTTTGCTGGAATTGTCATACGGATGAGGCTGCATCATTAATAAAGATGAAAATACATAATTTTCAATAACAAAGCTTTCCCGTGATACCCTGTTAATGGTGACTTTATCCCAACACCAGAATGTATTGAAAGGTGTGGGGTCGTTGTACAAACTACTCGTATACACACCTGCTGCTTCATCGTTAAAAAGAGCTTTATTCTGATACCCCATCCCGATTTCTTTAGTGAGCGCTTCTCTTGTCGGGTTTGTTAAAATAATGGATTTCCTTACTGGTTTCTGCGGCTGGCGGCTGATGCACTCTTCAAGTTTTTTGCGTGTTTCAGCCGTATCTCCCCCCTGACTCAGTGCTTTTTTGTAAAGCTTATTTAATACTTTAAACTCAGCCTGCCAGATAATAACCCTTCGTTCATACTCCTCAAGCTCGACACAATACTCGTCTTCAAATCGCCGCTCCCGTTGCTCAACAGGGATCTTGAGCAACCTGTATATTCTTGACTTACCACTACCAGACCTGGAGAGCAATAACAGATATAACGCCAGAGGAAATCGCTGTTTATTGCCCAACTGAACGCAAAACAGATCCTGGCAGGCTAACCCCAAAAATGCTAATAACGTAACGACGATAATCTCAACCGCCACACCTGTGATGTGGTGTAGGTACAAAGTCCATCGCCTGATATGACGTGGTAGAATATCAAACTTCAGGTTAAGTTCATGATTAATTTCATTTTTGTTGCTCATTGCATCATCCTTTATTTTTTTGCAAAAAAATTAAACGGTTCGGGAAGCGATCCACTCGTCAATAGCAGTAGATCGCCAGCCGACAGAGGCAGCCCCCAGCCGGACCGGTCTGGGGAACTCAGCATCGTAATACCTGGATTTAGGATTCATTTTTTCGTAGATACTTGAGCGCGAGATCCCAAGAATCGCCGTCAACTCAGTCATGCGCAGGATGCGTAGCGGGTGTGTTTTTGGTGCACTAACGTTCGACATTTTCACTTCTCCTGTTGGATGTCTTTGGCTGGATTAGAAATTTGCCATAGCATCTGGGATAGTGTCCGCGTAGAAAAATGGAAACCAACCGGAGGAAGTTCAGTGGCACATGCATTTGCAAAACTGATGTACGACGTCTGTCAGATTTTGGGAGTATTCAGGGAAGGGAGTAAACAGCGGGATATACGAGCATATGGAAGTTTTTGGCGTCATCAGGCGTTTTTTAATCAGCGCTATAATGAGATAATCGGAATAATTGATAAAGAAAGGGTATTCAGTGAAGAAGAACGTCGTAGTTTGTTCTACAAATACGAAATGTTTTATAATCAAATCATGTCTTATCCCGTGTTCAGCACTCTGACCCGGAGCCAAGTATTCGAACGTTATATTCAGCTCGGGGTTTCTTCATGCTTAGCACTTGATATACACAAAACTTTTAACACCACTAATAACAGCGGATTCTACTTTCATATACATAGTTTTTTGTTGAGTGATCATTGCCCAACACTGGAAAATAATGGAAGGGATATCCTACAAGGAGTGAAAAACTATTTAAGGGATCTTATCAAGTCACCTGACGGGAGTTATAAAAAAGTTCTCAGCCCACTGTCTGAATATATAAGAAATATCAGAAAAAACAGCACACCTATAAAATCATGGATGAATAGTGCCATCGATGAATGCATCGAATATTCCCAAATAACATTAGACGAGGATGAGTTTAATAAAATTAAAGGTCAGCTGGATGATTTTAAAGTAGCTTACTCTTCGCTTCGAGTCCTGCTGGCTTTGGAACGAAAGATTGGGCTGACTGAACACCTTTCCAGTTTTTACCGAACCCTTTATCAGGTCGAGGGTCTGAATGACAGCTATTATTTGGCATTACATCAATATCTTTATGAATCGAAAAACTTCGATGAGCGGTTGCTGAAATCTGTAATAGAAGAGTTTCAGAAGAAAGCGACCAAACCTTATTCGATAGAGATAAACGAAGATACATGGTTGGATATCAAGGTCATTTGGCATCTTGTTTTCAGTTCTCTTAAAGGTGACGTGTTTTCTGAATTAGATCTGATAGAGTTGGCTATCAACCTTAAAAATTCTCCAGACTCAGTTGTCCTGACACCTTATCTGACGCTATCTAAAATAATACATAATATTTGTATAGACGATTTAAACGAGGCAAATAAAAAAACTAATGCAATGTCAATTAATGAGCTACCTCCAGGTTTTATCTCAGCGGCTATTAGTACTATCAAGTTAGCTCTTAACATCAAATTAAATGGAAATACGATAAAAAATGGAGAGTTACTTTCAGATATAAATACAATTTTAACGTATCGCGGCGTTTTTACTGATCATGTCAATATCGATCGCAAATTTAAACAACCCGATTTGATATTAGTAATGTGTGCCAATAACTTGATAATAATGAGTGCGATAAAACAGTATAATAACATGGTTCAGATGACAAGTTTCTACAACGAGCTTGAACTTTCTGCCATCCACCCACAGTCTATTACAGGTATTATGGATGAAGTTGAATTTGCATTGGGCAAAATAAATAAACGGCTTGATGAAACCGAGAAAGTTATTAATAGCGAAGAACTGGCCAAGTTAATTATAGATGAGAAAATATTAACCGTTCGGGAGTGCAGACAAAACCTCGTAAGCTATTTGAATGAATTTACATTGTATAACTGCATTCTTAACCTAAATTATATAAAACCTTACCTGACACTGCCTGGGGAGAAGTTGGTGCATATTTCCGGACTTGTCGGTAATTCAGAAGAGCGTGTAATTAAGCGAGAATTTTTAGCTGAGGCTATCAGAATTGTAAATGAGAGAGCAGGGAAAATTAAACCTTTAGCTGAAGGTGAGAAATCTCAAAAAATGGCGCTAATACACGACCTGAGCAGTAAGTGTTTCAAAAATGGTGAGTGACCCCCTTTATCCCTGCTACAACTGCTACATGTAGCAGTTGTAGCAGGAGGTTATATTTCATTTTTTACATTATCTGCATACAACTCTATGGCATCCATCATAGATCTGTATGAATTGTTGAATATTTATAGCCTTCAAACAATGAAGTCTGAAGAAGCTCAGACAATAATACAGGCATTTCGAGTTTACCAATTTCTCCTTTTAACATTGGTAATAAACATAAAAAATGGGGCTTTCAAGGCTCGGTAGAAAACCAAACACTCTGGTTTCTTGACAATGCTCTTCTTGCTAAAATCGGTAACAGTGGAAGGAGTCTTAAATGTACATATCAGAAATTCGAATTGAGAACTTTCGGTTGTTTGGAGCCGCCGAAAACGCCTTTGTGCTAACACTAAATCCAGGGCTAACCGCATTGGTTGGAGAGAATGATGCGGGAAAGACCACTGTTATTGATGCCATCCGGTTAGTGCTAGGTACACGTGACCAAGATTTTATGCGCATTGACACCAGTGATTTTCACCAAGCCACTCCGCACTCTGAACGCGCGGATCAGATAGTAATCCGACTGACATTTAGTGGGCTTACGGCGGCAGATCGTGGTGCCTTTTCAGAATTTCTGACCTATGAAACGATTGGGGAAGCAGTCGAAACCGTACTCATCATCACTTGGGTGGCAAAACGCAATACTAAAGAAGGAAGCTCACGCCGGGTGCTTCCACCCGAATGGCGTACTGGCGCTATAGGGGATGGACCATTGCTTGATCTTGGAGCGAGATCGCTATTGACGGCGGCTTATCTACGTCCCCTTCGCGATGCCGAACGTGCGATGAGCGCAGGCCGAGGATCAAGATTATCGCAAATCCTACAGCACACAAAGGAAATACGTGAGACAGGAAATGCTTTCGACAGACATATCGATCCGCCAGTCGATCCGAAAACTTTGAGTATTCTCGGACTTGGAGATTATGCCAGCTATTTATTTGGTGAGAGTGAAGGTATTAAACAAGCACGCAAGCGTCTCAATGAAGAATATCTTGCTCCACTGTCATTCGCCAACGATATGCTGCTAGCACGGATAGGCGTCGCCAGCACACAGGAAGATAACCTCCGATTACGCCAACTACTCGAAAAACTTGAACTTACCTTGACTGGTTCGGCCGAAGTCGATAATCATCATAGTAGGGGACTTGGCTCTAACAATCTGCTATTCATGGCTTGTGAGTTACTTCTGCTTGCAGCCGAAAGCGACGGTTTTCCATTACTATTGATTGAAGAACCAGAGGCCCATCTCCATCCTCAGCGCCAGCTTCGTCTTATGTCATTTTTGCAAGAACAAGCAAAAAAAGAACGCACTGACCATCAACATATCCAAATTATCGTCACGACACATAGCCCTAGCCTTGCCTCAGAACTGCATCTTGACAATATAGCTTTAGTTGAGGGTGGCCGAGCCTTTCCACTATGTAAAGGTAAAACTCAGCTTAGCCCATCGGACTATCGCTTCCTTGAACGCTTCCTCGATGTGACCAAGGCTAATCTATTATTTGCTCGGGCCGTAATGATTGTTGAAGGCGATGCCGAAAATATTCTATTGCCAGTGTTAGCAAAACTTCTCGGCCGCGATTTCCATCATCATGGCGTGTCAGTTGTAAATGTTGGTGGCGTCGGTCTTGGTCGCTATGCACGAATCTTCATGCGGCAAGATCCTGAGAAGGACGGAATGATTAATATTCCGGTAGCATGCATCACTGACATGGACGTAATGCCTGATTTAGCACCATGGATCGTCGGCAAGCTCGAGGAAGGTCAACAAGTACCAGTTATACCGCCATCGAAACGACAATGGCGAATTAAGGCAGATTTCCCCGGTAATGCACTAGAGCAGCGCCGCATTATTCGACGAGCTAAAGCGTCGGGTCAGAATGTCGAAACCTTCGTAGCGGATGAATGGACACTCGAATATGATCTCGCTTTTCATGGCCTCGGTAAGCAAATGTATCAGGCTGCGTCGCTCGCACTCGCTGATGACCGACTCAACGCTGGTACAGCCATCAAAGCCGACATTATCACTGCTGCTGATGCAGCTTATGAAGCTATCATGGATAGTTCTACTGACCTAGAGATGCTCGGTTCGCATGTCTACGCGTTATTCGAGTCGAATGGAGCATCAAAGGCAATCGCTGCGCAGTATATGGCAGAGCTATTAGAAAATGACATTGAGTCAGGTAACATGGATTCGAACGCTCTGCTTAATCAATTACCTCCTTATATCATTGCAGCTATTTCACATGTAACTACACCATTCGATATAGCGATCAATGACACTGTGACTGAGGAATGACTTCAATGTTTGATGGCCTTATTCGCGAACAGGATATTGCTTGGGCAGCAGCACTGATGGGAGTTGGAGACGATGGTTTTGCTCCGGTCGGTGATGATGATAGTCGGCTTAAAGCAATGCTAAATCTCGACACGACCGATTTCGAGGCATGTCCCGGAAGTGGGAAAACAACATTGCTTGTTGCCAAGCTAGCGATATTAGCAATGCGTTGGCCATACCGCCAGCAGGGTATTTGTGTACTTTCACACACCAATGCAGCTCGTAACGAGATTAATGCTAAACTCAGCAACTCAGCTGCAGGGATCGCACTCTCACGCTACCCACACTTTGTTGGAACAATCCATTCGTTCGTCAATGAGTTTCTGGCCCTGCCATGGCTACGCTCGAAGGGTATAGCTGTGAGCTGTATCGACACGCAAATCGCCCTAATGAAACGTTGGAATATTCTTCCTAATAATACGCGTTGGGCGTTACAGCAGAATCAATTAACAGAAGCATGTCTAATCTACACTCAACCCGACTACTCTGGTGGCAATACTGGCAGATTCGGGCCACAGACCCCGACTTATCAGGCGATACTCGAGGCTCGTCGCACGATTAGCGAGCAAGGTTATTTCTGTTTCGATGAGATGTTTGTCTGGGCTAATGAGTTACTGAACAAGAATCCTGAGGCAGCAATGGATCTACGTCGGCGCTTCCCCTTAGTATTCATCGATGAAGCACAGGACAATAGCGAGGAACAATCGGCACTGTTGCATCGAATCTTCTGCGCTGGCGATTCACCGTCGCGGCGGCAACGATTCGGCGATTCGAATCAAGCAATCTATTCACGGACCGGACTCAAAGGTGCAAGTACCGATCCATTCCCAGGTTCCGTAGTCCATGTTCTTCCGCGAAGCTATCGCTTTTCCCAAGATATAGCCGATAAAGTAAAGGGCCTCGGCGTCGCTCCACAAGCATTAATTGGTGCCGGTCCACCAGCCCGAATAAATACCGAACCAAAAGCTCCAACAATCTTTCTCTTCGACGATGCCTCAGTGCAATCAGTCCTTCCCCGCTATGGCGATTATCTTATTGAATCCTTTGATGCAGCAACTTTAAAGTGTGGCGTGTTTACCGCAATCGCTGGAGTCCACGAGCTAAAAGAAGATGGCCTCGTCCCCCATGCTATAGGGCATTACGTACCCACCTATGACCCCAGTACCGCACGAAAGGAAGCAACTCCGAACAGTTTCGCGCAATATCTGGCTCGCGCATATATTGAGATTATGGGCAGCAACAACTGCGAAAAACTGGTGAATGCAACAGCCTCAGCATTGCTGGCCGCAAGTGAGTTATCAGGTAGCATACATAGCAGAGTATCGCGAAAATCACCGCATCGTCGAGTTGTTGAGCTTTTGGACGAGACAGAGGCAATTACAAGCTATAGGGCGCTACAAGAGAAACTCTTGGCAACTCGTGGAAATATTACACAAGATGATTGGAACACAGAATTGCTCCCATTAATTGTGTCATGCGTTAAGCAGTTGAGCGGCTCTTCAGTAATTGGCAATAGCGTCACGGCTTTCCTCGCCTGGCCACAGGTTAATACGTTTCAAGGAGAGGAAGTGACTCTCACACAGAGTTCTAATTTTGTATCTTATCCAAAAACTTCTCCCCTGGTCCAAATCCGGCTAGGGTCAATCCATTCCGTTAAAGGCGAGACGCACACTGCGACACTTGTACTTGATAGCTTCTACTTCAATCATCATCTTTGCGAACTAAAGCCTTGGTTACTCGGAACGAAGACTGGTGGTTCGACAGTTAATAAAAAAGGGAGACCAGTATTTGAGGGTTCACGTATGCTTGGCCGATTGAAGCTACATTATGTAGCTATGACACGTCCAACTCACCTCTTATGCCTTGCGATGCGCAAAGACGCATTTGTAGATGATGAAATTAACGTGCTCGAAGATCGTGGATGGAAAATTATTGATTGCTGAACTTCTACCTCCCTTTAGAAAAGTTAATGATAAGTGGCTCTTTGGAGCCACTTATCATTAGATGACATAGAGCATATTAGCTTTTAGGGGACTGAAGTATTAAACTATTCCCCTGTATTAATCCAACTAATTAGATTCATGAACTATTCTCACTGTGAGAACTATTGGTGACTAAACTTCGAAGATTATAAAGTATTCTCATAGCAGCATCTGTGTCCGATACGTGGTGGATCTGCGCGATTTCATGAACCGTACGCTGCACATCACGAGGGTGTATCGCTTTTTCTTCGTGAAACACAAAAGGTCCATCGGTCTCCGTCAAGATACGTTCGAAAGGCAAAAAGGACACCAGCTTTCGATGTTTAGGAGAACGTAGCATCTCTTCATTAATAGAGAAATAGCATCCAAGTTCAACAGCTCGTCGAGCCTCGGAGATACTCCCAGTGAACCAGTGTAGGACAGCCTTGCAATTTTCAGTAAGTCTGGTGTTTTCCAAATGTCCCAACACTTTGGCTGCAGCGCGAACGCTGTGGATGCTGAGAATCTTATCCCCCTGCTCGAAACAGGCATTCAGAATACGGGAAAAAATCCGCTCCTGTGCTTCAAAGCTGCGATAAAAGCGCGGGCTGGCATCAAGCCCTATCTCCCCAACGTAACGTGCAGAAGGGAGATAGTGCTCCAGTAACGCTATCTCATGCTCACGTTCCGCAATCAGCTGGGGATGTAGACCGAGTGCGACACGAACATAAGGAGAATCGGAAGTTAACTCCCGGTTACGCATCCATGCCTTGGGGGTTGTCGTCACCGCTAGCGTGGCAACACGTGAAATATCACATTCACGGATGAGTGCAGAGTGATTGGGGTATAGATCCAGATGACAGTGAAAATCGACCCATTGTGGAGCGGGCTTCTGTCCTGCTAATTTCATGTAAGGGGCCTCGTTATGACTCCACTCAGCAGGCGTTCAACTTCTTTCATTCCTCTCAGATAAACACCTTCATACTCAGCTAAGCAGTCGGGATAGTCGCTGAGCGGCCCTGGTTTGTGAATATCAAATTTTGCTCGACTCGGTGATCGCGCCAATCTTGCCAGAGCAAATTGAAATGCCCGAACGTGTTCACCTTCAGGCTTAGAGCTGTCCAGTACCCGGCTACGGAGATCCGGGATACGGTAAATCGTATCGTCCGTGCCGAAAGCTGTAAACAATGATGCTCGCCTGATTAAGCATGGAACACATCGGCCACAGTGTGTTGATTGCTGCTCATTCAGCGCAGGGTTCCAACGCGTACTTTGCGGAGACGAACATGACATGGTATCAGCCGCGTGTTGCCTTAGAAAAGCATGGTCATGGCAATGGATAGCCATCTCACCTTTGGTTTTGTAGGCGTAGGGATTTTCCAGATGTGCACTGATGCCAAGGTTGCCCAGCAGCTCATTAAAACGCGCCATGTAAAACGGATGGGTTGTCCGAGTACTTAGCGCTCCGACACGAAGCGGATCAAGGGGAACGTTGAGAGAGATCAAACCATTTTCAGGGACGTTTATCGTGACCGGCCCGCCGAGGGCGTCTGCGGCCATTGTCGCGAGCGAGAAAAACATGAAAGAGCGGCCACGAAGGGTGTTTTCTCCATCTTCTCCCTCAATCGTTGTTTTTTCAAACCCAACACGAGCTCGCACATGGCTGAACGATTGTCCATATCGCTCCGACAGCAGCTGAGCACACTTCTGCTGATAAACGCTGGTAGTCGTATCCCAGTAGTGGCTGATCAGAAGGGGGGTTCCCCCATTAGATAATAAATCAATGGCACCGATGAAGCTGTCGAGCCCCCCGGAAAACAAGCAAACAGAAGTAGGGTTCACCGAACGTTCCTTAGAGGATCGCTGAATGAGCCCGTTCTCAATAACAGGGCGCGAGCGGAAATGAATTGTCCAACGGTCGCCGGTAAGAAAATTCAACATCCTGCTGAGCAATCCAGTCTGACTATTCCATAATGTCGGGGAAGCTACCGGGATATAAAGTGCAATTTCGCGCGTCCACAGATCTTGAGCGTTATGCCCACGTGAGATTCGGGTGTCCGCCGCAGTCACCGTTGCGGCCAGTAGTGCCAGATCCACGGAGACATCCATTGGCGTTAAACCAAGATCACTCAAACCATTCAGCGCCTGCCCGAGACCGAAATCCAGTTTACCGTTCTCTTTGAGAAAATTAATTTCTGTCAGATGCGTGCTTTGGCGGCTGAGCTGTAAATCGGAGTTATCGTCAGTGCCCAAACGGGCAACTAAGGTATGATGGCTCATTCCAATCTCTCCCCTTCTCGGGCAAGTAATTCAAATGCCACGGTGTAAATCTCCTCCACTTTTCTGTCTATAGCATCCCCAGAAAGCCCTGCAAGATTCCTCAGCTCCTCACGGAGCTGTGTACGAGTAGCTCCATCAACAAAATCATGCAGGTCCTCCTGGATACTGACGATAGCGTCTATGTCGTCTGGTAACTTGATCCCATTTTTACCAATATCCGCCATGAGCCTCCCTTCAATGGAGTGAACCACGAAACCAATAAAGACTTCTTTTAATTGATCGGGAGTGAGCTCATCAAAATTCTCCTCTCCTACATCAGACATATCGGCGATGGTCTCTAGCATAGCCTGCCGCGCAACCCCCTCGTCAACAGAACCACCTGGAGGGCATAAAAATTCAACAAGGGAGAGAAGAGCAGTCGATGCAGACTGCCCTGCCAAATTACCAAGATTGAAGCGCTCAAGAGCCTGAGTAGCACCTCCCTGCTGATAGTCGCTGATGAGACCGAGCAGTCCCCCTGCTGCAGCGCGTGAGGCCCCCATACGGCGGCTGGCCCTGCCTGCGCCCCCCACTCCATTGCGGACATATCCAGCGACCGCCTTACCCAGAGAACTACGACTTCCTGAACGGGAGTATCGAGTAAAGTTTGCTTTCGGTGTGCTAAGTGGCCCTGAGCCACTCGAATCCGGTGGAATGAGCGGCGTATCCAGCGTGCTATCATCCGCAGGGTCAACAGGCGGCAGGGTCGGTGGAGATGGATTCTCCACGAAATCGGGGATTAGGCCATGAACAGGCCCCCCGTAAGCTTTTGAGGTTCCCATTAATGTTGATATCCCGATAACTGGAGGGTTGCTTTTGCTGATTTAGAGAGGGACAGATTTTCGTCCTGACTCGCCCATTCTTGGATCAGTTTTGTATATTCTTCTATTAACGTAGGGTCCACTAGGCTTTGCGCAATACGGGTAGCAAGCCATCCCCCTGCTTTTTTTACAGGAATGCGCCGTGCAAAATCAATCAATCTCCTTTGAAGGTGAGGTTGTGTTTCTACGAGATATTCGAGGCCGTCAAATCCTCTTGGTTTTCGATTGAAACTGTCTTCTTGGAAAAGCTTATCGCTAAGCATTTCGAATAATTCATCAGCATCCGGTGGACTCAGTTTCTCTAAATCCCCTTTGATTTTCACCATCCCAATTTTCGGACCAAGAAGTTTCTCCATTATAGGAATGAGATGGCTTGATACGACCAGATTACTCAAAGTACTGTGTTTGTCACGAGTGACAAACACATATGGACGAAGATCCTCTCCAGAAAGTGCGGGCTCTGCTTTTGCCCAACCGATCGCCCAATCAATCTTCAGCCAGTTTTGGACGTCTTCAGACTCTGAGGAATTCTCTTTGCTGTCAGCGCGACTCTTCGGAGCAGTTTTCCCCCCTCTGACCAAGGCTTCAAACTCCGCCAAAGCTGCCGGTTTTCCCTCTGGATGATTAGATACAAGCTGAACAAGCTTTCCGTATACGCTGGGGTAAAAACGCTCAGCAAGCATAATTTTTGCCAGTACAGGACGCTTAATGTCACTACCGAACCCGCGTTCATCAGCAATCGCCTGGCGTAACATCATTGAGTTCAAAAAGCGTTTAATCTGCCTTGGATTACCATGTGTCCCCGAACTAAGCATAGGGGTAACGTGTAGGCTGAATAGCAGCGCGTTTTCCACAACCTCCGGAATCTTTCCATTTAACGCTGCCATCACTGCCTCTCTGTCAAGCCCGCGGCTGATCCAAGGACGCTTCATCTCTTCCCGTGCTTTATTGAGCAATGCTTTAAAATTGTCGTCCTCCGAACCCAACGCATTTTCTGCAAGCAACAACGTGGTATATATACGCGTTTCTGCAGTTCCTAGTGCGGGGATTCGAAATGGAACCTGTATGAGCTTTTCAAGATAGTTGCGTGCATAACTTACCGGCCCGGTGCTTTGAGGCAGGTCGGGGAAATGGTCTTTTACCGCATATTCGATCATGGCTTCATCTGCACCGATAACAAATGCAGTTTTCTCTACAAACAAGAAAAGGCGAATAGCTTCGAGCGTTTCAATCGCGGTTTTAGGCAGGCAGCGATCAAGATCGTCAACGATCACCACTAGCTTTTCAATTTCAGCAGCATCAAGCAGCGCCCTGAACTCCTCACGGAAAGCATGAATATGTTTGGGTAGCGTATTACTATCAGTATCGGCCTCTTTGATGAAGCCTCCTGCTTTTTCAGCAAACGCTTTGAAATCTGCAGCAGAAAGCTTGTCCTGCGGAGCACTTAGAAAGTCGGATGCCAGTTCGTACATCCCCTTAATCTGATCAAATGTGGGTATGCCAGTAAATGCGGTAAACGCCAGTCCCCCCGCTTTCTTGGCCATTTTCAACCAGTCAATTCGACGAAGAACCTTTTTTGCTGCTTCTGCCACCTTGGTGCTCATCGGGCGCGAGGCAACAAGATCCTCGACGATGGTTTCGATGATTACAGTTTTAGCATCTTCGAATCCCTCAAACGTCCATCCGTTAAACCAGATACAGTGCGTTTTATCCTTTTTCTCGCAGGCAGCCTCAAGCATTTTTAGTACGCTTGATTTTCCCGCCCCCCAATCACCATGCACACCAATCGTAATGGGTGCATCTGACGTTTCATCAACAAGCCTAACCACTGTGCTGGCGATAGCGGTGTAGTACAGCAGGTCAGTGGACGTTTCTTGATCGTTTAAAAACATATGTTCCCTCATGGAAGCCAAATAGCAGCAACATCCTATCCATTACGGTCATTAATTGGTCGGGATGAAAATTTTCGCTGATTCGCTCATGTATCAAGAGCTAATTTCTAGATACTGAACTTAGTTCAGCAAGGCAACTGACAACACGTTGGGTTAAATCAGCATCACAATCTTTATTGTAAATAACACTACAAGAGGATAAATCCTAATCTCAAGCAGAAGTATTTGGAAGGAATTAGTACAAGAATAGTAAGGGAAATTGTTAAAGTGTTAACCTCATAGCAGTGAACAAATCATAACCTTCATGTCATAGACCAGTTCCAGTAATCAAGCGCCATCATCCATTCCAAATAATTTCAGATAGATATTATCTCTGTGAATCCCCCGCATCCTTTACCGGATTGCGGGGATTTTAATTTTCTTCACGGAGTTCTGTATGCATAAATCTGAAGGCCTTCAGTCCATTGAAAAACCGCTGGCATTATTGCCTCTCGCTATTGGCGAACAAATCCTTAAGCACATCCACAAGCTGGCAAACCACGAACCGGTAATTGGGATTATGGGGAAAACAGGCGCAGGCAAATCATCGCTCTGTAACGAACTTTTTCAGGGGGAGGTGTCCCCGGTCAGTGATGTAAACGCCTGCACCCGTGACGTACTGCGATTTCGTCTTCGCAGCGGTGATCGCAGCCTCGTTATCGTGGATTTACCTGGCGTGGGGGAAAGCGGGCAACGGGATCATGAATATATTGCGCTATACAACCGTATTCTGCCGGAGATGGATCTGATCCTGTGGGTCATCAAAGCCGACGATCGCGCATTGTCCGTCGATGAGTTGTTCTGGCACAGGGTGATGAAAAATCACCGCCAGCAGGTACTGTTCGTCATCAATCAGGCGGACAAAATGGAACCCAGCCATGAATGGGATGCCGCTACCGGTACACCTTCCGTGCTGCAACGGGCAAATCTCAGTGTTAAACAGGCCACGGTGACGGCGATGTTTAAACCGTATCATCCAGTATGCATTGTGTCTGCTCTCACTGGCTGGGGCATTGAGGAAATGGTGGAGACGATGATGCGCTGCCTACCTGACCACGCCACCGGCCCGCTGGCAACTCAACTACATGACAGGCTCTGCACGGAGCCGGTAAAAAAACAGGCCAGGGACAGCTTCAGCCATGCCGTGGGAAGGGGGTTTGATAGCGTGGAGTCATCCCTTCAGCTTCCGGCACCGGTTCGGGCGCTCATTCGTACCGTACGGGAAACCGTGGTGTCAGTCGCACGGGCCGTCTGGGACTGGATATTTTTCTGATATTGCTCAGGCATGGTCATTGCGTCGGACACACCCTGTCCGTTTATGCCGATTTTACACCAGGTAAAAAAGCCAGACACCCCGGCAGGCCGCGCCATTCTTGATATCGACCGATTTGAAAAATCGTCTTTCTGTGTCCATACCCTGCCATACCCCCTTGTTACACTAACCCACATCTTTTCAGTGAATTAGCTTACCGGAGAACGGAGCCTCATGACTCAGGCTGAACATCGCCATGACCGGCTTGCCGTCAGACTGTCGATGATTATTGGTCGTCTGGTGGCAGGCGAAACGCTGGATATGCGCAAACTGGCCGCCGAGTTTGGCGTGTCAGTCCGCACCCTGCGCCGGGATTTTCGTGAACGGCTGATGTACCTGGACCTTGAATATCGTCAGGGCCGGTGCCGTCTGCTGTCCGGCAGCCGTCAGCGGGAACTGGCAGTGATGACCTTTGCCCGTCAGTCAGGCGTTGAATCGCTGTTCCCAGGACTAGATGGCCATCTTGTCAGTTCGCTTCTGGGCGGTCCGGGGGAGTCGCCCTGCCTTATCTGGCAGGGAGAATCTGCACAGACCATCACCGACGGTGGGGTCTTTACCCAGCTGGTGAATGCCGTCCAGGAATGCCGGAAAGTGACCCTGCGTGGCAACGGATGCAGCCATACTGATATCGCCCCCTACCGGCTGGTTCTGCATGCCGGTAACTGGTATCTGACGGGGGCACACCAGACCCGCATCATCGCACTGCCACTGGCTGATATTCGGGTCGTCACGCTTCATCCCGACAGTTTTACCCCCGACGCCACGGTGCGCGACATCCTTTCCCGTCCGGATTTTTTACAGGCATTACCCCATTTCCGGTTCATTGGTGAAGTGCTGTCCGGCTTCGTCCCTGAACCACATCACCCCATAACAGAAGGATAACATGATGAAAATAAGACGTATCACACCCGGCAACCCGACTTCCGGCAAACGCTGCCCGGACTGTGGCTCTCACGACACCATTCCCTGGGCCGATGGCTGGATGTGCCGGGACTGCGGGTGTGAGTGGGGCAAAGATAACGGTTATCTGTAAAGGTGGCTCACATGGGATTCTGGAAGACCGCCGGTAAACTCGCCGTTGAAGTGGCGAAGGACACACTCAGCAGTGCGCGTGAAGTGAAGGAGACGCATGACAGCCTGGAAGGCAAAAGCAATGCAGAGCTTAGAATGATAACCACTGACAATGGTTTTTTCAGCAGCACAACGGAATTGGAAAAGCGTCTGGCACGAAAGGTCCTGCGAGACCGGGGGGAACGTTAGTTATTTCGCAGGGCCTGCACAGGCCCTGCCTGTGGTTCATGTTCAGGGGGGAATGTCTTCTCTGTAATGATACGAAGGACACGAGCCAGCCTGCGCTCCCCGCCATATAAGCATTGTTACTTTAACAATAAACAGGATGAACAGATGAAAACATTTATATTGTCATTAATGGTTTCTGGTTTTTTATTAAGTGCCTCAGCCAGTGCTGCTGCGGTTAAATTGCCCCGGACAGTGGCTGATGTGAAAGGCGGCAGTGAGCTGATGTGCGGAAGTGAAGATGTGAAAGACGGGACCTGCAGCCTCATTAGTGTCTCTGATGACAGTCAATATGCCCTGCTGAGCAGCCCTGGCGGTTCGGCCTGTTATGACCCTTATCTCATCGTTGTCAACCTTGCCACCAGCAAGGGTAAAATGATGGATTATAACCGTCATGCGACATGTAGCGGCGCGGCAACCGCGAAGTTTGTCCGTTCACCCGATAAAGGCCATCTTACCGTTGTTATTTTCGACCCTACCATCAAAAAGAATGTCGGTCTTAATACCATTGACTTTTAAGACGGTTACAGGGCTCTTCCCAGAGCCTTTTTCTTTTAAATAAACAGGGTGGAGTCAAAATAATCATGTCTTTTTCTTTACGTAAACTAAAACAGGTAATACTGATATCCTCATTTTGTTTTATTAGCACCGGGGGTTACGCCGCTAATATTGCAAAAACTGCAGAGGATGCAATGAATTGTGATCCTGATGCAGGTGATAATGACATCGGATACGGTTCCTGCCCCTTTCTCGGCAGCATTTACGATACTGACCCGGCATTTAAGAAAGACCTTGATGACGCGCTGAAGTCAGCAGGACTTACCGGGTTAACGGGGAAACAAGGTTCATTGAACGGTCCGGACAGCGGATTAATTCCGGTGGATGTTGGTGGCGATAAGTGGTTGCAGGGCTCTGTTTGTGAACGGGGTAACTGCGGTGACCATTATCTGAAAATTCTGTATATCCCCTCAGAGCATGTTGTTGCGGGTTTTTATTACAACAGTGGTGAGGAAAAGATGTTTGGTGACGCCGGAGATGCAGAAGCACGAATATTACGCCGTGATGTACCTGACGTTACGCTGGTGCAGCAGGCTCCGGCAGTGACGGCAACACCTGCAGACGGCGCACCAGCTGATACTATCTGGCCCTTTAAGGGAGACGGAGGTAAATCGTTATGGCAGGTCTGCGGCGGGCAGAACAGCAGTTGCACCATTATCGCCAACACTAAATATTACGTTGCCATTCTGAACCGAAAATCCGCGCACAGTTGCGCTTTTGGCGACTTCTATGTGGCCGCGAGGGATTCGTCATCATGGCGACAGTATGACACGGGTACCTGCAGCCCGGATGCGTGGATACGTAAAGGCTCCATCAATAACGGGCAATACCTGTCGGTTGATATCGGTGTGAACAACCAGGTTGTACAACAGTACCCCATCGGCTACTGGTCAATGAAGAAGGAGTTTTCCGGCAGCCGCCGACCTTCATGGTCAAAGGTTAAAGAGAAAAATCAGCAGCATTAATCATCCGGGTCAAAATATTCCATCAGGCCATGTTCCTTCGGGGTACATGGCTTTTTTGTTTTAAGGAAACCAAATGCCTGAATCTACAGCCCTACCCGAAGGAACGTTCACTCGTGAACAGGCCACTGTCGTGGCTGCCGCATACACCAATGTTGCCATCGAAGACGACCAGGGCTCTCATTTTCGTCTGGTTATCCGCGATACCGACGGCATGCTTATCTGGCGTGACTGGAACTTTGCGCCCGGTGCCGGAGTGATGCTCAATAGATATATCGCGAGCGACGGTATACGCAAGCCCCTGGTGTGACAACCATCCACGACGTATCACCTGCACCACCGTTTTAAATCATGCCAGGCCACACCTCCTTCGGGAAGTGTGGCCCTTTAACTTTTATGCTATTTAATCAAGGAGTTTCCATTATGCGATTAGCCAGCCGCTTTGGCCGTATTAATCAGATACGCCGTGACCGCCCACTGACCCACGATGAATTACACCAGCATGTCCCCAGCGTTTTTGGCACGGACAAGCACGAATCCCGCTCAGCGCGCTACACCCATATTCCGACAATTACTCTGCTGGAAAACCTGAAACGGGAAGGTTTTGAGCCGTTCTTCGCCTGCCAGACCCGTGTCAAAGACCAGAGCCGACGTGAGCATACCAGACACATGGTGCGCCTGCGACGCATAGGGCAGATAGCCGACAAACAGGTACCGGAAATCATCCTGCTCAACAGCCATGACGGCAGCTCCAGCTACCAGATGATCCCGGGTCTTTTTCGTGCTGTCTGCGCCAACGGTCTGGTCTGCGGTCAGTCGTTTGGTGAAGTGCGTGTGCCGCATAAAGGCAATGTTGTGGAAAAAGTGATTGAGGGGGCGTACGAAGTACTTGGGGTGTTTGACCGGGTGGAGGAGCAACGTGATGCCATGCAGTCACTGCTGTTACCGCCACCAGCCCAACAGGCGTTTGCGAAAGCGGCGCTGGCCTACCGGTTTGGTGAAGAACATCAGCCGGTGACCGAAACCCAGGCACTGAGTGCACGTCGCTGGCAGGATGAGAGCAGTGACCTGTGGACCGTCTACAACCGCCTGCAGGAGAACCTGAGCAAGGGCGGACTGGCCGGGCGTTCTGCGCAGGGTAAACGCAGCCGTACGCGCGCGGTGAACGCTATCAACGGCGATATCAAACTGAACCGTGCCTTGTGGGTAATGGCAGAAGAACTGCAGCAGGCGCTATGCTGATGCAGCACATTCCTGAGAATGCCTGCCATACAGCGGTCTGGCCTGTCTCTCTGCAAAACGAGCCCGGCTGTCGTTCTGTATCCGACGATGACCTCTGCGCCTAGTGCAGGTATCTCTGCTACCGACCTGGTGAACTCAGCCTGTGCCTGCTGTCAGTGGCTGACGGCATCTGGCCCTCACTGGTTGATGTCGATGGCTATGCACAATCCTGCCCACCTGTACACCTGAACATACCACCTGTACACCTGAACATACCACCTGCTGAACTCCGGTAACGCATTCCTTCACCATCACGCCTCAAATCACCTTTTCCATACATCAGGTTCCCGTTAACCGGAGCCGTACTTATAACCTTTCAAAAGGAATAACCGATGAATAACACTACAAATCTGCAGACTCTTTCAGACACCGAAAATACCAACACCCTCACCGCCACATTGTTGCCCGATGAACAGCGTATCGACTTCTGGCCACAATACTTCGGCAACATACCGCAATGGATAACCCTCGAGCCGCATATCTTCGCCTGGATGGACCGCTTCTGCACGGGATACTGCGGGGGGATCTGGCAGTTTTACACGCTGAGCAACGGCGGTGCCTTTATGGTCCCGGAAGCGAATAATGAGGATACCGATGAAAAATGGACGCTGTTCAACCCGATGAATGGCAATGGCACGGAAATGAGCGCAGAGGCCGCAGGCATATCGGCCTGTCTGATGGCTTACAGCCACCACGCCATGCACACCGAATACGACGCCATGACAGAGCACTATTATCGTCTGCGGGATTATGCGCTGAATCACCCTGAATGCAGCGCCATCATGTACATCATTGACTGAGGGGGCCGCGATGGAAACACAGCTACCGCTGTTTGCCGCCGGATTACCGGCTTCCGCACAGCGCACCATCCGTGAAGCATTAACCCTGCTCGAGCGTCAGTTACGTGAACCCGGCGCGTCATTCACGTCCAGCCACGCCGTCCGGGACTGGCTGCGTCTGCGGCTTGCCTCACTGGAGCGTGAAGAATTTACCGCACTCTTCCTCGATAACCAGCACCGGCTGATTGCACATGAAACGCTGTTCACCGGCACCATCAACCATACGCAGGTCCATACACGGGAGGTGGTGAAGGCGGCACTGAAACATAACGCTGCTGCCATTCTTGTCGCGCACTGCCACCCCTCAGGCTACGCAGAGCCCAGCGAGGCTGACAGACGGATCACCAAACGTCTGAAGCAGGCGCTGGAACTGGTGGACACCCGGCTGCTGGACCATCTGGTTGTGGGCGGGATGGAGATTGTCTCGCTCGCTGAACGTGGCTGGCTGTAAGGAGACCGGTGATGAAAATTATCAGTAAAGGTCAGGCTATGGCGATTTACCGTCAACATACGAATTCCCGGTTGCTTCGCTTCAGTACGGGCAAATATAAAAGGTTAGGCAGTATCTGCCATTATGCTGGCCGCGAGGTGGAAGACATATGCGGCGTTCTGGCCGTCTTTGCTAAGCGCCGTCAGGATCGCAATGGTCCCTATGTCATTCTTCGCAGTGTCACTCTCAATTAACCCTTCTCTTTTATCAGGAACAATAATGAACAATCACTCCGAATCCGGAACTAAGCCGGAGAATCCCGCCTGCAAGCAGTGGGGACTAAGGTGCACGATCACACCCTGTTTTGGCGCTCGCCTAGTGCAGGAGGGCAACCGGGTGCATTTTCTCGCTGATCGGGCCGGATTCAACGGTGCTTTCAGTGACGAGGATGTGTTACGCCTAGACCAAGCTTTTTCACTGATACTCAAGCAACTGGAGCTAATGCTCACCAGCGGCGAGCTAAATCCCCTTTATCAGCACTGCGTCACGCTTTACCACAACGGGCTCACCTGCGAAGCCGATACACTGGGCTCCTTTGGTTATGTCTACATTGCTATTTATCCTGACCAGCCTGAACCGCAGTAACTCAACGCTTATTCCCTTAAATTCATAGAGCAAACATCATGCAAACTTTATCATTACACCCGACTCGGGCGACTCCGCTCTGTTTGTCACCCGTTGAAACCTGGCAACGGCTACTGGCTCATCTGTTCTCGCAGCACTATGGCCTGACGCTGAATGACACACCATTCAGTAATGAAACCACCATCCGGGAACATATTGATGCCGGAGTATCGCTCAGCGATGCGGTGAACTTTCTGGTAGAAAAATACGGACTTGTTCGTATCGACCGGGAGGGATTTTCATGGCAAGAGCAAACTCCGTATATTTCCGCAGTAGATATTCTGCGAGCAAGGCGCTCTACCGGCTTGCTAAAAACTGACGTGAAATAAACGCTTAAATACAGAGCAGACTAAAGGAAAGCAAAATGCTAATCTCACAGACGAAGAGGCTCCTGCTGTAACCTCCCCTCCCCTGAAAAAAAACTAACATTTTCTTTTAGGACCAACAATGGGACCAAATTGAAAATTGAATTGAAAATTATTCATTCTTAAACAACAAGTTACATAACCAATTCAGACTCCGCCAGCCCACCAAATCATGATCCGGTTACGTCCGGTGAAGTACAGAAAGCCCGCACGGCACAAGCCCTGTGGGCTTTTTTGTGTCTGTAATTGTCCGAGGGCATCCGGCTAAATCCGGGGATTATTGGTATACGTTTAGGTATACGGTAGGATGTATACCTAAAAGCGTATACCAACCCATCAAGGAGCGGCCACAGTGGCACGGACAACACGCCCCCTGGCCAACCCCGAAGTTCTACGCGCTAAAGCGTTAGAGAAGGATCTGACGTTGCATGATGGCGATGGACTTTTCCTGATAGTGAAAACCAGCGGGAAAAAGCTCTGGCGTTTCCGTTATCAACGTCCAGCGACAAAACAGCGGACAATGATAGGGCTTGGTGCTTTCCCCGCCCTTTCACATGCTGACGCCCGAGGGTTAAGAGCGGATTACCTTGCCTTGTTAGCCAACGAAATTGACCCACAAATTCAGGCCGAAGTTGCAGAGGAACAGCAGCAAATTGACCCTGACCCCAAATATGATCCAGCCATAATCAGGAATAACCGGCTTCAGTCTGGCTGCATATTCTGGCAACCGGCAGATTTTTCGGCGAATTCGGCTGGGGTCATCCAGCCCAGCGCAGAATGGGGACGCTTCTGATTATACTGTATGCGCCAGGCTTCGATTTTGCACCGGGCATCCTCCAGGGACATGAACCAGTTTTCGTTCAGGCACTCCTGCCGTCGAACGATTCCACCGTGGCATTATCCGTGGGTGTTCCCGGCCGTGAGAAGTCTATTCGGATCCCTCTTTCGTACACCCACTTGTCCAGCATTTTCCCGGCAAATTCAGAGCCGTTATCGGTTTTCAGCAACTGTGGTAAGGGGCGGCTGAGCGCAATACTGTTAAGCATTTCGGCAACTTCTGTTGAGCGCAGATTCTGCCCCACGCAGATCCCCAGACATTCGCGCGTGTAGAGGTCAATGACTGTCAGCAGGCGTAACCGACGCCCCTTCAAATAAGGCGTCAGAAACAAAGTCCATACCCCAGATATGATTTGGATACCGCCCCTGAGGCTGGGGTTGTCGCCGCTGTGCCGATTTATTCCGACGCGGACGTTTGAGACGCAGGGACAGTCCCTGCTCGCTGTAGAGCCGGTAAATGCGCTTATGATTATCCCGCCAGCCCTCCCGCCTGAGCATGACGTGAGCCCGGCGATAGCCATAGTGGACCCGGGTTTCAGTGATCTCACTGATACGCAGGCGTAATGCGCTGTCGTCTGGCGCGACAGAGCGGTAGCGGAAAGAGCTGCGGCTGACCTGCAATGCAAAACAGACCTGCCTCTCGCTGGCCCCGTAGCGTGCCTGCAGGTCCCGGACCCACTCGCGCAGACGTGCCAGCGTCAGGTCTTTTTTGCCAGCACATCCTGCAGCATGGCTTTGTCAAGGCTGAGATCGGCTACCAGTTTCTTCAGCCGCAGGTTTTCCTCTTCCAACTGGCGCATATGCTTCAGTTCTGAAGGAGAAATCCCACCGTACTTTTTTCGCCATGTATAGAACGTGGTATCAGAAATGCCCAGCTTATGGCAGACCTCCAGTACCGGTGTACCCAGTTCAGCCTGCTTCAGGGCAAAGACAATCTGCTCTTCGGTGAATCGTGACTTTTTCATCGGCACAACTTCCGCTCGGGGAAGTGAATATCATGCCGGAATTCTGTTTATGAATGGAGCAGGATTTCGGGTCAGGGTCAAACCAATGTCTCCCTTTTGTTTATAGCTTGCCCTCTCCTTCCTGGTGTTTAGTAAGCTACGCAATTCTGGATAAAACTACTGATGTGAATCATAAGCGTCTTACTGCCATTGCTTATTTGAGCATTGCCTTTTGAGTGCTGCTATTATTCAATGAAAAACAGGAGTAATCTTATAAAACTCGCTAACTGACACGTTACAGCAGCATATATAAATATCCGTCAGAACATCTTTAAAGCACACTATCTGGCAATTAGAATCAATATTCCTCTTAATAACACTTACCTATCAACAGAAAAAACAAGAAATACTGAAACCATAATTTACCTCTTTTATTTCAATAACATAAAGCCAATCACATTGAGAGCGCTTAAAAATAACGAGTCTGTGCTTTCATTTAAAAAACGTGGATAAACAACATGTAAAAACCAAAATAAAACATTTCGTGCGAAAAAAAGAACATTCGTTGACAGCTTTTTTTATTTAAATAAGAATAGTCTCAGTTTGAATTTTAACCAGTAATTTTCTACTAGCACATCCATAACAGATGTATATAAAACTGGAGTGTTAAGGATTTCACTACGTCAAGGAACATGACATGAAACCTGTCTTTTATCGTACCCTCTTACCTGTGCTGTATTTTTCAACTTACCCACTCTCTGCTGCAGAAGTCATGCCGGAGCCATACTCGCCATTAAAAATGGCCAATATGCCTGAGGATTTACTCAGCAATGCTGATTTCACAAACCACTGGGCATGGGTTGATGAAAAATGGCGGGCGGGTTATCCCAGCCTGACGATAGAGAAGCAAAAATATCTCGCCAATCTGGAGATAACCTTACTCAACCCGACATTCTCTAAGCAGGTTGTCACGCTGTTAGATAATTCGTACAGCCTCAATAATACACTTAATTCCGTGCAGCTGAGTATTGGCAGTAGCCTCAGGGAAGCTAATAATTCTGAAGCGGTGAATACCGTCGTTAAAGGTGAATACCTTAACAGCAAAGGTAATATTGAAACTGGTGTCTTACAGGTCTATACCGGCGGCGTAGCACACAATACCACCGTGGAAGAAAATGGCGCCCTCACGCTTAACGGTGGCGGTGAAGCCTACAATACACTGGTTAAAACCGGCGGTATACAAACGCTTGGCTCTACATCTTATGCGCAGGCAAACGTCATTGATGGCGGCACGCAGCAACTCAATGTTACCAGCACCGCCATTGCTGAAGATACGCTTGTCTACAATAAGGGCCAGCAAATTATCTACGGCGGTACCGCTAAAAACTCACACATTGGTGCCGATAGCTATCAGCTTACCAGCGGGCTGGCAATGAATACGTTTTTATACAACGGCGCGTTCCAGCAGGTTTATGCCGGCAAAGGTGAAGGTTACGTTGCTGATTCCAACGCAACGGTCTATGCCGGTGCCAGACAGACGGTAACATATGGTATTTCTGAAAACGCGAAGGTCTATGGCACTCAGGTTATTACCGGCGTTGACGGCAGCTGGAGCGATGGCGACTGGACATCAGACAGCACGTCAAAAGTCCGCGTTAACGGCCAGCAATCCACAGGGGCGACGATTTATGCCGGTGGTTTGCAGCGCATCCAGACCGGAAATGCCGACGGTGCAACCATTTATGGTACTCAGCTGATAAGCGGCCAAAAAGGTGGTTGGGTTGGCGGGCATTGGGTTAACCAGGACGGCTACACTGGCGGTACGCGCGCTAATGCCACTAATACCACCGTACTGGCCGGAGGGTTACAACAGCTTGCCTGGTATGGTGAGGCAACGAACACCACCGTTGATGGCGGGAATCAGCAGGTTGATGCACTGGGTCATATTACCGATACCACCATTCTGAACGGCGGGACCAGCTATATTGATTTTGGCGGCTACTCATCCGGGTTCCTGAACGTAATAAACGGTTCGCTGACCATGAAAGCAGGCGATGAACACGACTGGACCGGTAAGTTAGGTAAAGGCGCCTGGGCGGCGGCTGTCGACTTGCAGGCCCCCTCCTCCACATTGTTTATCAAACAAAATAGCGATACGTCTGAGTCAGTCGTGACGATAAAAGCACTCACCAACAACGGTAACGTCAGTTTTGGTGCCGCAGATGGCAGCGACGAAGGCCGCTATAGCCGCCTGGAGTTAACAACGCTGGAGGGGAGCGGAACGTTCCATATGAACACCAATCTGTCTGGCAATGACGGTGATTTCCTGAATGTTTCCGAGTCGGTGTCAGGCAATTTTAACGTTGTCGTGCGCGATTCAGGCCAGGAACTGCGCACAACCAGCGCATCGCCCTATCACCTGATTTACGCTAACGGCAGCGCTACGGATACGTTCGCCATGAGCAACGGCAGCGTCGACCTGGGTGCCTATAAATACTACCTGGTACACGGTGAGGATACCGATAAAGATAACTGGTATCTTTCACCGCGGGCGACTATGCCGGAACCTGGCCCTGATCCAGAACCTATGCCCGAACCAACACCGGAACCCAAGCCTGAGCCGACTCCTGAGCCAACGCCAGAACCTGGGCCGGAACCGACTCCTGAACCCACACCAGAGCCTGGCCCGGAACCGACTCCTGACCCCACGCCAGAGCCTAAACCGGAACCGACTCCTGAGCCTAAGCCGGAGCCAGGACCAGAGCTGTCGGAGAGTGCTAAGGCGGCGATTATTATGGCCAATGTCACCCCAACCATTTGGGATGCCGAACTGACTACGTTACGCACCCGCCTGGGTGACGTACGCAAAAACGGTGAAAGCGAAAGTGCCGCATGGGGTAAATACATCAGTAGCCGTTACCGGATGTCCACCGAACACGTTGGATACCGTCAGGACACTAATGGCGTTATCCTGGGTGGAGATAAGCGCATTGCGCTGAGCAACAGCGCTTTGCTGGTGGGTGCAATGGCCTCCTTTACGCGCTCAGATCTTAATTCGTCGAGTGCTAATGGCAAAATAAACAGCTACGGCCTGGGTCTTTACGCCACCTGGTTGCACAATAACGGTTACTACGTTGATGGCGTTATCAAAGCAAACCGTTTTCGCACGGAAAACAGCCCGCGTTTCAACGGTAGCCGTACTCACGCCAAAGACAATATTCTCGGCGGTGGTTTCTCGTTAGAAGCGGGCAGATATATGGCGTTTGGGAGCTGGTTCGTGGAGCCGTATGTGCAAAGCGCTTTATTCATTGGCGACAAAACGCAATACCAGTTTGACAGCGGAATGACGGTCAAAGCCGATGCTACCCAGTCACTCAAAGGTGAAGCGGGACTGACATTCGGTAAAAACATTACTCTGCTCAATGGCGCTACACTCCAGCCTTATATGCGTCTTGCCGTTCGTCATGAATTTATGAAGAACAACGCGCTGGTCATTAACCAGACCGAGCATTTCAGCAATGATATGTCAGGTACCAGCGGCAAATATGGTTTGGGTATGGCAGCAAAACTTAACGATAGCTGGTCCGCCTGGGCGGAAGCCAGCTATGAGAAAGGCCAGCATATTGAAACGCCTTACGCAGGTCACCTGGGATTACGCCTGAGCTTCTGACGCGTTACTCTGAGGTTTTAAGCCCGCCACGACTGAACGGCGGGCTTTGTTGTCTATAAAAAAGGGCACCTGACTGTGCCCTTTTGCAATCTTGCCTGCTGAGAAATTAACGCAGCAGAGACAGGACGTTCTGCGGAACCTGGTTAGCCTGCGCCAGTACCGTGGTGCCCGCCTGCTGCAGGATCTGCGCGCGGCTCATGTTGGACACTTCGGTCGCGTAGTCTGCGTCCAGGATACGGGAGCGGGAAGCAGACAGGTTGTTTACGGTGCTGTCCAGGTTGTTGATAACAGAATCGAAACGGTTCTGTACTGCACCCAGGCCAGAGCGCAGTTCGTCAACCTGAGCGATAGCTTTGTCAACGTTGTCCAGCGGATTCATCGCGGCATCAAGACGCTCAACTACATTGGCAGTAGCTTCAGGCGTACCCGTAATAGATGTTACGCCAGCTGTATTTGTAACAGTCAGTGACTCATAAGAAGCTTTACCATCGTTATCCAACTTCACACCGTAGTATTTGCTGGAGCCATCAGCTTCTTTCATCTCGATGATGCCACCGTTATAGTCAGCCATGTCATCTTTATCAAGCTTATGAGAACCATCTGCGGTGGTGATGGTGCTACCAGCACCCAGACGTACAGCGATATCCTGCACACCGAAGCCATCCAGACCCAGGGTGGTGGAGCTCATTTCACTCAGGTTGATTTCAATGGTCTGGCCATCGTTGGCACCAACCTGGATGCTCAGAGTCTGGTCTTTGCTCAGTACCTTCACGCCGTTGAACTCAGTCTGTTCAGCGATACGGTTGATTTCTTCCAGACGCTGGTCGATTTCGTCCTGGATAGACTGACGGTCAGAAGCAGAGTTGGTGGCGTTCTGTGCCTGAACGGACAGACGACGGATGTTCTGCAGGTTGTCGTTGATTTCGTTCAGCGCGCCTTCAGTGGTCTGCGCCAGGGAGATACCGTCGTTGGCGTTACGGGATGCCTGGCTCAGGCCATTGATGTTGGCGGTGAAGCGGTTAGAAATCGCCTGACCGGCTGCATCGTCTTTTGCGCTGTTGATACGCAGACCAGAAGACAGACGCTCAATTGCGGTACCCAGTGCAGACTGAGAACGGTTCATGTTGTTCTGCGCGGTCAGAGACAGGGTGTTAGTGTTGATAACTTGTGCCATATCGGTATTCCTTTTTCGTTTCCAAACTGGTGTGTACTTCTGTTATCGCGCAGTCAGTGGATAACTTTAGAAAAGAATGAGGAAAGATCTGAATTTTTATTTCTCCTCCTTTACTGGCACACCAGCAACGGCCATATCCAGGCGTTGACCTTCCTCCAGCTCTGCACCGCAAACACACAAGCAATGCCCGACATCTGTACTGGAACCATCTGAACGCCCTGCCTGATGCAAAAAGGGTTCATCTTGACTATATTTGAAAGACACTCACTGCTCAGGAGAAATACAATGTATCAACCAGGTGATATTGTTCAGCCACGTATGGGTGGGCCAAAGTTAAAAGTGTTAGAAGTGCACGACGATCAAATTGTGGCCACCTCGCCGGACGACGAAAATGGAGAAAAAATAACGCTTAAGGTGGCGGACGTAACGGCTTATAAAGAAGAAGGGGATTTTGGCGTCTGCTGATTGCCGGAATATTGGGCGTTATTTATTATATCCGTCTGAAGCGTAAAAATATTATCAGGCAGTGAACAATAAATAACGCCACACTGAAATCTGCGTTACCCGATAAGGAAACTTTCCAGCGTTTTACCTTCAGCTATGGCATCCGCAATAACTTTAGGAGTACGGCCCTGCCCGGTCCAGGTTTTTACACTGCCGTCGCTCTCGACGTAGCGGTACTTTGCAGCACGCGGCGCACGCTTGCGTGGCGCCTTCTGCGGCAGCATGCTTAGCAGCTCATTAGGATCGATACCGTCTGTCTGCATCAGCTCAAGCCAGGTTTTTAATTTTTCTTCGCGCTCGGCATTTTCACGCAGACGGTCATTTTCTTGCTGACGCTTTTCTTCGATGACAACCCCGATCTTTTCTCGAATTTCCTCAACCACATCAATAGAAAGATCGCGCGCCATCGCACGCAGCACTCGAATATTATTAAGACTTTGCAGTTCAACAGACATAAACACCCAATATTTCTTGCGACAATAAAATTCCAGAAAGGCGTAAGGTAATATATTAAGCGTTATATTGCCACCCAACGCATGACTACCTGTACAAAACACAGACAGCGGGAATAAGGAAATTACCGCCTTCTCTGGTCGATATGTTAATTACCAGATGGCCGCATTACGCTATTTCAAAAGGGTTTATCGAAATACGAGATGGCTAATAACAAGAAACATCTGATATTTATTCAACCCATCTTCACGCATAACGCTTTGCAGAGAAAATCGTCAATGTTCATTCTTATATCCGCCAGAAAAGCATGTCCTTACTCCACCTCAACCGCCACGATGCTCTCTGCCTCACTCGAAAAAATCGAATCTCAGCTGCTGGTCAGGTCATAATGTCGCATCAGTCTCCCTGCCATACCGCCCGGGTTCCGGTAAACCGTCGTGCGTTAAAACAGACGGTCGGCGTAACCCGCACTACATTCAGGATTAACATTCAGATAACATCAACATTCACTGTACTTTCCTGCCGATTTTTCTTTCAGCCCCTCGCTTCCCGTATTTTTAATATGCGTATCAAGCACACCCTTTATTATCGCCAGACCGTGAGCAGGTATTACGCTGGAAATACGGCCCGGAAAGTAACGTGCTAAAAACAGCATGGAAGTTTAATGAATAATGTACGCCATAACGTTAACCATTTTACAACACGGATACGTTTTGTTGCATTGCTGCGCTTATCACGTTCTGCTCAACACCCCGAAAAACCAACCCATTGTTAATTAAACAAAAAAACACAACAGTCGCCGAAAATGATGATAAGCGCATTTTTTGTTTGCACTCAAAAAATTTTATCGACAAAAACGAATAATTTAAAAATTTTCAGCTACTTGATCATGCAACAATAGACACATAACCTACACAACAACAAATATATGGACAGTAAAACCAGGCGTTAACGCCTTTAACCGAATTAATCCCCACTTTTCGAGACACCGGAGGTTCTTTTGTCGCTTTATGCATCACGGCTACGCCACGCAGCTTCTGACACGTTCGCTATGGTCGTTTACTGCTTTGTGGTGGGGATGCTAATAGAAATCTTTATTTCCGGCATGAGCGTTGAACAGTCGCTCTCATCACGTCTGGTTTCGATCCCGGTCAATATTGTAATTGCCTGGCCTTACGGTATTTATCGCGATGCCTTCATGCGTTTTGCGCGCCGCATCACGCCGCGCAGTTGGGGAAAAACACTGGCCGATGTACTTGCTTATATCACCTTTCAGTCACCGGTCTATGCCGCAATTTTGTGGTCGGTTGGCGCAGACATCACGCAAATAATAGCCGCAGTCAGCTCAAATATGGTGGTGTCGATGCTAATGGGTGCTGCTTACGGATACTTTCTGGATTATTGCCGGCGTCTGTTTCGCGTCACCGGCTATACCCGCGCCGAAACCCGTGCCTGATGGGAAAAGAAATGTGAAGGCGTACTACACCTTACTCAACGTCGCCAAATAGCCCTGCAAGGTAGCGCTCCAGTGCAACACGCGAGCTAAAACCGTGAGCAATACCATAATGCTCCTGAGAGTTGCCACCCAGCCACAGCGGGAACTCGCGATAATGGTCGCAGGTTTTGATATCCGTCGCAGGCTCTGCCAGCGTAAGACTGCGCTCTTTGAGTCCTGGATGAATTACCAGCGCCGTACGTCCCATCCGCGCTTCACGGTTAACGTAAACGTAATTTTCAGCACGGCGATAGCCGTACGCTTTGTTAGTGACGGCATCCATTGTAAAACCGGCTTTTTCCAGAACGCGTGCTACCTCATCGGGTCGTAAATACATAGTTTTTCCTCGTCGTCTTTTTACTGCATGGCAACCTTACAGTAAGGATATACCTACGGCTTTCGGAAAATTCTCCAAACCCGCGCCCTCCTTCCACGTTCCACGTCTCGCTACAGAGATGGTCTACACTGAGGTAAGGATAACCCGTCAGGAGGAAAGCATGTTTAGCAGACGACACAGCAGTATCGATGACGACCGTGATATCGGCACCGATATCAATGAACTGGCACAAACGCTGGAAGATGTCCTTAATAGCTGGGGAGATGAAGCCAGCGATGAGGCAAAAAACATCAGGAAACGAGCAAAATCCTTACTGAAAGACTCCCGCGCTCGCCTGAACGGCAACAGCCTCACGGGCCAGCGCGCACGTGATGCAGCAAGTTGCGCCTGCACCTGGATGCAGGAGCGCCCGTTATACGGTGCAGGCATTGTGGCTGTCGCAGGTATTGTTTTAGGTGCGCTACTGGTTTCGCGGCGCTAAATGACCATTCAGGGCGCCCTGTAAAAACACACGCAGGCAGTGAATAAGCGAGCAGCAGCGCTTCATTCGCTGCTTGCTCTATGACAGCCTCTTCTCCCCTCTCCTGCCACAACTCTTAGAGATTTTTTTACCCGGCGCTAAATTATTTACGCTACTACACACATCATTTTGCTCCACCTGCTCCCGGTAATTTGCCCCGTTCATTATTGATTAACAATGCCCTACAGCGTTGTATGCGCATGTCCTGCTACGCTTCACCACCCAAAAAAACACTATATGTTGATCTATTGAAAGTTACACCAACTACATCTAGTATCTAAAGCATCAGCAACACATGATGGCCCAGTGACGTAACGTCACTGATTGTTATTTTTAATGGAAATACGAATCATGCGCATTATTATTTACACTCGCAATAACTGCGTGCAGTGTCAGGCTACAAAACGCGCAATGGAAAGCCGTGGTTTCGACTTTGAACTGATTAATATCGACAACCAGCCAGAGGCTGGCGACATGTTACGCGCACAGGGTTTCCGCCAGCTCCCCGTCGTCGTCACTGATGAGATCAGCTGGAGTGGCTTTCGACCCGACATGATTAACAGACTGCGTCAGAGCGTGGCACACGTATGAGCTTACTGGTGTATTTCTCAAGTCAGTCAGAGAACACGCACCGCTTTATCCAGCGTCTGGCGTTCCCGGCGCGGCGTATCCCGCTTGATGACGCACAGACGTTCAGCGTCAGTGAACCTTTTATCCTGCTGACACCCACCTACGGCGGCGGGGGCGCAAAGGGTGCCGTGCCGCGCCAGGTTATCCGTTTTCTTAACGATGAATGCAATCGCGCCTGGCTTCGTGGCGTCATCGCCTCAGGCAATACCAACTTCGGTGAAGCGTACTGCCTGGCGGGCGACATCATTGCTAAAAAATGCGCCGTGCCCGTGCTCTACCGTTTTGAGTTATTGGGTACTGCGCAAGACATCGATAACGTGCGTAAAGGAGTGAGCAAATTTTGGCAACAACAGAAGACATCCGCGTAAACGGCGCGCCAGTGGACTATCATGCGCTCAATGCCATGCTCAATCTGTATGATACAGAGGGGCACATTCAATTTGATAAAGACCACCTGGCCGTTGAGCAGTTTATTAGCCAGCACGTGCAGCCCAATATGGAGCACTTCGCGGATACCTCCTCGCGCCTGAATTATCTGGTTAAAGAGGGTTTCTATGACGCGACGGTATTGCGACGCTACTCTCACGATTTCGTCTGTGAACTTTTCAACCGCGCTAACCGTTATGGCTTTGTGTTCAAAACTTTCCTCGGCGCGTGGAAGTTCTATAACAGCTATGCCCTGAAATCTTTTGATAACAAACGCTATCTGGAACATTTCCCGGATCGCACCTGCATGGTGGCGTTAACTCTCGCCCAGGGCGATGAACCGCTTGCGATAGCGCTAATGGAAGAGATCCTGAGCGGGCGCTTCCAGCCCGCCACGCCGACCTTTCTCAACTGCGGCAAGCAGCAGCGCGGTGAATATGTCTCCTGCTTCCTGCTGCGTATTGAAGACAATATGGAGTCCATCGGCCGTGCGGTAAACGCTGCGCTACAGCTTTCCAAACGCGGTGGTGGCGTCTCATTCCTGCTTTCCAACCTGCGTGAAGCGGGCGCGCCCATTAAGCGCATCGAGAACCAGTCCTCGGGCATCATCCCGGTAATGAAAATGCTCGAAGACGCCTTTTCCTACGCGAATCAACTTGGCGCACGCCAGGGCGCAGGGGCCGTCTGGCTGAACGCCCATCACCCGGATATTCTGCGTTTTCTTGACACCAAACGCGAAAATGCCGACGAAAAAATCCGTATTAAAACGCTCTCCCTCGGCGTCGTTATCCCGGACATTACTTTCCAGCTTGCGAAAGATAACGCGCAAATGGCGTTGTTCTCCCCTTACGATGTGGAGCGTCTGTACGGCAAACCCTACGGTGATATCAGCATTTCAGAAATGTATGAGACGCTGCTGGCGGATACACGCGTGCGCCGCAACACCATCAGCGCCAGACGCTTCTTTCAGACGCTGGCGGAGATTCAGTTTGAGTCCGGCTACCCGTACATCATGTATGAAGACACGGTAAACCGTGCCAACCCTATTGCCGGGCGCGTGAACATGAGCAATCTGTGTTCTGAGATCTTACAGGTCAACAGTCCAAGTGAGTACCACGACAATCTCGACTACAGGCACACGGGCAAAGACATCTCCTGTAACCTCGGTTCGCTGAATATCGCCCTGACAATGGATTCGCCAGATTTTGCCCGTACCGTTGAAACGGCCATTCGTGGACTGACCGCCGTCTCTGACATGAGTCATATCCGTTCAGTGCCGTCCATTGAAGCCGGTAACGCCGCCTCACACGCCATCGGCCTGGGTCAGATGAATCTGCACGGTTATCTGGGGCGCGAAGGCATCCGCTATGGGTCAGAAGAAGGGCTGGATTTCACTAATATCTATTTTTACACCATTACCTGGCATGCCCTGCGCGCCTCCTGTCAGCTTGCGCGCGAACGCGGCGCACGCTTTGCCGGTTTTGAACAGTCGCGCTACGCCAGCGGCGCGTATTTCAGTCCGTACCTGGAGCAAACGTGGGAGCCTAAAACGGCAAAAGTGCGCGAACTGTTTGCACGTTCAGGTATTGCTATACCGACGCGAAAGATGTGGCAAACATTGCGCGATGAAGTGATGCAGTGGGGTCTGTACAACCAGAACTTGCAGGCTATTCCACCAACGGGGTCAATTTCCTACATCAACCACGCCACATCGAGTATTCACCCGATTGTCGCACGCATTGAGATTCGTAAAGAGGGGAAAACCGGTCGCGTTTACTATCCCGCGCCATTTATGACCAACGACAACCTTGCGCTGTATGAAGATGCCTACGATATTGGCCCGGAAAAAATCATCGACACTTACGCCGAGGCAACGCGCCACGTCGACCAGGGGCTGTCTCTTACGCTGTTCTTCCCCGATACCGCCACCACCCGTGATATCAACAAAGCACAGATTTATGCCTGGAAAAAGGGAATCAAAACGCTTTATTACATTCGCCTGCGTCAGATGGCGCTCGAAGGCACGGAAATCGAGGGCTGCGTGTCCTGCGCGCTCTGAGGAGAAAAAATGAAACCGATAACCCGCGTCAGTGCCATCAACTGGAACAAAATCCAGGATGACAAAGATCTTGAGGTGTGGAACCGCCTGACCAGCAACTTCTGGTTACCGGAGAAGGTGCCGCTGTCAAACGACATCAGCGCCTGGCAAACGCTCAGCGCGACAGAACAGCAGCTCACCATTCGCGTTTTTACCGGCCTGACGCTGCTCGACACTATTCAGAACACCGTCGGTGCTCCGGCGTTGATGCAGGATGCCATTACGCCGCATGAAGAAGCCGTGCTGTCTAACGTTAGCTTTATGGAAGCCGTACACGCCCGCTCCTACAGCGCCATTTTCTCCACGCTGTGCCAAAGCCGGGAAGTGGATGCTGCCTACGCATGGAGTGAGGAGAACGCGGCGCTACAAAATAAGGCACGCATCATTCTTGAACATTATGCCAACAGCGACCCGCTGAAAAAGAAAATTGCCAGCGTCTTTCTGGAGTCTTTCCTGTTTTATTCCGGCTTCTGGCTACCTGTGTACTGGTCCAGCCGCGGCAAGCTTACCAATACCGCCGACCTGATTCGCCTTATCATTCGCGATGAAGCGGTACACGGCTATTACATTGGTTATAAGTACCAGAAAGGGTTGGAAAGCGTCTCACCGCAGGCGCGCGTGGAGCTACGCGATTTTGCCTGTGAACTGCTGATGGCGCTCTACGACAACGAAGTCGCCTATACCGAGGCGCTTTACGCAGAAGTGGGTTGGGTCGAGGAGGTGAAAGCCTTCCTGTGCTATAACGCCAATAAGGCGCTGATGAACCTGGGTTACGACGCGCTGTTTCCAGCCGAGATGGCGCAGGTTAACCCGGCAATTATGGCCGCCCTGTCGCCCAACGCCGATGAGAACCACGATTTCTTCTCCGGCTCTGGCTCATCTTATGTTATGGGCAAAGCGGTTGAAACCGAAGATGAAGACTGGAATTTCTGACATGAATAACAGAAATTAAAACCTTATTATTTATCTGTATTACTCCCCCTGCCGGGCAACGCCTGCCCGGCTATATTTTCTTGCACCCAGATAATTTTCCGCACATCCCCTGAAAAATATCGTCTCAATATTACTCACGCGCCCCTTCCTTTGAGAAAAATACACTACTGCGCGACTTTCTCCCAGCCCTTATAACACGCTCAGTTACGTGTTTTGCATGCCTTCTTCTGAACGTCATTTCAGAAAGTCAAGGGTTGCCTCAGAATCTGAGTATGTTAGGGTAAAAAAGCACTCTCTTTTTATTCAGGAATAATGTTATATCGACCAATACGGGAATAATAATATTGCATGGCAGTTAAATTAGAAGTTAAAAATCTTTATAAAATATTTGGCGAGCACCCACAACGGGCTTTCAAATATATCGACAAAGGGTTTACTAAAGCACAATTGCTGGAAAAAACGGGGCTTTCTGTTGGCGTTAAAGACGCCAGTCTGACCATTGAAGAAGGCGAGATTTTTGTCATCATGGGGCTTTCCGGCTCAGGAAAGTCCACTATGGTTCGCCTTCTCAATCGTCTGATTGAACCCACCCGTGGGCAGGTTTTGATTGACGGCGTCGATATTGCAAAAATATCTGTCAGCGAATTACGTAACGTGCGTAAAAAGAAAATCGCAATGGTATTTCAGTCGTTTGCCCTTATGCCACATATGACCGTACTGAATAATACCGCCTTTGGCATGGAATTAGCCGGTGTACCGCTCAAAGTACGTCATGAAAAAGCACTTGAGGCATTGCGCCAGGTTGGGCTTGAAAATTATGCTCACGCTTATCCTGATGAACTTTCCGGTGGTATGCGCCAGCGTGTAGGATTAGCCCGCGCACTGGCTATTAACCCCGATATATTATTAATGGACGAAGCATTCTCGGCACTCGATCCCTTAATTCGTACTGAGATGCAGGATGAATTAGTTAAGCTCCAGGCAAAACATCAGCGTACCGTGGTATTTATTTCCCACGACCTTGATGAAGCTATGCGCATTGGCGATCGTATTGCAATTATGCAAAACGGTGAGGTCGTACAGGTCGGCACACCAGACGACATCCTGAACAACCCTGCCAACGATTATGTTCGCACCTTCTTTCGCGGCGTGGATATCAGCCAGGTCTTTAGCGCGAAGGATATTGCGCGCCGTGCACCGGGCGGCATTCTGCGTAAAACCGCCGGTTTCGGCCCTCGCTCTGCGCTCAAACTGTTGCAGGACGATGCACAGGAGTTTGGCTACGTGATAGAGCGCGGTCAAAAATTCATTGGCATCGTTTCCGTTGATTCCCTCAAAAGCGCGCTGGCGGCGGGTAGCGGGCTGGATGCGGCACTGCTGGACACGCCTGCCGCCGTCATGGCCGATACCTCGCTAAGCGAACTGCTCACGCCAGTCGGCCAGGCGCCCTGCCCACTGCCGGTGATTGATGAAGCACAACAGTACCTTGGCATCATCACCAAAGGCCTGCTGTTACAGGCGTTAGACCGTGAAGGAGCGAGCAATGCGTGAACAAAACAACCCGTGGACAACCGGTGAGGCAGTGCCCACCCAAAGCACGCCAGACCCCGCGCCGGGCACCGTCTCATCAAGCGATGCCTGGGGTGACCCTACACAGGCAACACAAGGCGGCAGCGCAGACTGGCTTAACAGCGCTCCGGCTCCCACGCCTGAACATTTCACTTTCCTGGATCCGTTTCACAACACGCTGATTCCTCTCGATAGCTGGGTGACGACCGCCATCGACTGGGTTGTAACCCATTTCCGCCCGGTGTTTCAGGGCATTCGCGTACCGGTAGACGCTATTCTGAATGTGTTTCAGCAACTGCTGACCGGCTTGCCTGCGCCGGTAGCGATTATCGTTTTTGCGCTGATCGCCTGGCAAATGTCGAGCCTCAGCATGGGGGTTGCTACGCTGGTTTCGCTTACCCTTATTGGCGCCATCGGCGCCTGGTCGCAGGCAATGGTGACACTCTCGCTGGTGCTGACTGCACTACTGTTTTGCATGCTGATTGGCCTGCCGCTCGGTATCTGGCTTGCACGCAGCCCACGCGCGGCGCGCGTTATCCGCCCACTGCTTGACGCCATGCAGACTACGCCAGCCTTCGTTTACCTGGTTCCCATCGTGATGCTGTTTGGTATTGGCAACGTGCCCGGCGTGGTGGTGACTATCATCTTTGCCCTGCCGCCTATCGTGCGCCTGACCATTCTTGGTATTAATCAGGTACCCGCCGATCTTATTGAAGCGGCTCGCTCGTTTGGCTCCAGCCCGCGCCAGATGCTGTTTAAGGTGCAACTACCGCTGGCAATGCCCACCATCATGGCTGGGGTGAACCAGACGCTGATGCTGGCGCTCTCTATGGTGGTGATTGCCTCTATGATTGCCGTCGGCGGTCTTGGCCAGATGGTGCTGCGCGGCATTGGTCGTCTCGATATGGGACTGGCTGCGGTAGGCGGCGTAGGTATCGTCATTCTCGCCATCGTGCTCGACAGGCTCACTCAGTCTGTGGGGCGCGATACCCGCAGCCGCGGCAACCGCCGCTGGTATACCACCGGCCCACTGGGCCTGCTGCTTCGCCCCTTCGTTAAATAAGTGCCGGGCGGCATCTGGCCGCCCGCCTTCATCTGATAATAAAAGGAATAACGATGCGACATTCTGTTCTTTTCGCTACCGCCTTTGCCACCCTCATTTCATCAAACGCTTTTGCTGGCGATTTACCGGGAAAAGGCATTACCGTGAAACCGGCCCAAAGCACTATCACGGAAGAAACCTTCCAGACGCTGCTGGTGAGCCGCGGGCTGGAAAAGCTGGGCTATAACGTCGAAAAACCCAGTGAAGTGGATTACAACGTAGCTTACACCTCGCTGGCCGCCGGCGATGTGACCTTCCTTGCCACTAACTGGCAGCCACTGCACGATGACATGTACAAAGCCGCAGGCGGGGACAATAAATTCTACCGCGAAGGTGTGTATGTTACTGGCGCAGCGCAGGGCTACCTGATTGATAAAAAAACGGCGCAGCAGTATCACATTACTAATATCGCACAGCTTAACGATCCTGAAATTGCAAAGCTGTTTGATACCAACGGTGACGGCAAGGCTGACCTGACCGGTTGTAACCCTGGCTGGGGCTGTGAAGCGGTCATAAATCACCAGATTGACGCCTATGGGCTTGCAAAAACGGTCACCCACAATCAGGGTAATTATGCAGCCATGATGGCCGACACCATCACACGCTATAAAGATGGTAAGCCGATTATTTATTACACCTGGACACCTTACTGGGTGAGTGACGTACTCAAACCGGGTAAAGACGTAGTCTGGTTGCAGGTACCGTTCTCCGCTATGCCAGGTGCGCAGAAAGATATCGACACCAAACTGCCGAATGGCGCTAACTACGGCTTCCCGGTCAACATAATGCATATTGTGGCAAACAAAGACTGGGCGCAGAAAAACCCGGCGGCGGCAAAACTGTTCTCGGTGATGAAGCTGCCCATTAGCGACATTAACGCGCAGAACGCCATGATGCACGAAGGTAAAGCGACTGAAGCAGATATCCAGCGCCATGTTGACGGTTGGATCAAGGCCCACCAGCCACTGTTTGACAGCTGGGTAAAGGAAGCACTGGCGGCGCAGGGGTAAAACTTGCTCACCAGTAGCATAAAAAAGGAGCGTTTAGCGCTCCCTGAGACTGATGCCTTACCTCATCCTGTCTCAGACAGGGTGAATAACACCCAATAAAAAATAAGGAAAATCAATGCATTAATTTTCGTCTGCTAACCACAAAGAAGGAAAAACCACGTTTTTTCCTTCTCTGGAAGCAATCTGAAGGAGCGTTTAGCGCTCCTTTTTTACCTCTTACGGTTTACAGATAGCGGCACAGATAGGCACTTGGCTCTGCCACCTGCAAATAAAATTCACTGTGTCCCGGCACGTTAAACACCTCTCCCGGGCCGTAGGTTTTCCATTGTGTTTCGCCTGCCAGCAGCACATTAAGTGCACCACTTACCACCGTCATTTCTTCTGGCTGCCCGGTGCCAAAGGTATATTCTCCTTCAGCCATCACCCCAACGCTGGCGCGACCGGTGCTGCTGCTGGTAAAACCAATTGATTTCACTTTCCCTGAAAAATAGTCGTTGCTTTCAAGCATGGTGGCCTCTGTGTTAACAACAGGTTAGACAGCCACTATAGTAGCCACGCGCGCACGCTGTCACGCGAATTCTCGAACACTCACAGCAGTAATTCAGACGCCAGACGCGCGACCAGCGTATGAGAAAGCAGCACCGGGATCTCAAGCGACTTCTGTAACAAGTCGCGATGGTGCTGGTGGAAACCCAGACAATCAAGCACCAGCACGTCCGCCCCACGGGTCTTTAGCACACCGCCAGCGTGCAGTAGCGCAGCATCGTCACTCAAGGAGGCATCCGGGCCATAAATCGGCGGCATCTCCAGCCCCTGCCACTTTTGTTGCTGTGAGGTCAGCTCCAGCGGTGCAGGCAGTAATATGCCGACCTGATGGCCATCAACAATGGAAGCGACCAGAGGAGGAACAAGCCTGTCTGGCTCCAGCAGAATAGCGCTTCGCGTGATAAGCCCCGGGAAATATCCCCCACCCAGCACCATTATCACGTCATAACCCTGTGCTTCCAGCACGTCGATAACCGCCTGCAGTGCCAGCTCAACCTTATAATGAGAAAGCGTCATTAACGAGCCGTCACCAAGCAGTACCTGCAGCGTTTTATCGTCGGCGCTGGCACCGTACTCTTCAGTCACCTCGTGATGGGAAAGTGTGCCAAGCAGGCTCAGGTGGGTTATCTGCTGTTCGGGGATGTCTTCTGTCAGTAACGGCATTATTTCGTCTACAGGTACGGCACCAACGGACAGGAGCGCCAGGGATGTGTTCATACGTGTTTCCGCCTTTGCTTTTCATGACGACATTCAGACGCTACGCTGGCGTCAGCTGGTTATAAATTAAGCAAAAAGGTAGCAGATCGTTGAAGCGTTGTGCGGGAAAAACATTAACAAAATATCAACAGATCGTGGTTTTATAGGAGAAATAAAGTAGTTAGCGCAACAGATATACTGCACTGGGGTTTACGCGATAGTAGGTATTAAGACAATCCGCAGCCCCCGCCCGCAATCAATCTGCCAGCAAGGGAAAAGAAGTACGGGCTAACGCCTGTGTAATGAACTCAACGACCTGCTCGGGTGGACGTGAGGCATCCACAATAATATGGGCTGCATCACGATATAGCGCGTCACGTTCGGCCAGCACCTGGGCCACTTCATCACTGATGGCTCGTCCCGTTAGCGTTGGACGTAAACCGTCTTCAGGGAACGCTTCCAGACGCCGGGTCAACTCTTGTACGGGTGCACACAGATAGATGACTGTGCCATGCTCACGCATAAACTGGCGATTGTCTGCGGCCAACACCATTCCCCCACCGGTAGCAACCACGGTGTCCGGGGCCGTCACAGCATGCAGCGCCTGGCTTTCCCGGGCGCGAAACCCCGCCCAGCCTTCCCGCTCCACAATTTGTGCCACACTCATGCCTACGTCCTTTTGCAGCCACCTGTCGGTATCCACAAAACGTAAACCCAACGCCGTCGATAATGCCTGTCCTGACGTTGTTTTGCCGCAACCGCGTGCGCCGACTAAAAACAGGGGTTGAGTCATGAATAGCAAATCCTCTTTTGCAACATCCGCAATCATGCTGGCACGTTATAGCAAACCGATGAATGGCAATAATAACAGTCGCCAGTAACAGTTCAACATGTAAAATAAAAATTACAGAGAAAGAGTGGGTCGGCAAATCCGCGCATTTACGGGGCATTAGCGGTGCTTCTTGTGTAAAGCTATCACTCCACCCGTGCCCAGCACAGCGGTAAATAACGGTGTCACTGACAAATATATCTTTACACGCTGTACAACTGGTAACACCTTTTCATCATCCTTTACGCCGTATTCATTTACAGCATCGACTTTTCTTTCACAATGAGGGACACAGGTAATGACTGCACCGATGATACATGAGGTTGAATGATGCAATCCGAAGAACAACGTCTGATAGACGGTCTTTTTGCCCGGCTGGCACAAGCGCAAAGCCACAGCGCACCACGTGATGACACAGCCGAGTCGCAGATTAATGCGCATCTGCGCCAGCAGCCCGCAGCACCGTACTATATGGCGCAAACCATCCTGATTCAGGAAGCGGCGATAAAACAACTCAATACCCGCGTTGAAGCACTGGAAGCACAGTTGGCTGAACGTAAACAGAGTAGCGGTGGCTTTCTTGCCGGACTCTTCGGTGGCAGCGAATCGCGTGCGCCAACCAACGCGGGCCGCTCTGGCAGCCAGCCGATTCCTGGCAGTCAAACTTACCCGTCAAGTGGGCAACGCGGTTATGAGGCCACTGGCACTGTGCAGGCTGTGCCAGCGCAGCGCGGTGGGTTTATGGCAGGGGCGCTGCAAACCGCAGCAGGCGTCGCAGGCGGGGTAATGCTCGGGAATCTGCTAACCGGACTGTTTCAGCACTCGCAGCCCCAGGAGATTGTTAACATCATCAACGAACCGCCGCAGGATGCCAGCCCCGGACAGTCAGAAGCGAACACCAGCCCGGACAATGACTTTACCCAGGCTGATTTTAGCAACGACAACGACATGAGTTTTGATGACAGCGACAGTATCGGTGGTGATGACGACAGCTGGATTTAACCGCGTCGAGCGGCCAGCAACCACTTATCCAGCTCGGCAGCAAACAACTGGCGATCGCGCGGGCCAAGTGCTGCCGGGCCACCGGTCTGGATACCGCTGGCGCGTAGCGTATCCATAAAATCGCGCATCGTCAGGCGCTCACGGATGGTTGCCGGGCTGTAGCGCTCGCCGCGCGGGTTAAGCGCGGCCCCTCCCTTCTCTATCACTTCCGCCGCCAGCGGAATATCGGCGGTAATCACGAGATCGCCCGCCTCACAGCGGCGCACAATTTCGTTATCGGCCACGTCAAACCCGGCCTGTACCTGCAACGTGCGAATCAGCGGTGACGGCGGTACTTTTAGCGGCTGGTTTGCCACCAGCGTGACCGGCGTTCCCGTGCGCGTTGCCGCACGAAACAACATTTCTTTTATCACGTTCGGACACGCGTCGGCGTCTACCCAAATCTGCATTACCACTCCCGGGCGAAAAATAATGAAGAGATTGTCACCTCAGCGGGGCGCTGATGCAACCTGGGCCAACGTTATCACCGTCAGGCGTAACGCCCGAATGACACTTTACAGTCTTGCTCACTGCGCCATCTTGCCGCTCGCCTGCCGTCTGACATATTCTCAGGTTACAATGCGATATTGACGAACGGACGAGGAAGCGACGCTGTGGGAAAGAAAATCGGGTTTATCGGCTGTGGGAATATGGGAAAGGCAATCCTGGGTGGTCTTATCGCCAGCGGCCAGGTGCCAGCCAGCAATATCTGGGTGTATACCCCATCAGCCAATAACGTAGCAGCCCTGCGTGAGCAATATGGCATTAACGCAGCGCAGAGCGCGCAGGACGTTGCGCAGATTACCGATATCGTCTTTGGTGCCGTGAAGCCGGGTGAAATGCTCAAGGTATTGGGCGATATCGCCTCCAGCCTGAATAAAGACTCGCTGGTGGTCTCCATTGCGGCAGGCATCACGCTTGACCAGCTTGCCACCGTGCTGGGCCACGATCGTAAACTGGTTCGCGCCATGCCAAACACGCCTGCACTGGTGAATGCCGGGATGACCTCCATCACGCCAAATGTGCTGGTCACACCGGAAGATATCGCCGATGTGGTGGCGATTTTCCGCTGCTTTGGTCATGCGGAGGTGGTCAGCGAAGCCATGATTCACCCGGTGGTGGGCGTGAGTGGTTCGGCACCTGCTTATGTGTTTATGTTTATCGAAGCGATGGCCGATGCGGCTGTCCTCGGCGGCATGCCGCGCGATAAAGCTTACAAGTTTGCCGCGCAGGCGGTAATGGGTTCAGCGAAGATGGTGCTGGAAACCGGCCAGCATCCCGGTGCGCTCAAGGATATGGTGTGCTCGCCAGGGGGTACCACTATTGAGGCCGTGCGCGTACTGGAGCAAAAAGGGCTGCGCTCTGCTGTCATGGAAGCAATGGAAAAATGCATGGAAAAATCGCGACAGATGAGTAAACCCTAAAAAAACGGCCCTGACGGGTAATGCTGGTCACTTAAGGAAATGAGGTTCGATAATTCGAGCCTTCAATGAAGTAAAACAGGGCTGAACCCCCTGATTCCTTCGCTTTCCTTGTAAGCATCATGATGAATTTATATTCATTTAAATGCTTAAGTGACTGGCATTAGCCCTGACGGGCCGCTTTTTACATTGATGACTTCTGTTACTTCTTAAGACAGCTACTCATAAACGTTTTACGCGCATCACCAGCGAGTGATTTGCTTTTCGCCTGCGCATTACAGTCTTTCATGCGCTGCTGTTGTGCCGTCAGCACTTTGCCATCTGCGGTGGTGCTGTTTTTCTTCAGGCAGCTGCTCATGAACGTTTTGCGCTCGTCACCTTTCAGTGACTGCTTGCTCGCCTGCTGATTACAGACCGTCATTTTCTGCTGCTGCGCCGTTGCGGCCTCCTGAGCGGCAACACCTGTTGCAGCTCCCATCAGACCAACCAGCGCCATTGCCATAAATACCTTCTTCATAACTGCATCCTTCTTTTTTGTTGTGTGCGCTAATAGTGGGCCTGAAATGGTAAAAATGCCACTCACTTTCAGGGGGTTTCACCACTTATCCCCAGCGCGCGACGCAGGGTATAAAACAAATCCGTCTGGTCAGTCAAGCCAACCACGTTACCTGCCTGTGGCCCATATGCGGCAATACGCAACTGGGTGCCAGTGTGGCCCTGTGACTCTTCTTCCGAGGTGCCGTAGCTCATCACCATCACGGCGCCATCTTTAGTGTTAAGCGCCTGCGTTAGCCCTGGCGCTTTACTGTCGGGTGAGAGGATCTGGCTCGCATGCGCGTGGTCGGCGGTGACCACCACCAGCGTATTACCGTCTTTACGGGCAAACGCCAGCGCTTTTTGCACCGCTTCATCGAGATCAACTGTTTCGCCTATCTGACCACACGGATTGGCCGCGTGATCCTGCTTATCAATAGAGGCGCCTTCGATTTGCAGGAAAAAACCTTTGTCATTGCGGCTCAGTAGCGTAATGGCCTTTTCTGTCATCTGTGCCAGCGTTGGAATAGCATCATTACGCTGTGGATTGTTCTGGCAAGTCACCACCGGTTTATCAAGACTGCCGCGATAGCTCGCCCTGGGTCCCTGCCAGCGCACTGGCATGTTGCCGCTGGCAAAAAGCCCCAGCAGGGGTTGCTGTTGGTTAGCCACCGTGACGGCTTCAAGCGTTTGCGTATCATTAACCAGTTGATAGCCCCGCAGCCGTGCCTGCTCCAGCAGTGTTTTGCCCTGCCACTCACCGGCGGCGGCGGTTTCTTCAAAGGTTTTTGCACCGCCGCCCAGCGTCACGTCGGCGCGCGCGTTAAGCAACTGCTCGGTAATGGAACCCGGACCACCGTTTTCCAGCGCCAGCGCGGGGCAGCGTTCTCGGGTTGCCTGCGGGCCGTAACATTTTCTTGAGGTGACGTGAGCGACCAGAGCCGCTGGTGTGGCATCCTGAATTTCCGCCGTCGAGACATTGCCCGTCGCGTAACCGGCGGCTTTCGCCAGCTCCAGTAGTGTAGGGTGAGGTTTACCGTTTACATCCACGCCGAGCGCACCGTTGTAGGTTTTAACACCCGTGCTCCATGCGGTGGCTGAAGCGGCCGAGTCGGTCACATAATCCGGCTTATGGCTTTTTTTATCGAGCGCATAATGGGTGTACTGACCGCTAAGGGGTAACGCGTCCAGCCCGTTGAAAAACCCACCAGCACCCTGGGCGTAATTACGTGCGGCCGTGATTTCAGAATCCCCCATGCCGTCGCCAATGAGTAATATGACGTTTCTGGCTGGCTTATCACTGAGCGAGGCCCGTAGCGACGCGGTAATATCCCCTTCCAGTCGACGAGCACCGCCTGGCTCAGTGATATCGCCCCGTGCTGCACGCGACATGAATGCACCGACATTATCCTGCGCAAATACCGCTGCGCAGGTGAATAATAGCGGTAATAAAAAAGTTATCGCTGCGCTCTGTTTCACACTGTTTCTCTCTGTATGAATAAGGACAGAGTGACTATAAAAATATCAGATGACAAACTTATGACAGCAGGCGCTTATAAGAAGAAGGGATTACAACTTAGCCTGAAGCAGTCGTTGAACATGTTGCTGCAATAACTCAGGGTTCTGTGTTTTAAACGTTGAATGGGCGATATCTTCTTCAACGCCATTTACTAACGCATTAAGATCGGCTGAATTCATTCGACACAGTAATGCACTCACCACTAACTCCAGAGCACAGAGCCGAGCGTTCTGCTCGTTTGAGGCCTCATCCTTTTCCGCCAGTTTAACCAACAATTCAGCAATTAAGTTTTTCATGACGAGTTTCCAAGGATGAACGTAAATGCTACGTTAACACTCTGTAAGAGTAATGCCCAGTATCGTGAATCATTATTTTTTCACACGCGTGAATTAATGTGCGTAAGTGCAAAAAAAAATCCAGCGAAACGTTTTACCCTTATCCAAAAAAGGATTCATCAGAAAAAATAATGGATAAGCAAACACCAAAACGATTAAGAAAAGGTATCACCGTAATAATGACCGTCAGCGTTGAACATGGCTACGGCGTAATATTGCACTTAATTGCCAGAGATTAATTAGTACCACGAATGCCGTGGCGCCAAATACCCAACGATAGCCAGCCATTGCCGAGACACCGGCACCAATTAATGGCCCTACAACATTCCCCAGATACATAAACGACTGGTTATAACCAAAGATACGTCCCGTCACCTGCTCGCTGGCGTTTTTTAACAGCAGCGTTTGCACCGCAGGCAGCATGGCACCATCGGCAAAGCCCAGCAGAAAGCGCAGTAGCGCAAGCTGCGCGGGCGTGGTCACAAACGACATCGCAAAAAACAACACCACCGAGCAGGCGAGTGTTGCCACCAGCACGCGGGCTGTGCCGATGCGATCGCCAAGCTTACCAAGTCGCGGTGCCGACAGCAGCGCCGACACGCCAGGCACGGCGGCAATCACGCCACTCATAAACGCAATATTATTGCTCTCTGGCGACATCTCTTTAATAAACAAGGCCAGAATCGGCCCCACCGAACCGTTACAAAGCTGAATGACCATAGTAGTCATAAACAGGCTGAGGATAAGCGTGGGGTAAGGTAAGGAGGCAAAGACCGCTTTACCACTCAGATGCTCGCCTTTTGCCACCCTGGGCCTGGCGCCCTCTTTAATCAGCAGCAACGTCACCAGAAAGCTCACCATTAACAGCAACGCCGTGATGAGAAAAACGGTCCGCAACCCGAAGGTATCTGCCAAAAAACCGCCCATGAGTGGACCTGCGATAACACCGCTTATCTGCGCGGTGGACAGTGTGCTGAGCGCCCAGCCGCTGCGCTCACGCGGGACCTGCGAGGCCACCAGCGCCATCGCGTTAGGGATATAGCCAGAAGTCAGCCCCATCAGGCCACGTAGCAGGAAAAGTTGCCAGACGCTGGTGACAAAAGCCTGTAACAGAATAGCAATTGCCATACCGAGAGAAGCACGCAGTAGCATGAGTTTGCGGCCTTTGCGATCCGCAAGGCTACCCCACATCGGTGACACAATGGCTGATACCAGAAAAGTGATACTGAACGTGAGCCCGGACCAGACAGACAGTGCCTCATGCGATGTCACGCCCAATTGTTCCACGTACAGCGGCAGGAAGGGCAAAATCTGGCTGATAGCAAGGCCGGTAAAAAAACAGCCAAACCAGACTGAAATAAGGTTAACCTTCCACTTTTCCATCCGCAATCATCTACCAGGTAAATCGGCAAGTCAGGAGCAGGAAGCATACCAAAGGCGGCAGCGCCCGAATGCGCACTCTGTGCCCGTGAGCTGAAGATATCCTGTCCACCTGGGCGCATTACGTTATGTAGTCAGACAGTAGTCACCCTATCGACACAAGCCAAACCCGTTTACACCGAAGTGAAAATGATTCGCATGTGCGGCGTTGTACTCTGGCCCCAGCGCATTGCCATAAAACGCACAGCTCTCCTGAAACAGCGCCCGGAGTACTCTGGAGGATGTACCCACCGTCCCCCAGCCCTTTTCCACTGTAATGCGCTGACCATTTGCAAAGCGAAATCCGCTAATATCCAGGGCATCCGCTGTCGCATGTTCACTACGCCGCCCTTGCGCACGATGATAAATATTACGACAGGCATAGCTGCCCACGTGATCGATTCGCGCCAGCGCGCTGCCCTGTATCTCCATCGCCATTGGTGCCGCACGGTGGATAAACATCGCACTGCGCACGGCCAGGGAACAACTTGCCAAAAAGCTGCTACTCAAACTGACATTGCCAAAACGCGTTACACGCACAACTCCGGTTAAAGGGCAGTTTCCGGTGCTGTCGGCCTGCGCACGCCAGAAAATTATGCCGCGCGCCTGCGCCTGCGCCAGCAACGCCTCACATTCCTGCGGGTGATTTACCAACTGGCGCAGCTTATAGCGAGTCACGACTGTCGGCGGCTCATCAAGGGTAAGCGGCGCAAACGGATTGTATTGAGGTGGCAGCTGCTGTAATCCCCACCAGCCCGCAGCCAGCGTCACCAGCACGACCATCGCCCTCATTGCCCACTTTCCCATCCCGCCTCCGTCGCATCTGCTTGCATAGTGTTTTCACGCGCTGTGGATAATATCTCTATCATTACCGCATGCGATATCCATGACAAGCCAGATGAAGCGCCGCGTGCAGCGTGCTATTTTGTCTGCCTTGCGTTGTATTTTCAGAAGGTTTACAGGATGGCAAAACTGCGTGTGGGCATCGTGTTTGGCGGCAAATCTGCCGAGCATGAGGTGTCTTTGCAGTCGGCAAAAAACATTGTCGACGCACTGGATAAAGAGAGGTTTGAACCCGTGTTGCTGGGCATGGACAAGCATGGCCGCTGGCAGCACAGCGATGTCCGTGACTGGCTCCTTAATGCCCACGACCCGGCGCATATCATCCTTAAGCCGTCTGAACAGCGCGTGGCGCTAATGCCGGGCGAGGAAGCGCCTGTGTTGCTGGAAACTACCTCAGGCAATGCCCTGGCGGTGGATGTCATTTTCCCGATTGTGCACGGCACGCTCGGTGAAGACGGTTCACTTCAGGGTATGCTGCGTATGGCCAACCTGCCGTTTGTGGGTTCTGGTGTGCTTGGCTCCGCCGTCAGCATGGATAAAGATGTCGCCAAGCGCCTGCTGCGCGATGCGGGATTGAACGTCGCCCCGTTTATTACACTTAACGCAGCAAACCGCGACAGCGTGAGCTTTGCCGAGCTTGAACAGCGCTTCGGCTTGCCACTTTTTGTCAAACCGGCAAGCCAGGGCTCTTCCGTGGGCGTAAGCCGTGTCGGTAGCGAGTCTGAGTACCGCGATGCGCTGGCACTGGCATTTCGCTTTGACAATAAAGTTCTGGTAGAAAAAGGCATTACCGGTCGGGAAATCGAATGTGCCGTGCTGGGTAATGAACACCCACAGGCCAGCACCTGCGGCGAAATCGTGGTTAATGCCACGTTTTACAGCTACGACGCCAAATACATCAGCGACGCCCAGGCGCGTGTGGTGGTTCCAGCCGAGCTGCCTGCCACGCTCAATGATGAAATCAGGGCTACGGCCATACGTGCATTTCAGGCTCTCGAATGCAGTGGTATGGCGCGCGTGGACGTGTTCCTGACACCGGACAACGAGGTGGTGATAAATGAAATCAACACCCTGCCCGGATTTACCAATATCAGTATGTATCCCAAACTGTGGCAGGCAAGCGGCCTGAGTTACAGCACGCTCATTACACGTCTGATTGAACTGGCAATAGCGCGCCACCGTGAGGTAAACGCGCTGGAAAGCTCGCTACGCACTTAATTACTCTCATTCGCCGCCGCAGATGGGCGGCGAATAATCAACCCCGCCAACCAGAAACCCACCACCCAACATGCCAGACCGGCAGCATAGCGCTGCCATCCCTGCGGCTCAAATCCCATCAGACCCAGCACACCGTTCAGAATAAAAATAAGCCCAATAGCGAATGCATAATAATGCCAGTCACGGCGCATTTTCAGGGTCATCGTCGATTTCCAGGTTGTCAAAAAAAGCATCTTCACACAGCGCACTGAACGCGTCCAGATACACACAGGGTATGCTAAGTATGGATAAAGCCAGCATCCCGTGCGGGTGCATTAGTCTCTGAACGCTGCCATATGGACTTCACGCCGTTGTAAAAGCCAGCACCGGGTGTCCGGGAGGCTATGGTTGAAAAACACGACTTCAGCAATCCGCAACCCTGTTACTACGTGTTGGTGGCTGATAAATACGGTTAAGGCGCGCGAAATGTGAAGGAGAGCATAAAAAGAGGATTCAGGAATATTCTGTAGCGGAAATTACCAGCAATCTGATGTCACCTTTCCCGTGGCACTGCCAGACTTAGCACAGATTTAAGCATCTGCGCCCATAACATCCTGCGGGAGGCCGACGATGGCAGACTTTTCGTTATCCAGACCTGTGCTCATCAGAGCAAAAAAAGAGGCCACTATACTCGGTAATATTTCGTGGACCGTCTTCGTTTTGTTTTGCTTTTGGGCAGGTTCGCAGGCTATCAATTTATTGATTAATTCACCCGGCATGTTTGAACACCTGATGCAAAGTGACAATGCCAGTCGCCCGCACATCGACATCGGCTTTGGGGTTAATATCCTGTTTGGCCTTAGCGTCTTTAGCGCGGGCGCACTGCTGCTTGGCATTGTTATTATTGTCGCCCGCGTGCGCCACGCGACCCGATTGCATTAACGCCGCATACAGCTTGCCCGGCGTTCATCAACCCGTTTAGCAAACCACGCCGTGGTCAGATTACGGGTAATTTTGGGACTTTCAAGCGTAATGCCAGGCAGCATTTCACGCGCCAGGCGCTTCCCGGTGCGTTTTTCGGCGAGCTGATACACCGCCTCATACAAACTGCTTTTCTCAAATGCCAGACTGTCGCCTTTTTTCAACGCATTGTGGATTTCACTGTCACTCATATTGAGCGATGACGACAGTTTACGCACCGCCAGCTCCGTTTGCCCCGGCTCGTCACTATCATAACGAATCAAATCGCCATCCAGCGCCAGCTTCACACCGGTAGCCTGACTGACCGCGTTTTGAAACGCGGCGTTGCGACTTGCGTACCAACCGGCATTGAAGTCAGCAAAACGGTACAGCGGGCTGGTGTAGTTCGCCGGGTAGTTCAGCAAATGATAAATCCCAAACCACATGCCACCGCGCCGGGTGAACACTTCCTGGCGCACCGTGCCGTCAATTTTCCAGGGATAACCCGACGTATGCTGCTCGGCAAAGGCAATGCTGACCTGCATCGGTCCGCCAGTGCGCACCGGATTGAGGTTGCCAAAGAGTTTCTGCCCCAACGGCACCATGTCGATAAAGTCATCAAAAATGGCGCTCAGCTCACCTTCGCTTTTCACATTATCCAGCCGTTCGGCATAACTTTTGCCCGTTGGCGATTTGATGGACAGCGCCGTACGCACCATGAACTCTGGCACATAGAGCTTGCCCGCCCGACGATAGATTTCCTGCCAGGCAATTTTACTCAGCCCCGGCACGCGCGGATCGCTCTGGTAGGTAGATTCTTGCGCAGCAACAGCCAGTACCGAGCAAACATTCTCCTCACTGGGCGCCAGCTTCTGGCTTGCAAATGCTGTAGCGATGTCCTGCGCCCAGGCGTATCTCTCTTTCACGCTGGCCGGCATTTTCTGGCGTACCGTCGCGGCTACATCCACCGGCTTTACGCCGGCGGGCAATTTTTGCTGCGTCTGCTGACTACCGCAGCCGACCAACACCAGTATGGCCAGCAGCGGCAAGCCAGGACGGAAACAGGTCTTCATGCGCTCTCCCTTATGTTGTCCGCAGCCTGCCATTTTTCGCCGTATGCCGTCAATGCCAACCAGCTACATCCATTTGCCTTTCGTCATGCACTGACACATCAAGCTCACGCTCAAAGCTGCGCAGACGCTTGTAGATAGACATCAACTCCACCAGCGTTGCCCATGAGTTAATCAGGTACTGGAAGGCGGTGCGCACCTTCTCAAACACGTTGTTTATCTGGGTCAACAGGCCGAGCGTAATCGTGCCTGCAACAATCGACGGGAAGAGCAAGAACAGACCGAAGACGTTATCGACCTGCAGATAGAGGATGCGTGCGATGTTGAAGTACATATAGTGAAAATAGAGCCGAAAGTAGTTGCGCCGCACGTTGCTAAAAAGCTCGCGCACCGTAGGCGGGGCCGCGCGTTCAGGGTCATCCTCACCGTAAACCAGCTCTTTACGGTAGGCCGCCTCTACCCGCTGATTTTTGAACTCAAGCCCTGGCAGTTTAATCCCCACCAACCCCAGCAGGCCGGTCCCCATCAGCGCCCAGATAATAGCCGCAATAACCAGACCGTACTGCACATGCCCGACAAACGGCAGCTCAGGTACGTGAGGCGAGAGCGCCACCAGCACTGGCAAAAATGCAATCAGGGTCATCAGCGCCTGTATAAAGCCGATACCTATCCCCTCAAGCGTGGTAGCAAAGCGCATGGTGTCTTCCTGCACGCGCTGGGCGGCACCTTCAATGTGGCGCAGGCGCTGCCAGTGGGCCATATAGTATTCGTTCATCGCCGTTCGCCAGCGGAACACATAGTGGCTGACAAAAAAGTTATTGAGTACGCCAACGGTAACGGAAATTAGCGCAATACCGAGAAAGACCAGCACACCGTTGTAAAACTGTGTCACCGATACGCTACCGGGCTTACTGAGTGATTGCTGAATCAGGTCATAGAAAGGCGCGTACCACGCGTTAATGGCAACGCCCACCTCCACCAGAAACCAGGTCACAAACACAATCAACGCCGAACCGAGAATGGACCAGTATTGCCAGCGATGAGGACAGAGCGTAAACCAACACAGCGCAAACAGCCCTACACAGACCGCATAATAGGCATAAAACACCAGATAGCCCGGTGACCAGAACCGTGCTGCGCTAACAGGCACCTCTGTACCTGCGCCTGCCAGCGCTGTCAGCCAGCTCTTGCCCATGAACTGCCAGAAAATAACGGCCAGCGCCGCCCAAAGAAAAGCCGAGAGAAAAAACGCCGTTGGTCGGGGGAAAAACGACTTAAACATCCATGAATCTCCTGCAAAAACATAATCACACGCCACTTGCGCTGTTATACCCTGAGTACGGGCAGTAAATTGCAGGATGTTGTATCAAACTATGTAATGCCCTTACAAAAAATAAAGCCAAATCAACACCCTCTTTCTTCTGCACACAGAGGATTACCTGCACTGCCGTATGCAGTAACCTGAGAATGTCCATAAGACCCTGCTTATTCCCGGTGACATCTACAGGAGAAAAATGTCATTTCGCATGTTGCCTCCCCCCGCGAATTCATTACCAAAACTTAACAAAAAAGCCGTTATACGCTAACAGCAGGTGGCCTTTTTTCTTGCGAAATGTAAGATTACGTTTTTTCTTGTGCAAAATGCCCCTGCACACCTGGCGCTATACTGCCAAGTGGTGTAAATACGATTCATCTCACGACATTTACGTATTTAATGGGTAGCACACTTTGAAACATCGACTTTTGGCTCTTGGCGCCCTGGTACTGGCTGCGCTTCCTTTTACACCAACGGCAACCGCTGCGTCTGTTGACCCGATTTTTACCTCTGATGTTGTTGAGCGCTACGCGAATCATATCTTTTACAACAGCGGTGCAACCGGCATGGCGCTGGTGGTGATTGACGGTAATCAACGCGTATTTCGTAGTTTTGGTGAAACCCGTCCGGGTAACAACGTACGCCCCCAGCTGGACTCCGTTATCCGTATCGCCTCCATTACCAAGCTGATGACCAGCGAAATGCTGGTCAAACTGCTTGATGACGGCATAGTGCGCCTTGACGATCCGCTGAGCAAATATGCCCCACCCGGTGCTTCCGTCCCCTCTTTCCAGGGTTCACCGATTCGCCTGGTGAATCTGGCAACCCACACCAGCGCACTACCCCGCGAGCAGCCAGGCGGTGCGGCGCACCGCCCCGTATTTGTCTGGCCTACGCGCCAACAGCGCTGGGACTGGCTGCAAAATGCCACCCTCAAGAGCGAGCCTGGCACCACCGCTGGTTACTCAAATCTGGGATTTGACTTGTTGGCCGATGCCCTGTCACGCGCGGCCGGTAAGCCGTACCCGCAGCTTTTTGACGAGCGCATTGCCCGCCCGCTGGGTATGAAAGACACCACATTTACCCCCTCGCCAGATCAGTGCGCACGCCTGATGGTGCCAGAGAAAGGCGCAAGCCCCTGTAATAACACGCTGGCAGCCATCGGCAGCGGCGGTGTTTATTCCACACCGGATGACATGATGCGCTGGATGCAGCAATTCCTGGCCTCTGACTTCCACAGCCGCAGCAGCCAGGCCGACAGAATGCAGTCCATCATTTATCCGCGCAGTCGTCTTAACCGCGTTATTGGCATGGATGTGCCAGGCCATGCCGATGCGCTGGGCCTCGGCTGGGTATACATGTCAGCAAAAAATGGTCGCCCGGGAATTATCCAGAAAACGGGAGGTGCAGGCGGCTTTATCACCTATATGGCAATGGTGCCCGAGAAAAATGTGGGCGCCTTTGTAGTCGTGACTCGTTCGCCGTTAACACGCTTTGTGAATATGAGCGTTGGCGTTAACGATCTCGTGACTGAACTTAGTGGCCAGGGGAGCCAGGCACCTGCCATTGAGCAGGCATCGTTGAATAAAGAAGAACTGCTGACAGAACGTCCCTTCCGCTAATTCTCAACGCCGCCGCTCCCGGGCGGCTTTCTTTTATCTCTGAGGCACATAAAGGCAACTATTCCCCACTACGAATAAGTCAGGTGGTTCTATAATTGGGCGTAATCGCTCAGGAAAGAGAACAACCATGACCCATCAAACGGAGCGCGTGCTGCTGCTCGATGACAGTCTGCACATTTGCGGTACAGAAGATAAGGCACAAGTACATACCCGTCATACGCCGCTGCATCTCGCTTTCTCCTGTTATATTTTTAATGACGACGGCGCACTACTGCTAACGCGCCGGGCGCTGAGCAAGCTGGCATGGCCTGGCGTGTGGACTAATTCAGTGTGCGGACACCCGCTTCCAGGAGAACCGATGCAGGATGCCGTCCAGCGCCGCTGCTGTCATGAACTGGGGCTTAACGTCCACCGCCTGCATGAAGTTGATCCCGATTTTTGCTACCGCGCAACCGATGCCAGCGGTATTGTTGAAAATGAGCTATGCCCGGTATTTTTTGCCCACGCCAGCGCACAGCCTCAACCTAACCCCGATGAGGTGATGGACTACCGCTGGATAACGGTTGATAACGCGCTCGCAGGCGTGCGCGCCATTCCTGCGGCATTTAGTCCGTGGATGGCGTTACAGTTACAGCGCCCGGCTATTCTGAGCGCGTTGCGCCAGCGCCAATATAACGCCGTCTGACAGACTCACCCATTTTCATTATTATTAATGCTTCATTTTCCAGGGTTAATGAAATGACTCAACATCGCCCCGTCCTCAGCCCAGCGTTAATCGCGTTAATGTCTGTCGCCACCGGCCTTGCTGTCGCCAGCAATTACTATGCGCAACCGCTGCTCGATACCATTGCTCACGCATTTTCGCTGTCGCCTGGTCTCGCGGGCGTGATTGTCACTGCTGCCCAGTTAGGTTATGCCGCCGGACTGATTTTCCTGGTGCCACTGGGAGATATGTTTGAACGCCGTGGTCTGATTGTATTGATGACGATGCTGGCCGCCGTCGGTCTGCTGATTACCGCCACCAGTCAAACACTGTGGATGATGATTCTCGGCACCGCATTAACCGGACTATTCTCGGTGGTCGCGCAAATTCTGGTTCCCCTTGCAGCCACGCTTGCTACGCCAGAACGGCGCGGGCGTGTGGTGGGTACGGTCATGAGCGGCCTGCTGCTTGGCATTTTACTGGCACGCACCGTCGCCGGCCTGCTGGCAAGTCTTGGCGGCTGGCGTACGGTGTTCTGGGTAGCCAGTGCGATGATGGTACTGATGGCGCTGGCTCTATGGCGAGGACTGCCAAAGGTACAGGAAAAGAGCGCGCTCAATTATCCACAGCTACTGCGCTCAATTGTCACGCTGTTCGCTAACGACAGCGTCTTGCGCACGCGTGCATTACTGGGCTGCCTGAGTTTTGCGAGCTTTAGTATTCTCTGGACGTCAATGGCCTTTTTGCTGGCCTCAGCGCCTTTTCATTATTCAGAAGCCACCATCGGGCTATTTGGCCTGGCAGGCGCGGCGGGTGCGCTGGGCGCACGCCCGGCAGGAGGCCTTGCCGATAAGGGCAAGGCTCACCTGACCACCACCGCAGGCCTGGTAATGTTACTGCTCTCATGGGGGGCAATCGCTCTGGGTGCATCCTCAGTGCTCGCGCTTATCGTCGGCATTCTGGTGCTTGATTTGACCGTCCAGGGCGTGCACATCACCAATCAAAGCGTGATTTATCACATCCATCCCGATGCGCGTAACCGACTGACGGCAGGCTATATGACCAGCTATTTTATTGGTGGTGCAGGCGGATCGCTTATCTCTGCCAGTGCCTGGCAACACGCAGGCTGGTCTGGTGTTTGTACTGTCGGTGCGCTGGTTTCTTTACTCGCGCTGCTGGTGTGGTGGCACAGCCAACGCGCACACTCTGAAAGTCATCCGAATAAGGCAAATATTTAGAGAATTGAGGTGTTAAGGACGCCTGCAGTTTGTTAAGGTAAGTTCGCTTATTTATTTATGTGACATTAACCTGGGTGATTTTTATAATCAGCAACGCACGCCGTTTACGCTTCCCTCATTTTTTAAAAGGGGACTTTTATTGCCGTGATGGCGTTGCGCCCAATGGGGCTTTCAACCCAGGTTATATCGCAGGAGAATTAAGTATATTCTTACTCTCGTCACGCAAACTAACTTCGATCAACGGATGCCTGTTTCCTTTTCTTTTAGTGCTGCTGCCTTGCAAGACACGTTGGGAAGACGCCATTGTTCGTTCAGGGCCATACAGCCCTTTTGCCACCTGGACACTTAACAATAATACATTTACTTTATTTGTTACCGTGGTTACTATATCGGCCGCAATTAATGAGGTTATGCCAAAATGGATAGTTCGTTTTCTCCCATAGAACAAATGTTAAAATTTCGCGCCAGCCGCCATGAAGATTTTCCGTACCAGGAAATTCTACTCACACGCCTGTGTATGCATATGCAGGGCAAATTGCTGGAAAACCGCAATAAAATGCTTAAGGCGCAGGGAATAAACGAGACGCTGTTTATGGCGTTAATCACGCTGGAATCTCAGGAGAATCACAGCATTCAGCCAAGCGAGCTGAGCTGTGCACTGGGGTCTTCACGTACCAACGCAACCCGTATTGCTGACGAACTGGAAAAGCGCGGCTGGATCGAACGCCGTGAAAGTGACAACGACAGACGTTGCCTGCATTTGCACCTGACTGAAAAGGGTCATGAATTCCTGCGTGAAGTTCTGCCGCCGCAGCACAGCTGCCTGCACCAGCTCTGGTCATCCCTTTCCAGCAGTGAAAAGGATCAGCTGGAGCAAATCACACGCAAATTGCTCACGCGCCTGGACAAAATGGACGAAGCTAATTTCGAACCAGAAGCGGTCCGCTAACCGCGCTGACGCTTTCGTTCTGACACATCCCAACTAATATAATTTCCGCAGGCCAGCATCTCACCATGCTGGCCTGTCTGACTGAGCGGCCCGCAAAACGCGGCCAATATAATAAAAGTGTGGAGAAAAGCATGAGCGCACATGCGGAAGCTCAAAATCCTCAGCCGCCAAAAAAAAGCAAGCGCAAAGGCGCTCTGCTTCTGTTGACGCTGATTTTTATCATTCTGGCAGTGGCATATGGTGTGTGGTGGTATCTGGTTTTACGTCATTATCAGGAAACCGATGATGCCTACGTAGCAGGCAACCAGGTACAAATCATGTCCCAGGTCGCCGGTAGCGTAACTAAAGTCTGGGTAGAGGATACCGATTTTGTAAAACAAGGGGATGTGCTGGTGACGCTCGACGCCACCGATGCCCAGCAGGCGTTTGAGAAGGCCAAGACTCAGCTCGCCTCAAGTGTGCGTCAGACGCGCCAGCTCATTATTAATAACAAACAGTATCAGGCCAATATTGAAGTGAAGCGTACCGCGCTATCACAAGCGCAAAGCGATTTGCGCCGCCGTGTCCCGCTGGGTAATGCCAACCTCATTGGTCGTGAAGAATTGCAGCACTCACGTGACGCCGTTGCCAGCGCCCAGGCACAGCTGGATGTGGCCGTACAGCAATACAACGCCAATCAGGCCATGATCCTTGGCACACGTCTGGAAGAACAACCTGCCGTACAGCAGGCCGCGACTGAAGTTCGTAACGCCTGGCTGGCGCTACAGCGTACCCGCATTGTTAGCCCGATGACCGGCTACGTTTCGCGCCGTGCCGTACAGGTTGGTGCACAGATTGGCACCACCAGCTCGCTGATGGCTATTGTGCCGTCTACCAATCTTTGGGTGGATGCTAACTTTAAAGAAACCCAGATTGCCCATATGCGCATCGGCCAGAGCGCTACCCTTATCAGCGATATCTATGGCGATGATGTGAAATATACCGGTAAGGTGGTTGGGCTGGATATGGGCACCGGCAGCGCCTTCTCACTGCTGCCTGCTCAGAACGCCACAGGTAACTGGATAAAAGTCGTACAACGCCTGCCCGTGCGTATTGAGCTTGACCAAAAACAGCTGGAGCAGCACCCACTGCGTATTGGTCTGTCGATGTTGGTAAAAGTAGATACCCGTAACCGTGATGGCCTGGTACTTGCCAACCAACAGCGTCAGGGTGCGGCCTATACCAGCGATGCGCGTGAGATCAAGCTCGATCCGGTGAATAAACTTATCGCCGACATCATCCGGGCAAACGAAGGCTGACGTGGCGGGAGACTTCCGTGCAACAACAAAAACCGCTTGAGGGTGCACAACTGGTCATTATGACCATCGCACTCTCGCTTGCGACCTTTATGCAGGTGCTGGATTCCACTATTGCTAACGTGGCTATTCCCACTATCGCCGGTAACCTGGGTTCATCGCTGAGCCAGGGTACGTGGGTTATCACCTCATTTGGGGTAGCCAATGCTATTTCCATCCCCCTGACCGGCTGGCTGGCGAAACGCTTTGGTGAAGTCCGCCTGTTCCTGTGGTCAACGGTCGCATTCGCTGCCGCTTCCTGGGCCTGTGGAATTTCTAATAGCCTCGGCATGCTGATTTTTTTTCGCGTGATTCAGGGTGTAGTCGCCGGTCCGCTGATTCCGCTATCCCAGAGTCTGCTGCTTAGCAACTACCCACCGGCTAAACGCAATATTGCGCTGGCACTCTGGTCGATGACGGTTATCGTGGCCCCTATTTTTGGCCCGATACTCGGCGGCTGGATAAGCGACAACTACCACTGGGGCTGGATTTTCTTTATTAATATACCGATTGGTATTGTCGTTGTGGTGCTGGCGCTGCAGACGCTGCGCGGGCGCGAGACGCGTACCGAAAAACGGCGCATCGATGCCGTGGGCCTCGCCCTGCTGGTAGTAGGTATCGGTAGCTTGCAGATAATGCTGGACCAGGGTAAAGAACTGGACTGGTTTAACTCCACCGAAATTATCGTGCTGACCATTGTCGCCGTGGTGACCATCAGCTTCCTGATTGTCTGGGAGCTGACCGATAAAAACCCAATAGTGGATTTGTCGCTTTTTAAATCGCGCAATTTCACCATCGGCTGCCTGTGTATCAGCCTCGCCTACATGCTCTACTTCGGCAGTATTGTGCTGCTGCCACAGCTGTTGCAGGAAGTGTATGGCTACACCGCGACATGGGCTGGGCTGGCCTCAGCGCCGGTGGGGATCATTCCGGTCATCCTGTCGCCGATTATTGGCCGTTTTTCCCATAAGCTGGATATGCGCCGTCTGGTCACTTTCAGTTTTATAATGTATGCGGTGTGCTTCTACTGGCGAGCCTGGACCTTTGAACCGGGTATGGACTTTGCTGCCTCGGCGTGGCCGCAGTTTATACAGGGTTTTGCCGTGGCCTGCTTCTTTATGCCGCTGACGACAATTACGCTGTCCGGGCTACCGCCGGAGCGACTGGCGGCGGCATCCAGCCTGTCTAACTTTACCCGCACGCTGGCAGGCTCCATCGGGACATCAATTACGACCACGATGTGGACAAACCGTGAGGCCATGCACCATGCACAGCTCACCGAGTCTGTTACGTCCTATAATCCTAATTCGCAGGCAATCTACGACCAGTTGCAGGGCATGGGATTAAGCCAGCAACAGGCATCGGGCTGGATAGCTCAACAGATAACCAATCAGGGGCTGATCATTTCTGCCAATGAAATTTTCTGGGTCTCTGCGGGAGTATTCCTGCTGCTCACAGGTCTGGTGTGGTTTGCCAAACCGCCTTTTGGCGCAGGCGGTGGTGGTGGCGGTGCGCACTGAGTCAATCGCAACTAACAAAAAGGGGCTTTCGCCCCTTGAGACTGATGCCTTACCTCATCCTGTCTCAGACAGGGTGAATGACACCCAATAAAAAATAAGGAAAATCAATTCATTGATTTTCATCTGCTAACCACAAAGAAGGAAAAACCACGTTTTTTCCTTCTTTGTCAGCAATCTGAAGGGGCTTTCGCCCCTTTTTGATTCCTGCTTACGACTAGATATGCAATTCCTGCAGTTTCTCTTTTGGCAGTGCCAACTCATCATTACTGTTCACGGTAATGCCGTGGTCAATAATATGGCGAGCAATATCCTGCGCTTCTGCCAGTGAATGCATCTGATACGTGCCGCACTGGTATACGTTCAACTCCGGGATCTGGTTCTGCTCTTTGACCTTCAGCACATCTTCCATCGCCGCTTTCCAGGCATCTGCAACGCGCTGTTCATCCGGCTGACCAATCAGGCTCATGTAAAAACCAGTACGACAGCCCATTGGCGAGATATCGATAATTTCTACACCGTTGCCATTAAGGTGATTGCGCATAAAGCCTGCGAACAGGTGCTCCAGCGTATGGATACCTTTTTCCGGCATCACCTCTTTGTTTGGGATGCAAAAACGCAGATCGAACACGGTGATGGTGTCGTTGTGCGGGGTATGCATGGTTTTTGCCACACGCACCGCAGGTGCCCCCATCCGCGTATGGTCAACAGTAAAGCTATCCAACAATGGCATCTGGTCACCTCCGACAAGTGATTTTTTTAAAAATTAAATGAACTATTGGTTCCGGGGCGAGTCTGAACATATGAAAGACGCGCATTTGTTATCATCATCCCTGTCATCAGAGATGAAAATTTGGCCACATTGATGTGGCCTTTTTCTTTTCTGTCACATCTGTTTTGCAAGCCAGCTCTCAAACGGCTCTGTATCTGCCGCTTCTAACGCACGCTGTCGTGCCCACGATGCATCATGTTCCTCCTGGAAATCTGCTTCGCTCAGTATAGACAGTGGCTCATGCATCAGCATATCGCGGTATTTTTCTGCCAGCATCTGCCCGGTACCACCAATGCCGTGTTCCAGCATCATGCTCAGAATACGTGCTGAATACGTTAACGCCGGATCGTCAAAAGAAGCAACCAGCGCATCGCACACGTCGCGATACTCGCTACCGCCGGAGATAGTATCCAGGGTCTGTGCCACCCGGTTCAAATCGTGGAACAGGTTCTTACCGATATCCTGTAGCGGGAATTGTGTCGTTTCACAGCCCACACCCAGCGTCAGCCCCGGCTTGCGCCCTTCGAGAATAACGCGATTCCAGTTAACGCGCGTGCACTGTAGTTCAGCGCTGCTCATTTCAGGCGCATCGGCTAACGCACACCAGATCATAAACAGGTCAAGGAAACGCACCTGCTGCTCGTCCACGCCAGTGGGTGAGAAGGGATTAATATCAAGCGAGCGCACTTCAATGTATTCGATACCGCCACGCTGCAGCGCATCTGACGGCGTTTCGCCTGCGTGCGTAACGCGTTTCGGGCGAATCGGCGCATAAAGCTCATTCTCAATCTGCAGCACGTTAGTATTAAGCTGGAGCAGTTTGCCGTCTTTTTTCAGACCAATGCGTGCAAACTCCTCTGACGGCGTTTTGATAGCCTGCTTCAGGCCCGCCACGTAAGTGTCGAGGTGATTAAAGGTGATACCCAGATTACTTTGCGATTTATTGGTGTAACCCAGATCGCTCAAACGCAGCGAGGTCGCATACGGCAGATAGTACATTCCACACCCGCTCTTCTCAAACGCCAGCGCAGTCGGTTTACCTTGCAAGAACGAAGAGCAGATTGCCGGGGAAGCACCAAACAGATACGGAATGACCCAGCCAAAACGGTAGTAGTTACGGATAAGGCGGAAATAACCGTCCGAAATAACGGCTTTACCGCTCGCGGCATCCGTTACGCCCTCTCGCGCCTGCCAGAAAGCTAACGGCAATGAGAAATTGTAATGTACACCTGAGATGGTCTGCATCAACGCGCCATAGCGGTTTCTGAGTCCTTCACGGTAAAGCGTCTTCATGCGCCCAATATTTGACGTGCCATATTGCGCAAGCTCAATGGCCTGACCGTCGTCAATGAAGCACGGCATACTGAGCGGCCACATGCGTTCATCCCCAAGATGGCGCGCCGTATAACGGTGTACGTCGCGTAAAAACGTCAGCATATGGTCAACGTCGCCATCCACTGGCGTAATGAACTCCAGTAGCGCTTCTGCGAAATCAGTCGTGATCCACTTATGCGCGAGCGCTGAACCCAACACTTCCGGATGACCGGTACGTGCCAACTCTCCCTGAGGCGTGACGCGCAGCGTTTCACGCTCAAGGCCCCGCCCAATACCCTTCACCGCGTGAGGGTGTGCTTCCAGCCAGGCCAGCGCCTGTGATACGTCCGGGATCAAATTGACCTCCGCCTGTCGAATACATTTTTATTTAGCATAATTGTAATGGTTGCCGATTAAAGGTCATCAATCACTTCAATTACTGCCACCATGCCATGCCCTGTAGCGTAAGCACCGTCACCACGATATAGCGCAGCGCTTTACCCAGACACAGAAAAAATATCGTCGGCCTCCAGGCCAGACGCAACCAACCTGCCAGCAGGCACAACAGATCGCCTATCACTGGTGCCCAACTAAGCAGTAAAGCCGCCGGACCAAACCGCCGCAGCAAACTCACTGCTTTCTCCTGCCAACGCGAACGTTCACGCAGTGGAAATACCCGCCCGATGATCACATTAGTCAGTCCCCCCAAAGTATTGCCTACTGTCGCCACCACAATCAGTAGCCAGGGCGTGCTCTTCCCGGCCACCAGTAAGGCGACTAACAGCGCTTCCGAGCTGCCGGGCAACAGCGTGGCGCTGAGAAAACTACTGGAGAACAGGGAGAGAAGCGATAAAGTGTCGCTCACAGCAGGCGAACATCCACAGCATCCATACCGGCATCGCGGGCGGCCTGAAGACCAAAGTCGGCATCCTCAAACACCACGCATTTTTGCGGCGCTACGCCCATCAGCTCAGCGCAACGTAGAAAAGTATCCGGCGCAGGTTTGGGGTGTTGAATATGATCGGCGGCGACAACGGCTGCAAAGTAGTGCCGAAGCCCAAGATGGGTCAGCAAAGCCTCTGCTACGGCGCTCTCGCTGCCTGTACCGACCGACATCGGCCTGCGTCCGTGCCATTGTTTCACAACATCAATCAGCGGTAACGGCTGTACGCTGTCTAACAGCATAGCTTTGACTACCGCCGTTTTCTCCTCTGCTAATACATAAGGATCGAAACTGGCCTGATTTTGCTCAAGGATGTGCTGGGCGATACGCCAGGTGGGAGAGCCATTGAGTGCAACGACGGAAGACTCATCAAAACGCAAATCATAGCGCCCGAGTACCTCACGCCAGGCTTTACGATGCGTTGGCTCGGTATCAAGAATGGTACCGTCCATATCAAAAATCAGCCCGTCGTAACGATCGTACATACTGCCCTCACACCGGAAAATATCAGGATGTTACTTTATCGTAAACTGTGTGGAAAGTCGCTAATTGCAAATGCGATAATCACGTACGTGACTGTTTTTCAGGCAATGCTGGGCTGTCGTTCAGGTACCCGACGAAAAAACTAAGAGGGTGAGTGAAAACTGATGTGCTGGTAGAAACAGATTTGACCGGGTGGGATAAACGTGCGAGAGAGTGGATAAGTTCTCAGGATGATACAGAGAAGAGGGTGCATCCAGGAGGCTGAGTCGCTTCGCCTCACTCTGGGGGCCTGTGATGTTACCCTCCTTTGTGCAGGAAAATACTTTCTTCCTCTTAGCACTGCCATAACTGACAACACGGCAAAATATGGTGCATCCAGGAGGATTCGAACCTCCGACCGCTCGGTTCGTAGCCGAGTACTCTATCCAGCTGAGCTATGGATGCATTGGGTTTACTGCTGCCTGAACGCCGTAGCGCTGAAGACGTTTCAACACCGCTGCTGAAGCGACATTGTAAGAGATGATGCATCCAGGAGGATGATTCGGCTTCGCCTCACCCTGTGGGCCGTCGCTGATGCGACGTTATCCTCCTTCGTGCAGGAGAACAACACTCGTTCTCCTTCGGCACCGCCATGACTAACGATACCACGAAATATGGTGCATCCAGGAGGATTCGAACCTCCGACCGCTCGGTTCGTAGCCGAG